>NC_023065.1:1200000-1800000 GCF_000513295.1 Magnetospirillum gryphiswaldense MSR-1 v2
TGCCGGAATGTGCGCGGCCGTGGTCTTGAAAATCATCGCCACCTCACCATCCCGGTTCAGCTTGCCGTCCCACCAATAGACCGAGGTAATCGCGCCCAGGATATTGGCGCAGGCGGCCAGCCTTTCCCCGACCACGGCTTCGGCCAGGGCGACCGCCACATCGTGACCGGGTGCGGTAACATAGACCATCTGGGCTTGTTCACTCATGCTCGCTCTCCCCTTCCCACCTGGATAGTCGATGCAGCGCCGTGATGAATTCGGCCCATATCAACTACATATGTCGATAGCGCAGTGTCGCTCCAGTTCGGCGACAATGATTTCCGCCGCTTCCGCCACCCCATCCGGAGTGGCAACCTGTTGCTTCGGCAGTGAAAACAACTTTTGCAGTAAGCCGGCAAGATCGCCCATCAAGGCATCGTGCTGCGTGGCCAAGGCTTGCGTATGCCGGGCCAGCCAATCATCCAGATGCGGCGATTCCGGCCAATCGGGGCGGCTGGTATACAAAACCGGGGTTCCGACCATGGCCGCCTCGGTGAAAGTGCCATAGCCGGGCTTGGTCACCACCACGTCGACGGACGCGATCAGATCGCTGAAATGCAGGCCCGAGCGCCGCCAATGCACCATATCGGGTCTGGCAACGTCATCGGCGACCACCAACCACGACCAGCCCGGCACCGCAGGCCAATGGGTCAAATCCAGATCATGGCCAATACCGCCAAAGGCGATCAATCCAACCCGGTCCGCACCGGCCAGCCCCAGATTACGCCGCATCTCCGCCCGTCGATCCTGGCCGATACGGGCGATGGGACCGATCTGAACCTGATTGGTCAGGCTCATCGCCTGTCCGGGCGTACAGCGCAGAAAAGCTTGGGCACCGTGATAGGCGGAAAGCAGCTTTTCCAGCACTCGGGGCGCTTCCGGGCGATGACCAAGGTAATGGGCATACATGTCGGCCCAGTTCAGCGACGACAGGGCCAGAGCGGGAACCCCCAAGCGGGCCGCCGCCGCCAGGGGGATGAAGGCGACATTGGACAAGACCAGATGCGGACGATCCAGCGCCATCCGCGCCGCATTGTCGGCAACCTCGACATCGAAGCGATTGAACAGGTCCAGATAGCCCTGTGCACTGGCCTCCAGGTCGATGCCGGTGGCGGAAACCATGTGAAAGCCGAAATCAGCGATCTGGTCGACGTGACTGAAATGACGGTAGCGACTGCGCAGAAAGTCCGGGTCGACCTGGGTCTGGATCGTCAGCCGCAAGGACGGAATACGCCGTTGGATTTCGGCGATGACCGGTGCGGTCATGGCGGTGTGGCCATAGCCATGGGGCGACAGGGCCAGCCAGAGATGAGGGGTCGCGGACATGGTTCATCGTCACCCAAATGATAAAGCCCTGAAACCTTGCGATTTCAGGGCTTTATAATGGTCGGAGCGGCGGGATTCGAACCCACGACCCCCAGTCCCCCAGACTGATGCGCTACCGGGCTGCGCTACGCTCCGACCGATTCGAGGAGCACGGCAGTGACGCCGATTATCCAAGAATAGCTGCCAAACCAAGGGCTTGGCGGGGGTTCCACCGACGTTACCGCCGGAAGAGGGGCGCACTATACTCACGCCCCCGATGGGATGCAACCCTCAACGTTGCTTTGGACGCAGCAAAGATCGCATTTGTTCGAGCTCGTCCAGCAACAGGGCCAATTCCTGGCGGATTTCCGGGCGCAAACCGGCTTCGGCCGCCGGTTTCGCCGCCATCTCCGCTTCCAAAGCCATGACCTGATGATCATCTTCTTCACCATCATCCATGATGGTGAAGTCGTCTTCCTCGATATCATCGGCCTGCGGCGGCAAATCAAGCTGCAATTCCGGCTCGTCGCCGGCCGGGGCCGCAGACGCCGCCGGGGCATCCTTGTGGCCACCCTCGCGCAACAGCTTTTGCACGCCCTTGATGGTATAGCCTTCACTGTACAGCAGATCGCGGATACGGCGCAGCAGCGCCACGTCCTCGGGGCGGTAATAACGGCGCCCGCCACCCCGCTTCAGCGGCTTGACCTGGGGGAACTTGCTTTCCCAAAAACGCAGGACGTGCTGCGGCACGTCCAGGTCATCGGCAACTTCGCTGATGGTGCGGAAGGCGGATTCGGACTTACCGTTGCTGCGGCGCCCGGAGGATACGTCGCCGTCGCCGGTCATTACTTACCAGCCTTGGAAACCGGACCGTCGTTGATCTTCTTCTTGAGAAGCTGGGACGGGCGGAACACCAGAACCCGCCGGGGCAGGATCGGCACTTCTTCACCGGTCTTGGGATTGCGGCCGATGCGCTGCCCCTTGGAGCGCACGGCGAAGCTGCCGAAAGACGAAATCTTCACGGCTTCACCCTGGGCCAAGGCCTCGGCCACCTCTTCCAGCACGGCCTCGAGCAGATCCGAGGATTCGTTGCGGGAAAGCCCCACCTCCTGGTAGACGGCTTCACTGAGTTGGGCGCGAGTGATGGTGTTGTCCGACATGCCGAAAAGCCCCTTTCACGGGGGATCGTGGATTGGTCACCGACCCTATCCTGTCCCGGGAAAAGCGTCAATATCAAAGGGATGCAAGAAGACCCTTGCCTATGTGCGCAGGTCTGACTTATGGAGGTTACAGGCGAACCAGGGCAGAACCCCAGGTAAAGCCGCCGCCCATGGCTTCCATCACCACCAGATCGCCCTTGTTCAGACGGCCATCGCTGACGGCGCTATGGAAAGCCAGGGGAATGGAAGCCGCCGAGGTATTGGCATGCTGATCCACCGTCACCACCATGCGATCCATGGACAGCCCCAGCTTCTTGGCGGTGCTTTCCAGAATCCGGCGGTTGGCCTGATGCGGCACCACCCAATCGATGTCGGCGGCACTCAGATCATTGGCGCGCAAGGCCTCGCCCACCACCTGAGCCAGGTTGGTGACCGCGTGGCGGAACACTTCCTTGCCTTCCATGCGCAGATGCCCGACGGTCTGGGTCGAGGACGGACCGCCATCCACATGCAGCAAGCCATAGTGCCGACCATCGGAATGCAGATGGGTGGACAAGATGCCGCGATCCTGGTTGCCGCCCTTCTCCCACGAGCCGCGCAACACCATGGCGCCGGCACCGTCGCCGAACAGGACGCAGGTGCCGCGATCTTCCCAGTCAAGAATGCGCGAGAACGTTTCGGCACCGATCACCAGGGCGGTCCGGGCCTGCTCGGCCTTGATGAAATTGTCCGCCGTGGCCATGGCGAAGATGAAACCGGAACACACCGCCTGCATGTCGAAGGCGGCGCCGCCGGTCATGCCCAGGCGACTTTGCACCTTGGTGGCGGTGGCGGGAAAGGTATTGTCCGGGGTGGCGGTGGCGACGATCAGCAAATCGACGTCGCTGCCCTTCAGGCCGGCGGAAGCCAGGGCGCGCTCGGCGGCGATGGTGGCCAGATCGGAGGTGGTTTCGCCATCGGCGGCGATATGGCGCTGGCGGATGCCGGTACGCTCGACGATCCAGTCATCCGAGGTATCGACCTTGGAGGCCAGTTCCGCATTGGTAACAATACGGGACGGCAGATAACTGCCGCTGCCGACGATCTGAGAACGCAGAATCATGGAAATGGTCACCCGTTGCCGGCAGCGCGTTGCGTAGGCGGATCCTGCGGATTCAACCGGTCGAATTCCTTGCGGATCCGCTCGTTATAGCCATGGGCCACCAGATCGACGGCGACAGCGATGGCATTGGCGAAGCCGAAGGCATCGGTGCCGCCGTGGCTCTTGACGGCGATGCCGTTCAACCCCAGGAACATGGCGCCATTGTAGCGACGCGGATCGGTCCGCATCTTGACCTTGTTCAAGGCATGCTTGGCGAAGATATAGCCGATCTTGGCCAGGATCGAGCTTTGGAACGCTTGACGCAGGAACGACGAATAGAACTTCACCGTGCCTTCGGCGGTCTTGAGCGCGATATTGCCGGTGAACCCATCGGTCACCACCACGTCGACGGTGCCGGCACCGATATCGTTGCCTTCGACGAAACCATGGAAGCGGATGGGCAAGGGCGAATCGCGCAGGGCAGCGGCGGCGGCCTTGACCGCGTCGTTGCCCTTCATGTCCTCGGAGCCGACATTGAGCAGGCCGACCGACGGCTGCTCGAGGCCCAAGACGGCGCGGGCGAACACTTCGCCCATCACCGCGAACTCGACCAGATTGTTGGCATTGCAATCGACGTTGGCGCCCAGATCCAGCATCACCGTTTCCCCCTTTTCGGTGGGAAACAGGCCGGCGATGGCCGGGCGGTCAATACCGGGCAGCATGCGCAGCACGAACTTGGACACCGCCATCAAGGCGCCGGTATTGCCAGCGGAAACCACGCCGGCGGCTTCGCCCTTGGCGACGGCATCGACCGCCAGCCACATGGACGAACGCCGACCGGTACGCAGAACCTGGCTGGGCTTGGCGTCGTTGCTGACCGCCTCGTCGGTGTGACGAACGGTGCAGACCCCCTTGATCTCGGGCGCCTTCTCCAGCAACGGCTCGATCCGCTGGGCATCGCCGAACAGCAGATAGCGCACGTGCGGAAGACGGACGTGCGCAAGCCGCACCCCTTCGACCACCATCTCGGGAGCATGATCGCCACCCATGGCGTCGATGGATATGGTGACGGGTGCGCTCACGTCCGTGCGCTCCGTAAGAGATCAGCGGGAGATTTAGGCGTTGGCTTCGGCCTGGGCGACGACTTCGCGGCCGTCATAGTGCCCGCACGAGCCGCACACATGATGGGGCAGCTTCACTTCGCCGCAATTGGGGCATTCGACCACCGAAGCCGACGGCAGCGCGTGGTGGGCACGGCGCATGTTGCGGCGGGACTTGGAGGTCTTTTTCTTCGGGACAGCCATTTTCTCGTACTCTCTGCTCAGAAGCCCTGACGGGGAAAGGGAGGTTTATTAGCCAAAAAGTGTCCAAGGAGCAAGGGTTTGCTGACCCCTGCTACTTCTTTTTTTCCCGCAAGCCGGCAAGAGCCGCGAACGGACTGACCTTAACTTCGACCACTTCGGGCTCGGCGACCACCTCCGGCAAGGCGGCGCCGGCCTTGCGGGGAAAGGGATCCAAGGCCAAAGCGAGATGCTCGGCGACCACTTCGCCCACGTCAATGGCGCCATCCACCAGGGGTTCCGGCGGATCGTCGTCATCCATGGACAAATCCAGCTCCATAGTATCGGACTCTTCGCTGCCGCCAAAGGTCATCGTAAAAGTTTCATCAACCTCTTGTTCCAGCGGCTCCAACGTCACCACGCAGGTTTGCGTCACCTTGGCCCGCAAACGACCGTCGAGGCGGAACAAGGTGCCGTTGTCCATGGCCTGCAAGCGCACCGACGCCACCAGCGAGTGCACGGCGACGATGCCGAAACGTTCGGCCAAGCCAGCGCATTCGCCGGGCTTGGCCTCGACCTCCATATCGATGCCACGGGTAGGAATGACGTCGACCAGGACGGGGCGGGAAAACTCGGGGGTATGGTCCATCCCGCTTACTCCGCCAACGGAATAAAGGTGATCTGGCCGGTCAGCAAGGTCGCGTCGGCGATGGTGTCCAAATGCGCCATCTGGGCCAGCACATAGGCGGCCATGCGATCCTCGGTCTCGGCGGGCACCATGACGCCCTGATACAGGTTGCGGCCCAGGGCCTGCTGCAATGCCCTGCCCCCCTGCCCCAGCGCCTTGTCATAGGCGGCGGTGCGGCCATAGAAGGCCTCGGCCATGCGCTGCACCCGCTTGCCGATGCCGGTATCGGTCACCCCCATCTCCCGCAGGTTCTGATCCATGTCGTTGAACATGAAATCAAAGGTTTCCTGGGACAGTTCGCGCAAGCCGCCGTCGTCACCCTTACCCAGACGCCGAAACAGCATGTAGGCGTGCAGGATGATCATATCATAACGCCCCTCCAGGGTGTCGGCCACCCCCAGGTCGCGATAGAAGGCCGGCTGGCGCGATTGCTCGACCAGGGCGACATAGAGGGCATTGGCGGCATCGTCGAAACGCCGGCGTTTGAAAAATCGGCTGAAGGGCATCTGCGGTCCTGATTGTGGGTCTGGTCGCCCGCGGCGAGCGGCGGGGTCGTTGACAACCCGTCACCACGGGGTGCAATCTTCGCCATCTTTGGACACGGAGCCCGTCTCCGTCAATGCCCAGACGTGATTGCGACCATGAAGAAGATATTCCGCACCGCTTTGCTGGCCGCCGTCATCGGCGGGATCGCCGCTTGCACGCCCACCATCGACAATCGCGGCAATCTGCCGCATCCCGAGGATCTGGCCAAGATCACCGCCGGTAAAACCAGCCGCGAGGAGGTTCAGGCCTTGCTGGGCACGCCATCGTCGGTCATGCCCTATGGCGACGAAAGCTGGCAATATATCTCGGCGGTCTTCGAGACCACCGCTTTTTTCAAGCCGGAACTGAAGGACCGCAAGGTGGTGTCGGTCAATTTCGATATGGCCGGCATCGTCAAGACCGTGACCTACAAGGAATTGCAGGACGGCAAGGAAATCGTCCTGGTCGACCGCGAAACCCCGACCGCCGGCAAGGAACTGGGAATCCTCGAGCAGTTGATGGGCAATATCGGTCGCTTCTCCAAACCGGAAAGCGGCGGCAGCCTGGGTGGCATGGGCCGCAACTGATAAAAAAAGCCCCGGTCAGTGATGACCGGGGCTTTGATTTTAAAGGCTTGCCTGCTAGCCGGAGACCATGGCCAGCAACAAGATGGCGACGATGTTGATGATCTTGATCATCGGGTTGACGGCGGGGCCGGCGGTATCCTTGTAGGGATCGCCGACGGTGTCGCCGGTCACCGCCGCCTTGTGGGCGTCGGAGCCTTTGCCGCCGAAATTACCGTCTTCGATGTACTTCTTGGCATTATCCCAGGCACCACCGCCCGAGGTCATGGAAATGGCCACGAACAGGCCGGTGACGATGGTGCCCAACAGCATGGCGCCCAGGGCGGTGAAGGCGGCGACCTGACCGGCGGCCATGGTGATCACCGCGAACAGCACGATGGGCGACAGCACCGGCAGCATGGACGGAATGATCATTTCCTTGATCGCCGCCTTGGTCAGCATGTCGACGGCACGCCCGTAATCGGGTTTGCCGGTGCCTTCCATGATGCCGGGGATTTCCTTGAACTGACGCCGAACCTCGACCACCACCGAAGCGGCGGCGCGCCCCACCGCCATCATGCCCATGGCACCGAACATGTAAGGCAGCAGGCCACCAATGAACAGGCCGACCACCACATAGGGGTCTTCCAGGCTGAAGGTGACCTTGATATCGGGGAAATAATGCTTGAGATCCTCGGTATAGGCCGCGAACAGCACCAGGGCGGCCAGGGCGGCGGAACCGATGGCATAGCCCTTGGTCACCGCCTTGGTGGTATTGCCGACGGCGTCGAGCGCGTCGGTGATCTTGCGCACATCCTTGGGCAGTTCCGCCATTTCGGCGATACCGCCGGCATTGTCGGTCACCGGGCCATAGGCGTCGAGGGCGACGATCATACCGGCCAGGGCCAGCATGGTGGTGGCGGCGACGGAAATGCCGAACAGGCCCGCCACCGAGTAGGTGGCCAGGATGGCGACGCAGATGACCAGAACCGGCAGTGCCGTGGATTCCATGGACACCGCCAGACCCTGGATGACATTGGTGCCGTGGCCGGTGGTCGAGGCCTGGGCGACGCTGCGCACCGGACGATAATCGGTGCCGGTGTAGTATTCGGTGATCCACACCAGCAGGCCGGTAACCACCAGGCCGAACATGGCGCAGACGAACAGGTTGAGACCGGTGACCGGACGACCGCTCATGTCGTAGACGGCATTGAAGCCGCCGAAGGCGATCATGATGGTGCCGGCGATCAGAACGACGGACAACAAACCGGTGACGATCAGGCCCTTGTACAAGGCCTTCATGATGTTGCCGGAATCGTCGAGCTTGACGAAGAAGGTGCCCACCACCGACGACAGGATGCACACCGCGCTGATCACCAGCGGGAAAGACATCATCGCCGCCTTGTCGGCAGCCCCCAGGAAGAAAATAGAGCCCAGCAGCATGGTGCCGACGATGGTCACCGCATAGGTTTCGAACAAATCGGCGGCCATGCCGGCGCAATCGCCCACATTGTCGCCCACGTTGTCGGCGATCACCGCCGGATTGCGCGGGTCATCCTCGGGGATGCCGGCCTCGACCTTACCCACCAGATCGGCGCCCACGTCGGCGCCCTTGGTGAAGATGCCACCGCCCAGACGGGCGAAGATGGAAATCAGCGACGCACCGAACGACAACGCCACCAAAGCTTCCAGAACGTCGCGCGGCGGCGTGCCGGTAGCCTTGAGGATGGCGTAATAGCCGGCCAGTCCGATCAGCCCCAGGCCGACCACCAGCATGCCGGTGATGGCGCCAGAGCGGAAGGCGACGTCGAGGGCCTGCTGCATGCCGCCGCTGCGGGCGGCTTCGGTGGTGCGGACGTTGGCGCGCACCGAAACATTCATGCCGATATAGCCGGCGGCGCCCGACAAAATGGCGCCGATCAGAAAGCCAAAGGCCTGAAAGCCCCCCAAACGGGCGAACAGAATGACGAAAATGACCGCGCCGACGATGGCGATGGTCGTGTATTGACGGTTCAGATAGGCACGCGCACCTTCCTGGATGGCCCCGGCGATTTGCTGCATGCGCTCGGTCCCGGTGGATGTCGCCATCACCGATTTGAACGCCCATGCACCATAAAGCAGGGCCGCGAGGCCGCATGCCAGTACGAAAATATCTGTCATGTTGGTTCGATCCCCTTAGCCTGCGTTAACGACTTCGACGCCCTTGAACGCTTGCGGCAGTTGCTAAAGGCCGAAAGGAGGACGACGCAAGGTCATTAAACGCTGCCAGATAAACTGGTGGTTGGCAACGGGGTGTAGCGGTTTGTCATCGGATTTTAGAAATAGACTGTCCAATCCATGGGGATTTTGGGATGCTTCCAACAACAACCCTCAAAATCCCGCTAAAACATCCACCCGATTTCAAGCAATATTGCGATGCAGCACTACTTGATCGAGGATTGGTCGATTAGAACAGCCTTAACAAAGCCGGCACCTATGGTTTTTTCCGTCAGCTTCAGCAGACGCTGACTGACCGTCGGCGGATCAAGCCGGCGCCCATTGCGCAAATGAATGGGCAGATACTCCATCATATCCTGCAAATAGGCGCTCTGTAACCGTGGGATATTCTGGGCGACGATTTCACGCTTCTCGAAGGGAACCTCGAGCCGCAGGATCATCTCGACTTGCTTACGCACCTCGTGTTCTTCGATCACCGGCACGGACAGCAGGCCATATTCCACATAGGATGGCGGCGCGACGGTGGGCTTGACCTCGGCTCCTGGGACGGAGGGGGCATTGCCGATCAGGACGTTGAATTTCTCCAACGGATCGATACCCCAGAAATACAGGCCGCCGACCAGGCCACCCATGACCAGCAGAAAAGCAATGACGATGAAAATCAACCTGACCACTGCTCTTCCCCCGCATCGGTGAAATGCCGCCAGCCCTCATGGGCCACGGCGACGGCATTCCCGTCCCGGTCCACCACCCGAACCCCCTGCCCCGCGCCCATGGTGCCGATAACGGTCAAGGCGATTCCGGTATGGGCGGCAAGGCGCTGTATTGCGCCGGCCTCGGATTGCGGCGCGGTAAAAAGCACTTCGTAATCATCGCCTCCGCCCAGGATCGTGGCAAGACAGGAATTGTCGGCGGCCAGGGCGGTCTGCGCCGGCGGGGATAAAGGCAGCAAATCAACCCGGATTTCCGCCGCCAGCCCCGATTGCCGGGCCATGTGTCCCACATCCTGGATCAGACCATCGGACACATCCATGCCGGCATGGGCCAGACCGATCAGCCCGGGGCCGATGGTGACGCGGGGCTCGGGCAGCAGATACCGGGCGATCAGGTGATCGCGGCAAGACGTGGACAGGTGCGGCAAGCCGCCCTGACGGGCAACCAGCCCCAGGGCGGAATCGCCCAGGCTGCCGCTTAGCCATATCTGGTCACCAGCAACGGCGCCAGAGCGCAGCAAGGCGCGGCCCTGCGGCACCTGACCGAAGGCGGTCAGCGTCAGGGTCAGCGGACCGGGGGTGGCGACGGTATCGCCGCCGATCAGGGCAATGGCGAAGGCACGGCAATCCTCGGCCAGCCCTTGGGCGAAGCGGCGCAGCCAGACGCCGTCGGTGGCGTGGGGAAAAGCGGCGCTCAGCATGATGGCAAAAGGCTGAGCCCCCTTTGCCGCCAGATCCGACAGATTAACGCGAATCAGCTTGCGGGCGATCAGGTCCGGTGGGTCGTCGGCGAAGAAATGAACGCCGGCGACCATGGAATCCATGGTCAAAACCAATTGCCGCCCCGATGGAACATCCATCAGGGCGGCATCATCGGTCAAACTGAGGGCACCGGGATAGGATGCCGATAACGGGGCAAACAGTTCGGCGATCAGAGCGAATTCGTCGGGAGCGCCGGGCACCGGGGGATTACGACGCCGCAGCGCCGCCACCTTCGAATTCCGCCGGGCGCAGCGCCCGGGCCATGCGGTCCATGACGGCATTGACCAAGCCCGGTTCGGGGCCGGAATAGAAAGCGTGGGTCACGTCCACATATTCGGTGATGGCGACGCGGGCCGGAGTTTGCGGGCGGGCCTTCAACTCGTAGGCACCGGCCCGCAGGATGGCGCGCAGCACCGATTCCAGGCGGTCGACGGTCCAGTCGCGGGCCAGACCACGGGCGATATGGGCATCCAGATCACCGCCGTCGAACGAGGCGCCGCGCACCAGCAGCGCCACCAGATCCATGTCGGGTTCGGCCAATTTGCCGCGCGGTTCGGAGTCCAGGCGCTGACGGAATTCCACCAGCGCCTGCTCGGCGGTGACGCCGGTGATTTCCATGGAATACAGCGCCTGCACCGCCGCCAGACGGGCGGCGGAACGGCGGGTGGCGCCGGGATTGGGTTTGCGCAATTCGGTTCTTCTCTAGCTCAGTTGCAATTCGCGTTTGATTTCCAGCATGCGCAACGCCGCTCGGGCGGCTTGGCCGCCCATGTTCTTGCGGGCGGGATCGGCACGCTTCAAGGCTTGGGCCTCGTTATGAACGGTCAGCACGCCGTTGCCCAGGGCCAAATGATGGCGCAGCGACAATTCGGTGCAGCCGCGCATGCATTCGGTGCAAACATGATCGTAATGATCGCTCTCGCCCTTGATGGCGGTGCCCAGCACCACATAGCCGTCATAGGGCTTGCCCGAGGCGACCATGAATTCCAAGGCCGCCGGAATTTCCAGCACGCCTGGAATGGTCACCACCTGATGGGTGGCGCCGGCCTCGTTCAGGGCCTGCACCGCCCCGGCCAGCAGCATGTCGGCCAGATGGTCGTAGAAACGGGCCTCGATGACCAGGATATGGGCGTTCATGGCTATTTCACCTCGATGGGGCGCTGCTCCACCACCTTGAGGCCGAAGCCTTCGAGGCCGATGATGGTCTTTTGCGTGTTGGACAGCAGGATCATTTCCTCGACCCCCAAATCCAGCAGGATCTGGGCGCCGACACCATAATCGCGCAATTCCGCCGGGGCCGGCTTGGAATCGAGCTGGGCGCGGATGCTGTCGGACAGGCTGGTCGGACGCGGCTCGCGCACCAGAACCACCACGCCACGGCCATGAGCGGCGATGGTTTCCATGGCGGAATGAAGCTGTCCGGCCTTGCCCGAGCCCTGGTCGCCCAACACGTCATCCAGGATGTTGACGGCGTGGACGCGCACCATCACCGGGCCTTCGCCGGAAATCTCGCCCTTCACCAGGGCGATATGTTCGGCGTAAGCCACCTGGTTGACATAGACGACCATGCGCCAGTCGCCGCCCCAGGTGGAATGGAAGGCGGATTCCACCTCGCGGCGGACGATCTTGTCGTGGCGACGGCGATAGGCGATCAGGTCGGCGATGGTGGCGATCTTGAGGCCATGAAACTGGGCGAACTTCACCAGATCGGGCATGCGCGCCATGGTGCCGTCGTCGTTCATGATCTCGCAGATCACGCCGGACGGGTTGAGCCCGGCCAGACGGGAAATATCCACCGCCGCTTCGGTGTGCCCGGCGCGCACCAGGGTGCCGCCGTCACGGGCCATCAGCGGGAAGACGTGGCCGGGGGTGACGATGTCGCCCACATCCTTTTCCGGGTCGATGGCCACCTGCACGGTGCGCGCCCGGTCGGCGGCGGATATGCCGGTGGTCACCCCTTCCTTGGCCTCGATGGAGACGGTGAAGGCGGTCTGCATGCGGGTGCCGTTATCGGCGCTCATGGGCTTCAAGCCCAAAATCTCGCAACGGGCCCGGGTCATGGACAGGCAGATCAGGCCGCGACCGAACTTGGCCATGAAATTGATGGCGTCGGGGGTGGCCATCTGGGCGGGGATGACCAGATCACCCTCGTTTTCGCGGTCCTCGTCGTCGACCAGAATGAACATGCGGCCCTGACGGGCCTCTTCGATGATCTCTTCGATCGGCGACAGGTAAGAATGATATTCCGAGACCACGGGCCTATTCCTTGTCGAGAAGCCGGGCGACATACCGGGCCAGCATGTCGATTTCCATGTTAACGCGGTCGCCTTGGCGCAAACGGCCAAAGGTGGTCACCGCCTGGGTATGCGGTATCACATTGATACCGAAACGCCGTCCGTCAACCTCATTGACCGTCAACGACACGCCATCCAGCGCCACGCTGCCCTTGGGGGCGACGAATTTGGCAAGGTTTTCAGGGGCTTCGAAGACGAAGCGCTTGGATTCATTTTCATCGGTAATCGACATTACGGTGGCGACGCCGTCCACATGACCGGAAACGATATGCCCGCCCAACTCGTCGCCCACCTTCATGGCGCGTTCCAGGTTGATGCGTCCGCCCTCGACCCAATCGCCCAAGGTGGTCTTGGAAATGCTTTCCGCCGACACCTCGACCGCGTACCAATCGGCGCCCTTGTCGACGATGGTCAGACAGACGCCGTTATGGGCGATGGAGGCGCCGATATCGATACCGTTGAGATCATAAGCCGTGTTGATCTCGAAACGGGTCTCCTTGCCAGCGTTGCGGACAACACGACGAATTGCGCCCAAATCGGTGACGATGCCGGTGAACATCGGCCGCTACTCCTTAGATTTTTCGGTAATTTTCGACAAGATCGGCACCGATGCGGCGGACATCGACACATTCAAACCCAGGCATCTGCGACAGGTGATCGACGCCGAACGACACCGCCGCCGGCAGGCCATCGCCGCCCATGACGCGGGCCGCGCGGAACCACACCAGACGGTCGACCAGCCCCTGGCGCAGCAAGGTGGCGGTCAGATGGGCGCCACCTTCCACCAAAACGCGGGTGATGCCGCTTTCGGCCAGAACCTGCATGGCTCGGTTCAGATCGAGACCTTGGTCGTTGGCGGGCAGTTCGACCACATCGACACCGGATTCCTCGTACGCCTCGCGGCGGTCCTGTTCGGCCCCTTCCTGGGTCAGCACCCAGGTGGCCACATCGTTGGCGGTGCTGACCAGCTTGCTGGTCAAGGGCAGCCGCAGACGGCCATCGACGACGATGCGCACGGGCGAACGCTCGGACAGGCCGGGCAAGCGGCAGGTCAGTTCCGGGTCATCGGCCAGCACGGTGCCGCTGCCGACCATGATGGCGTCGGTTTCGGCCCGCAGCAGATGGCCGGCCTGACGGGCGGCGGCACCGGTGATCCAGCGACTTTCACCGCCATGGGTGGCGATGCGGCCATCCAAGGTGGTGGCCAGCTTGACAGTGACCAGCGGGCGCCCCCGGGTGACTTTCGATAAAAACCCAGCGTTCAGTTCCGCCGCTTCCTCGGCCATCACCCCGGTGACCACACTCAGCCCAGCGGCTTGCAAAAGAGCGATGCCGCGACCGGCGACGCGGGGATCGGGGTCTTGGATGGCCACCACGACCCGGCGGATACCGGCGGCGACCAGAGCTTCGGCGCAAGGCGGGGTTTTGCCGTGATGGGAACACGGTTCCAGCGTCACATAGGCGGTGCCGCCGCGCGCCAGAGCCCCAGCCATGGCCAGGGCCTCGGTTTCCGCATGCGGGCGCCCGCCCGGCTGGGTCCAGCCGCGACCGACGACACGGCCCTCGGCGACGATGACGCAGCCGACGGCGGGATTTGGCCAGACGTTGCCCAGTCCGCGCTTGGCCAGGGCCAGCGCGGCACGCATATGGGCGCGGTCGCCGTCAGAGATCGTCGTCGTCGCCACCCACCATCTTTCCCAGGAAATCCTCGAAGTCCTTGGCTTCGCGGAAGTTGCGGTAGACCGAGGCGTAACGGACATAGGCGACCTTGTCCAGGTCCATCAGGACGTCCATCACCAACTCGCCGATATATTTGGACGGCACTTCGTTTTCGCCCATGCTTTCCAGGCGGCGATGAATGCCGTTGGCGATGCGCTCGACCTGCTCTTCCTCGACCGGACGTTTGCGAAGGGCAATGCGCAGCGACTTCAGCAATTTGTCGCGATCGAAGGGCGAGCGCGAGCCGTCCTTTTTAATGACCACCAGATCACGGATCTGTACACGCTCGAAAGTGGTGAAACGCGACCCGCATTCCGGGCAGGACCGGCGGCGACGGATGGCCGAATTATCCTCGGTCGGCCGCGAATCCTTCACCTGGGTATCGTCGTGGCCACAAAATGGACAGCGCATACGTCACTCCCCCCACATGGAAGACCGGAGCCTTGGCGGGTCCAAGGCTCCGGCATTTTTTGGTTATTGGTAGATCGGGAACCGGCGGCACAGCTCGGTCACTTCGGCCCGGGCCTTTTGTTCCGCCGCCGAATTGTCTTCCGGATTGGCGGCCAGGCCGTCGAGAACGTCGCCGATCAGTTCGCCCACCTTGGTGAATTCGGCAACGCCGAAGCCGCGGGTGGTCGCCGCCGGGGTGCCCAGGCGCACGCCCGAGGTGATGGTCGGCTTTTCCGGGTCAAACGGGATGCCGTTCTTGTTGCAGGTCATGCCGGCATGTTCCAGGCTGGCTTCCGCCGCCTTGCCGGTCAGCTTCTTCGGCCGCAGATCGACCAGCATCAGGTGCGAATCGGTGCCGCCGGAAACGATGGCCAGACCACGGCGCACCAGGGTATCGGCCAAGGCGCGGGCATTGGCGACCACCTGATGGGCGTAATCCTTGAAATCGGGGCGCAGCGCCTCGCCGAAGGCCACCGCCTTGCCGGCGATGACATGCATCAGCGGACCGCCCTGGATACCCGGGAAAATGGCCGAGTTGATCTTCTTGGCGATGGCTTCGTCATTGGTCAGGATCATGCCGCCCCGGGGACCGCGCAGGGTCTTGTGGGTGGTGGTGGTGACCACATGGGCATGGGGGAACGGGCTGGGATAGGACCCGCCGGCGACCAGACCGGCGAAGTGGGCCATATCGACCATGAACAGGGCCCCCACCTCGTCGGCGATCTTGCGGAAGCGGGCGAAGTCCAATTCACGCGGATAGGCCGAGCCGCCGGCGATGATCAGCTTGGGCTTGTGTTCCTTGGCCAGGGCTTCCACTTCGTCGAAATCGACGCGGGCATCTTGCAGGCGCACACCGTACTGGATGGCCTTGAACCACTTGCCCGACTGGTTGGGGGCAGCGCCATGGGTCAGGTGACCACCGGCGGCCAGGCTCATGCCCATGATGGTGTCGCCGGGCTGCAACAGCGCCATGAACACGCCCTGATTGGCCTGCGAACCCGAGCTGGGCTGGACGTTGGCGAAAGAGCAGCCGAACAGCTGACAGGCGCGGTCGATGGCCAGCTTTTCGACGATATCGACGAACTCGCAACCACCGTAATAACGCTTACCCGGATAACCTTCGGCATATTTGTTGGTCAGCACCGAGCCTTGGGCTTCCAGAACCGCCCGCGACACGATGTTTTCCGACGCGATCAGCTCGATCTGGTCTTGCTGGCGCGACAATTCCTTGGAAATGGCGGCGAACACGTCGGCATCGCTGTCGGCCAAGGAGGTGCGGAAGAAAGCGTCTGTTTTGGTCATCGTCGGACTTTCGTTAGAGCGAGGTCAGCTTCAGGCTTGGCCGTTCTCGGCCAGTTTGGCGACGCGGCGCGCATGGCGACCGCCTTCGAATGGGGTGGCGAGGAAAATCTCGACGCATTCCTTGGCCACTTCCGGGCCGGTGGTACGTCCGCCCAGGACCAGGACGTTGGCGTCATTGTGCAGCCGGCACATGCGCGCACCATAGGAATCGTGGACCAAGGCGGCGCGCACATGGGCGAAACGGTTGGCGGCAATGGAAATGCCGATGCCGCTGCCGCACATCAGAACACCGCGGGTGGCGCGGCCATCCTTCAGCACCTGGGCCATGGCGACGGCGAAATCAGGATAGTCCACGGATTGGCCGTCATGGGCGCCAAGGTCAAGGACCCCGAACCCCTTTTCCTGCAGCAAGGCGGCCACCATGGCCTTCATTTCCAGGCCGCCGTGATCGGAAGCAAGCGCGATGATGTCCTTGGTCATGACCGGGGTTCCGAAATTTTCGTCAGACAGATGGGCTACATACCATATGTCCGCACAGCTTGCCAATGCGCCACCAACTCATGGGGTATTCGCCGGGCACGGGGGTGCCCCGCTCCAACTGGGGGGATGCTTCGCGTTGCGGCCAAACAATGATGAAAAATATCCTTGGTCCAGTATTCCCCCCCTGACCAATTGCTAGGGGCTTTTACTGATCCGGGCAATCATACCAAGAACTCGTTATTCACCGTCATCAAAATGGAATTGACTCAAAAGACCTGTCATGCGTTCATTATCAACCTAAGGGAAATAACCGGGTGCCGGACCAAGACCATGACCGACAATATCTCCGACAAGATCAGCCACGATGACATTTTGCGCATGGCTGTCGACGTGGTTTCTGCCTATGTCAGCAACAATCCGTTGCCTGCCGGTCAGATCCCCGAGATCATCAATACCGTATACAATTCGCTGGCCGCCCTTGACGGCGCCCCGGTGGAAACCAAAAGTGAAGCGCTCAAGCCGGCCATTTCGGTGAAGAAGTCGGTGCATCCCGATTACATCGTCTGTCTGGAAGACGGCAAGAAGCTGAAGATGCTGAAGCGCCATCTGCGCACCACCTACAGCATGACCCCCGACGAATACCGGGCCAAGTGGGGTTTGCCGCCCGACTATCCCATGGTGGCGCCCAATTACGCCGCTCAGCGTTCCGATTTCGCCAAAAAGATCGGCCTGGGCCGCAAGGTCGCCGAAACCGAGGAAAAGGCCGTGACCGCCCCGACGCGGCGCAAGACCACCAAGTAAGCCGCAGCCCCCCTTTTTCGGGCCGGACGGAACGCCTCGCGCAAGCGGGGCGTTTTTGCTTTCTTTGTCCCTATGGCGATTGACCAGGGTCAGAGACTTCCGTGGGCACGTCGCTCAGGCTGATCGACATCATCCGATCGCGGGAGAATGCAAGTGAACGAGGCACAGATCACCCTGGCCTTCATGACCGTCGCCATCTTGTTCACCGCTGGCCTGCTGAAACGCAACAAGGCCTTGGGGACCAAGGCCTTTTTGTTGGTTATCGTCTCGACCCTGATCGTCGCGTCATTCCTATTCCTGACCCTGTGAGGCCGCCACCGCCTGACCGTGCCGGGTCTTCTTGGCCAGTAGGGTGTAGGCCACCGGCACCACGAACAGGGTGAAGAAGGTGCCCACCGTGATGCCGCCGACGATGACCCAGCCGATCTGCTGGCGGCTTTCGGCGCCGGCGCCATGGGCCAAGGCCAGGGGAATGGCCCCCAGCACCATGGCCCCGGTGGTCATCAGGATGGGGCGCAGGCGCAGGGCGGCTGCTTCCACCACCGCTTCCATCATCGGTTTGCCCTGATCGCGCAACTGGTTGGAAAACTCGACGATCAGAATGCCGTGCTTGGTGATCAGGCCGATCAGCGTCACCAGACCGATCTGGCTGTAGACGTTGATGGTGCCGCCGGTCAGCTTGAGCGCCGCCAGGGCGCCGGCCATGGACAGGGGCACGGTCAGCATGATGACGAACGGATCGACGAAGCTTTCGAACTGCGCCGCCAGCACCAGATAGATGAACAACAGCGCTAGGGCGAAGGTCATCCACATGGCCGAGCTCGACGATTTGAACTCGCGCGACGGACCGTTGTAATCCAACTGCGAATTACCCGGCAGGACGCGGGCGGCGATGGCCTCCAACTCGGTCACCGCCTGGCCCATGGTATAGCCGGGCGCCAGATTGGCGCTGATGGTAGCGGCGCGCAACTGGTTGAAGTGGTTGAGTTCGCGGGCGGCGACGCCTTCGTGCAGGCTGAGCAGATTGGACAATTGCACCATGTCGCCCTTGTCGCCGCGCACATAGATGTTGGTCATGTCGTTGGGATTGCGGCGATCCACATCGGCCACCTGGACGATGACGTCGTATTGCTCGCCTTCGCGCTTGAAGCGGGTGACCTGACGGCCGCCCAGCATGGTTTCCAAGGTGCGTCCGACCACATCCACCGACGAACCGATGTCGGAAATGCGGTCGCGGTCCATGGCCACCTTGATCTGCGGCTTGTTGAGCTTGAGATCGGAATCCAGGCTGATCAGGCCGGGAATCTTCATGGCCTCGGCCATGAAGGCATCGTTGACCTTTTGCAGATCCTCATAGGTGCCGGCGGTCTGGATCACCACCTGCAACGGCTTGGACGAGGCTTTTTCGCCTAAGGAAGGCGGATTGACGGCAAAGGCCAACATGCCGGGCACGCTCATCAGCTTGGGCATCAGGCCGCTGGCCACTTTCATCTGCGAGGTGCTGCGCTCGCTCCAATCCTTGATGCGGACGAAGGCCAGCATCTGGTTGACCACGGGGACGCCGGTGATGACGAAATAGCGTTCGACCACCGGCACGTCGGCGATGAAGCGTTCGACCATGCGGGAATATTTGTCGATATTGCCGATGGTGGCGCCTTCGGGGCCGATGCCGATGACCACCACGGTGCCGCGATCCTCGGTCGGCGTCAGTTCCGATTTGAGCGAGCCGAACAGGAACACCGCCGATACCGCCACCGCGCCGCCCAAAACGACGATGCCGGCGCGCTTGGCTAGCGACTTGCCCAGCAAGCGGCGATAGCCGGCGGTCATGCCCTCGAGGAAGTTTTCGATCAGCAGATAGATGCGGGAATGCTTGGTCTCGTGCCGCAACAGGCGCGAGCACATCATCGGCGACAAGGTCAGGGCGGCGAAGCCCGACACCATCACCGCCGCCGCCAGGGTCAGGGCGAATTCCACGAACAATTTGCCGGTGCGCCCGGTCATGAAGGCCAGGGGCACATAGACGGCGGCCAGGGTGATGGTCATGGCGATGACGGCGAAAGCGATCTCGCGTGAGCCGTCCAGCGCCGCCTTGACCGGCTCCACCCCTTCCTCGATGTGGCGGAAGATGTTTTCCAACACGACGATGGCGTCATCGACCACCAGACCGATGGCCAGCACCATGGACAGCAGGGTCAAGGTGTTGATGGTGAAGCCCAAAACGTACATCAGGGCGAAAGCGCCGATCAGCGACACCGGAATGGTGACCAGCGGAATCAAGGTGGCGCGCACCGTGCGCAGGAAGAAGAAGATGACCAGCACCACCAGGATGACCGCTTCGACGATGGTGCGGAACACCGCCTCGATGGAGCGTTCGATGAACACCGAGCTGTCATAGCCCACGTCCACACTCATGCCTTCGGGCAGGTTTTCGCGGATTTCCGGCAACACGCCGCGCACGGCGCTGGAAACGTCGAGCGGATTGGCCACCGATTGCTTGACCACGCCCAAGGCCACTGCCGACGAGCCGTTGAAGCGGGTGACCCGGCGCTCGTCCTGCGGCCCGATCTCGACCTTGGCGATATCGCCCAGACGGATGGGATAGCCCTTGCTTTCGGCCAGGATGATGGCGCTGAACTGCTCCGGCGTCTTCAGATCGGTTTCCGACAGCACGGTGAATTCCCGTTCCGCCGATTCGATGCGGCCCGCCGGCACTTCCAAATTCTGGCGCTTCAGCGCGTTTTCCACGTCTTGAGGGGTCATGCCATAGGCGGCCATGCGCACCCGGTCGAGCCAGATGCGCATGGCGTATTTGCGCTCACCGAAAATGCGGATGTCGGCAACGCCGGTCAGGTTCTGCAAACGGGTACGGACGAAACGCCAAGCATAATCGGAGACGAACAAAGCGTCGTGGCGGTCGGACGAAAAAGCCAGATAGATGATCGGCTGGGCGTCGGCCTCGACCTTGGCGATCACCGGCTCTTCCACGTCCTCGGGCAGCTTGCCGCGCACACGGGCGACGCGGTCGCGCACGTCCGAGGCGGCGGAATCGGCGTCGCGGGTAACCTTGAAGCGGATGGTGATCTGACTGCTTTCCGAACGCGACAGCGACGACAGCACGTCGATGCCCTCGATGCCGGCCAGGGAATCCTCCAGAATCTTACTGACCTGGGTCTCGACGATTTCCGCCGAGGCGCCCTTATAGGTGGTTTCGACGGTGACCACCGGTTCGTCGATATTGGGATATTCACGCACCGGCAGGCGGTCATAGGCGACCAGACCGACCAGCACGATCATCAGGCTCATCACTGTCGCCAGGACGGGACGGCGGATGCACAATTCGGGCAGACGCATGTCAGCCTCCGCTCTTGGGTGCGGCGGCGGGTACCGCCACCGGCACGCCGGGGCGCAGCTTCATCTGCCCGGCGGTGACCACCGTGTCGTCGGCCTTCAGGCCTTCGGTGACTTCCACCAGTCCCCTAGCCCGCCGCCCGGTCTTAACCGGGCCGGGCTGGGCCTTGCCGTCGACGATGCGGAAGACGATGATCTGCTGGCCGCGCGGCACCAGCGCCTCTTCCGGGATGGTCAGGGCGTCGGCCACCTCGTCCACCTTCAGCACCAGGCGAACGAACTGGCCAGGGCGCAGGGCGCTGTCGCCATTGGCGACGCGGGCGCGGACGACGATGGCGCGACCGTTCTGATCCACCGCCGGGTCAATGGCATAGACGGTGCCGGTGAACTGGCGACCGGGGTGGGAATCGGTGGTCATCGACAGTTCGATGCCGGTGCGCATCACCGCCGAAAAGATTTCAGGGACACGGAAATCCACCTTGATCGGGTCGGTGGCTTCCAGATTGACGATATCCTGGCCCGGCTGCACATAGGCGCCGACGCTGACCGTGCGCAACCCCACCGTACCGGCAAAGGGCGCCACCAGCACCGTCTTGTCCAATTGGGCGCGGGCCTGTTCGACCTTGGCCTGATCGACGCGCAGCTTGGCCTCGGCCTCGTCGCGGGCACGCTCGGTTCCCGCCCCCTGCCCGGCCAGCCGCACGGCGCGGTCGGAATTGGCCCGCGACAAGGCCAGATTGGCCTGGGCCTGCACCAGATCGGCGGATAGCGACGAATCGTCCAGGCGCAGCAGCACCTGGCCCTTGGTCACCCGGCTACCTTCCTCGAAACCGATGGCCTTGACCCGACCGGCGATTTCCGGGCGGATGACCACCGCCTCGTCCGAACGCAAGCTGCCGACCGAGGTGATCTCGCGCGCCATCGGTCCCACCGTGACCTTGGCCACCTCGACCGCGACCGGCCCCATGGCCCCACCGGCTGCCGGCGGCGGCGCCGCGTTCTTGCCGAAATACCACCAGCCCCCGGCAGCAGCGGCGACACAACCAAGGATCACAATGCCCAACTTTTTCCGCATTTTGGTCATCCGCTGCCAGAGCTTCACTTAAGTCCCGAATAACTGAACTGAACGGTTCAGTCAATCCACCCCTCCGACCATACGCCGATTAATGCACATGCCCCCTTATGGAGAGGGCTGTTCCGTATTATTCTGGTGACGCGCAGCAAGCCTTAAAAGATCGGGGAAACAATGATTCGCCTTGCCAACGTGCTGATCATCGACGCCAACGCCGACCGTTCGGCAGCCTTGAAGGAGCGTTTGGCCCGTGGCGGCTATCATTCCGGCGTCGCCCTCACCGCCGCCCAAGGCATGGAAACGGCACGGACCGAACACCCGGACCTCGTCCTGATCGGCTCCTCCGATCAAGGCGATGCGGTGGATTTGGGCTGCCGCTTCAAGAGCGAGCCGGACACCGCCGACATTCCGGTGGTGCTGGCGGTGGACCGTCTGGTGGCCGAACAATGCGGGCGCTGCCTGGATAACGGCCTGGACGATGTGCTCAACATCGGCTGCGACGACGCTGAATTGTTCGCCCGCATGCGCCCGCTGGTGCGGTTGGCGACCATGCACGCCGAATTGCGCCACCGTGCCGCCATGGCCCGGCGCTTCGGCGTCGCCGCCCGTGACCGCATGACCAACGCCGAGGATACACCGCCGGCCATCCTGATCATCGGCGACGATGCTGCCCCGGTGGCGGCGATTCTGGACGGCTGCGGCGACATCGTCCAGGCCCAGACCCTGTACGATGCCGAGGAATTGCTGGTGCGCCGCAATTTCGACGCCGCCGTGCTGTCTTTCGCCCAGGAGCCCGAAGGCTTGCTGAGCTTCTGTTCGCAGGTCCGCAACAACCCGCGCCTGTTCAACCTGCCCATGGTGCTGCTGGCCGGCCTGGGCACCGACGCCGCCGACGCCTATCGCCGCGGCGCCACCCGGGTGCTGGGCCGCCCGGTGGAACCGCTGATCCTGAAGGCGGCGGTCCTCACCTTGGTGCGGCGGCAGCAATTGCGCTGGAGCATCAGGGGCGCGCTCAACGACAGTCTGGCCGACGCCACCCGCGATCCGGTCACCGGCGCCTATGGCCGCGCCTTCCTGGAAGCCTATCTGGCCAGCCGCATCGAGACCGCCAAAAGCCAGGACCGGCATCTGGCCGTGGTGTTCTTCGCCGCCCCCAACATCGACGTGGTGCGCCAGCAATTCGGCGACGATGCCGGCCTGCACCTGACCCAGCAGGTGGGCCAGTGGATCACCGGCCTGCTTCGGGCCGAGGATCTGACCGCCTCGTTCAAATCCAACGAATTCTGTGTGGTGTTGCCCGACACCCCGGTGCACGAGGCGGAAGTGGTCATGCACCGCATCGCCGGTGTGCTGGCCTATACGGATTTTGCCGTGCGCGAGGTCTATCAGCCGATCAAGGTGTGGGTGCAGGTGGGGTGCACCGTCATCGGCGCCGGCGACACCTTGGACAGCGTGATCGCGCGCGCCCGGCAGAATCTGGATTAAAGGCGAAGCGGCGTGAAGATCGAGTTCATCTTCGATACGGTGTGTCCATGGTGCTATGTGGGTAAGCGCCGGTTCGAGCGCGCCTTGGCCCAGCGCCCCGGCACCCGCACCGAAATCGTCTGGCGCCCGTTTCTGCTGAACCCGGATATCCCGCCCGAGGGCATTGATCGCCGCGCCTATCTCGACCGCAAATTCGGCGGCCCGGCACGGGTCAACCGCATCCATGCCGCCGTCGCCGCCGCCGGCACCGCCGAGGGCATCGACTTCGCCTTCGACCGCATCACCCGTGCGCCCAATACCTTGAACTCACACCGCATGATCCGTTTTGCCGCCGGCTTCGGCCGTCAGCCGGAAGTGGTGGAGGCGCTCTACCGCGCTTATTTCGTCGAGGGTCTGGATATCGGTTTGGTCCCCACCCTGGTCGCCCTGGGCGAAAGGCTGGACCTGCCAGGCATCGAGCTGGAAGAGTACCTGCGCTCGGAAACCGATGTCAGCGCCGTGTTGAACGACAACGCCCGCGCCCATCGCCAGGGCGTCAACGGCGTGCCCTGCCTGATCCTGGACGGTTCCTACGCCCTGGCCGGGGCGCAGGAACCCGACATCCTGCTGCGCCTGATCGACATCGCCCGCCAATCGGAAACGGAACTGGCGCTGTCCTGACTTTTAATCACCGCAAATCGCGTCATGCCCGCGAAGAGCGTGTGAATTTATTGACGTCTCCACCTTTCACCCCGTCATACCCGCGCAGGCGGGTATCCAGGAGTCGCGGAAAAGGTGGTGGTGCACCCTCTGGACTCCCGCCTGCGCGGGAGTGACGGTTGATGCATACGTGCGTATGATTTAACGCACGTCCCCTCACCCCGCCTTGGCGATTTCCACCAGCTTGGCGATCAGCTTCTGCGCCAGCTTGACCCGCTTGGCCGGCTCGTCCCAGGCGCGGACGAAGACCAGTTTGTGGTCGGGGCGCAGCTTGGCGGCACCGGCCTGCTGGGCGATGTATTGCACCAGACCGATGGGATTGGCGAAGACATTGCCACGGAAGGTGACCACCGCCCCCTTGGGACCGGCATCCAGCTTTTCCACCCCGGCCTGTTTGCACAAGGCCTTGACCGCCACCACTTCCAGCAGGTTTTCCACCTCGGGCGGCATGGTGCCGAAGCGGTCGACCAGCTCGGCCGCCAATTGATCGATTTCCTCGCGGTCGGCCAAGGTGGCGATGCGGCGATAAAGCGACAAACGCACCGACAGGTCGGCCACATAGGTATCGGGGATCAGCACCGGCGTGCCCAAGGTGATCTGCGGCGACCATTCTTCCACCGCCATCTCGCCCTCGCCGCCCTTGGCGGCGGCCACCGCTTCCTCGATCAGTTGCTGGTAAAGCTCGATGCCGACTTCGCGGATATGGCCCGATTGTTCCTCGCCCAGCAGATTGCCGGCGCCCCGGATATCCAGGTCATGGCTGGCCAATTGGAAACCGGCGCCTAAGCTGTCCAGCGTCTGCATCACATGCAGGCGCTTTTCCGCCGGCTTCGACAAAACCTTGTCGGTGGGCAGGGTGAAATAGGCATAGCCACGGGTCTTGCCGCGCCCGACGCGACCGCGCAACTGATAAAGCTGGCCCAGGCCGAACATGTCGGCACGGTGGATGATCAAGGTGTTGACCGATGGCATGTCCAGGCCGGATTCGATGATGTTGGTGGACAACAGCACGTCGTATTGCTTGTCGCCGAAGGCGGTCATCACCTCTTCCAGCTCGGTCGGCGTCAACCGGCCATGGGCGATGGCGCATTTGACCTCGGGCACCAGCTTGGCCAGCCGGTCGGCGACGCGGTCGATATCGGCCAGACGCGGGCAGACGTAAAACACCTGACCGCCCCGATAGCGTTCGCGCAGGATGGCTTCGCGCAATACCACCGGATCGAAGGGCAGCACGAAGGTGCGCACCACCAGACGGTCCACCGGCGGGGTGGCGATGACGCTCATCTCCTTGACCCCGGTCAGCGCCAGTTGCAGCGTGCGCGGAATCGGGGTGGCGGTCAGGGTCAGCACGTGGACGTCGGATTTCAGCTGTTTCAGCCGCTCCTTGTGGCCGACGCCGAAATGCTGTTCCTCGTCGATGATCAACAGGCCCAGGCGCTTGAAATTGATGGATTTGGCCAGCACCGCATGGGTGCCGACGACGATGTCGACCGAGCCGTCGGCCAGCCCGGCCTTGACCTCGTTCGCCCGCTTGGCCGTCACCAGCCGCGACAATTGCTCGACCTTCAGCGGCAAGCCGTGGAACCGGTCGGAGAAATTGCGGTAATGCTGGCGCGCCAACAGCGTGGTCGGCACCACCACCGCCACCTGCATGCCGCTCATGGCGGCGACGAAGGCGGCGCGCATGGCCACTTCGGTCTTGCCGAAACCCACATCGCCACAGACCAGACGATCCATGGGCCGGCCCGATCCCAGGTCGGCCACCGTATCCTCGATGGCGCGGGCCTGATCCTCGGTCTCGGCATAGGGGAAGCGGGCGCAGAATTCGTCCCACAGCCCTTCCGGCGGGGTCAGGGATTCCGATTTGCGCAACTGGCGCTGGGCGGCGATGGCGATCAACTGGTCGGCCATGTCGCGGATGCGCTTTTTCAGCTTGGCTTTGCGCGACTGCCACGCCACCCCGCCCAGGCGGTCGAGCTGGGCGCCGGCCTGTTCCGAGCCGTAACGGGTGAGAACCTCGATATTTTCCACCGGCACGAACAGCTTGTCGCCGCCGTCATAGATCACCCGCAAGCAATCATGCGGCGCGCCCGACACTTGCAACGTCACCAGACCGTCATAACGACCGATGCCGTGTTCCAGATGGACGACCAGATCGCCTTCGGCCAGGGCCGAGGCCTCGGCCAGGAATTGCGAGCCCTTGCGCTTTTTCTTGGCCGGACGGGCCAGACGGTCGCCCAGCAGATCCTGTTCGGTGATCACCGCCACGTCGTCGGTGACGAAACCGTGATCCAGGGCCAGCACCACCATGGGCAGGGATTTGGCCGGGGTGGCCAGCGCCTCGGGCCAGCTATCGACCAGAACCGGCTTCAGGCCGTGATCGGCCAGCACATGCGACAGGCGATCGCGCGATCCGGCGCTCCAGGCGGCCAGGACCGAACGGCGGCTTTTTTCCGCCCCCACATGCTCGCGCAGCGCCTCATAGACATTGCCGTCGGGCCGCGCCCGGATGTCGGAGAAATCGCGCCCAGGCCTGCCGCCGGCATCGGCGCCTTTTTCGCTGGCCGGGCCGAACGGCGACAGAGCCACGCACGGGCGGGTGGCCAGCAGGCGGTCCCATTCGTCCTTTTCCAGGTACAGCCGGTTGGGCGGCAACGGGTGATAGACCATGCCCGATTCGGCCAAGCCGGCGCCGGTGATGGTGCGCCTTGCGTCGTAATATTCCAGCACCAGGGCATGGCGGGCGTCGCGCGCCTCTTCCACCTGATGGTCCAGCACCGCCAGGGCGTCGGGGACATAGGCGAACAGGGTATCCATGCCGTCATGGAACAACGGCAGCCAATGTTCCATGCCGTTGAACTTGATGCCCTGGGAAATGGCCTCGTACAGCGGGTCGGGGCCGCTGACCACGCCGAACATCTCGCGGTAGGTGCTGCGGAAGCGGGCGATGGCGGCATCGTCCAGCGTCACCTCGCTGACCGGAACCAGGGAAAAGCTTTGCAGTTTGCCGCTGGTGCGCTGGCTCATGGGGTCGAAGCTGCGGATGCTTTCCAACTCGTCGCCGAAGAAATCCAGGCGCACCGGCTCGGGCGTGCCGGGCGGGAACAGGTCAAGGATACCGCCGCGCACCGCGTATTCGCCCGGCTCCATCACCGTATCGGTGCGGCCATAGCCGTTGCGGTTGAGATAGGCGACGATGCCGTCGATATCCAGCCGCCCACCCACCTGGGCCGACAGGCTGGACGAGGCCAGCACCTGACGCGGCGGCACCCTTTGTACCAGGGCGGCGACCGAGGTCAGCACCACCCGCGCCCCCTGGCCCGGTCCCTGGGCCAGCTTGCACAAACCGTCGACGCGGCGCGCCACCAGATCCACATGGGGCGACACCCGGTCATAGGGCACGCAATCCCAGGCGGGAATATCCACCACCTCGATATCGGGAGCGAAAAAAGCCAGGGCCTCGGCCATGCGGGCCATGCGGCCATCATCGCGGGCGACATACAGAACATCCCGCCCGATCCAGGCCCGGGCCAGTTCGGCCACCGTCAGGGCATCGGCGCCATCGGGGGTGCCGGCAAGAGTCTGTCGGCCCGGAGCGTCAGAGATATTCTGTATTTTAATCAACGGATTGCAGCTTCATTCTGAACGAAATTCTTAATCATCCGCATGACGTCGTGATCCAGATGGGCGGGCACGTCCACCTTACCGGTGACCCAGTTGAACAGGTCGGTGTCGGTTTCGGCGATCAAGGTCTCGAAGCGGTCGACCTGCTCGGCGCTCAGGCTATACAGATATTTTTCGGCGAAGCCGCCGAACAGGATGTCGTTTTCGTTCGAGCCCATGTGGTGGGCGCGAAACTTCAATCGCTTCAATCGTGCTTCTTCCATGATCGCCTGTACGCTTGGATGGACCTGATCCCTGGCCTTGGCGGCCAAGCGGCTCTAGGATATAGAGCGTTCCCACCCATCTGTCAGCATCAAGCCCACAAAAATCCCCATGCGCCCCAGCCTGCTGAACCCATTGTTCGCGCCGATCACCACGCTTGCCGGCATCGGCCCCAAGCTGGCACCGTTTTATGAACGCCTGGCCGGCGGGCGCGTGGTCGATTTGCTGTGGCACCTGCCGTCGGGCGTCATCGACCGCCGCTTCGCCCCCAAGCTGGCCGAGGCGCCGGCGGGCAAGGTCGCCACCATCACCGTGCAGATAGAGGCCCATTTCCCCTCAGGCAGCCCCAAACGGCCCTATCGGGTGCGCTGTTCCGACGAGACCGGCTTCGCCCATCTGGTGTTCTTCCATGGGCGCGAGGATTGGCTGCGCCGGCAATTGCCGGAAGGCGAATGGCGGGTGATCAGCGGTGTGGTCGAGCATTTCAACGACGGCATCCAGATCACCCATCCCGACCACATCGTGCCGGTGGCCGAGCGCGAACAGGTGATGAATATCGAGCCGGTCTATCCGCTGACCGGCGGGCTGACCGCGCGCATGGTGGCCAAGACCATCCGGGCGGCGGTGGATCAGGCACCGCAAATGCCCGAGTGGCAGGATGCCGCCTGGTTCGCCCGCAATGCCTGGCCGTCCTGGCATCAGGCGCTGGACAGCCTGCACCGCCCGCAATCGGAACAGGCGGTGATCGAGGACAGCCCCGCCCGCCGCCGGCTGGCCTTCGACGAATTGCTGGCCAACCAATTGGCGCTGATGATGGTGCGCGCCCATATGCGCAAGCTAAAGGGCCGGCCCATCGCGGTCTCCACCCATCTGCGTCCGCAGGTGCTGGCGGCCCTGCCCTTTACCCTGACGGCGGCGCAAACCCGCTCCCTGGCCGAGATCGATGCCGACATGGCCGAGCCCCTGCGCATGCTCAGGCTGCTGCAAGGCGATGTGGGCAGCGGCAAGACGGTGGTGGCCCTGCTGGCCATGCTGAACGCGGTGGAAGCAGGCGCCCAGGCGGCGCTGATGGCGCCGACCGAAATCCTGGCCCGCCAGCACATGGAAACCATCGCGCCTTTGGTGGAAGGCGCCGGCTTGCGGGTGGCGCTGCTGACCGGGCGCGACAAGGGCAAGGCCCGCGACGCCATCCTGGCCGATCTGGCGGCGGGCCACATCCATATCATCATCGGCACCCACGCTTTGTTTCAGGAAGACGTCGCCTATGCCGACCTCGCCTTCGCCGTCATCGACGAACAGCACCGCTTCGGCGTGCATCAGCGGCTGGAACTGGCGTCCAAGGGCCAAGCGGTGGACATGCTGGTGATGACCGCCACCCCCATCCCGCGCACGCTGTTGCTGACCAGCTATGGCGACATGGATGCATCACGGCTGGACGAGAAGCCGCCGGGGCGGCAGCCGGTTTCCACCCGCGCCCTGCCGTTGTCACGCATGGACGAGGTGGTGGACGGCATCGGTCGTGCCGTCAAGGCTGGCGCCCGCGTCTATTGGGTCTGCCCGCTGGTGGAGGATTCGGAAACCTCCGATCTGGCCGCCGCCGAGGAACGCCACCGCCATCTGTCGCAAGTGTTCGGCGACGGAATCGGGCTGGTGCATGGCAAGATGAAGGGACCGGCCAAGGACAAGGTGATGGCCGATTTCGCCGCCGGCCAGTTGTCGGTCCTGGTGGCGACCACGGTGATCGAGGTGGGCGTCAACGTCCCCGAGGCCACCATCATGGTCATCGAACACGCCGAACGCTTCGGCCTGGCCCAGTTGCACCAGTTGCGCGGTCGGGTCGGGCGCGGCAGCGGCGCCTCGAGCTGTCTGTTGCTGTACGGGGCGCCTCTGTCGGAAAACGCCAAGGCGCGGCTGGAAATCATGCGCGCCACCGAGGACGGTTTCGTCATCGCCGAGGAAGATTTGCGCCTGCGCGGCGGCGGCGAGATTTTAGGCACACGGCAAAGCGGCCTGCCGGAATTCAAACTGGCCGATCTGGCCCTGCACGGCGACTTGCTGGCCGCCGCCCGCGACGATGCGGCGCTGATCCTGGCCCGCGACCCCGAGTTGACATCGGAGCGCGGTCAGGCCCTGCGGGTGTTGCTGTACCTGTTCGAGCGCGACGCTGCCGTCCACACCCTCAGGTCAGGCTGAGTTCCGGCTGATCTTCCAGCGGTTTGCGGTGCGACGGCACCAGGATGCCGGTGGAAATGACCATCTTCAGCCCCTCCTCCACGTTCATGTCCAGTACGCGGACGTCGCGGCGCGGCAGGAACAATAGAAAACCCGAGGTCGGGTTGGGGGTGGTGGGGACGAAGACATTGACCATGTCGTCATCGGCGAAAACCTCGCCGATTTCACCGGCGGTGGTGCCGGTGATGAAGGCCATGGTCCAGATACCCTTCCTGGGGTACTCGATCAACGCCACTTCGCGGAAGGCATTGGCCTTTTGCGCCAGCATGGTCTCGAAAATCTGCTTCACCGCCGAATAGATGCCCGACAGCACCGGCATGCGCTGCAAGATGATGTCGTAGACCTTGACCAAGATACGACCGACGAAACCGGCGGTGACCATGCCGATCAAGGTCAGCCCGACCATCACCGCGATCAGGCCGAAACCGGGAAAGCCCCAATATTGCGGGTTCAGCTCCGGCGGCACCAGCGGCGACACCTGATTGTCCATGAACTTGATGAACTGCCAGGCGATGTAGAAGGTGATGGAAATCGGCGCCGTCACCAGGATGCCGGCGAAGAAATAGGCCCGCAGCCGCGCCAGCATGCCGATATGGAACGGTACCGCCTTGGTCACCTTCGCCGGTCGTGCTGGGCTTTGCTCGTTCATAATCGACCGATCACCGTTCGTGGAAGGATTGCTGAAGCTGAGTGAAGATAGGTTTCAGCATGTACTGAAACAAGGTCTTGTCGCCGGTAATGATTTCCGCCGACACGGTCATGCCTGGGGTGACGACGAAATTGCCGGGGTCCGAGCCCACGTAATTCTGCTCCAGGCTGACCTGGGCCTTGAAGAAGGGCTCGCCCTTCTCGTTGAGGAAGGTGGACGCCGACAGCTTTTCCAGCTTGCCCATGATCGAGCCATAACGGGCGAAGTCGTAGGTGGTGACCTTGATCCGCACCTTCTGGCCCACATGCAGGTGGCCGACGTCACGGGGCAGAACCTTGGCCTCGACCCGAAGCTCGCGGTTGACCGGCACGATCTCGCTGACCAGCCCGCCGGGCTGGATCACCGCGCCCTGGTTCTTCACCGTCAATCCCTTGATATAGCCGTGCGAGGGCGATTCGATGATCAGACGGGTCACCCGGTCTTCCAGGCGCGAAATGGTTTCCTGCACCTGGGCCAACTCAGCGATGCTGACCCCCATTTCATCCATGTTCTGCTTTTGCAGCGCCGATTGGCTGTCGATCAGGCGGTTTTCCATTTCCGACACCGCTTGGCGTGCGGTCACCGTCTGGCCCAGGATACGGGTCAGTTCGCCCTCGGCCCGGGCCAGTTCGCGCCGGGTGTCCAGATGGGTGATGCGGGTGACCAGCCCCTTGGCCACCAATTCATCGCGGATTTTCATTTCCTCGGCCAGCGCCGCCACCTGTTCGCGCAGGCTTTTATGCTGCGATTCCATCAGCTTGAGGTCAGAGCGCTTTTGGTCGATCTGGGACAGGATGATGGAGCGGGCGGTATCGCGGGCCTGGGATTGCGCCTGAAAGATGGATTGGTTGTCCTGCACCAAGGTGCGGTATTGCGGACCGGCAAAGCTGAAATCGGGCGCGCGTCCCTCGACGAAGGCGCGCAGGCGTTCCGATTTGAGCAGCAGGGTCATTTCACGGGCGCGGGTCTGTTCCAACTCGGCCAGGGCCTGGGCCGGCGACAGCTTGATGATGGGTTGGCCGACCTCGACCAGTTCGCCTTCCTTGACCAGGATTTCATCGACGATGCCGCCTTCCAGATGCTGCACTGTCTTGACCGAGCCCAAGGGCAGGATTTCGCCTTCGGCCACCGCCACTTCGTCCACCGTGGTAAGCGCGCTCCACACCAGGAAGACGGCGCAGGCGGCGCAGGCCAGATAGATGGTCAGCCGGATCAGGGGCGCCGTGCCGCTTTCCTCTAACTGCACCGCCTGGGCCAAGTGGCGGGCCACCCGGCTGGATTGCTTGATGGGCGGACGCGCCTCCGTGCCCGGGGCCGGAGGCGTCGATTGCGGGACGTTGACGAGACTTTGGCTGGTCATGGCTAGATCAGATCCGGTGGGATACGGGCGCGGACTTCGTCGGCAGGGCCTGCCAGACGCAGGTAACCGCCGTCGAAAACCAGGATTTTATCGGCAAAACGCAAATGGCTGGGCCGGTGGGTCACCATGAAGATGGTGGACTGGCCACGGAAATACTCGACCGCCTGCATGAACTGGCGATCGCCTTCGAAATCCAGGCCGTTGACCGGTTCGTCGAACAACATCAACGGGCTGCGCTTGAGATAGCCCCGCGCCAACGACAGTTTCTGCACGAAGCTGGTCGGCAGATGGTCGATGGTGCCATCGCCGACACGGGTTTCCAGCCCGCGCGGCAAGGCTTTGATTTCATCCCACACATCGGCCAGTTCGCAGGCCCAGCGGATATCGGCCTCGGTGGCAGTGGGCTGGGCAAGACGCAGGTTCTGAGCAACGGTGCCGAAATACAGGTTGCACACCTGCGGCACATAGGCGATGGCGTGGCGCAGTTCCAGCGGATCGATCTGGCGCATGTCGGCATTGTCGATACGCACCGAGCCGGCCTGCGGCGCGTAAAGCCCCATCATCAGCTTGATGATGGTCGACTTGCCCGAGCCGTTGCGCCCGGTCACCGCCACCACTTCGCCCGGCTCCACGTCGAACGACACGCCGACCAGGGCCGGGTCGGCGTCGTTGGCATAACGCAGGCTGACGCGTGAGAACGACACCCTGCCCTTCAGGTTCTTCAGGGGCGCCACCATGGCCCTGGGGTCGCGCTCGGGCTTCAAATTCATCAACTGGTCGATCTGGGCGATGGAGCCGCGCACCTGTTCGACCCGCTGGATCAGGGTGAAGGCGGTCTGCAACGGCCCCAACACCCGCCACACCAGCATCATGGCGGCGATCAGGCCGCCGGTGGTCATGTTGCCGTCGATGACGCCCAACACGCCGGTGGCGATGGTCGCCAACCCCGACGACACGATCAGGATATTGGAACCGGTGGTGATCAGCGCGGCGAAGATACCGTTCTTGAAGCCGCCATAGGCGGCGCGGGCGGACATCTCGCGATAGCGCTTGACCCAGTCGTGTTCCGCCGCCGACAGCTTGACCGCGCGCATCTTGCCCAGGGTCTCGATCAGGAATTCCTGGCGGCGCGACGCCGCACGCGAGGCGATGGAGACGTTCTTGCGCACCACCGGCATGACCAGGATGCCGCCGACGATGAACAGGAAGGTACTGATCACCGGCACCAGGGCCAACACGCCGCCGAGCATGAAGATGATGGCGAAATAAAACAGGGCGAAAGGCAGTTCCATGAACACCGTGGCCAACGGCCCGGTAAAGAACTCGCGCACCGATTCGAAATCCTTGATGCGGGCGACCTGGGCGCCGATGGTGGCGCGCTCGGTGAAGCCCGGCGGCAAGGACAGAATGTGCTGGAAGATGTTGTTGCCCATGATGTTGTCGAGACGGGCACCGATGAAAGCCAGGATGCGGGCACGCACCGCCCGCAATACGGCGTCGAAGATCAGGGCCATCCCCACTCCGGCGCACAGCGCCCACAACAAGGGCATGGAATTGGTGCCGATCACCTTGTCATAGACGTTCATGACGAAGACCGGCGTGGCCAAGGCCATCAGGTTCAAGAACAAGGTGACGAAAAACGCCTGCCAGAACAGCGGCCGGAACCGGTCCAACACGGTGCGGAACCAGCCCACCCGGCTGGGCGCGGTCTCGCCCATGGCGGTGAAGAAATAGGCGGTGCCGGTCTGCGACAGCTCCTCGACGCGCCGGCCTTCGCCGATGGCGCTGTCGAACACCTCGATGGCATCGCTGTCCTTCGCCCGCACCACCATGGCCGGCTTATTGTCGGGCAGAAACAGGCAGGGCAGCAGACGCTTGTCGATCTCGCCCACCTTAACCCTGAGTGGCCGACTGGAATAATTGAGCTGGGCCATGACGTTGCGCAGGCCGGTCAAATCCAGGTCGTTGGCGAAGTGCGGCAACGATTCCGCCACATGGCGGGGATCGCCCTTCCATCCCAACGCCTTCAACAACGGCAACAGGCAGGCAGCCAGATCCGAGGCGGCGCTGAAGCCGCCCAGGATGTTATGGGCCATCTGCGCCTGATATTGTTCGATGGCCTGCTGACTGGCTTTGACCGATCCGGCAGCGGCGGTGTTGGCGACCTGATTCATGCAGCCCCTCCCGCCGGTGCGGTCAGGGCGGCAAAGGGACGGCTGTCATCGCGCGGCGGCTTGGGCGACAGGCGACCGTGATCCAGGTCGAACACCCGGTCGGCCAGCTTGACCAGGGACGGGCGGTGGGTGACCAAAATCAGCGTGCGCTTGCCCTTGGCCCGTTCCAGCCAGACGCGCAGGAAATTGTCGCCGGCGGAATCCACCGCCGTGTTGGCCTCGTCGAACAAGACGATGCGTGGATTGTTGACCAGGGCGCGGGCGATGGCGATACGCTGCTTGATGCCGCGCGGCAATGAATCATAGGCGCCGTCGCCCACCGGCGTGTCGAAGCCGTAAGCCATGGTCGCCACCACCTCGTCCAGCCCCAGAAGGCCGGCGGTTTCCACCGCGATATCGTCGAATTCGGACCGGAACATGGTGATGTTCTGCAAGATGGTCCCTTGGAACAACACGCCCGATTGCGGCAGATAGGCGATCTGGTCACGCACGGATTGCGGTTCGTATTGAGTGACATCGGTGCCGTCGATCATCACCCGACCCTGGGTCGGGCGCAGCGCCCCTTGCATCAGGGTCAACAACGTGGTCTTGCCCGAGCCGTTGCCGCCGGCGATGGCGATGCATTCGCCCGCTTCAATGCTGATGTTGGCATTGTCGATGACGGTGGGCATTTTGGGGTCAAAGGCAAAGCTGACGCCTTCCAGTTCCAGCTTGCCCTTGGTCGGCGGCATCTTGGGCAGGTTCTTTTCCGCTTCCGGCGGCAGGGCGAACAGCTTTTCCAATCTCCCGCTGGCCAGGACGAAGCTTTGGAACCGCGTCCACACCCCCAAGGCCTTCTGGATCGGTGCCATGGAACGGCCGGCGAGCAGCGACGATGCCGCCAGACCACCGGTGGTCATGTCGCCGTTCATGACGATGACGCTGCCGAAGGCGGCGACGGCGATGGTGGTCATCTGCGAGAAGAACGACGACACCCCCAGCGCGTTGGCGCTGCGCAAGGCGACGGTATAATAGCCCTCGGCGCAGCTTTCCTGCAGGCGTTCATAGCGGCGCACCATCTGCGTTTCCATGGCCATGGCCTTGACGCTGTGAATACCGCCCAACACCTCGATCAGGAAGTTGAAACGGCGATCATCGGCGATCATGCGTTTTTCGATGGCATCGCGCAGAGCCGTGCCGATCTTCATGGCGGACAGGGCGAAGAGAACCAGCAAGGCAATGGGAACCAGCACCAGCCACCCGCCCATCAGCGCCACCAAGGCCAGATAGATCAGGGCGAAAGGCAGATCCAGCAGCGTCAGCAAGGCCTGACCGGCATAGAATTCACGCACCGTGGCCAGGGAGTTCAACCGTTCCAGATGGACACCCGACCCTTCCTTCTCGAAATTGTCGATACTGGTCATCATCAGGCGGTCGATGGCCTCGCAACCGGCCTTGTGCTCGAAACGGGCGCCGATCCAGCCGGTGACGTAGGAGCGGGCGAAAGTCAGAATGGATTCCAGCAACAGCGCGCCCAGCACACCGGCCATCAACAGCACCATGGTGCCGGTGGACTTGTTGGGCAGGATGCGGTCATAGACCTGCAACAACGCCATGGGCAGAGCCAGACCAAGGACATTCAGAAAAAGCGAAGCCACCGCCAAATCGAACATGTTCGATTTCAACGTGGAATATGCCCCCAGCGAAAATGCCGGCTGGCGCTGCTTTTTATCCGCCTTGGCGGCGGTTTGGGCTTCGCTCATACGCCTCGATCCGAATTGGCAATCCTCTGCACTGGCACCGATGACAACGGCGCCTTATGATGTGGCTTCGCACATCGGCGGCACCAAAGCCAGAAAGCAGGACAGTCATGCCAACCAGCATTGACATGATCGAGCGTCTCATCAGCTTCGACACCACAAGTTATAAAGCGAACATACAACTTATTCAGTTTGCCGCCGACTTTCTGTCAGGCCTTGGCGCGGATATCAGGTTGACTTATGACGATAATCAAGAAAAGGCAAATCTATTTGCGACTATAGGCCCGTCGGATATCCCCGGCATTGTTTTGTCAGGACATACCGACGTCGTACCGGTCGACGGCCAGGACTGGTCCAGCGACCCGTTTCGGCTGTCGCGGCGCGACCACGCATTATATGGGCGCGGTACCGCCGACATGAAGTCGTTCATCGCCATTTGTCTGGCCCTTGCCCCCGAATTCAGCGCCGCCCCCCTGTCCATGCCCATTCACTTCGCCTTCTCCTATGACGAAGAAATCGGCTGCATCGGCGTCCGCCGCCTGATCCAGGATGTTACGTCCCTCCCCGTCAAACCCAGGCTGTGCATAGTGGGCGAACCCACCGAGATGAGGGTGATTGTCGGCCATAAGGGTAAAAAAAACGTTCGCTGCCACGTACATGGCAAAGAATGTCATTCCGCCCTCAATCACCAGGGTGTCAACGCGGTGGAAATCGCCGCCGAGATGGTCACCTTCCTGCGCCACATGCAAAAGCACATCCGCGAAAACGGCCCCTTCGACCACGGCTATCAGCCGCCCTACACCACCATTCACACCGGCCTGATCCAGGGTGGTACGGCGCTCAACATCGTGCCGGCGCATTGTTCGTTCGAGTTCGAGTTCCGCAACCTGCCCCAGCACGATCCCGAGGATCTGATGGCCCAATTACGCGGCTTCGCCCAGGATCTGGTACCGGAAATGCTGGCGGTGGACGGGGCCACCGGCATCATGTTCGATGAATACAACACCACCGCCGGCCTGTTGACCGACGACGACGACGAAGCAGCGGTACTGGCCCGGCAATTGTCGGGCAACAATGCCACCGCCAAGGTCAGCTTCACCACCGAGGCCGGGCTGTTCAACAAGGCCGGTATCCCCACCGTGGTCTGCGGCCCCGGTTCCATCGCCCAGGCGCACAAGCCCGATGAATTCATCACCGTCGAACAGGTCAAACAGGGAGAAGCTTTCGTCCGCCGGCTGTTGGGGCGGATGGTGAGAAGCTAACGCCTGATCACCAACGCCACGCCCAAGGCGGCCAAGGCCATGCCGGCCAATCCGATCGGGCTCAGGGTTTCGTCGAACAACAGCCAGGCCAGACCGGCGGTGACCGGTGGCACCAGATAGAAGAGGCTGGCGACGCGAGCCGCCTCGCCGCTTCGGATCAGCATCATCAAAAGCGTGATGGCGCCCAAGGACAGCACCAGCACCAGCCACAAAAGGGCGAGGACGAAGTCCAAACTCCAATGCACCCGCATGGTCTCGGTGCTCATGGCCACCGGCAGCAGCACCAGCAGCGCCCCCACATATTGCACCAACGAGCCCGTGCGCAAATCCATGCCCTGACCAAAGCGCTTCTGATAAAGCGTACCGGCGGTGATGCCGAGCAGGGCGACCAGGGCGAAGCCGATGCCCGCCCACGACAGCCCATCCACCGACAACCCGCCATTGCGGGCCGCCAGCACCAGGGTGACACCGACCAGCCCCAGCAGCAGGCCCAGCCATTGCCGGACCCGGATTTCCTCGCCGAACAGCGGGCCGGCGACCAGGGCGGTCAGGATGGGTTGCAAACCCACCAATAAGGCGGCCATGCCCGACGGCAGGCCATGATGGATGGCGGCGAACACTCCACCCAAATAAGCGGCATGAACCAAGGTGCCCGACACCAGCAGATGAACGATCTGCCGGGGCTGGCGCGGCCACGGCGCCCGCGCCGCCAAGGCCAAGGCGGCCAGCAGGGAAATGATCAGGACGAAACGGATGGACAGGAAGGTGAAGGGCTCGGCATAGGGCAAGCCATATTTGGCGCCGATGAAGCCGGTGCTCCACAACAGGACGAACAAGGCGGGCATGGCTTTGGTGAACAACGCCGACGACATGATAAATTACCGCCTGATCAGTAAAACGGGCGGCAGGATAGCCGCCGCCCGTGTTCCAAACAACCCGACGCGATGTATGGTCAGGGGCGCACCACCGAATAATCGACGACCTTCCTGACGCCGGTCCCATCCTTGACCTGGGCCAGGGCTTTCTTGCCCTCTTCGCCGGAACGGGCGCGGCCCAGCAGATAGACGGTGCCATAGGCATCGGCGGTGGTGCGGAAATTGACATCAGCCACCCCGGCGGTGCCGACCAGACGGCCTTGCGCCTTGGCCGCCATCACGGTGACGTCGCCCCAATCCAGCAGCGATTTGCGCCTTGAATCGTCCTTGGCCAGGTAGCTGACGTGCCAGTACAGCTTTTTCACCCCCTGGACCTGACGCACTTCCCGTTCAAAGCGGTCGTACAACGCCTTGTCGTCGAAGATGCCGGTGATCAGCAGGCGCTGTTCATAGATTTCGGTCGAGGCCTTGACCGTCCCCATCTTCCCCATGATGGCGTTGACCTTGACGACGATCTCGTTGTCCTTGGCGATGTCACCGGCGGAACGGGCCTCGATGGCGCGGTCGATCAGAGTCTTGGGTGCGGTCAGCACATCCAGCAACTGGGCGTGGGCCGAAAAGCTTGCCAGCATCGGCAACAGCGCCAGGACGAATAATTTACGCATGGTCCCCCACCCTCTCATGATTGCAAATGCTTATGTACGGCTTGGCGGGAAATCCCCAATTCCTGGCCGATCCGGGCCAGCGACCATTGCGGGTTTTCCTGACGCAGGCGATGGCACTTGCTTTTGGTGCCCTCGCCGGGAGCCAGGGTGACGCCCTGGGCCAGCAATTGCTCGAGATCCCGGCTGAGACAGGCATAGCCGCTGCCGTCATCGACGCCATGGGTTTTCCAGTATTCCAACCTGATCTGCAGATCGGCCAAGGTTCGCACCGGCAACTGGCTGGCCCATTCACGCTGGACCAGGATGTGGCGGACGGCACAGGCGGTGGGCAACACGGCGCTGCCGGGGCCGTCGGCCAACACTTCCAACTCGGCCAGACGCTGTTCCCAAGTCAGACACTCGGCGCGGGCGTCGGCGATGGTTGCCGGCAACGGGCAGGCGACGGCCACGGTATGGGCCAGTTCGTCGGGAATGGGATGCCACGGCACCGACCAGCCGGCCACCGGCGCCCAGGGGTCGGTCGCCTCGCCCAGCCATTGATCGACGGCATCGACGAACATGCGTTCCAGCGCCGTCGGTCCCAACGCTTCCGCTTCCGAGCCATAGCGAGCGATCACCGCCCGACGCTCGTCGGTCATTTTCTCCGCTTCGGCCAGACGGGCTTCGGTCTGGCGGATCAGGGTGCCGGGGTCTTCCGCCTCTTCGCGCAGACGCAGGGCTTCCAGCGGTTGGTCGCGCCCATCCAGGCGCGCGGCCAGAGCTTCCAGACCGACGGCGTAACCGCCCCATTCCTTGCCGCAGAACACCATGGCCCGGCCCATGGCTTCTTCGCGCACGCCAGGGTCTTCCGATTGGTACAGAGCGACAATGCTTTCAAGCCGATCCAGCGCCTTGTCGCGCTGATCACCGGCATTGTCCATCAATTGCAGCAGGTCCATACCCACACCCATCCCCGTCAACTTGCGGGTTGACGGTGCGCTGACCTTGGTCGCTTGTCAAGAATGGGCTTTTCGCTCGATCAGTTCGATCTTGTAGCCGTCGGGGTCTTCGATGAAGGCGATGATGGTGCTGCCATGCTTCATCGGTCCCGGCGGGCGGGTGATCTTGGCCCCGGCCTGGGCCAATTGCGCGCAGGTGGCATGGATATCGGGCACGCCCAGGGCGACATGGCCGAAACCGGTGCCCAGATCGTAACTGGCCGTATCCCAATTATGGGTCAGCTCAATCACCGTATTGTCGGCCTCGTCGCCATAGCCGACGAAGGCCAGGGTGAAGCGGCCATCGGGGTAATCCTGGCGGCGCAGCAGCTTCATGCCCAAAAGCCGGGTGTAGAAATCGATGGAGGCATCCAGGTTGCCGACCCGAATCATGGTATGCAGCATGCGCCAGCTCATGGCGTTTTCCTTTCAGCGATATAATCCAGAACCACTTGTGCCGCCCGCTGGGCCGGCGACGCACCGCCGAAGCCCAATTTGACCATGGCCGCGGCCATGTCGGCGCGGCGCTGTTGGCGGTCGACCGAATCGTCGAGCATCTTGCTCAAGATGGGGGTAATGGCCTCGGCGGTACAATCCTCTTGCAGGAATTCCGGCATCACCGGACGGTCCAGCATCATGTTGACCAGGGTCGCCCACTTGATCTTGAAGCCGAAGAAGCTGCGGGCGACAAAGGCGGTCAGCACCGACAGGCGATAGGCGATCACCGTCGGCAGTCCGGCCATGGCCAGTTCCAGCGCCACCGTACCCGACGCCGCCAAGGCACAGGTCGCGGCGGCGAAGGCATCGTATTTTTCCGTCTCCAGCACCAAAGGCTGGAACGGCCAACCGGCGGCAGCGGCGCGCACCTCGGGGGCCAGATGCGGCAAGGTCGGCACCACCACCCGCAAATCAGGCCGTTCGGGCTGCAATCGGCGCAAAACCTCGCCGAAAACCGGCAGCAATTTGGCGGTTTCCGAATGCCGGCTACCCGGCAGCACCGCCAACAGCGGCGTGTCCTCGGCCAGACCGTGACGGCGGCGGAAGGCGGCAGCGTCGCCCTTTTCCGCCCCGCATTCCACCACCGGGTGGCCCACATGGAGTGTGCGCAGACCTTCCTTCTCAAAAAAAGGCGGCTCGAACGGCAGTAGCGTCATCAGCAGATCGAGAACCCCGGCCAGCTTGGCGGCGCGCTTGGGTTTCCATGCCCACACCATGGGGGCGACGTAATGGATGCGCGGGATATGGGAATAACGCTTCTGACAGCCCTTCTGCACCCGTCCGGTGAAGCCCCAGGAATCGATGGTGATCAGGGCCACCGGCTGGCGTTGCCCCATATCCTCCAGGGTTTCACGCACCCGGCGCAGGATGCGGGGAATACGCGGCAACACCTCGGTCAGGCCCATCACCGTCAACTCGGTCATGGGGAACAGGCTGTCGAGCCCCTGCTCCCGCATATGGGTGCCGCCGATGCCGGCAAAGCGTATCTGACCATGGCTGGCCGCGTGCAGGGCCGCCATCAGCCGCCCGCCCAGCAGATCGCCCGAAGGCTCGCCGGCGATGATATAGATCAGCGGAACCGGGCTCATAACCGGCCCAGGATGAACAGCCCGGCTCGATCGGCCTCGGCCCCCAATTCGGCCCGATCCAGCACCAAGGTGCCGCCGGCTTCGACGCAGATGCCGCGCAACCCCGCCGCCGCCGCCGCGCGCAATGTTCCCAGACCGATGGTCGGTAAATCCAGGCGACGATCCTGGCCCGGCTTCCTGACCTTGACCAGCACGGCGCCGGGGCCGTCGCGGCGCAGTTCCGCCGAGCGGCGGATCAGCCGGTCGGTGCCTTCGATGGCTTCGACCGCCAGGATGATACCCTGCTGGACGATCACCGCCTGGCCCACGTCCAGGGCGCCGATGCCCTTGGCCACCTCCCAGCCACGGTCGATATCGGCCAGGGCCTGGTCGTCGGGGGCCAAGCTGCCGAACAGGCCGTCGGGCGCCAGACAATCGGCCAACACGTCATCGATACCGACGACGCGGAAACCCTCGTCCTCGATCTCGCGGGTGACGGCACGCAGCAAGCCGTCGTCCCCCAAAGCCTTCAGCCCGACCTTGGCGAAGAATTTGGTGGTGCGCCAGTCAGGCGCCAGTTCCTTGATGGTCGGGCGGCGGACCGGGCCGATCATCACCAGTTCGGTGACACCGGCCTCGTGCAGCTTCTTGAAGCCGCTGCCCGCCTCACCCAGGCGTATCCAGTCGGTGGGCGCGTCGCCGATCACCGCCGGATCGGCATGACCGCTCAGCGCCAAGACATGGAAAGGCCGGCCTTGCGACCGGCAGGCGGCGATGGCGAGTCCGGGGAACGCGCCACCCCCGGCAATGATGCCGAGTTTACTTGCCATCCTCAAAGCCGGGCGTGCACAGCGACCGGGACGAATCGTCGCGGATGAATTCCACCACTTCCATCACCGCCGCGTTGCTTTGGAATTGCTCGGCCACGTCGGCCACCCGCTCCTGCAAGGTGCCTTCCGGCCCGAACAACAGCCGATAGGCATTGCGCAGGCTGTGGATTTCATCGCGCGAGAAACCGCGACGCTTGAGGCCGACGATGTTCAAGCCGTTCAGATGGGCACGGTTGCCGATGACCATGCCGAACGGAATGATGTCGGCCTCGACCCCCGACATGCCGCCGACCATGGCGTGTTTGCCGATGCGCACGAACTGGTGCACCGCCGACAGCCCGCCCAGGAAGGCGTATTCGCCGACGATCACATGGCCGGCCAAGGTGGCGTTGTTGGCCATGATGACGTTGTTGCCCAAGATGCAGTCATGGGCCACGTGGGCGCTGGCCATGAACAGGCAATTGTCACCGACGCGGGTGATCATGCCGCCGCCTTCGGTGCCGGGCTGCATGGTCACGTATTCGCGGATCTGGTTGTTGCAGCCGATCTCCAGGGTCGACGGCTCACCGTGATACTTCAGGTCCTGGGGCTGGTGGCCGATGGACGCGAACGGAAAGATGCGGGTGCTTTCGCCGATGGTGGTGCGGCCTTCGACCACCACATGCGACAGCAACTCGACCTTTTCGCCCAGACGGACATGGGGTCCGACCACACAGAACGGACCGATGGAAGCCGATTCGGCGATTTCCGCCTTTGAATCGACGATGGCGGTGGGATGAATATTGGGCATCAGCTATCCATGATCATGGCGGCATAGGTCGCTTCGGCCATCAAGGTGTCGCCCACCTTGGCCTCGGCCCGGAACTTCCACACGTTGCCGCGCGAGCGTTCCTTGAACACATGGATGGCCAACTGGTCGCCCGGCCCCACCGGCTTGCGGAACCGCGCGCTGTCGACGCTCATGAAATAGACCAGCTTGCCTTCGGCGCTCGGTCCCAGGGTGTCGACCACCAGCACCGCCGCCGTCTGGGCCATGGCTTCGATGATCAGCACGCCCGGCATCACCGGACGCTCGGGGAAATGGCCCTGGAAGAACGGTTCGTTGATGGTGACGTTCTTGATGCCGATGGCGCTGACATTGGAAACGATGCCAACCACCTTGTCGACCATCAGGAAAGGATAGCGATGCGGGATCATTTCCATGATCCGGTTGATATCGACCTCCTTCCCGGCGGTCTCGGTTGCATTCACCATGCTGTCCATCCTGCTTTTCCTTGAAAGATGTTGTTCTTAGCGCTTGTTACGGGCCAGCTTACTCAAAACCGCCGATTGGCGCAGCCATTCGATGCGGGGAACGGCGGGAGTGCCACCCACGGTCTCGCCCGGGGCGATGTCGCGGATAACGCCGCCTTGCGCCGCCACCTTGGCCCCCGATCCGATCTTGAGATGGCCGGCGAAACCGGCCTGACCGCCGGCGGCGACGAAATCACCGAACTGGCACGACCCGGAAATTCCCACCTGAGCGACGATGACGCAGCCACGGCCCAGTTGGACGTTATGACCGATCTGCACCAGATTATCGATCCAGCAGCCATCGCCGATCACCGTATCAGGACCGGCACCGCGGTCGATGGTGGTGTTGGCGCCGATTTCGACACCGTTACCGATGATCACCCGGCCCAGTTGCGGCACCTTCAGGTGGCCCTGGATGCCCATGGCGAAGCCGAAACCGTCCTGGCCGATGCGGGCACCGGGATAGATGTTGACCTTGGCGCCGATGATGGCGCATTGCACGGTGGCATTGGCGCCGATGGTGCCGCCGGGACCGATGACCACACCGTCGCCGATCACCACGTTGGCCTCGATACGGCAATTGTCGCCGATTTCAGCCCGCGCGCCGATCACCACGCCATGACCGATCCAGCAATTGGCACCGATCTTGGCCGACGAATCCACATGGGCGGTGGGCGAAACCCAGGCACTGGGGGCAGGCTGCGGATAAAACGCCTGGGCCACCATGGCATAGGCGCGGTAAGGGTCTTTGCTCAGCAGCAAAGGCGTGCCCGCCGGCCCACGCTCGGCCAGATCGGGGTGCACGATCACGGCACCGGCCTTGGTGGCGGTGAAGGCATTGATGTATTTGCGGTTATCGAGAAAGCTGATGTGGTCGGCGCCGGCGATTTCCAGAGCGGCGACATCGATGACCACCTGTCCCGATTGCTGCGGCTGCGACAGTTCGGCCCCACAGATTTCCGCCAGTTGTGCCAGGGTGAACGGTCCGGCGACCGTGAAAAAGCGGGAATCGGCCATGATGATTACTTCTTTCCCTTGGTCGTCGCGGCGCCACCGGTGGGAGCCAGCTTTTCCGTTTCAGGGACCGGGAACGGCACCGTGGCGACGCGCTTGTTCAGCCGCTCGATGACGACGTTGGTGATATCCATGCGCTCGTCATGCAAGAAGACGTGCTGCTTGTGCATGACCAAGCCCACCCCCAGTTCCGACGCCACCTCGCTGGTCACCGACACCACCGCCTTTTGCAACTCGTTGCTGGCGGTGGCGCTGGATTTGTCCAACGCCCGCACCGCGCCCTGATATTGGCGTTGAAAGTCAGCGATTCGGGTATTGAGATCGCGGGCTTTTTCCTGAAACACCTCGGATGACAGGCTTGGGCGTTGACGCGCCAATTCCTGCTCGGAGACCTGCAATTGCTTGCGAGTGCCCTCGAATTCGGCATTGAAGGATTGCTGATAGCGTTCGCGCTCGACCACCATGGCCTTGCCGGCCAAGCTTTCACGCTGGACCCGATTGGCATCGACGACGACGATGGCCGCCGGTACCGCCGCGCCCGACCGGGTGGCGGCGTTATCCGCCGCCACCACCATGGAAGGAACCAACAGACAGACCAAAACCGCCGTCAGGCGGATGGCCTTGAAACCGACCATCCTAGAACCTCGTGCCGAAATTGAAGTGGAAGAACTCGTCCTCGTCGAACGATTCCTTCATCACCGGCACCGCCAGATCCAAGGCCACCGGACCCATGGGCGACTTCCAGGTCACACCGACACCGACCGAGGCGCGCAACGAGCTGGCCTGATTGATGGTCGCGGAGTTGGCGTAATCCTCGGTCGAACCGATACTGCCGAAATCGGTAAAGGCCTGACCGGCAAACCCCAATTCCTCGGGCAGCCCCAGCGGGAACTTGACCTGGACACTACCGGTGGCCTGCCACATACCACCCAGGGCGTCGCCCGAGCTCTTGTCGCGGGGACTGACACCGGAATTGGCGAAGCCGCGCAAGCTGTCACCACCCAAATAATAGCGCTCGGTGATGCGGACCTTTTCGTCAGCGAAGCCGCTGATGATACCGGCGGTGCCGCTGACCCCCAGGATGACCTGTTCATCCAGTTGGAAATATTGGGCTGCGCTCAGATTGTTGCGCATCCATTTTTGCGACCCACCAAGACCGGCCAATTCATTGTTGATCTTGAAGACGTAGCCCTCGGTCGGCTCCATCCTGCTGTCGCGATAATCCCAGGTCAAAGTCTGCTGGATGGACGAGGTGGACGAGGTGCCCATCTGCTCGCGCACGAAAATCGAGGCGTCGTCATCGACGTTTTCCACCTGATCGCGCTTGACCTGATAGCGCACATCCTGACGCAAATTGTCGTGGATATAATAGCCGGACCGCACCGCCGCACCCATGGTGTTGTGGTCGTACGAGCTTTCACGCTGCATCTTGCGGGTCAGGCCGAAAATATCGAAGCCGGCCGACAGCTTGCGATCGAGGAAATAGGGTTCTGTAAAGGACAATTCGGCGCTGGTGCGGCGCGTTCCCAACGACGAGCTCAGCTTCAGATCCTGACCACGGCCCAGCAGGTTGCGTTCGCGGATCGAGGCTTCGACCAGCGGACCGACCACGGTGGACCAGCCAACGCCGAAGGACAATTCGCCGGTGGACTTTTCCTGCACGTCGACCTTGATGATGGTGCGGTCGGGCGCGCTGTCGGAAGGTATGTTGGTGACTTCGGCCTTGTCGAAGAAGCCCAGATCCTTGATGCGCTGGCGCGACCGGCGCACCTTGGCGGTATTAAAGGCGTCGCCTTCGACCAGACGGAATTCGCGCCGGATCACTTTGTCCAGAGTGCGGACGTTGCCGGTGATGTCGATACGCTCCACATAGACGCGCGGGCCTTCGTGGACGTCATAGGTGATGTTGATCACCTTGTTCTCGCGGTCGCGGTTGACCTGCGGGCGCACGTCGACAAAGGCAAAACCCTTGGACCCCAGGGCATCGGTCAGATTCTGGACGATGTCTTCGACCTGATCGGCGTTGTACCATTCGCCCGGGACGCTGGTCAGCAACGGGTTCAACTCGTTGCCGTCGAGGTCGCGCAGATTGGCGTTGATGGTGGCGGTGCCGAATTTATAGCGCTCGCCCTCTTCCACCGTGAAGGTCAGGAAGAATCCACCGCGATCCGGGGTCAGTTCGGCGACGCCGGAGACCACACGGAAATCGGCGAAACCATGCTTCAGGTAATAGCGCCGCAGCAATTCGCGGTCATAGGTCAACCGATCGGGATCATAGGTATCGTCGGAGGACAGAAAGCGGTACCAGCGTTCTTCCTTGGTCGACAGTACCTCACGCAGGCGCGAATCGCGGTAAAAACGGTTGCCGACGAAATTGATGCGCTTGACGTAGCTGGGCTCGCCTTCGGAAATCTCATAGGCCAGATCGACGCGGTTCTGCTCGAGCTGGATCAGCTTGGGTTCGACGGTAGCGGCGAAGCGGCCATTGCGGCGGTACAGATCAAGGATGCGCTTGACGTCGTTTTGCACCTTGGTGCGGGTGTAAACCACACGCGGACGCAACTGGGTCTCGGTTTCCAGCTGCTCGTCCTTGACGCGGTTGTTCCCCTCGAAGGCGATGCGGTTGATGATGGGGTTTTCCACCACCCGCACCACCAGAGCCTCGCCCTCCTGACGGATAGAGACATCGGCGAACAGGCCGGTATTGAACAGGGTCTTGAGCGAACGGTCGACGCGATCGGCGCTGTAGGGATCGCCCTCGGCGATGGCCATATAGGACTTGACCGTCTCCACCTCGACGCGCTGGTTTCCCTGGACGACGATCTGCCGCACGGACCCCATGTTCTGAGCCCAGGCCGGCATCGCCAGCAAAACAGCCACCAGCACCGCGGTGTTGCGTAACAAACCCATCAACGCCCCCTTCCCAAACCGCCGTTTTTCACAGGCAGTTGCGAAATCACGAGAACAGCCGCTTTATGGCGTCCCAAGCCGGCAACGATACGATATCGTTACGGGTCGCGAATACCATCAAGGCCAATACCAGAAACAGCCCGATTCGGAAACCATATTCTTGTGCCTTCTCGCCCAGAGGCCTACCAAGGATGGCCTCGAAGGCATAAAAAACCAGATGCCCCCCATCCAGGATGGGGATGGGAAACAGATTGATCAGCCCCAGATTCAACGACAGCATGATTACATAAAAGGCGACGCTGGCCACGCCCAATTGTGCCGCCTCACCGGCGCCTTTGGCGATGCGGATCGGGCCCCCCAGTTCATCGCTGTCACGGCTGCCGCCGATCATCTGGCCGATGCCGACGAAAGTAGCGGAAATCATCGTCCCGGTCTCGCGTACGGCCAGGACCAGGGCGGTGCCGGGGCCATGGGTGACCACCCGGGTGCTGGCAGAATCAGCGGCGATGCCCAATACCGGCACCTTCTCCATATCGCCGAAAATGCCTTTGCGTTCGACGATGCGGGGATGGGCGACGAAATCCAGCCGCCCGCCAGCGCGCTCGACCGTCAGCGACAGGGGCTTGTCGATATCCAGCCGCACGATGCGCTGGATGTCCTGAAAGCGCTCGACCTCGCTGTCATTGGCGATGACGATACGGTCGCCGGCCTTGAGGCCGGCCTGTTCGGCGGCGCTGCCGGGCATGACCTGACCGATCACCGGCTCGGTCACCGGTTGCCCCAGGATCATGAACATCACCGCCAAACCCAGGATGGCGAAAATGAAATTGGCGGCGGGGCCGGCGAAAACGATGGCGGCGCGTTGCCCCACCCGCTTGTGTCGAAAGCTGACCGCCATCTCGTCATCGGTCATGGGCCGCGGATCGCCGGTGGCCGAGGCGGCGTCGGCATCGCCGAACATCTTGACATAGCCGCCCAGGGGCAGCGCGCTGAAGCGCCAGCGGGTACCGTGGCGGTCGTTGAAGCCCCAGATTTCCGGACCAAAGCCGATGGAGAAGACCTCGACCTTGACGCCGTTCCAGCGGGCAATCAGGTAGTGGCCCAGTTCATGAACGAACACCACCACCGTCAGGATCAGCAGGAAAACGACGATATAATTCCAAAAAAAGTCCATCTTGGTCCGATCAGGCCAGGGTGTCGATCAGCGCCTGGGCGCAATGTCGGGCGGCGCGATCCTGCTCCAGCACGTCGCCGATGCCGCCCAGCGGCACCAAGGTCATGGTTTCCAGGGTCTTTTCCACCGTGGCGGCGATGTCCAGGAAACCGATGCGACCAGCCAGGAAGGCAGCCACCGCCACTTCGTTGGCGGCATTGAGGACAGTAGGTGCCGAACCGCCGCTTTGCAAGGCCGCCCGCGCCAGCCCCAGCGCCGGAAAGCGGATCGGATCGGGGGCCTCGAAGGTCAGGGTGGCGATGGAAGCCAGATCCAGCTTGGGCGCCGGCGAAGCGATGCGGCGCGGCCAGCCCAGGGCATAGGCGATGGGGGTGCGCATATCGGGGCTGCCCAATTGCGCCAATACCGAGCCGTCGGCATAGGCGACCATGGAATGGATCACCGATTGCGGATGCACCAGGATGTCGATCTTGTCTTCGGGCAAGGCGAACAGGTGATGAGCTTCGATCAGTTCGAGGCCCTTGTTCATCATCGAGGCGGAATCCACCGAGATCTTCGCCCCCATGGACCAATTGGGATGGGCCACCGCCTGAGCGGGGGTCATGGCCCGCATGTCCTCCAGGCTTTTTTGCCGGAACGGCCCGCCCGAGGCGGTCAGCACGATCTTGTCGATAGCGTGGCGCTGATTGGTCTCGAACACCTGGAAAATGGCCGAATGCTCGGAATCCACCGGCAGCAGGGTGGCACCATGGGCGGCAACCTCCGCCATCATCAGCGATCCGGCGCAGACCAGGCATTCCTTGTTGGCCAAAGCCACCACCACGCCCCGGCGCACCGCTTCCAAGGTCGGCGCCAGACCGGCGGCACCGACGATGGCCGCCATCACCCAGTCGGCGGGCAGGCGCGCCGCCTCGATCACCGCCTGGGCCCCGGCGGCGGTTTCGATGCCGCTGCCGGCCAGCAATTGCCGCAGACGCGGCAAGGCCGCTTCGTCGGCGAGGACGGCCAGACGCGGACGCAGCCGCAACGCCTGATCCGCCAACAGATCGGCGCTGGCATTGGCCACCAGGGCTTCGGTGCGATAAAGGTCGGGCCGCGCCTCGATCAGCTCCACCGTGTTGCGACCGATGGAACCGGTCGAGCCCAGAATGGTGATTGCCCGCCTCGCGTCGCTCATTCCGCCCTCGTTACGACCACAACAATAGCGGCTTTGCCGCCACCAAGGCGGCGATAGCCACGGCCAAACCCGCCGTCAACAGGCCGTCGACCCGATCCAGCACGCCGCCGTGACCGGGGATGATATTGCTGGAATCCTTGACGCCGGCACGGCGTTTGACCCAGCTTTCCAGCAGGTCGCCGGCCTGGGCCACCACCGCCAGCACAGCGCTGGCGACAACGATGAAGACGGGGGCAGACAAATCCGCCCACCACGCCATTCCGGCCCCGGCCAGCATGGCGCTGGCCATGCCACCCAGCAGACCGGCCCAGGTCTTCTTGGGGCTGACGACAGGCATCAGCAGCGGCCCGCCGATGGTGCGCCCGGCGGCATAGGCGCCGATATCGGTGCCCCAGACCAGCAGGAACAACCAGATCACGGTCAGCAGGCCAGCGGCCTGATCCTGGCGCAACCACACCAAGGCGATGGACGGCAAGGCGGCATAGAGCGCCCCCAATCCCGCCGATACTCGGGCCGGGCCGGCGAGGAAGGCGGAAATCAAGGCGGTGATCACGGCCACGGCCAGGGCCGCCCGAGGGTCGAGCAAGACCAGCAGCGAAGCAGCGGCCCCACCCAAGGCGGCGACCCAACCGGAGGGGCCAAACCCCTTCAGGGTCATCTTGTGCCATTCCCAGCACATGATCGCGCAAGCCACCGCCACCAGCAGGGCAAAAGCCCAGCCGCCCAGCCATACGGCCATCAGGGCCGGCGGGGCCATCACCAAGGCGGACAGGATGCGGGTGCGCAGCACGTCGGGTCAGCCGGGCGCGTTGCCGTAACGACGCTCGCGGCCATGAAAGTCGCGGATGGCGTCTTCCAGGTGCGTGCGATCGAAATCCGGCCACAAAACGTCGGTGAAGACGAATTCCGCATAGGCCGATTGCCACAGCAGAAAATTGGAAATGCGCTTTTCCCCCGAGGTGCGGATCAGCAAATCGGGATCGGGGATGTCCGCGGTATAAAGCCGGGCGGCCAAGGCGTCTTCATCGATGGAATCGGGGTCGAGGCGCTCCATGGCCACATCGCAGGCCAGCCGACGGGCGGCATCGGTAATTTCCTGGCGACCGCCATAGGACAGGGCCAGAACCAGGGTGAGCGCCGTATTGTTGGCGGTCTTGGCCTCGGATTCGTCGATCAGGGCATTGATGTCGCGGCTCAGGCGCGAGCGGTCGCCAATGACCCGCAGGCGGATGCCGTTCTTGTGCAGATTGGCGACCTCGTTGCGCAGATAAAGCCGCAACAACCCCATCAGATCGGTGACTTCCCCGGTGGGGCGCTTCCAGTTTTCCGAGGAAAAAGCGTAAAGAGTGAGGTAGGAGACGCCCATCTCGCGCGCGGCCTCGACCGTGCGGCGCACCGCCTCGGCCCCACGCTTGTGCCCGGCGGTGCGCGGCAACCCGCGCGCCTTGGCCCAGCGCCCGTTACCATCCATGATGATGGCCACGTGGACGGGCGGCGTGGGGGGGGCAGCATGCAAGGGGGCGCTCTCCATCACCTGCTAGACCTGCATGATTTCTTTTTCTTTGTGGGCGAGGGTTTCGTCCACCTTCTTGATGGTGTCATCGGTCAGGCTCTGCACTTCTTTTTCGTGCTTCTTGATCTCGTCTTCCGAGATGTGGCCGTCCTTTTCCATCTTCTTCAAGGTGTCCATGCCGTCGCGGCGCACATTGCGGATGGCGATGCGGGCCTGTTCGGCATACTTGCCGGCGACCTTCTGCAATTCCTTGCGGCGTTCTTCGTTCAAGGACGGAATCGGCACCCGCACCAACTGGCCGTCGGTCTGCGGGTTAAGGCCCAGACCGGCTTCGCGGATGGCTTTTTCCACCGCCTTGACCTGCCCCTTGTCCCACACTTGCACGGTCAGCATGCGCGGCTCGGGTACGGCGATGGTGCCGCATTGCGTGATCGGCATGGTCTGGCCATAAGCCTCGACCACCACCGGCTCAAGCAGGGACGCGACGGCACGACCGCTGCGCAGGCCCGAGAATTCCTTTTTCAGCACTTCCACCGTGTTGTCCATGCGGTGGGCGACATCCTTCTTGAGATCGCTCCAAGTGGTCGGTGCGGACACGGCTCAACCCCCTTCTTTGATGATGGTGAAACGCCCATGTCCCAACACCACCTCGGCGAAGGCCTTGTCGGTGTGCATGTCGAAGACGACGATGGGCACGTTGTTTTCCCGGCACAGGGAAATGGCGGACGCGTCCATCACCGCCAGATCGCGGGCCAGGACGTCGTGGAAAGTCAAGGTGTCGTAACGCACGGCATCCTTGACCTTTTTCGGATCGGCGGAATAGACGCCGTCGACTTGGCTCGCCTTTAACAGCGCGTCGCAGCCCATTTCGACGGCGCGCAGCGCAGCGGCGGTATCAGTGGTGAAGAACGGATTGCCGGTGCCGGCGGCGAAAATCACCACCCGCCCCTTTTCCAGATGACGGATGGCGCGGCGGCGGATGAAGGATTCGCACACCGACGGCATGGGGATGGCCGATTGCACCCGGGTCTCGATGCCCCGGGCCTCCATGGCGTTTTGCAGCGCCAGGGCGTTCATCACCGTGGCCAGCATGCCCATATTATCGGCGGCGGCCCGTTCCATGCCTTTGGCCGCGCCCGACAGGCCGCGGAAAATGTTGCCGCCACCAACGACGCAACACACCTCGACCCCCAGGTCGCGAACGGATTGAACCTCGGCGGCGATACGGTCGACGGTGACCATATCAAGCCCGTATTCGAGATCCCCCATGAGACCTTCACCCGAGATCTTGAGGAGAACGCGGCGAAACTTGGCGTCGCTGGCCATCAGAGCCCCCAAAAGCCTGGATTGCAGTTGAACCCGGCGCAAAGCCGGGGTTTTTACCGGGTGGCGATCATACACCATTCCACCCGTCTGTCTCGCTTGATGTGACAGAGGCGAAAACCGCCGCCAAGGGCTCTCCCCCTGGCGGCGGCTTCTACGCGAAACGGACCTTCGACCGATCAACCACCCAGCTGGGCGGCCACTTCGGCGGCGAAATCCTTCTCTTCCTTCTCGATGCCTTCGCCCAGGGCGAAACGGGCGAAAGCGGTCAGCTTGACCGGGGCGCCCAATTCCTTGGCCAAGTTCTCGACCACCTTGGAAATCTTGTTTTCCTGGTCGATGACGAAGACCTGATCGAGCAGACAGACTTCTTCGTAGTACTTGCGGATGCGGCCCTGAACCATCTTCTCGATGACTTCGGCGGGCTTGCCCGAGGCCTTGGCCTGTTCGGTCAGCACGGCGGTTTCACGCTCGAGCGCCGCCTTGTCGACCGAAGCCGAATCCAGGAACAGCGGATTGGCGGCGGCCACGTGCATGGCGATCTGCTTGCCCAAAGCTTCCAGCTTGGCGGTGTCGCCAGCGGATTCGAGGGCGACGAGCACGCCGATCTTGCCCAGGCCCGGAGCAGTGGCCGAGTGCATGTAGCCGGCGACCACGCCTTGCGACACTTCCAAGACGATGGCGCGACGCAGGTTCATGTTCTCGCCGATGGTGGCGATCAGGGCGGTCAGCTGCTCGGCCACCGACTTGCCGGCGCCGGGGAACTCGGCGGCCTTCAGCACTTCCACGTCGGCGCCCTTGGTCAAGGCAACCTGGGCAACGCCGGAGACGAAGCCCTGGAACTGGTCGTTGCGACCGACGAAATCGGTTTCGGCGTTGATCTCGACGGCCACGCCCTTGGTGCCGGCGGAAGCGATGGCGACCAGACCTTCGGCGGCGACGCGACCGGCCTTCTTGGCGGCGGCGGCCAGACCCTTCTTGCGCAGCCAGTCGATGGCGGCTTCCACGTCACCGGCGGTCTCGTTCAGCGCCTTCTTGCAATCCATCATGCCAGCGCCAGTCTTTTCGCGCAGCTCCTTGACAAGCGCAGCGGTAATCTCGGCCATGGGAATATTCCTCTTCGTTTGGTGTGATCGAAGAAACAGATCTGTAACGTTGTGTACTTAACAAAATGGCGGCGACGCATGTCGCCGCCATCTCGCAACAATCTTGGGCCTTATTCGGCCGAAGGGGCTTCCACGGCCACAACTTCAGCTTCGGCGGGGATCACTTCCACCGGAGCTTCAGCCTGGGCGCCGATATCGCCGCCCGAGCGACCGATCTCGGCCTGGATGCCGTCGAGAACGGCGCCGACCATCAGATCGCAATAGGTCTGGATGGCGCGGATGGCGTCGTCGTTGCCGGGAACCGGGAACTGCACGCCCGACGGGTCCGAGTTGGAATCGAGGATGGCGACGACCGGAATGCCCAGCTTGTTGGCTTCCTGAACGGCCAGGGCTTCCTTGTTGGTGTCGATGATGAACAGGATGTCCGGCAGGCCACCCATGTCCTTGATGCCGCCCAGCGCGCGGTCCAGCTTTTCCTTTTCACGGGCCAGGACCAGCTGTTCCTTCTTGGTCAGGCCGGCCAGGGTGCCGGAAGCCAGCATCTCGTCCAGTTCGCGCAGGCGCTTGATCGAGTGCGAAATGGTCTTCCAGTTGGTCAGCATGCCACCCAGCCAGCGGTGGTTGACATAGTACTGGCCACACTTCTTGGCGGCTTCGGCGACGGTGTCGGAGGCGGCGCGCTTGGTGCCCACGAACAGAACGCGGCCACCGCCGGCAACGACGTTGCGCACGGCGGTCATGGCGGCATGCAGCATCGGCACCGATTGCTGCAGGTCGATGATGTGAATGCCGTTGCGGATACCGAACAGGAACGGCGCCATCTTGGGGTTCCAGCGGCGGGTATTGTGACCGAAGTGCACACCAGCTTCGACGAGCTGACGCATGGAGAAGGTCGGCATGGACATGGAGAGAATTCCTTTTCTTTCTCCGGTTGAGCCTCCGCGGGTAAACGCCGGGATAGACCCGGCACCGGAGCGACAGCGCCTGAGCGCCGCCGCGGACCCGCGTGCGGTTTGGTGGCGGCTTCATACTCGGTTGCGGCGGTTTTAGCAAGCCCGAAGGCAGATCAACGCGCGCTGGCCTCACGCGGGCCGGGCTGATCGAGCACCTGCGAGCACAAAGACGGCAGATTGGGCCGGCGGGTATTGGGCTTGTCGCGCCCGTGATCGGGCAGCACCGTCGACTTGGCCAGCCACGACGACAACTCGGCGCCGCAACCGTCGCCGGGCGGAACCGGCGCCTGGGTGACGCAGTTGATGTCGCCGATGGAACAGGCCAGCCGCACATGGAAATGTTCGTCATGGCCCCACCACGGGCGCAGCTTGGCCAGCCAGTCGGTATTGCCCCTGGCCGCCTTGCAGGCCGCCGCCTTGATCGCCGGATTGACGAAGATGCGGTCGACCTCGGACGAGTTTGCCGCCAGTTCCAGCACTTTCAGCTGTCGCGCGCTCCACGTGCGCGAATCGACATTGCGTCCGCGCACCATGGAAACCGGGGTGGGGTTGCCCAGTTCGCGCGCGTTCAGCATCTTGCCCGGCAGACGGAACCAGATATCCACGTCCAGCCCGTTCTGGTGGCTGCCGTGACCATAAGCCATGGGACCGCCGCGCGGCTGCGACATGTCGCCGATCAACAGCGGCCCCAGCCCCTGATGATGGGCGGTGCGGCCCAATTGTTCGATGAACTCGACCGTGCGGGGATGCGCCCAGAAGCGGTTGCGCTGCGGGCGCAATATTTGCAGCCCCTGGCTATCCGCCGGCAAGGATTGCGCGCCGATCAGGCAGCCGGCGGCGGCACCGCCGACCGAGGATGGCCGTTCCGGCACCGGATGGGTCAACGCCGCCCACTGACCCGCGCTCATGGGCTCGGCCGCGACAGGGGCCGACACCGACAGCAACAACAAAACCGACGACACCAGACGCTTCACCATCGCTCCCCTTCCCTGCCCAGGAGCAAAGGGGAACATGGCGGCACGGCCAGGGTCAATCAAATACGGTCTCGGCGAAGCGGGCTTGGATGACCTTGATCTCGTCCAGGCTGCCGGCCAGGATGTCGACACATTCGGGATCGAACTTGGTGCCGGCATTTTTTTGCAGCAATTGCATGGCCTCTTCGTTGGTCCACGCGTTTTTGTACGGACGCACCGAGGTCAGGGCGTCGAAGACGTCGGCGACGGCGGCGATGCGCGCCTCGATGGGGATCTGGCTTTCCCTGAGACCATAGGGATAGCCGCTGCCGTCCAGGGCTTCATGGTGATAGGCGACGATGTTGCGCAGAACATCCAGGTAAGGCATGGATTTCAGACCGAAATCGCGCATCATCAGGTCGATGATTTCCACGCCTTTGACCACATGGCCCTTCATCAAGGTGAATTCGTCCTCGGTCAGCTTGCCGGGCTTCAGCAAGATGGCGTCGGGCACCGCCACCTTGCCGACGTCGTGCAACGGACAGAACTGAAACAGAAACTCGACATATTCGTCGGTCAGCCCGTAATGATCGGGCATCTTGGCGGCGATCAGGCGGGCATAGCGGGCCATGCGGGCCAGATGCGACCCGGTTTCCTCGTCGCGGGCCGAACTGACCGAGCGGATGACCTTCACCGCCGCCTGCATCATGCGCACGGTGTCCAGTTCGCGCATCACCGCCAGGGAAATCAACTCGGCATAGGGGCGCAGGCGCTGCACCACCGGCGGCTGAAAAAAGCCGATCTCGAACGAGTTGAAGAACAAGAAGCCGTAGAACGTGCCCTTGTTGACGATGGGGACGGTATAGCTGGAACGATAGCCGGCATCGTAGAGCCGGCGGGAAAAGCTGCCGCCATCGGTGGCCGCCGGGGTCAGGTCGTTGATGATCCGTCGCGCCCCGGTCTTGGCCAATTGCTTGAGCGAATGGGATTGCGCCAACGGCATCGAGGCACCATCCACCGGACTTTCACCATCCGAGGAATGGATGAAGGTCTTCACCATGTCCGAGGTGTCGTCATAAAGGGCAACCGCGATGCGGCTCAGCGACGCCAAGGTGTTCTCGCCCTTGATTTCGTCATGAAGACAGATCAGGCGCTCGGCGATACCGCGATGAACGGCGGGCAATTGATACATGATCCCGTCGCGACCCCTATCCCCATTGATTAATGTCAAGGCAGTCAGCCACCATACGCTTGTGCTTAATTGCGGTCAAATGACTGCAATGGTTAGATGCATGGTTTAGGGGGGGTATCCATCGGCATTGGCAATTGGCGCAGCCATCTTGACATTGCCGCAAATAACCGGACTAAGAATCATCCATGCGCCTTGCCCTGGTCATCAACCGATCCGCCGGAACTTTTCGCCGCCTGCCGCTGGAATCGACGGTCGAGGCCATCGCCGCCGTTTTCCGCCGCCATGGTCATGACGTCACCGTCACTGTCTGCGGCAAGCGCGACCTGTCCGCCGCCCTGGCCCAATGGGCAAGGCGCGACGACATCGACGCCATCATCACCGGCGGCGGCGACGGTACCTTCCTGACCGCCATCCTGGCCGGCCTGGGCAACGACAAGCCGGTGGGCCTGCTGCCCCTGGGCACGCTCAACCTGCTGGCCCGCGACCTGGGCCTGCCCACCGACCCGCTGGCCGCGGCCCAAGCCCTGGCCTTCAGCCGTGTGGCCGAGATCGACCTAGCCGAGGTCAACGGCCTGCCCTTCGCCATCTGGGCCTCGTTGGGCATGCATCCCAGGGTGGTCCGCCGGCGCGACAAGTTGCAGGCCGAGGGATTGAGCAAGTGGCGGGCCTTCGCCCTGGCGGCGCTGCGCGCCTTTCGCCGTTATCCGCTGATGCAGGTCGACATCACCATCAATGGCGACACCATCACCATGATCACCCCCATCGTCGTCATTTCCAACAATGCCTGGGCGGAAACGCCATTGCCCCTGCCGCCGTCGCGGGCCAGCCTGGACCGGGGCGAATTGATGGTGCACGTGGCCAAGACCACCTCGCGCTGGGGCTTGCTGTGGCTGGCCCTGAACGCCCTGCTGGGGCGTTGGCGGGTCAACCGCCTGCTCCAGATCTTCAGCGCCGAGCAGGTGGTGGTGACCGGGCGAAAAAGCCGGATGATGCTGTCGCTGGACGGCGAAGTCACCGTGTTGCGCGCGCCCCTGGTATTTCGCACCCACCCCAAATCCCTGCGCGTCCTGGTCCCGGATGAAACGCCATGCGCCTGATCGCTCATTTGTCCGACCTGCATTTCGGCCGCACCGACCCGATGGTGGTCGACGCCCTGGTGCATGACATCGCCCATCACCGCCCGCATCTGGCGATCATTTCCGGCGACCTGACCCAGCGGGCGAAAAGCCATCAATTCCTGGAAGCGCGCAAATTCTTGGAACGCCTGGGCATTCCGGTGCTGGTGGTGCCCGGCAACCACGATCTGGCCCCGGTCTACCGCCCGCTGAACCGCTTGCTCAATCCGCGCGCCAAGTTCGAGAAATATCTGCCGGCCAGCGCCCACGCCAATGGCTGGAACGACGATGAAATCATCGTCATCGGCCTGGACAGCACCCGCCATCTGCGCTGGCAAAGCGGCAAGCTGCGCGATCATCACCTTGACCATGTGGAAGACAGCCTGCAAGACAGCGGCGATCATCATTGCAAGATCGTCTTCCTGCATCATCCGCCCAGTACCGCCCAATCGGGCCATCCGTTCCACACACTGACCGAACTTGGCGTCGACCTGATCCTGGCCGGACACGTGCACAAGGCCCATGTGGACCTGATCGATTCGCCCGACCATGGCGCCTGCGTGCTGGTCCAGGCCTCGACCGCCTGCTCGACCCGCCTGCGCGAGGATGCCAACGGCTACGCCCTGATCCGCATCGACGGCCCCAGCCTGGAGGTGGACATCCGCGGCTGGAGCGGCACCGCCTTTCACGCAATCCACCATTACGGCTTTGTCCGCGCCGAAACCGGCTGGCGGCGGGCTTAGGGCGTAAACTCATAAATCCCATGGCGCTCTGTTTGTCTAAGACGTCGTAATGCCAGGAAACGAGCGCGGGCTGTACCTTGGGTACAGCCAAGCGACGATGACGTCGCAGTACGACGTCTTAGACAAACCCGAAGGGCACGCCCCGCAAGGCCATCTATAGCATTTTCACGCAAAGCGTGGACATGCGATAAGCCCAAGCGGCGCCTGAGCAGCCCGTCACGGGCCATTTGTAAGAGTTAGACCAGTTTCCGCTTTAGCTGAAACTGGTCTAACCGTGCCGTCAAATTTGGCGATAGCCCCGCTATCGCCTGCATTTCCCGGCATCTTATATGGCCTTGCGGGGCGTGCAGAGCACCATGGGATTTATGAGTTTACGCCCTAACGCCGATTCAGCGTTTCCTGGCGCCGGCGGATGTCTTCGGGCCAGGACGACTTGATGTAAGCCAGACTGGCGCGGATGTCGGCATCGCTCAACTTACCGACGAAGGACGGCATGTCGCTTTTGTAATCGGGCGGGGCGAAACGGGCCAGGCCGTGCTTGGTCACCGCGAACAGATATTCGTCGGCATGGTGCCAGGTATGGCCGCTGACATCATGGGGCGGGGCCGGCAACGCGCCGCTGGGCAAGCGTATCCGCCAATCGGGTTGGCCTTGCAATTGGCCGCCGTGACATTGAGCGCAGTGCAGGGCATAGACTTCCTTGCCGCGGGCCACCTGGGCGCTGTCGTCGGGGTCGATGCGCCCCCGGCCCTGCCACCAGACCCAAGCGCCGCCCACCGCCCCGATGGCGACAGCCACGGCCAATACTGCCCCGATTGCACGCACGCCCCGCTCCCTTGCCTTCCGGCGGCAGTATACCCCACCCTCGGGCTTTCATCCCAGGCTTGAAATCGCCCTGTCTTGGCGCATCATGATGCCCGTGCTTTCGCGGAGAACTTCCATGGCCGCCGTGCTGATTTCCATTTCGTGTCCTGATCGTCCCGGCCTGATCGCCGCCATCACCGGGCGCTTGTTCGATCTTGGCGTCAACCTGGGTGACAGCAGTTTCGCCATGCTGGGGGCCGGGGCCGAATTCAGTTCGGTGTGCGAGGTGCCCGACTCTCTGGCCCTGGACGATCTGCAAACCGAACTGGCCGCCTTGCCGGAACTGGCCCAGGCCCGCATCGATGCGCGTCCGTTCGAGCTTGATTCCGCCCATGGCGCCCTGGGCCGCATCACCCATCGGGTGATCGTCTCGGGTGGCGACCGCCCCGGTCTGGTGGCGCGCTTAAGCGAGGTTTTCGGCCAGTTCAACGCCAATATCGTGCGCATGGACGCCCAACGGGTGCCCGAGCAGAATTTGTATGTCACCCGCTTTTCCGTCTGCCTGCCCGAACGCGCCCAAGCCTGTCTGGCCACCATCACCAACACCGCCGGCGAGTTGCACCTGACCTGCCATATCGAGGAAATTTAGGGCAACAGGATCGTCAGCATCAGGGTCGATTGCAACGGGTTGAAATTGTCGTCCGACATCAGGGTCGCCACCAGACGGCCGTCGGCCCGCGCCCGCACGGCGACAGCTTCGAAATTGTCCACATTCAGCGGCGGCGCCAGCCGCACGATCTCACGCCCGGCCAAATTTTCCACTTGGCCCGCGTCCAGGCGCAGCAGCCGCATGGCCGGACCGGCCAGCATGGTGTACTGGCGCTCCACCACCAGCAGGCCGCCATCGGGCAGGGCCACGGCAGCGGTGGGGCGGAACAGCCCGTGGCGCGGATAGAGCAATTGCCGCCACTGCCCCGGAGTGCCGATCCAGGCCGGCGATGTCGGCTCGCCCTCGCGCCCTTCGGCGATCAGCAGCAGGCGACCATCGGCCAGCCGGGCCATGGCCTCGATACCGTCGTTTTCGCCCAGGGCGGCCACGCCTTCGGCCAACGGCACGGCGATCGGGGCACCGTCCAGACCGGACGGATAACGCCAGACCCGGTGCCGACGCTCGAACGACACCAGCCAGGACGAACCATCGCGCAAGATTTCCTCGGCGTCGCCGTCGACCTTGCTGTCTTGGGTTATTCCACCCAAACCCCCGCCCTGCAACCCGCTCACGGCAAGCGGGGCGCCCTCCTTGTCGGCCTGAACGTGAAAACGCAGCCAATACCCTTTGTCGGTCACGCCGACCAAGGCATCGCCGTCCCAGGCCAGCCCGGAAATGCCGCCGAACCAGGACTGCGCAGCACTCAGACGATGCAGGCCGAGAACCCGCACCTCCCCCAGCCGGTCCAGGGTCGGATCGGTTGAGGAAAGCGGTACCGCCACCGCGCTGATATCGCCTTGATCCGCGGCCAGACAGGCCGATGGGAACAGCAGGACCAGCAAAATCATCAACCGGCGCATGCATCCCCCGTCTTGGCTGTGGCGTCGCTTTCGCACATGCGGCACTATGGCCCGATGAATGCCGAAATCGCCACCACCTTTCCGCAATTCACCCGCCTTGATCCGCAATCGGCGGCCCTGCTAGAGGGTTCCGCCCGGGTGGTCGCCCTGCCTGCCGGCACCTCCGTCTTTCATGACGGCAGCGAATGTTCCAATTACGTCCTGGTCATCGATGGCTCGGTGCGGGTGCAGAAAGTGGCGGAAAATGGCCGCGAAATCGTGCTTTACCGGGTGGAAAGCGGGCAATCTTGCGTGCTCACCACCAATTGCCTGATCTCGCACGCCGATTATACCGCCCAAGGCATCGCCGAAAGCGACGTCAGGGCGTTGGTGCTGCCGGCCTCGGCCTTCCGCAGCCTGCTGGCGCGTTCGGAGGCCTTTCGCGATTTCGTCTTTTCCGCTTATGCCGCCCGCATCGCCGATTTGCTGATGCTGATCGAGGAAGTGGCCTTCGGCCGCATCGACGTGCGCCTGGCCGCCTGGCTTTTGCATCATTGCGACGACGACGGCACCATCAAATCCACCCATCAGGACATCGCCACCGAACTGGGCACCGCGCGCGAGGTGATCAGCCGCCAGCTCAAGGAATTCGAGCGGCGCCACTGGGTCAGCCTGCATCGCGGTCGGGTCGAGGTGAAGAATCGGTCCGGCCTGGCGTCATTGCGCGATTCTGTGTGACCTAGTCACCGAATAAACCAGCCGACCGGGATATAAATCCACCATCAAGTGGTTCATCCCTTTCGGAGTTCGCGTCCCATGAACAAGAATGTTGGCGGCATCGACCGCATCCTGCGCATCGTCGTGGGTCTGGTGCTGATCGCCCTGGCCGTCACCGGCACCGTGGGCCTGTGGGGCTATATCGGCGTGGTGCCGTTGCTGACCGGCCTGATCGGCTGGTGCCCGGCTTATCTGCCCCTGGGCATCAAGACCTGCAAGACCCCGTAAACCACTGGTTTACAGTCAATGAAACCCGCCGCGATCCTGGTGATCGCGGCGGGTTTTGCATTTCATTTTAAAATCAAAACGAATTTTGGCGCGAACACCGCGAAGGATGTCGCCAGGACGGCCAAGCGCACGGGGCTTTCACCAGCCCTAGTTTCTGTCAGCCGCAAGTTGACGAATATATGGACAATTCTGCTCCGCCAACCCAATCGTTACGAAAAGATATCGATGGCGCCTCACACCCGCCCCCGCAAGGCCGCCCAGGCCAGCCGCACTGGCATGGGCCGGGGCCGGTACGAGCGGGAATCGAAGACATCGCCGCCCAGCGAGCGGATGCGACGCAGATGAGCCCCAGCCAGTACCGCCGGCAACAGCGCCGGCAGCGCCGTACGCGGTACACGCAGGCGGCGGGATTGGCGCAAATGCGGCTCCACAAGGTCGGTCAAGGTCAGAACAGAGGCGGCCAAAGCGGTCTTGTCAACCGCAGCTGACAAAACCTCATCACTGCTCACTCCCTGCCCGGCCAACACATCGGCGGGTAATGAGCACCAGCCTTGGGCCAGATGAAACGGCAGCGACCTCAGCAATCCGGTCAAGGCCCAGGCGGTACCGGCGCTTTGTGCTGCCGCGCAATCCTCGGCCCCCAACACGGTCGCAGCCAGACGGGCCAGCCCACCGGAGCTGCGCCGACCGTATTCCTGCCAATCGGCAATGGTGGTGAAGGGCGCAGGATCAAGATCATGCTGACGGACATCAATCAGATCATGCACATCCGTCAACTGAAGTTGACGGCGCTCGATCAGGTCCAACAGCGGCCCGCCGACCGGATGGCGCATGGCTTCTTCCCGTCGCGCCCCTTCGACCACGTCGCGCCACCATTGCAGCCGGATCATCCCGGCCAGGGGCTCGCGCACCTGGGTGCGGATTTGGCTGAGTTCCAGATTGAAGGCATAAAGCGCCCACAGATCGCCACGGCGGGCGGGATCGGCGAACATGGCGGTGGCGTAACGGTCGTGATCGTGACGGCGCAGGGATTCGCCTAAGGCGGAAAGATCGGTGATCGAAGCGGTCAAGGCGGAATTTCCCTGGTCGGGGGCGGTGGGATTACCATATATAATCGGTCTATAGCGCAACACCAATGGGAGGACGCCTATGGCCCGTGCCGATGCCGTTCCCCTGCCCAGCCCGGCGGGCAAGCAGCATGGCGACGAGAATTTTCCGGTCGCGTCATTGCTGCTGTCGTCGTCGCTTCGCCCGAAAATCCTGGCCTTTTACCGTTTTGCCCGTGCCGCCGACGACATCGCCGACGCCCCTGATCTGGACAGCACCGTCAAATTGCAGCGTCTGGACGAGTTCGAGCGGGGCCTGAGCGGCCTTGCCGGGGCCCCCCAGGCCCTGGCCCTGCATGAAGCCGTCGGCGGCAATTCCCGCCTGCTCGGCCATGCCGCCACCTTGCTGCATGCCTTTCGCCGCGATGCCATGACCGATCGCTGCCGGTCATGGGCCGATTTGATGGCCTATTGCAGTTGTTCCGCCGCCCCGGTCGGGCGCTTTTTGCTGGATTTGCACGATCAGCCGCAGCATCTGCAGGCCAGAACCGACAATTTGTGCGCCGCCTTGCAGGTGCTCAACCATTTGCAGGATTGCGGCAAGGATTACCGCGCCTTGGGCCGCATCTACCTGCCCGCCGACTGGATGGCCGCCAGCGGGCTGACCCCGAACGCTCTGGCCGCCAATGGGGGCGATGCGTCCTTGCGCCACGTCATCGACCTGATGCTCGACCGTACCGAAATGCTGATCGAGCAGGCCGAGCCCCTGCCCCAAGCCATGGATAACCGCCGTCTGGCCATGGAAACCGCCATCACCATCGGCATCGCCCGCCGGCTGGCTGCACTGTTGCGCCAGCGTGACCCGCTGGCCCAACCGGTCAAACTATCGCCCCTGGCCTATGGCGCCGCCTTTATCGGTGGGGTTTTGTCGGTCATGCGATCGCGGGCATGAGCGGCGGTCATTCCTCGTTCTATTGGCCCATGCGGCTGCTGCCCAAGGCGAAGCGTCAGGCCATGTTCGCCCTTTACGGCTTTTGCCGGGCGGTGGACGACATCAGCGACGGCGATTTCGACACCGACACCAAGCGGGCCAAACTGACCACCCTGCGCGCTGCCCTGACCACATGGCAACAGACCGGTATCGCCCTGCATCCGGCCATCGCGGACCTGGCCCCCTTCGTCCAACGCTTCACCCTGCCGGTGGCCGAGCTTGAACTGTTGCTGGACGGCATGGAGACTGACGTCAACTCACCATTGACAGCGCCGACAATGGCGGAATTGTCGCATTATTGCCGTCAGGTCGCCGGTACGGTGGGGGTCTTGGCCATCCACATCCTGGGCCGGCCCGACGCGCGGGACTTCGCCCTGGCCCTGGCCGAGGCGCTGCAACTGACCAACATCCTGCGCGACGTGGCCGAGGATGCCCGGCTGGGCCGGCTGTACCTGCCGAAGGAATGCCTGGATCAGGCCCATATCCTGGTGCAATCACCGCGCGCCGTGCTCAGCCATCCGGCCCTGCCCGCCGCCTGCATGGCGCTTTACACCAAGGCCGAGGCCAAGTTCAGCGAGGCCGAAGCCCTGTTGGCCCAGACCGGCAAGCGCCATCTGTGGCCGCCCTTGGCCATGATGGCCATCTACCGCAGCCTTTTGCGCCGCCTGCCCCGGCGCGACTGGTCGGCACCGCCGCCGCGCCTGGGGCATTGGCGTCGGTTGTTGATCGCCCTGTCCGCCGCTTGGGCATGAAACCGGTCGTCCATGTGGTCGGTGCCGGTCTGGCCGGACTTGCCGCCGCCCTGGCTGTCGCCCGCAGCGGTCACGCCGTGCACCTGTACGAAGCCGCGCCCCAGGCCGGCGGGCGCTGCCGCTCGTTTCATGACCCGGTACTCGACCGGGTCATCGACAACGGCTCGCACCTGTTGCTGGGCGTCAACCGGGTTGCGCTGGACTACCTGAAAGCCAGCGGCGGCCTGGACTTTGTCCATGCCTTGCCGCCCCGCATCCATTTCGCCCATGTGGGCAACGGCCACACTTGGACCGCATCGCCGACCCGGCTGCCGGTATCGGCATGGGAAGTTCTGCGCGCCGTCTGGCCCGGTGGCGGCACGGTGGCGCAACGGCTGGGATCGTGCCGGGGTTTTGCCGATTTCTGGCAGCCCTTGTGTCTGGCCATCATGAATACCGCCCCCGCCGCCGCCGATGCCCGCCTGTTCGCCCGCGTGCTGCGCGCTATCTTGCTGGGTGGGCGGGCGGGGTTTCGCGGCTATGCCTTCCCCCACGGGCTGTCCGCCGCCCTGATCGACCCCGCCTTGGCCCGGCTGGGCGAATTGGGGGCCGGCATCCATTTCGGCCAGCGCCTGACCGGCATCAGTCAACAGTGGTTGACGTTTGCTGAAAGGGCGGTTTCCTTGGGGAAAAACGACCGCGTCATCCTGGCCCTGCCGCCCTGGGCGTTGGAATCCTTGCTCCCCGACAACGGTAATTTCGATACAGAAACAATCACCAACGTGCATTTCCGCCTGCCCCACGCTCACACCCTGTCCCATCCGCTGGGGTTGATCGGCGGTATGGGGCAATGGCTGTTCGTGCGCGGCGACGTCGCCTCGGTGACCATCTCGGCGGCGCAAACTCCACCCGATGCCGCCATCCTTTGGCGGGAAATCGCCCCCGTACTGGATTTGCACCTCCCGCTGCCACCCCATCGGGTAGTGCAGGAAAAGCGCGCCACCTTACGGCACACCCCATCGAGCAGCCGCCGCCGCCCCGGCCCGACCACCGACCGGGATGGGGTGTTCCTGGCCGGCGACTGGCTCGCCTCACCGTGGCCGTGTACCATGGAATCCGCCATTTCTTCCGGCCTTGCCGCCGCCCGTCTTGCCTTGGGACGCGACGATCTCCGATTATCGTGATAGGATTTTGCCACTTCACATTCAGCCTGCGCCCCCCTATGTTGTGCAGCAGGTTTAGACAACTTCCAAACTACCCTTCAACATTATGCATATGAGGCAATGATGGCTTTCGAGCTTCCCCCGCTTCCCTATGACAAGACCGCTCTGGAACCCCATATCTCGGCCCAGACGCTGGACTTCCACCATGGCAAGCATCACAACGCCTATGTGACCAACCTGAACAATCTGGTGAAGGACACCGATCTGGCGGCCAAGTCGCTGGAAGAGATCATCGCCATCGCCGCCAAGGATCTGCCGGCCAAGCAGGGCGTGTTCAACAACGCCGCCCAGGTGTGGAACCACACCTTCTTCTGGAATTGCATGAAGCAGGGCGGCGGCGGCAAGCCCACCGGCACCGTGCTGGCCAAGATCGAGGCCGCCTTCGGGTCCTACGAAAAGTTCGCCGAGGAATTCAAGAACGCCGCTGTGACCCAGTTCGGCTCGGGCTGGGCCTGGCTGGTGGAAGAAAACGGCGCGCTCAAGATCACCAAGACCGCCAATGCCGACCTGCCCCTGGCCCACGGCCAGAAGGCGCTGTTGACGGTGGACGTGTGGGAACACGCCTATTACCTGGATTTCCAGAACCGCCGCCCCGATTTCGTCCAGACCTTCCTGGACAAGCTGGTGAACTGGGATTTCGTCGCCAAGAACCTGGGCTGAGCCCAAGTTTGATGCAAATGCGAAACGGCCCTTCCCTTTCGGGAGGGGCCGTTCCATATTTCCGCCACGTTCTTCGGCGACATTCGCCGACTGATTGATCGGCGAATGTCGCCGACTGGATAGACTTCTTTCAGGGGACACGCACATGCGTCGCATCGCTGTAACTTTCACCGCGCTCACCGCGCTGCTGGCCGTCGCCGCTTGCTCGGATCAGGCTCAGCAATCCGGTGGCGTCACCGGCTCGGGCTCCAATACCGGCGGCGGCGTCGCCCGCCCGTCGGGCAACGTCATGAGCGAGGCCGAGCGTCTGGCCCAGATGCAGCGCGAATTCCAGACCTCGGTCGGGGATCGCGTCTATTACGGCACCGACAGCCACTCGCTGAACGCCGACGCCAAGGCCACCTTGGACCGTCAGGCCGCCTTCCTGCGCCGCTACCCCACCGTGATGCTGCGCATCGAAGGCCATGCCGACGAACGCGGCACCCGCGAATACAACCTGGCCCTGGGCGATCGTCGCGCCCAGTCGGTGAAGGAATACCTGCTGGCCCAGGGCGTCGCCTCGGGCCGCCTCAGCACCTCGACTTTCGGCAAGGAACGCCCGGAAGCCAATGGCGCCAACGAGCAGGCCTGGGCCCAGAACCGCCGCGCCATCAGCGTCATCGCCCAGTAAGCGGCGAAGCGCTCAAAGAAAAAGCCCGGAACCGCTTGGTTCCGGGCTTTTTTATCCCCGTTGCGCGATACGACCTTGCGGCATCTGCGCGTATTCAAGCGCCCGCCACACCAGCATGCCCGCCACCATGCCCAGGCAGAACCACCAGGCCTGGGACACGCCGCCACCGGCGGACAGGATGGCCGGGCCGGGGCAATAGCCCACCAGCCCCCAGCCCAGACCGAACAGGGCCGAGCCCATGAACAGGCGCGCATCCAAGCTCTGGTTGGCCGGAATCTGGTACTGCACGGCGCAAAGCGGCCCCGAGCGGCGCAGGCACCAGCGATAACCCAAGGCGGTCACCGCCAGCCCACCGGCCATGACCAGGGCCAAGGTAGGATCCCAGACCCCGAACAGATCGAAAAAGCCCAAGACCCGGGCCGGATCGGCCATGCCCGACAGCAGCAGCCCCGAACCGAACACCAGACCGGCGGCAAAGGCCGACAACAGCCGCTTCATCTCAAGCCCCCCACAGATGACGGGTGACATAGACGGTAACCCCGCACACCGCCATGAAGGTGGCGACGGCGGCCAACGACCGCCTGGACAGCCGCGACAGGCCGCAGATGCCGTGGCCCGAGGTGCAGCCATTGGCCATGCGGGTGCCCAAGCCGACCAGGAAGCCGGCCCCCAGCAGCACCGGCAGCCCCAGATTTATGGCCGGGCCATTGAGGCCGCCGCTCAGACCGGCGATTATCGCCGGCACCAGCAGGCCGGCGACAAAGGCCAGACGCCAGGCATTGTCGGCATCGCGCCCGCCGCCCAGCAGACCACCGACAATGCCGGCGATGCCCATGATGCGGCCATTGACCAGCATCAGCAGCACCGCCGCCGCACCGATCAGCATGCCGCCAGCCAAGGCGGTGAAGGGGGAAAACTCAGCCAGGACCATCGGTTCCAACCCGTTACAGCATGGATAAACAGCGGGAACTAATTTAGCATGTGCAGCAAAACGTCAAGGGATGTTTGCGCATGGCTTGAAACTGGCGGCGCAAAAGGCTACTTCGTGCACAAACCCCTTGCCCTTAAGGAGCAATCACCATTCCCAAGATCGGCATCGTCAGCCTGGGCTGCGCCAAGGCCCTGGTGGATTCGGAACGCATTCTCACCCGTTTGCGCGCCGAAGGTTACGACATCTCGGACAGCTATGACGGCGCCGACGTGGTGGTGGTCAACACCTGCGGCTTCCTCGACAGCGCCCGCGCCGAATCGCTGGAAGCCATCGGCGAGGCCATGAACGAGAACGGCCGCGTCATCGTCACCGGCTGCATGGGCGGCGAGGAAGACGTCATCCGCAAGGCTCACCCCGACGTGCTGGCGGTCACCGGGCCGCACCAGTACCAGCAGGTGGTCGATGCCGTGCATCAGGCGGCGCCGCCGGAAAGCTCGCCGCTGCACTCGCTGGTGCCGCCGGAAGGCCTGCACCTGACGCCGTCGCATTATGCCTATCTGAAGATTTCCGAAGGCTGCAACCACCGCTGTTCCTTCTGCATCATCCCCGGCATCCGCGGCGATCTGGCCAGCCGTCCGGTGGGCGAGGTGCTGGAAGAGGCCGAGCGTCTGGCCATGGCCGGCATCAAGGAAATCCTGGTCATCAGCCAGGATACCGGCGCCTATGGCCTGGACATCAAATACGCCGAAAGCCCGTGGCATGGCCGCGCCGTCAAGGCGCGCCTGACCGAAATGGCCGAGGCCCTGGGGGATTTAGGCGTGTGGACGCGCCTGCATTACGTCTATCCCTATCCCCATGTGGACGAGGTCATCCCGCTGATGGCGGCGGGCAAGATTTTGCCCTATCTGGACATCCCGTTCCAGCACGCCAGCCCCAAGGTGCTGAAGGCCATGCGCCGCCCCGCCGACCATGAACGGCTGCTGGAGCGCATCAATGGCTGGCGGGAAATCTGCCCCGATCTGGCCATCCGCTCCACCTTCATCGTCGGCTTCCCCGGTGAGACGGAAGAGGATTTCGAGTTCCTGCTGGATTGGCTGCAACAGGCCCGCATCGACCGCGTCGGCTGCTTCAAGTACGAAAACGTCGCCGGAGCCGCCGCCAATCATCTGGCCGACCACGTGGACGAGGACGTCAAGGAGGAACGCTATAACCGCCTGATGGAGGTGGCGCGGCAGATTTCCGACGAGATTTCCAAGGGCAAGATCGGCAAGACCATCGAAGTCATCATCGACGAGGTGGACGAGGACGGCGCCTATGGCCGGTCGTGGGCCGACAGCCCGGAAGTGGACGGCTGCGTCTACATCAACCACGAAACCGACGCCCAGCCCGGCGACGTGGTGATGGTCGAGGTGGAACACGCCGAGGATTTCGACCTGTGGGGCCGCATCGTCGCCACCGCGCCAGAACGCAAGCGACGGTTCTGATCAGCCATTAAAGACGCGGAAGGATTTCGGTCCTTCCGCCATGCCCCAGGTCACCGCCTCGATGAAGGTGGCGACACCGCAAGGCTTGCTGACCAGCCCGGCAAACCCGGCCTGACGCAAATTTTTGGCAAGATCGGGCAGGTTGGAGGCGGTCAAGGCCAAAACCGGCGGGGACGCATCGCCCAGGGCGGCCCGCAGATCGGCGAAAACGTCCAGGCCGCTGCGGCCTGGCATGTGCAGATCCATCAGCACCAGACCGGGGCGATTTTCCCGCACCACCTGCACCACCGTGTCACCGCAATCCAGGGCAATGGCCGAAAACGGCGTCATGTCCAAAAGATCACGATAAAGCTCGCGGTTGGCGGCATTGTCGTCGACAACCACAACCAGATTTTCCGTCACGGCGCCCCCCTAAGTGCACTGCCCCCCTGAATGGGTCAGTTCGCGGACCGTGCGCAGGAATTGATCCAGATCCAGCGGCTTGGTCAAATAGCGATCGAAGCCGGCGGACAACGCCGCCTCTACCGCGTTGGGCATTACATTGGCTGACAATGCAATGATCGGCAAGCCGTTGAATTCCGGCATGGTCCGCCATTGCCGCACCGCCTGCAGGCCGCTCATACCCGGCAGGTTGATATCAAGGACGATGATGTCGGGGCGGTTGTGGTGCAATTTTTCCAGCCCGGCCTCGACGGTGGTGGCGGTCTCAAGGACGAAGCCAGGAATCTCTCCCAGCACCGCTTCCATCAACTGCACATTGGCGGGATTGTCCTCGACATACAGAATGCGGCAACCAGCCCCCGGCGGCGATGACAACTCGACCTTGCCCGTCACCGGGTGTGCAGGCGCGGCCACCGCACCGTCGCGGGCAATGGGGAAGTCGATCCAGAACACCGACCCCTGACCTTCCTGGCTATGGAATCCGATAAGTCCATTCATGGCCTGGACCAGCCGCTTGGTGATGGTCAGACCGATACCGGTTCCTTCGACGTCCCGGCTTTCCGCCCCCAGTCGATTGAACGGCTCGAACAGGTGGGCCTGCTTGTCCCTGGCGATACCCGGCCCGGTATCGGCGATGGAAAACCGCATCATCCCGGTCCCCCAGGGCTGGGCGGTCAGGGTGACGCGACCATCGGCGCGATTGTATTTGATGGCGTTGGAAATCAGATTCAGCAGAATCTGTTTGAAGCGGGTGTAATCGACACTGATGGGCAAAACCGGCCCGCCCTGCCACTCGCCGATTTCGACCCCGCGTTCGCGGGCATAGGCGCGGCCAAAGGCCAGGCACTCATCCATCACCGCCACCGGGTCGATGACTTCCACCGACAGCGACAGCTTGCCGGTTTCGATGCGGGCCAGATCCAGAACCTCGTTGATCAGTTCCAGCAAATGCTGACCGCCACGCAGGATGTGATCCAACTGCCCGGCCTGCTTCTCGTTCAAGGGGCCGGGACGTTCCGTGCGCAGCAATTGGGTAAAGCCGATGACGGCGTTAAGCGGCGTGCGCAGCTCGTGGCTCATGGATGAGAGGAATTCGGACTTGGCCTGATTGGCACGGTCGGCGCCGAGCTTGGCCTGCTCCAGATCGTGTTGCTGACGCTCCAGGCTGATCAGGGCGTCGTGTAATTCGCGTGTCCGCTCGACCACGCGGTTTTCCAGTTCGTCTTGCGCCTGCTGCAACCGCACATAAGGATCGCGGATGGTGCTGATGAACAGTCCCTGGTACAGCAGCGCATAGGCGATGACGATGTAAAGGTGGCCGACCTGATTGTAGATGTCGAAAGGGTCGTCATAGAGGCAGAAATAGGCCCCGGCCAACCCCATCACCCAACTGGCCGAGGCCAGCCAGCGGGCATTGGGAAGATTGGCGGCATGCCAGAACAAGAAGGCGGCCAGCAGATAAACCAGCACCAGGAAGGCTTCGGCCGCCACCTTGAAAGGGGTCAGGCCCTGGCCGGAAATGAAGGTGCGCGGCAAGATTTCCAGATGGGCCAGGGCGCCCCAATAGGTCACCGCCACCCAGGCCAGAACCACTGCCATGGCCAGCCAATGACCAAGAGGAGTGGCGAAGCGCCGCCACGGCAACAAGGCCGCAACCAACAGACCGAAGGCGCCGCAAGCCCGCATGGATAACCAAAAGGCGATGGCCTTTTCCGGCCCGCTGGGGGTGATGAAATCGGGCATACCCTTATAGGACAGGCTATGCCCCAGATCGATCAGGGCGACGCCAAGAAAGGCCGCCGACAAAATACTGACATTGCCCGGACGCGCCTGCCGATGGGAGTTCCAGCCGATGGCGAACACCAGACCGGCGACAATCATCGCGAATATTTCGATGCTTTGATGCGCGGCGAGATAATCGTTGAGCCGGTGAAACAACGTCACCCGAGGCAAAACCGGGGTCAGCAGCAACACAAAGGTCAAAACCATGGCGGTAATGACGGCAAAGCGCCCACTCGAGGTGACGCGAACGCGATCGGTATCCTGCCCTTGAACCGTATCCGCCATGTCAATGCCCAGAAGGTTGATGCATACCTCTAACATAATCACGCCAGGCGAGAAACGGCCTATATTAGCCAAAGCAGCTTTGGCCGCTCTATTCCTTTAGCACTGGGGTCCATGACTGATTCCCTGGGGCGCGGCCTTGTAGCACAATGACAATGAAGGCATAGTGTTGATTGATTCGGCATCGGGTGGGAAGCAATGGCGTTTCGTGTGATATCCGGCAATCCGGCTCAACCGGGAAGTCAAGGCGGGGACAATCCTCAGGGCCAAAGCCTGACGGTGAAACCCGGTTCGCCCCCCGCCCGGACGGCAGCGGTGGAGCAAAACGCCCTGATGCCGCTGTTGGAGCGGCTGGAAACGCTGTCCTTCACCTTCGAGGCGCTGAACGCCGGCAGCCGCACCTATGCCGCCGAAGCGGTGCTGGAGACCCTGGGCCGCATGGAGCGGCGCGATCTTCAGTCGCTTGCCGCCATCGAAGCCTTTGCCAGCGCGCTGAAAACCGTCAGCCAGCATCTGGCCGGCCTGCGCAACGCCATCCAGACCACCGCCCACGATACCGCCCACGGCTTCCATGTCATCAGCGAGCGCCTGGACCTGCTGGAAAACCAGCTGGGCGCCCCCCACACCGCCCTGCCCGCCGCCCACGGCAGTCAATTGGCGATCATTTCCGAACGTCTCGGCCACATCGAGGAAATGGTCGGCCAGCATGACGGCATCGATACCGGCCCGCTGACCAGCCTGCTGGAGCAGATGGCGCACAAGGTCGAGCAGGTCGAGGAAAAGATCGACGACCTGCCCAGCCGCATCGTCACCGAAACCGTCGATATGGCCCCGGTCAACGCCAACCTGGAAACCATCGCCGAACGGGTGGCCAGCGTCGAGCGCAAGATCGATGAAGCCAACCAGATCGACATCGCGCCCTTGCGCGAATCCCTGGACACCATCGCCCGACGGGTTTCGCGCATTGAACGGCGCATCGAAACCACACCCAAGGATCAAGTCCCCGAGCCATTCGACCCCGCCCCCATCACCGAAGTGCTCAACGCCATTTCCAGCCGCATTTCCTCCATGGAAAACAAGGTGGAATCGGGGGCCAATCTGGGGGCGCTGACCTCGTTCCTGGACATGGTCAACCAGCGGCTGGAGCGCATGGAAAGCGGCCTGAACATGGCGGCGATCAGCGAACAGGCCGAGCAGATGGTGGAAGAAGCCCAAACCACTGACCCGGCGGCGATCGGGACGCCCGCGGAAGCGCCGCCCGAGCCCGAAACCGTCGTCATGGCGCCGGAACCGCAACAAGCCGTCGTGGCGGAAGCTGCGCCGGTCAAGCCGCAACCGCCGGTGGCCCCGGTTATTCCGCCGCCATTGACGGCACCGGCGGAATCCGCCCCCGCCAACCGCCAACAGGTGGACAATCTGTTGGAACAGGTGCTGAAGGTTCTGTCGCGCTAGCTTTAGCTTAGCTTGGCCTGCCATTCCGCCAGCAGCGCCGCCAGGGCGTCACGGCGGACCGGCTTGGGCAGGAAACCGTTCATCCCCGCCTCGCGGCAATTGCGCTGATCTTCCTCCATGACGTTGGCGGTCATGGCGATGATGGGAATCTGGGCGTTGGGCCCCGGCAGATCGCGGATCAGCCGGGTTGCTTCCATGCCGTCCATATCCGGCAATTGCAGGTCCATGAACACCAGATCATAGCCACCGCGCAACACCATGGCGACGCCGTCGCCGGCATCGCCGGCCACGTCGACACTGTGTCCCATGGCCGTCAGGAAGCCCTTGGCCACTTCCTGGTTGACCAGATTATCCTCGACCACCAGCAGATGCAGCGGTCGACCGCCAGAAGGTGCCACCGCCGCCGCCGCATGTTCGCCGACCTCGGCACTGGCGGTCAGGCCGGCGACCCGCGCCACCGCATCCACCAATTCGGCATGACGATAAGGCGCCGCCAGCGCCAGATCGGCGCCGCGCTGGCTCGCCGCGGCCATCAGCTCGCGGTTGCCGCCAGGAAGTCCGATCACCACCTTGAGCGCCGCCAGATGCGGGTCACCGCGCATCATGGTCAGCAATTCAAACCCGCCCATCAGCGGCATATCCTGGTCGGCCACCACCACCAGATTCGCCTGCGCCCGTCCGGGCTGGCGCAACCACCCCAAGGCCTCGGACACCGTGGCAACCAGATGGCACGTGGCTCCGGCCTCGGTCAGCACGTCGCGGACAATGCCGCCCGACGCGACCATGTCGTCGACCACCAGCACCGGGATGCCGCGCAAGCCCACATCCTGCGCCGGGACCGGCTGGATCAGCGGCAACATCACCTCGAACCAGAAGGTGCTGCCCTTGCCCTCCTCCGAGAAAAAGCCGATGTCGCCCCCCATGCCCTCGACGATGCGACGACAAATGGCCAGCCCCAGGCCGGTGCCGCCGAAGCGTCGGGCGGTGGAGGAATCGGCCTGGGCGAACATGCCGAACAGACTGGCTTGCGCGGCCTGAGGGATACCGATGCCGGTATCGGTGACGGCGAAACGCAAGCGCCCGCCCTGCCCGGATGCGACATCAATGGAGACCACACCAAATTCCGTGAACTTGGCGGCATTGCCCAACAGATTGAGAATCACCTGGCGCAGACGCACCGGATCGCCCAAATACCGCCCCCGCAAGGAGGGTTCGATCCAATAGACCAGATCGACATTGCGACCACGCAAGCGCGGCGCCACGATGTCAATGGCATCCTCGACCTGAAGCGACAGGTCGAACTCGACGCTCTCGAAATGCAGATGGCCGGCTTCCAGCTTCGAGAAGTCCAGAATGTCGTTCAAGATGGTCAACAGCGATTCGGCCGAGGTGCGGATGGTCTGGGCGAATTTCAGCCGTTCGGGCGTCAGGCCGGTATCGATCAGCAATTCGGTCATGCCGACGATGCCGTTCATGGGCGTGCGGATTTCGTGGCTCATGGTCGCCAGAAACTCCGATTTGGCTTTGGTCGCCTGTTCCGCCGCCTCCCGCGCCTGGGCGTTTTCTTCCAGCAGATGGGCCAGCTCAACGTTGCGTTCGGCCAGTTGCTCTTCTTGCCGCCGCCGCGCCAGGTCCAGTTGCCAAACGATGAAGCTGAGACACACAATGGCGAAAAAGAAAAAACAGGCCATGGACACGGATAATTGGCTAAGGCCATGGCGGGCCTGGGCAATGGCGGCGCTGCGGTCGGTATAAAGCTCGAGCACCGCGTCGATACCGCCCTCGGCATCGATGATCGGCTCATAACTGGAGATCACGTCCACCTGGGCCATGATCCCGCCGATGCCGTGGAAATCCTGCCGTTCCGCATGGGTGCCGACGCTCACCCCCCCGGCCAAGGCCCGCTGGAACGCCTTGTTGTCCGCATAGCTTTTGCCGTAATCGGCGGGATTGCTGGAATAAACCACCAGACCGTTGGGATCGAGAATCTTGACCTTGACCATGTCGGTGCCGGCGCTGAAGTCCCGCACCTTGTCGTCCACCCATCCCGGCCCGGCGCCACCGTTTCTCACTTGCGGACCGATTTCCGGCCAGAGCTGGTTGGCGAACACCCGGGTCAGAGCCAGATTGGCCGACTGGGTCGACTGAATGATACTGTCCATCAGCAAGGCGCGCACGAACCAGATCGAACCGCCATAGACCAAAGAGGCCAAGGTGACGGCCGCGATGATGAAAACCGCGTTGAAATTGGCGCGCCGCATGAACAGCGATCCTCTCACGCCAGAACCTGATCGACGTTTTCCTCGATGGTGGGGAAATCATCGACGAAACGACCCTTGATGGTCATGACCTCATCCCAGGCGGCGATGAAGGCGTCAACGCAAGCGGGATCGAAATGGCTGCCGCGTCCCTCCACCAGGAAAGCGCGGGCACGCTCCACCGTCCAAGCCGTTTTATAGGGCCGCTCGCTGGTCAGGGCGTCGAAGACGTCGGCGACGGCGACGATGCGCCCGGGCAACGGGATCTGTTCCCCCTTAAGGCGGTTGGGATAACCGCTGCCGTCGATTTTTTCATGGTGGGTCAGGGCGATTTCCGCCCCCAGGGAGATCAATTGCGACGCACTGCCGGCCAGGATGGCATGGCCGATCTCGGCATGGCGCTTCATGATGTCGAATTCGCTTTCATCCAGCCGCCCGGGCTTCAGCAAGATGCCGTCGGGGATACCCAGCTTGCCCACGTCGTGCATGGGCGCCGCCCGCAGGATCAGGTCGACCAGATCGGGGGCCAGCCCCATGTCGCGGGCGATCAGGGCGGAATAATGGGCCATGCGTTGAATATGGCCGCCGGTCTCGGGATCGCGGAACTCGGCCGCCTTGGACAAGCGCACCACCAATTCCACCTCGCGGTCGCCGATGGCCTGGGTGGCCTTGCGCACCTCTTCCGCCAGCCAGCGATTGCGGTCGTGCAGGCGCAGATGGCTGCGCCTGAGCGCCAGCAGGTTGACCAGACGCACCCGCACCTCGGTGGGATCGACCGGCTTGGTGAGAAAGTCGGTGGCGCCCAGTTCCAGCGCCCGTTGACGCACCGAACGTTCGCCGGCGGCGGTGATCATCAGGATGGGAACGTCGCGCCCGCCCGGCAACTTGCGGATATGGGAGAGGAATTCATGGCCGTCCATCACCGGCATCATGTAATCCACCAACACCAGATCGGGCAGCGATTGGCGGGCGTTTTCCAGGGCCTTGACCGGATCGGCGAAGCATTCCACCGTGACGTCATCGGCCACGCGCAAGGCAATCTGCTCGAACAGCATCAGATTGGTTTCGTTATCGTCGACAATCTGAATCCGCATCTATCGCCTCTCAGGTCTTGGGATTGGCCCGGCTCAAATGGTCGATGGCCGCCTTGCCGGCAACGACCAGCTTTTGTTCAAGTTCCTCGAAATCGCCCCCACCGGACTTGCCGGCTTTTTCCAACCCGCCGGCGGCATCGGCCAGACTGAGAAATCCCAGGTTGGACGCCGCCCCTTTCAAGGAATGGGCGGCCGAGGCGATGGCGTTGATGTCGTTGGCGTCGATGGCGGCGCGTATCTCGCCCAGCCGCACCGGAATGCTGCCCCTGAACGACGACAACAGCGACTGAAACGAGTCCGGCCCCAGGGCATCCATCAGATCGGTCTGGATGTCGAGATCGACAAAAGCACTTTCGCTGGCAGGCGCCGGCGGCGGCGGCGAGGCATTGAGCACAAAGTCGAAATCGTTGGGAAACGGAACGCAGGCGGTGCGTTCGCCCCGGGTGTCGATGATATGGTCGATCCAGCGCTGCAGCACGGCGGCCAAGCGGTGCCGATCGATGGGCTTGGCCAAATAATCGTTCATGCCGGCGGCCAGACAGGCGTCGCGGTCGCCTTCCATGGCGTTGGCGGTCATGGCGATGATGGTGACCTCGCCCTTGCCCGCCGGCAGACGGCGAATGATACCGGTGGCGGTCAGGCCATCCATGCGCGGCATCTGCATGTCCATCAGGATCAGGTCATAATCACCGCGCTCGACCAGGGCCACCGCCTCGGCGCCGTCATCGGCCACATCGGCACGATGCCCCAGCTTGGCCAACAGGCCGACAGCCACCTGCTGATTGATGGGATTGTCCTCGACCACCAGGATGCGCAAGGCCAAAGCCGGCGCCGGCAGATCGGACAGGGCCGACAAGGTGGTCTGTTGCGGCAAGGCCTGACCACGCCCCAGCCGCGACATCAGGCAATCCAGCAGCGCGCTTTGCCGGACCGGCTTGGAGAGGACGTCATCCAGACGCAGGCTGGCATTGAGCTGCCGGAAATCCGACGGATTGGCCGACGACGCCAGCACCAGCTTGAGGTCGGCGGTGGTTGGGTCGGCACGGACCACGGCGGCCAGATCAAGGCCGCTCATGCCCGGCATGTGGTGATCCAGCAACACCAACTGATAGGGATGGGCACTGTGTTGCGCCTGACGGATGGCCATCAGGCCACCAGCGGCGCCGTCCACCAGATCGACCTGGGCGCCCCAGTTCTCCAGTTGGTGCTGGAACACCTCGCGGTTGGTGGCGTTATCGTCGACCACCAGAATCCGCGCCCCTTCCAGCGGATTGATGACCTCGATGTCCGAAGTCTGCTCGTCGCTGCGACGCAACGACACCTGGAACCAGAAGGTCGATCCCTGCCCCTCGGTGCTGTCGAAACCGATTTCGCCGCCCATCATGTCGACGATGCGCCTGGAAATGGCCAAGCCCAGACCGGTACCGCCGAAACGCCGCGCGGTGGAGGAATCGGCCTGGGTGAACATGGTGAACAGGCGCGACTTGGCATTGTCGGAAATGCCGATGCCGGTATCGACCACCTCGATGCGCAGGCGGACCATGTCGTCGAATTCGGTCTCGGCCCGGATGCCGATATGGACCGACCCGATCTCGGTAAACTTGATGGCGTTGCCGGCCAAGTTCAGCAGCACCTGACGCAAGCGTCCGGCATCGCCATAGAACACGCCGCGCGCACTGGGCGGAACCACATAGGTCAGCTCGACATTGCGGCCCTTGACGCGCGGGGCCAGGATATCGACCACACCCTCGATCAGCGGGCGGATTTCAAACGGCCCATACTCGAATTCCAGCCGCCCGGCCTCCATCTTGGAGAAATCGAGGATGTCGTTGATGATGCTGAGCAAGGCTTCCGCCGAGGTGCGCACCGTATTGGCGAAATGCATCTGTTCGCGCGTCAGCTGGGTGTCCAGCAACAGACCGGTCATGCCGATGATGCCGTTCATGGGCGTGCGGATTTCGTGGCTCATGGTCGCCAGGAACTCGGACTTGGCCCGGTTGGCAGCCTCGGCCCGCTCCACCGCTTCCTTCAGCATGTCCTCGACCTGCTTGCGGTCGGTGATTTCCTTGTGCACACCGGCGATGCGAATGGCCCGGCCCTCGGCATCACGGTCGATCACCCGGCCCGAGGCCAACACCCAACGCCACGACCCGTCCTTGTGACGCAGGCGGAACTCGGCCTCGTAGACCGGAGTAGCCCCTTCGAGGTGCTGTTCCAGCGCGGCATAGGTGGCATCGCAATCGTCGGGATGCATCAACGCTTTCCAGGTCGAGCCGCAGGCCGCCAGTTCATTGGCGGCATAGCCCAACATGGCCATCCACTGGTCGCTGAAAAAGGCCTCGTCCGTGCGGGTATTCCACGACCACAGGCCGATGCGACCGGCATCAAGAGCGATCTGAAGCCGCTTTTCGCTTTCCCTGAGCGCCGCTTCCATGGTCTTGCGCGCGGTGATGTCGGTGCGGATGCCGATATACTGGCGCGGGCGGTTGTTGGCGTCCAAAATGGGGACGATGGTGGCATCGACCCAATAAAGCGAGCCGTCCTTCTTGCTGTTGCAGACCTCGCCGCGCCACACCTGACCATTGCCGATGGTCCGCCACATATCGGTGAACATCTCACGCGGGTGCAGACCGGAATTGACGATGCGATGGTTGGCGCCCAGCAGTTCCGAGGCATCGTAGCCGCTGATCTGACAGAACTTCTCGTTGGCGTAGATAATGGTGCCGGTCTGGTCGGTGATGCTGACGATGGCGTGCTGATCAAGAGCGAATTTCTGCCGTTCCAGATTGTGCTGGAACTCGGCCCGTTCGCGCATCAGATCGGCCATCAAGGTGCTCAGGCCTTCAAGACCGGTTTCATCCTCGGGCAAGGGCGGTCGACCGGCGGCATCCAAAATCTCGTTGGCGGTGGTGCGCAACGAGGTGATGGCGCGGGCCTGGGCCGCGGATTCCTCGCGCAGCTTGGCATTGGCCTTGGTCAGCTCGCTGGAACTGAGTTCCAACGAGCGGTTGCGCAGGGTCAGGTCGCGTTCGTGCTGGTCATAGGTTTCCCCCACCCGCCGCAGCAGGTCGGGCAAACCCTGGGCCAGACGTGCCAACGGCTCGGGCAGAGCAGAGACATCCGCTGCCGCCAAGGCATCGATGAAGGCCTGGGCTTCGGAATCATCGGCGGCACCGACGGCACGCCTGATCTGACGAACCAGCAGACGATGCACCTCAGGCCTCCGCGATGAAGGTCACGGTCATCGTCTGATTGTGCAGCTTGCACTCGGTGGTCGAGGAAAACGGCGCGATCTCGCCATAGGAATAAAAACCGGTCAGCGGCAACTGACGCCCCAGGACATGGGACACCACCTCGACCTCTTCGTCGACGGCATCGCCCATGACCAGCTTGCGCCCGACGCAACTGACCAAAATACCCAAGCCGCCATTGGCGCCGCCAAGCCCATCGCGGGCCAGACGAGCGGCGGTTTCGGCACCGTCGATCAGGCCTTCATTGTTGGCATGCATCAGGCGCAGATAGCCCTCGCCGTCGATGTCGCCGGCCAGGATCAGCGACCCGGCTTGCTCGTCCACCCCCAAGATAGTGCGGATCAGACCAATGGAGCGATGGTCGGCATCGAGCATCTCGAACGGGAAAAGCAGACCCGAGGCCGGCAGATCCTTAGCGTATTCGCCCAGATATTCCTTGTACAGATCGAGGGCCGGCTGATCGTCCAGACGGTACAGGATGTTGCCTTCGCTCTTGGTCACCTTGCGCGGCGGACCGAACGGCTGCCAACCGCCGAAGCTGCCGTGACTGACCCGCACATCGTCGCCATAAAGACCAATGGCGACCACGCCGTCGGCATCCATGCCATCGGGGGTCACGGTCAGGGTACCGGTGAAGGCGCCGCCGTCGCCGGCCAAGCCGCCGGAAACCGGTACACTGACCCCCACCTTATCGATCAGGCCGCTGATCAGGGCGCTGCCGTTGATGCCCACGCCCTTGCCGAAAACCAGCACCGCCCGCAGATCGGGAGCCGCCAATTCCGCCCCCAGCTTGGCGCCGATGGCGTCCGACTGGTCCATGGCGGTAACCCGCCCGGTGGCAGCCTTGACCCGGGTGCGGTCGAACTTGACGGCGGTGACCACCGCCGTGTTGTCGGACATGCCCTGATTGGTGATTTCACCGGCGGTGGAACAGCCGGCCAGAAGCGCGGCGGGAAAAGCCTGGCGCAGAACATCGAAGGCGTCGGGGGATTGCAGATGGCCAAGGGCGGCGAAGATCAATACCAAATCCGGCTGCAAGGCCCGAAGACCGTCCAGGTGCTGCGCCTGCAACGCGGAAATCTGAATTTGCCTGACATCCATATTGTCCATCCCCCCATGCCAATGGTTGACATTACCCTAGCTTAACATCGGTATGGCAACAGGATATTTGGACAAATTAAATATGCTGTGAATAAAGCCGGTTCACCCTGTGCGTAAGAACCGCATGGTCAGGGTGCGTCCGCCATTACTGCCTTCGATCTGGCTGCTGACTTTGCGGATCAGCCCCAAACCGCGCCCACTTTTAGCGGCCACATCCACCGGTTTTTTCAATTCATGATCGATATCGAAACCATCGCCGTCATCGGTGACGGAAATGCTGATGCCCGCTCCTGCCAAAGGAACAGCGGTGACCGTCACCCGCCGGGAAGCCAAGGTGGGATCGGCCAAGCGCTGGGCCAGGCGGGTATTGAACTCGACCAGACCGGCCAGACTGTGACGCAGATCGCTTTGCAAGCCCAGATTGCCATGGATGATGGAATTCCCCAGTGCCTCGGCCAGGGCCAGTTCGACCATCATATCGCCGATGGCCGGCGCGATCTTGCGCACCGCCGCGCAAAACACCTGGGCCGGATCGGACGACAACATGCTGGTGGTGCAGGCCGACAGGCACAGGCCGCCCTGGGCCACAGCTTCGACCGCTTCCGCCGTCAGCGGACAAACCGCGTCATCGGCGCGATATTCGATGAAGCCACGCAAGCCACCGGTAAAACCATTCTCGATCAGCGAAATGGGGGCCATCAACACGCATGGCGCCGGAATATCCAGAAACTCCACGTGGGGACAGGCATCCACCCCCAACTTGCCGGCGCGATAGGCCAGACTGGCCGGAACCTCGCCACCTTCGAACAGGATCACCGGGCGCGACGTCATGGCGCGAGTCCTACACTTCGACCATGAAATCAAGCGCCGACAGACTGAGCAATTGGGCCACCGGACCGCGCGGATTGCGCAAGACCAACTCCATGTTGCGGCTCTCGGCTTCCTCTCGCGCGATCATGATCATGGACAGACCGGCGGAATCCATGAATTCCAGTTCATGCAGGTCCAACACCATGCGAGGACCACCGGCCCCCAACAGGGTTTCGATAATTTCCTGGAAATTGCCGTGTTCGGCAAACACCAACCGCCCGGAAAAGCCGGCACAAGGCGAGCCGTCGGCGGCATCGGGCAAACGGCGGAAACCGATGCCGCCGCGCCGCGCCGGCACCGGCTGATGGGCGATCGGCTTGCTCAGGTGCAGCACAGCCTCCAGATTGGCCAACTCGAATACACGGGCGACATTGCCGCGCGGATTGAGCAGATGCAGGCGAACCCCCGCCGCCGCCGCCTGTTCGTTGGCCAGCAGGAACAGGCCGATCCCGAATGAATCCACGTTCTCCAATTCGGACAGATCGACAGCGACAATCTGGCCGGTCGGGCCATTGGCCGCATTCAGGATGGGGGAGAAGGCATCCTTGTCGCGAAACGACAAGCTGCCCTTCAGGCTGAAGCGCAATCCATCCGTCTGAGCAAAGGTCTGTATATCCACCTTAAATCCCCCAGCCCTTATGGCCAATCCAAATAAATGACGGTCAAATCGTCCTCGATGGGTGGCCGGGCCCATGCGTAGAACTGGTCGAGCAAGCGATCGACCGACAGCCCCCGGCCATCGCCGGAACAATCCTGAACCATGTCCAGCAGGCCATCATTTCCCAACATCTTGTCGTCCGCCCCCTGGGCTTCAACCAGGGCATCGCTGTAGATCAGCAGACAGGACCCACGCGGAAAGGCGGTCCGGTGATTTTCATGCGCCGGCTTGGCCGACAACCCCAGCGGCACGCCGCGCGTATCGAGAAACTCGCGGCGGCCACCGCGAAACAGAATGGGCGGCGGCGTCCCCGCCCCGGCCCAGGTCAACTCGGAATTGGCGAAATCGATGATTCCGGCGAACATGGTGGCGAATTGCCCGCGCCCCAGCAATTGGCGCAACGACAGCGCCAGCATGTTCAGCAAGGCCGCCGGATCGCCCAGATAGCTGCGATGTTCGTCGATCAGGGTATGCAGACGGAACACGTTGAGGGCGGCACCGATGCCATGACCGGAAAAGTCGAAGGCGGTCAGGGAAAGACGGCCGTCCCCCAGATCGTGACACCCCCACAGATCGCCGCCGATGCCCGAGCACGGCTCGAAATAGGAATGCAGGCGAATTCCTTGCTTTTCCAAGACCGGATTCAAACGGTCGGGGCGCGGCAGCAGGTCGAACTGCATGGTCCGCGCCACCACCATTTCCTCTTGCACTCTTTGCTGCTCGTGGGCCAGTTGCTCGGACAAGTGTTCGCGTTCGATCTGCGAATTCATGCGGGTGATGGCGTACAAAATGGCACGCTCCACCGCCCGGCCCGGATCATCGCTCTTGACCAGATAATCCTGTGCCCCCACCTCCAGCGCCCGCGACGCCAGCGACGGATCGTCAAGCCCGGTCATCACCACCACCGGCATGCGCGGCGCCACCTGCAACACCTTGGTCACCGTGTCCAACCCGCTGGAATCCGGCAAGGACAGGTCCAACAACACCACATCCATGACCTCGCGCCCCAGATGGTCGCGGGCATCGGCCAGGGTCGCCACATGCGAGACGGCAAAGCGGGTGGACCGGCATTCACGCAAGGCGATCATCACCAGCATGGCGTCACCGGGCTGGTCCTCGACCAGCAGCACGCGCAAGACCTTGGTCTTGACCTTGGCGCCGCCGCCCGCCTGGTCCCCCTGGTCCGCCGCGGGAATTTCCACCGCCTTACCCCAATGGGGAAGCGGTGCGATCTTCACCAATCCGGAAACGTTCTTTTCCCCTTCAGGCATTCGCGCAGCGCCCCCAGTCCATGCGACCCCAACACCTCATGGCTCATACTTTAGATTATGAGATTGAATATACTTATGGTCAGGGGTAAATGAAAGTCAAACAGCCTGTAGCCAGGGGAACAACCCCCTCGTCATTGCGGCAAGCGGACAATGCTGAACCAGTAATCGCCGACCGCCTTGATGGAATCGATGAACTGGTCGATATCCACCGGCTTGGTGATGAAGCTGTTGGCCCCCAATTCGTACGAGGTCTCGATATCCGCCTCGACATCAGAGGTGGTCAGGACCACCACCGGGATCTTGTGCAAAGCCTCGTCCCCGCGCATGGCCGCCAGCACCTCGCGTCCGCTCATGCGCGGCATGTTCAGATCCAGCAGCACCAGATGCGGAGTGGGCGCGTCGGCGTGTATCCCCTGCCGACGCAGAAAGGCCATGGCCTCGACCCCGTCGTTCACGTGATGCAGCTTGCACAATATCCTTGCTTGCGCCAGGGCCGCCTTGGTCAGGCCGGCATCGCCCGGATCGTCTTCGACAAGCAGGATGTCGAAAGTCTGTGAATGAGGCACGAACAGTTACTCCGTCGCTTCGGGTAAGGTGAAGGTCAGAGTAGTTCCGCTGACACCATCGGAATGGGCGCTGATGCGTCCGCCCAAAGTTTCCACCAATTTGCGCGCGATTGCCAGCCCGACGCCATTACCGCGAAACTGTTCGCGCCCATGCAGACGTTCGAACACGCCGAATACTTTTTCCAGAAATTCCGGCGGGATGCCCATGCCGTTATCGCTGAAGTCGAAGCGCCAGAAGCCGTCGTCCTGCCGCCTGGCCTCGACCGTGACCCGCAAGGGCCGGTCGGGGTGGCGGAACAAAATGGAATTGTCGATGAGGACGGCAAAAAGGTCGGCCAGGCGCCGGGGTGGCACCTGAACCCGCGGCAACGCCGACGACGACATTTCAGCCCCGTCGATCCCGACCGACCGATTGACCCATTCCTTGTCCAACACCATTTCAGCCTCGGCGTTACCGCCGACCATGGCCAAGCGGTCCATGGCCAGATAAAGCTGAACGTCGCGCAGCAGATCCTTCAGCCGGCTGCCGGCCCTGGTCAGAAAATCCAGGTTGCCGCGCAGTTCCAGGTCGGCATTTTCGTCCAAGGCACGGGAAATCATCTGCGAATACAAGACGATATGGCGCGCCGGCTCTTGCAGATGATGAGCCAGGATGAAGGAAAACCGTTCCAGCTCGGCGCTGTAGCGTTCGATACGGTCATAAGCCTGACGCAGCGAAACGCGATTTTGTTCCTGTTCGGTGATGTCGCGCTGGATGGCGACGAAATGGGTCAACCCCCCGGTGATGGCGTGAACCGCCGAAACCGTCATGTCGTTCCAGAACAGGCTGCCGTCGGCACGGTAATTGCGCAACACAACATGCACTGAACCGCCGGTTTCCAGAGCTGTGCGCAGGCGCGCCAGATCGGGCTGATCGTAGTCGTCGCGGTGCAGAAAACGAGCATTGGTCCCCACCACGTCGGCGGCCTTGTAGCCGGTCATGCTCTCAAAGGCGGGGTTGACGTAAACCAGCGGGAAATCAGGTTGGGTGGCGTCGGCGATGGCGACGCCGTTGCTGACTGTCTGCAACACCTGCTCGCTTAGGACCAAGGTGGCTTCGGTGCGGGCGCGCAGGATCAACGACCGGGTCAGGATGGCGGTCAGGACCAGCAGCCCCAGGCCCAGGCCGCCCACCGGCCACAGCAACGGCAATGACGCGTCCCGCCACAGGGACAGAACGTCATCGCGCGACAGACCGACGGAAATCACCACCGGCCAATTGGCGGTGGTGCGATAGCTGGTGATGCGCTCGGTGCCGTCGGTATCGGTCAGCAGGAAGGTGCCGAACTCGGACTTTTTCAGCTGCTCGGCGAACAATGTATCACCGGCATGGTCGGCGGCGGCGAAACCGCCGTCATCCTCGTCGCCGGCCAGCAAGGTACCGTCATAACGCCACATGCGCAGCCGGGCACTGGGCGGCAGATCCAGGCTGGTGAACATGTCGTTGAAGTGAAGCGGGTTGACCGCCGCCACCAACAGGGCGTCGCCTTGACCGCTTCGGGATTTCAGTACCCGGAAAAACGGGATGAAATGGTGAATATGGGGTGCCCCCGCCGGCCCCAGCATGCGCCCCGGTTGGCGGGTGCCGATCAAAGTCCCGCGCAACCCGCTGTCGGCCTGGGCGAAATAAGGTCGGGCATCCCATTGGGCGGTCAGCCGCCGGTCGCCGCTGTCGCCGAGGATACGACCATCGGCGGCGATCAGGGCCAGTTGACGGATATGGGGCATGAACGCCAGCAGACGGCGCAATTGCCCGTCGGCATCAGCGGGATTGGCCGGCCAGGAGTTTTCCTCGAACTGGGTGGCGGTGGCCAGCAGCAGCACATCCACCGACTGCACCGTACGCGCCACCGAACCGGTCACCGCCTGGGCGATGGTATGGGACGAATGTTCCGCCGCCTGCAACGCCATCAGGCGGGAATTGCGCATGGAGACCAGCAGCACGGCGGTCAGGCCCAAGACCGCCAACACACCGAACACCGCGACCATGACGATCAGACGGTTGGAATAAAGCCGCGTCACCGCGCCCATGGGGCGGCGGAGCAAGCCTCCGGTCTCGGATGCTATCAGCGGACTCAATCTTATCCCCCAAAAGTGATATATCTTGCCGCTGGATTATTGACGGAGCAACGCCATGCGTAAAGCATGCCTTTTGACAGCCCTGGTTTGTACCACACTTTTTTGTGGCACGATCCTCTCTCAAGCTCAGGCGCAAACCGCTTCGCGCCTGGATCGGATCAAGTCCGCCGGCAAGGTTCGCGTGTGCATCTGGCCCGACTATTACTCCATCACCTACCGCAACACCCGCACCGGCGCCCTGGAAGGCATCGACATCGAATTGGCGCGGGAACTGGCCGCCGATCTGGGCGTGAAGGTGGAATTCGTCGATTCGTCGTTCAAGACCCTGATCGCCGACCTGACCGAGGATAAATGCGACGTCAGCATGCATGGTATCGGCATCACTCCGGCGCGGCAGGAAAAGCTGGATTTCAGCCGTCCGCATCTGCGCAGCGGTATCTATGCCATCACCACCAAGACCAATCCGGCGGTCGCCACCTGGGCCGACATCGACAAGCCCGGAATCGTCGTCGCCGCCCAGGCCGGTACCTACATGGTTGACGTGATGAAGGCCGAGTTGAAGCAAGCCAGCCTGAACGTGGTCGCCACCCCGGAAGCCCGCGAACAGGAAGTGATGAGCGGACGCGCCGATCTGTTCATGACCGACTACCCTTACAGTCGCAAGATGCTGGCTCGCCACGATTGGGCCAAATTGCTGGCGCCGCCGACGCCGCTGGCTCCCACCGCCTATGCCTATGCAATGGCCAAGGGCGATCGCCTTTGGCGCGACACCGTCGACGGCTTCGTCGAACGGGCGAAAAAGGATGGGCGCCTGTTGAAGGCGGCTACGAACAACGGCCTGGAAGCCATTGTCGATAAAGACTAACTACTCCCAGCCATAGGCATCCATGGCGATCACCCCGTGCTCCACCGACCGGTGCAGAACCGCCCCCTTAGCGGAGGCGGCGCCGGCGGCGACGAACAGCGGCAACAGATGTTCGTCGGTGGGGTGATTGTCCATGGCATGGGGGGCCAGACAGCGATATTGCGTCAGATCGTCCTGGCGCCCCTGTGTCACCGCCGCGGCCAGCCAGTCGGTGAAGGCGGTGACCCAGGGCAAGGCCGTTTCGTCGCGCTCGCGTCCGGCATAGGCGGCGAGATTATGGGTCGCGGCACCGCTGCCCAGGATCAGCACGCCTTGGTCGGTCAGGGGCTGCAAACAGCGGCCCAGTTGGAAATGTGCTTCGGGGCCAAGGCGGCGCCCCAGCGACAGCGGCACCACCGGCACATCCGCCTCGGGCCACAGCAATTTCATCACCGTCCACAGGCCATGATCCAGCCCTCGGCGCGGATCAAGACGGGCGCCGGTCAGCTCCGCCACCCGTACCGCCAAGGCGGCATCACCGGGGGCGGCATAGGTCATGGCGTAAAGCGGCGGCGGAAAGCCGAAAAAGTCGTGGATGGTTTCCGGCATGGCGGCGGCGCCGACGGCAAAACCATCGGTGCGCCAATGGCCCGAAATCGCCACCACCGCCTTGGGGCGCACCATGGTGCGCCCCAGTTCCATGAGAAAATGACTGGCCGGAGACGCTTCCAGGGCGATCATGGGCGAGCCATGAGAGACGAACAGCGACTTCAGCCCGGCCATGATCAGATTTCCTTGCCGATGATGGCGTCGACGGAATAACGCCCGCCGCCCTTGACCGCGTAGCCCAAGGTGACCACCGCCCACAGCAGCGGATATTCAAAACCGCCGGCACTCCAGAAGAACCCCGCCCCCAGATGCACCTGCAAGGCGGCGACCAGCAACAAGCCGGTGGCCAGGGCCGCCGCCGGGCGGGTGAACAGGCCCAGGGCCAGGGCCAGACCGCCGAAGAACTCGATCAGACCGGCGGCCAAAGCGACACCCGCCGGCAGACCCAGCTTGGTCTGGAAGAACTGGTCGGTGGCCGACAGGCCGTAACCGCCGAACCAGCCGAACAACTTTTGCGCCCCGTGGGGGACCAGGAACAGACCGGCGACCACGCGTACCAGCGGATCGGCCAAGGGCGACAGGGCAGCATAAACCGGGGCCAAGGCGGGAATGACCGGGGCGGAAGCAGAACGAAGGATATGGGTATTCATCGGGGCTCTCCAAACTGGACAATTAAGCTGTGACGAAGATGCCGCTTTGCCGATCAATCAACAATTATGTATATTTTTGACATATCGTTGCATGAAACAGGACAATGATGGACCAGTTCGCCGCCCTGACCGCCTTTGTCCAGACCGTGGAATGCGGCGGTTTCACCCAGGCCGCCCGCCGCCTGGGCCAGTCGAAATCGCTGATCAGCCGCCAGGTGGCCCAGTTGGAAGCGCAATTGGGGGCGCGGCTACTGCAACGCACCACCCGTAAGCTGTCCACCACCGAGGCTGGCCAAGCCTATTATCAGCGCGCCCAACGCATCCTGGCCGATCTGGCCGAAGCATCGGCGGAAATCGGCCAGTTGCAATCCATGCCGCGCGGCAAGCTGCGCATCAGCGCGCCCATGTCGTTCGGGGTGCTGCATCTGACTCCGGCCCTGCCCCGCTTTCTCGAATCATGCCCGGAATTGGAAATGGATCTGGCTTTGACCGACCGTTTCGTCGATCTGGTGGAGGAAGGTTTCGACGTCGCCGTACGCATCGGTCGGCTGGCTGATTCCAGCCTGATCGTCCGCCGCATCACCCCGATCCGCCGGGTGTTGTGCGCCAGTCCGGCCTATCTGGCCCGCTGCGGACACCCGCAACGCCCCGCCGATCTGGCTCACCATGCCTGTTTGGGGCACCTGGAAATGGGATCGTCGGAATGGCGTTTCCTTACCGCCGATAATGGGTTGGAAACCGTTCGCGTATCGTGTCGGTTCCGCGCCGGCAATGGCGAGGCGCTGCGCACCATGGCCCTGGCCGGGCTGGGCTTCGTCTATCTGCCCAGCTTCTTCATCGGCGCCGATCTGCGCGCCGGCACCCTGGTATCGGTGCTGGATCAGTACGTCCCCCAGGACAGCGCCCTGTACGGCGCCTATCCCCATGGCCGCCATCTGTCGGCCAAGGTCAGGGTGTTCCTGGACTTTCTACAAACCGCCTTCGGCTCGGCGCCTTGGGATTAGGGCGTACTGGCGGCCAGGATCAGCGAGGTGTTGATGCCGCCGAAGGCAAAGTTGTTGCTCATCAGATAGCGGGGTTTGGTCAGGCGCGGCTGGCCGCGCACGTAATCGAGCGCGGCGCAACGCGGGTCGACATTGTCCAGATTGGCGATGGGGCAAAACCAGCCGTCACGCATCATCTCGATGCCCAACCAGGCCTCGATGCCGCCGCAGGCGCCGAGCGAATGGCCGAAATAGCTTTTCAGCGAATGCACCGGCACGCTGTCGCCGAACAAAGCCGCCGTCGCCTGACTTTCGGCGATGTCGCCCCATTCGGTGGCGGTGCCGTGGCCGCTGACGAAACCGATATCGGCGGGACTCAACCCGGCATCGTCCAAGGCCATGCGCAAGGCCTGCTCCATGGTCGAGGCCTGCGGCTGGGTCACATGGTTGCCGTCGGAATTGGTGCCGAAGCCGACCACTTCGGCATAAATCTCGGCACCACGGGCGCGGGCGTGCTCCCATTCCTCCAAGATCAGGGTGCCGGCGCCCTCGCCGATCACCAAGCCGTCACGGTCACGGTCGAATGGACGCGGGGTCGCCTCGGGCGTGTCGTTGCGCACAGAGGTGGCGAACAAGGTATCGAAAACGGCGGCGTCGGTGATGTCCAGTTCCTCGGCCCCGCCGGCGATCATCACCTCGGCTTTGCCCCAGCGGATGGCCTCGGCGGCATAACCGATGGCCTGACTGCCCGAGGTGCAGGCGCTGGATGACGGGATCATCCGCCCGGTCAGGCCGAAGAACAGGCCGATATTGACCAGGGCGGAATGGCTCATCATCTGGATATAGGTGGTGGCGTTCAGATGGCGCGACACCCCGCTCATCTTCAATTCAAAGAATCCCAGCACCGAATCGGGCGAACCGAACGACGAGCCATAGGCCGCCCCCGCCCGCCCGCTGGTCAGCACCGGGGCGCCCAGCAATCCGGCATGATCCAAGGCCCGTTCCGACGCCGACACCGCCATGGTGGCGACCCGGCCCATGGTGCGGGCCTTCTTGCGCGGCCAATGGGCGGGGGTGGCGAAATCCAGAACCGGTGCCGCCAGACGGGTATTGACGCTTTCAAAGCGGTCCCATTGGGGCCGCATGTCACGGATGCCGGTCCGGCCCTGGGCCATGGCCGCCTTGATGGTCGGCCAGTCGTGGCCCAAGGCGGTGATGCCGGCCATGCCGGTGACGGCGACGCGGCGCATCACACCATCCCCCCATTGACGGAAATCACCTGCCGGGTGACATAGCCAGCATCGGCGGAGCACAGGAACGATACCACCCCCGCCACCTCGGCCGGTTTGCCCAAGCGGCGCATGGGTACCATCTTCAACACCTCGTCCATGGGCAGATCGGCGACCATCTGGGTCTCGACCACGCCGGGAGCGACGCAATTGACGGTGATGGAGCGTTTGGCCAGTTCCAGCGCCAAGGCCTTGGTGGCGCCGATGATGCCGGCCTTGGCGGCGGAATAATTGACCTGACCGCGATTGCCCACCAGCCCCGACACCGACGACAAGGTGACGATGCGCCCGCCCCTTCGCGCCTGCACCATGGGCATGACCACGGGCCGCAACACGTTGTAGAACCCGTCCATGTTGGTCCCCAGCACATCGTCCCAATCGTCGTCGGTCATGGCCGGAAAGGCCGCGTCGCGGGCGATGCCGGCATTGAGCACCACGCCCCAATAGGCGCCGTGTTCGGCCATGTCGGCTTCCAGCTTGGCCTTGGTGCCGTCGCGGTCGGCGATGTCGAACTGCAACAGCCGCGCCTGGGTGCCGATGGCATCGGCGACCCGGGCGGCGCCGTCACGGTCGGAATGATAATGGACGACGACATTGAAGCCGTCGCGGCCCAGCCGCTCGGCGATTGCCGCACCGATGCCCTTACTGGCCCCGGTCACCAGAATGGTGTCAGCCATGTTCCCCCCTTAAGCGCGCCAAGGCCGTTTCCTGGTCCGGCGGTTGATACAGACTTAACTGCGCGGCGGCGGCCTCGGCCCCCGCCAGCAGGATGCGGCAGTCATAGACGCCCATGCCGTCATCGTTGAACACCCGATGCACCAGCACATCCAGCACCGCGCCGGGCGGAAACCAGGACAGATGTGCCACATAGGACCGGGTGCCGAGCAGGAAACCCAGGCGCACGCCCGTGCCCGCCTGCCGGGCCAAGGCCCCCACATGGACGCCGCAGGCCTGGGCCATCATCTCCATGCCCACATGGGCGGCAACCCCCTGGGGCCGCAGGAACGGATGGTCGGGCCGGATGTCGGCCTGCACATGGGCATTGTCCTGGTCGAAGGACAGCAAGCGGTCGACCAGCACCATGGGCGGGCGATGCGGCAACAGGTCGGTCATGGTCCATGCGGTCATGACGTCCGCCCCAGCACCAGGGCGCAATTGCTGCCGCCAAAGGCGAAGGACGAACTGAGCCCGGCCACCGGCCCGATGGCCGGCAGGGTTTCACCGCCTTGCACCAGATGGATGGGCGGCATCTCCGGATCCAGGCTGCCGTCGCCGGCCTGGGGCGGCAACAGGCCCGCTGGGTTCCACCCGGACGACAGGGTCAGCCACAGCAAGGCGGCTTCCACCGCCCCGGCGGCGCCCAGGGTGTGACCGGTCAACGCCTTGGTCGAACTGCACGGAACATGCGGGCCGAACAATGCGTTGACGGCGCGCGCCTCCATGGCGTCGTTCAGTTGGGTGGCGGTGCCGTGCAGGTTGACATAGGCGATCTGGTCAGGGCGCAGCCCGGCATCGGCCAAGGCCGCTTCCATGGTTTCCCGCGCGCCGCGCCCGTCAGGTTCGGGGGCGCTGAGGTGATGGGCATCGGATCGTTCGCCCACACCCAAAAGGGCGATTTCCGCTGGATCGGGGCTCAGCAGGAACAGCGCCCCGCCCTCGCCGATGGTGATGCCGCGCCGCTGGGCGGAAAACGGCAAACACGGTTGCGGCGACACCGCCCCCAGGGCGGAAAAGCCGGCGACCGTCAGGCCGCACAAGGTATCGGCGCCGCCGACAATGGCGGCATCGGCCAGCCCCTGACGGATCAGCCGCCGGGCCGAGGCGAACACCTTGGCGCTGGACGAACAGGCGGTGCCGACCACATAGGCCGGTCCGGTCAGCCCCAGATTGTCGGCGATGAAACTGGCGGCGCTGCCGGTTTCCTGCTGGCTGTAATGGAAACCGTCGGGCCACGATCCGGTGTTCAGCCGACGGGCCAGCGCCGCTTCGCCCTCGGCGATGCCCGAGGTGCTGGTGCCCACCACCACGGCGATGCGGTCGCGGCCATAACGGGCGATGGCCTTGGCCAAGGGTTCGGCCATTTCCGCCAGCAACCAAGCCAGCAGCCGGTTGTTGCGGCTGTCGCCCGGCTGATTTGGCTCTTCCGGCAGATGCCCCAGCGGCACCGGATCGCCGGCCCGCTGGATCAGGCCGCCCCGGTCGCCGGCCAGCAGGCCACGCATATTGGACTCCTTGCCCAGGCCCAGACAGGTGGCCACCGCCATGGCCGGCAGGTACAGGAGCGCGCTCATGACGGCAACCGGCTGGAAACGACGTGGATGCGGTACTCCCACACCCGGTTGTGCAAGGTGACGCTGCCATTCCACGGATCGGCATCGCCGCTGATCTCGACCATTACGGCGCCATCGCGGCGCAAGGACCGGCTGGTGCCGTCCGCCTCGACCGAGGCGCCGTCCACATGGGTGCGCAACACCTCCACCGGCCAATACATCAGCATGATGTCGGCCAGCATGTTGGCCGGCGGCGGCAGGCTGGCGGGCAGCCACGACGCCTTGTCCACCTCAAGCGATCCGTTGCCCCAACGGATGGTCATGGCCCGCCGGCCCATACCGTCGGTGGTCACCAGGATCAGGCGGTCCGCATTCACCGACAACCGTCCTTCAAAGGTGAAGCCGTCGCCGCCGTGACTGGCGGTGACCAATTGTGCCGCCTCGACGGTTTCGCCCAGCGAGGCCGGATCGGGCAGGCGCAGGCTGACCTGGGGGGCAAGGACCACCGGCCCGCCCGCAGGCGGCTGCAGGCTACAGGCGGCCAACAGGCCGACCAGGATCAGGGAAAGGAGATGGCGCACCATGATGGGGGCAGCATATACATCAATCATGGTGAGCCTGCCAATTGCATGCGCGTTTTGGCCGTACCCGCCCGGCCAGGGGCGCCAGCAAGGCCGACAGCACGATACCGGTCAGCATGACGGCGCCGAACGAGCGCACGCCCTGCACGCCGCTGAAGGCCAACAGGCCGAAGGACAAAACCGTGGTCAGCGTCGCCAGCAAGGTGGCCAGGATGGTCAGCGGATCGCGGCCCTGGCCGCTTTCGGCGCAAAAAACGGCATAATCGACACCGACCGAGGCCACCAGAATCAAAGCCATGGCGGCGAAAAAGGTAAAGGGCTGACCAACCAGCGCCAGCAAAAGCGGGGTCAGCAAGATTGCGGCCAGGGGCGGCACCATCACCCACAATCCGCCCGTGACGCCATAGCGCCACATCAGCAAGGGCAGCATCAGCACCAGGGATATGGCCAACAGCCACAAGGCCCGCTGGCGGTACTGGCCCAGCAAAGTCCCCATATCGGCGACCGGATCGATGAAGCTGATTCCGTCCAGACCATTGGCGGCGTCGCGCAACTTGGCCAGATCGGTGGCATTGTCGAGCGCGACCAGATGCATTCCCGGCGCCAGCACCAGCCCCGACAGCACCGGCATGGCCCCGGTGGCCATCACCTGCTCCAATTCCAGCATCTCCGACGCCACCGGGGCCAAGGCCATGGGCAGACCGATGGCGGCGGACAGCTCGGCCAAGGGTGCCCCGTCCAGATGCTGCCCCGTCAACCGGATGTTGTCGACCTGCCGCTGGACCGAGGGGACGAAACGGGCGGGCGAGCGCCAATCGGCCAGCGCGCCTTGCCGGCGCAACTCCGCCAGCCGCTCGCCCAGGGCTTCTTCCTGGCGCAGCGCCGTCTGGGTGTCGCCAGCACGGACCAGATAGAATTGCCCCGCCCCGGCAAAGCCGGCCATGGCCTGCAATTGCGCCTGTTCGGCGGCCAGCGCCGGGTCCAGCGCCTGTTGCCGGCGCACATCGTCGTCAACCCGCAAGCGGGCGGCCCCCAACAGGGCCAGGGCCACCAGCCCCAGCAGCAGCAACCGGCGTCCCTGGTTGTCCCACAGAGCCCAAAAACCACGCCCCAGACGACCAAGCAGCGGCGGCAGCGGGCGGCAGCGCGAGCGATCGAGCAGCGGAAACCACAAAACGACGGCGGCAAAGGCGGCGATCAGACCAAAACCGGAAAACGCCGCCACCTGACGCAGGCCCGGTAACGGCGCCAGGGCCATGGCGCCATAGCCGATCAAGGTGGTCAGCAGGCCCAGGATCAGACCGGTACCCACATGGCGCAGCCGCTGGTGCGGCTCACCCTCGGCGAAGAGGCGGGCGAAGTAATGCAGGCTGTAATCGACGGTGATCCCGATCAGGCTGGCACCGAAAATAGCGGCGGTAACGTGCAGGAAGCCGAAGACCAGCAAGGTCGCCGACACCGCCACCAGCAGGCCCGAGGCGATGGCCAGCAAACTCAGCAGCAACGGCGACAGCGAGCGGAACACCACAAGCAGCAGCAGCACGGTGCCGATGGTCGAGATCACACCGATGAACGAGGTTTCGGCCATGGCCTGGGCCGCCCCGGCCTGGGCATAGAACACCGCCCCCAGCCGCAGCAGACGCAGGCCCGGCGCCTGCGCTGCCGCCAGTTGGGCGGCCTTGGCGTAGCCATCGACAAAGGCCTGTTGGTCGGACAGGCCATAGGCCCGACCGGTCAGCCGACCACTGACCAGTACCCAGGTGATGCCGTCGGTGGTGACGCTGGGCCAACCGTCAACCAGCGTCAACCGGCTGGCCGGCACCGGCAACGATGTCATGAAGGCCGGCAGCAGCAGAAACGGATCATTGGTCAGCAAGCGGGCATCGGCCATGCCGCCGATGCCGAACACCTGGGACAAGGTGCGGTCGGCCAAGGCCTGGGGATTGCCGTCCACCAGCGCCTGACGGTCGGCGGGCGCCAGCAATCCGGCCCGGTGCGGATGGTAAAGCCCGCCCAATTGGCGCAAGGCCTGGGCCGATGGCACGTCGCCGGCATCGGCCAGCAGGCCTTGCCCCATCAGGCTGTCACGCAGGGTTTGGGCGGCACCGAAGGCGGCCGCCGGGTCGGCGTGACCAGCCAGGACAGCGACCCGGCCCGACACCTGGGCGGCCATGTGGTCCTTGGCCCGCTGCACCATGGGTTGGCGTTCCTCTGCCGGCAGCAGGGCCAGCAGGTCGCTTTGCAGCGGCAGACCGCGCCACGCGGTCAGGCCCACATGGATGCCAGCGGCCAGCACCACAGCCAGCCAGAGCAGGGCGAACAGGCGCTGTTTCATCGCAGACCGGCGAAGGCCGCGGCTTCATCCGCCGTCAACGGCCCCGGATCGATGCTTTGGCGGCTGAACACCAGATGGTCGCGGTCGCCGTCGGGCTTTTCCACCTCGACCTCGTCGACGAAGGCGCCGATGCGGGCGCGGATGGCTTTGATCGGCTGGGCCATATCGGCGCGGCGCGGCACCAAGGTGACGGCGTCGCCCTGGCGGCTGACCACGAACTCGCCTTCCAACGCCCGCCAATCGCCGGCCATGGCCCCGGCCATCACCTCGTGCAGACGGGCCAGAAACGGCGCCTTGGTCGCCGACAGCCGCATGGTTTCCTTGCCGCCCAGACTTTGCGCCATGCCCGCCGGAGTGATGACGGTAAGGACGGCGAAGGGCTTGTCGCCCTGCCAGATCAACCCTTGACCAGGGGCGAGGACGAAGCGCCCCTCGGAGCGCACAGGCTGGGCGAAACCGGCCAAAAAGCGTTCCTGGGTGAAATGACCGCGCAGGATTTCTCCCGGTTTCAGGCTGACGGGGTCAGCCTGTACTGATAACGGCCACAGCAGGGCGAAAAGGGCGAGCAGACGGATCACAGCAGCCCCCGGACCCGGTCGGTCAAGGCCGCAGGCGATTCCAGGCACAATTCCATGGTTTCGGCCAACACCGCCACCTGAATGGTCTCGGCCTTGGTCAGGGTCTCGCCGCTGGCGTGATCCAACACCCGATACTCGATGCGCAAGCGGTTTTCGTATTCGCGCAAGCTGGCGATCACCCGCAATTCCTGGCCGAACCGGGCCGGACGCACGTATTTCAGCCGCATGTCGACGATGGGCCACATATAGCCGGACTGGGCCATTTCCGTGTAATTATAGCCGATCTTGTCGAGCAGGGCGCAGCGCGCTTGCTCGAGAAAACGGGCATAATTGCCGTGCCAGACCACCTGCATGGGGTCGAGGTCGTAGAATTGCACCTTCAAGGTGGTTTCAGCCGAGATCACCGCGTCGCGCCCCCTGCGCCCAGAAATCGAAGAAGTTGTACCATTGATAGGGATCACGCCGGCACTGGCTTTCCAGCCGCGCCGCATAGGCCTGGACCAGTTGCCGCAAGGCTTCCGCCCGCCGCCCGCGCGGCAGTTCCACCCGGTCGGCGAAGCGTTCCAGCACCATGGACCACTCACCTGCCCCGGTGCGGCGGCAAAACAGCAGATGCACCGGACATTCCAGCAAAGCCGCCAGAACCCATGGCCCAACCGAGAATTCCGCCGTCTCGCCCAGGAACGCGGCCTCGACCACCCGGCCTTGCGACAGCACCGGCACGCGGTCGCCGGCGATGGCGATCCATTCGCCCCGCTCCACCCGTTCCTGCAAGGCGATGGCGGTATCGGGGCCAAGGTCGGTGACCTGGATCAGCCGCAGGGCCGCCTCGGGGTTGAAGCGGCGCAGCACGGCGTTGAAGTTCTCGGCGTGGCGGGTATGGACCAGCACGGTCAGGCGCCCGCGAAGCGCCGGGTCCATCAGGGCGCGGGCCAGCTCGGCATTGCCGTGATGGCACACCACCAACACCGCGCCCTTAGGCTCGGCTGCGGCGGCGGCCAGGGTGTCGGGGTTTTCCACCCGCAAGGCTTCGGCGGGCAGCCGCCCCGACCAGGCGGCGATGGTATCGACGGCGCGGATGGCGAAATCCAGGGCATGGCGATAACAGTCCCAGGCCCGGGGCTGACGCTTCAGCACCCGGCCCAAAAATTGGCGCGAGGCCAGACGTTGCTCGGCCCCGGTCAGGTGAAAATAGCCGACCACCGGGGCCAACAGGGCCAGACAGGCGCCACGGCCCAGATGGGCGTAAACCCAGGCGGTCAGCCACAAGCCCCAGGCGGCGCCGCGTTCGGCCAGACCGGCCCAATGGGACGGTGCCGTGCCGATGGCCGGTGGACGATGGCGCAGGATGGACGGCAGGCGGGCCAGCATGGTCAGCACCAGCCTGGTATGCATCCAGGAAATGCGCAGATTGTCGCGCCAGATGTCGAAATTCGAGGTATTGCCGGGCGGATAGGTCACCCGCACCGGCACCATGATCGGAGCGATGCCGCGCCAGAACAGCCGCACCATGATATCGGTGTCGAAATCCATGCGCGCGCCCACTTTTTCACGCGCCAGCAAATCCAGGCACGGCGCCAGCGGATAGACGCGAAAGCCGCACATGCTGTCGGTGATGCGCAGCGACAGGGTTTCGACGAACACCCAGACATGGGTGAACCAGCGACCGATGCGCCGCGCCCTGGGCATGCTGTCATCATAAATCGGGGCGCCGCTGACCAATGCTGTCGGATGGGCGCGGGCCTGCTCCAGCAGCGCTGGCAACGCCGCCAGATCATGCTGGCCGTCGGCATCCACCTGCACCGCATGGCTGAACCCCTGGGCATGCAGCAGCCGGAAACCATCGCTCACCGCCGCCCCCTTGCCGCCGTTGAAAGGGCGCCGGTGGACGATGACGCCGCCATCCGGGTCATGCAAGGCCGCGATGGCGGCGGCGGCTGTCTCGTCGCTGCCGTCATCGACGATCAGTACCGGCAGGCCCAAGGCGCGCAAGCCGGCCACCACTTGCGGCAAGGCCAGATGATGATTGCGGCTGGGCACCAGGGCGCAAGGGTTGAAGCCGGTCATGACGCCACCGCCAGCGAACCGTTGGAACAAAGGGCGCCGTCACGGCGGTATTCAAAGCCCAACCGCCCCTTGGCCCGGTCGTGGCGCAACACCAAGGTCACCTGATCGCCGGGGAAAAGCCCTGCCTTGTACTTGACCTGAAAGCGGTCGGTGTATTGGGCGGCAAGCCCCAGATGGCGCCCGGCCAACAGCAAGGCCCAATCCAGTTGCACCACCCCGGGCAGCAGCGGCAAATGGGGAAAATGGCCCTGAAACCACAGCAAATCCGGGTCCAGGTACAAATCCAGCGCGATACCGCCATCCATGGCGCGGCTGTTGATCAGGGTCGGTTCGATCATGATGCCCCCACGTCAAACAAGGCGGCCACCGCGCTTTCGGTGCGCTTGCCCATGGCGTTGCACGGCACTTCATCGACGAAGCGCCACAGACGCGGGCGCGCCATGGGTTCCAGTTGTCCGGCCAACCCGGCCCGCAAGCGCCGGCCAAAACGGAAGGCACCCCATTGCGCCAGCTCGGCCCGGCCCAGAAGGCTGAGCACCACCGCCGCCGCCAGTTGGTCGCGCCCGGCATTGACCTTGATGACCACGGCATCGGCCACCTGCGGTAGGGTGCGCAAGGCGGCTTCCACCGCCGCCACCCCGATCCGCTTGCCTTCGATCTTGACCACCCGGTCGGCGCGACCCAACAGGTGAAAGCGGCCATCGGGCAAGATGTCCACCGCATCGGCCCCGGTGTGAACGCCCGCCCCCCACGGTGAGGTCAGCATCAGCAATCCATCGGCATCGGCGGTGACCACATTGCCCGGCAGGACCGACCATGGCGCACTGGCCACGGCAGGGCGGGCGGCGATGGCCCCGGTCTCGGTGCTGCCGAACACTTCCATGGGGCGCAAGCCGAACACGCTTTCGGCCTCGTCCGCTGCACGCATAGGCAAGGCCGCCCCCGCCGACAGCAGCAACGCCGGCCTGGGCATGGCGCCCAGCCCACCTAAACGGCTGAGATGGGCCGGGCTCGAGATCAGCACGTCGCCGTCTTGCATCTCGGCCTCTACACTTTCCCAGTACTGGTGCGAAGACGAGAAAAAGCCGCGCCCGCACAGCAACGGCCACAACAGCTTGAACACCAGCCCATAGATATGCTGATGCGGCACGGTGGCGTGGTGAAAGCCCCAGCCCACCCCTGGCCACAAGGCATGCAAGGCGGCCACTTCGGCCTGCAATTGATCCAGCCGGCGCTCGACCCGCTTGGGCTGGGCGGTGCTGCCCGAGGTGAAGAACGCGATGACGATGTCGCCGATCGGGGCGGTCATTGCCTCACTGCCCTCGGCCAGGACCGGCATCATGCCGGCGCCGTCGCCGGCCAGCACATCCCAGGCGCCCGACAGATCGTGCAGCAGACCGGGTTGATCCGCCGGCGGCAGCACCACGGTGCAGCCGGCCCGCGCCGCCGCCAGCAGGCCGATCAGCAGCAGGTGACCGTCGGCGCACCACAACCCCAGCCGCGTCACCCCTTGGGCCCGCAACCGCCCGGCCAGCGAGGCGGAATGCTGAAGCACCCAGCCCCAGGCAATGGCTTGACCATCATGACGGGCGATGACGGCATCAGCCGAACGGGGGCCAGCCAGGGGAATGCAGGCCGTCATGCCGCCCGCCTTTTCACCCGTTGGCGCACCAGCCATTCCCCCGCGAACAACAACCCCATCAGCCCATAGGAAATCAATCCGGTATAAAGCGCCCATAGCCCCCTGTCGGCCCACAGGGCCAAGGCCAGGGCGATCAGGGCGTTGACGGTCAGGAACACGCACCACACCAGCGACACGACCCGCATATAAGCGATGGCGACCGGCGACGGGTCGGGCTCGGTGATACTGGCGAAGACCTGGACCAGCGATGGCGGCGCCCGCAACGACCAGCCGAAGGCGGCGGCGAAGGCCAAATTCATCATGACCGGATAGGCCAAGGCGGCCACCTGGGCGTCCATCAGCCCCAACACGATGGTGCCGGTAAAGGCCAGCCCCAGCGGCACCGCCAGGGTGCGGGCGATGGCGGTGCCGCGCAACGCCATGAAGCGCAGGCCGAGCAACACCAGCACCAGCAGGACGAATGCCCCCGGCGGTACCCGCCCCATGACGGCATGGACGACGAACGGATAGGCCATGCCGGCCCCGGCCAACAGGGCCGAGACCAGCATGCCCCGTTTATTCGTTGAACAGTTCATGCACGCGGTCCACCACGTCGCCGACGGTGCGGACGGTCTTGAACTGCTCGGGCTTGATCTTGCGCCCGGTCAATTCCTGCAACTTCACCACCAGATCGACTGCGTCGATGCTGTCCAGGTCGAGATCCTCGTACAGGCGGGCCTCGGCGGTGATGCTTTCCGGCGCCACCTCGAACATTTCGGTCAGATAGCCGGCGAGAGAGGTCTGAATTTCGTCGCGGGTCATTCCTGGGCGTTCCCTTGCTGGGCACGGATGAAGGCAGCCAGATTGTCGATGCTGGCGAAGTGGTGACGCACGTCCTCGGTCACCGTGTCGATCTTGATGCCGAAGGTCTTGCGGATGGCCACCCCCAGTTCCAGCGCGTCGATGGAATCAAGGCCCAACCCGGTATCGCCGAACAGGGGTTCGGCGGCGTCGATGTCGTCAGGCGAGAGATCCTCCAACTTCAACGCATCGACGATCAATGTCTTCAAGTGCTGTTCCAGCGTGTCCATGACCCAATTTTTCCAGGTAGAAGTTATCCAGATGAGCGACCAGCCGCCGCGCCGCCACCGAACGGATATGGCCGTCGGTGAAACGTTCGATGTCCAGCAATTCTCCCACCTCCAGGCAAAAGCGCGAACGCTTTTCCGGCACCCGCCACCACGGATTGCCCTTGTGCAGGACCGGCGGGTCGCAGGTGATGGTCAGCACCTGCACCGGACAATCGGCGGTGATGGCCAGATTGGCGAAGCCGCGTTGCAGCTTGGGCCGGGTGCCGGGGATGGTGCGGGTGCCTTCGGGGAAGATGATCAGGTTGAGCCCTGCGTGCAGGTCGCGGGTGCAGGCGGCGACCAGGTCTTCCGGCTCCAGATCGTTGCGGATGAAGCCGGCGCCGCCCACGGTCAGGCGGTAAAGCGGATGCCGCCACAGCCCGGCCTTGACGATGCATTGCACCTTAGGCGTCGCCGCGATGATCATCACCACATCCAGCAGCGACGGGTGATTGGCGACGATCAGGGCGCCTTGCAGGTGACGCAGCCGTTCGCCGCCCTTGATGTCGATATCGGCCACCCGCAAGACCTTGATGGCAGCGCAATAAAGCCGAAACGCCAGATGCATGGCGTAAAGGATGCGGCGCTGCCGGGCCTCGGCGGAGCGGGTGACCAGATTGATGGCCGGAAACACCGTCACCGCCATCAGCGTGCCGCCGACGGCGATCAGCGACAGGAACAAGGCGGTGCCGAAACCGCGCCACAGCTGGCCAGGATCAAGCCGCATGGGACCACCGCCAAGCATGACGCCCACCCTGGACGGCGACGTCGATATCTTGCTCCAGCACCGACAGGAACGACCGCGCCAGGCACTGGCCGGCAGTCCCGGTGCCGGGGTGCAGATCCATATGGACAACCCGCGCCACAGGCGATTCCGGCGGCACCAGCAGCACGGCCAGGGCCACCGGCGCCGGGACGTCATCGTCGTCCAAGGCGGTGTACAGGGACGGCAACGGCTCGTCGAAATAAAGCAACAGGGCGGGTGCCGCCTGCTCGGCGACGAAACCGGCTGCTTCCAGCAGGCCATAGCCGAAAGAATCCGGGCCGGCGGCCACCGCCGAGTGGCCCTGGCGGTTGCCGGTGGCGATGGACAGCAGCCCGGCCAGGGCATGATGCACCGCCAGACTGAATTCAGCCGGCGACACCTCGCCGCTTTCGGCCAGGGCATTGAGCAGATCGAAGGTGCGGACGTATTCGCCATGGCGCGAGGCCAGGATCAGGCGCGGCTCGCCATCGGTGGGCAGGACCGTCCAGGCGGCCTCCAGCGCTTTGCGCCCGATGGCCGAGACGCGGCGGCGCAACAGGGACGGCAAAGCCGGGCGGGCGGGCGGCACCATACCGCCCACGGCCAGGACATCGGCATGTCCATCCCAGGCCGCCCAAGCGGCAACGCGCACGCAAACAGACACCACCCTCTCCCCCGGATGCCGGTCAACTGATCACACGACCAGGGATTTAGCACGCAAGGAAGCCTTAGTCGAACGACATTACAACCATCACGAAAAGTCGCCCACCCACTCCACATTTCACATACAAAGCGCAGTAATCTACTAAATGATAGATTTATGGTTGACATGGACTAAGCACATGGGCACCCTGATCGCAGACAAATTCATCGGAACGGATCGACCATGAAGCGCCCATTCTTCATTCTCGCCCTCGGCCTGCTGGCCACCGCCCCCCATCCCGCGTCCGCCACCGATCAACTGCCCAACCAGGGCAGCGTCCTGGCCGGCCCCTGCGCGTCGTGCCATGGCAGCGACGGTAGCGGCGCCGGCGCCATTCCGGCCTTGAAGGGTCGCCCCGCCTCGGTCCTGCTCGACCAGTTGAAGGCCTTCCGCTCGGGCGCCCTGCCCTCGACGGTCATGGGCCGGCTGGCCAAGGGCTATTCCGACGATCAGCTGTCGCAGCTGGCCGCCCATTTCGGCGACAAGTAAGGAGCGCCCGACCATGACCACCCGTCTTTCCCGCCGCTCCTTCGGCCTGCTGGCCGGCGCCGCCGCCCTTACCGGCCTATCCGCCTGCGCCGCCCGTCCGCCGGCCAAGGCCCGCGTCGTGGTCATCGGCGGCGGCTTCGGCGGCGCCACCACCGCCAAGTATATCCGCCGCCTCGACCCGGCCATCGACGTCACCTTGGTCGAACGGTCCAAAAGCTTCGTCACCTGCCCGTTCAGCAACGCCGTCATCGGCGGCTTGCAGGATATTTCCACCATCACCCATTCCTATGATGCGCTGTCCGAGCGCTGGGGCGTGGACGTCATCCACGATGAAGCCATCGCTGTCGATACGGTGAAGAAGATCGTGGCGCTGAAGGGTGGGCGCCAATTGTCCTATGACAAGCTGGTGGTGGCCCCAGGAATCGATTTCAAATGGAACGCCATCGAAGGCTACGACGAAAAGGCGGCGGAAATCCTGCCGCATGCCTGGAAGGCCGGGGCCCAGACCATCACCTTGCGCCGTCAGCTCGAAGCCCTGGAAGATGGCGGTGTCGTCGCCTTGTCGGTGCCGGCCAACCCCTATCGCTGCCCGCCCGGCCCCTATGAGCGGGCCAGCCTGATCGCTCATTACCTGAAGACGACAAAGCCCAAGTCCAAGCTGTTGATCCTTGACGGCAAGGACAGCTTTTCCAAGCAGGGCCTGTTCCAGGATGCCTGGGCCAAGATGTATCCCGGCCTGATCGAATGGGTGCCGCTGTCCAAGGACGGCAAGATCACCAAGGTCGACGCCGCCGCCCGCGTGCTGGAAAGCGAATTCGGCACCAAGCACAAGGTGGCGGTGGCCAATGTCATTCCGCCGCAACAGGCCGGCGCCATCGCCCATGTGGCCGGGCTGGTGGACAAGTCGGGCTGGGTGCCGGTGGATGCCAAGACCTTCGAGGCCAAGCAGGCCAAGGACGTTTACGTGGTCGGTGACGCCACCATCGCCGCTCCGCAGCCCAAATCGGGCTTCATCGCCAACGCCCACGGCAAGGTGGTGGCCGCCACCATCGTCAATGCCGTGAACGGCAAGGGGCAATTGGAACCGTCGTGGGCCAACACCTGCTATTCGCTGATCGCCCCCGATTACGGCATCACCGTCGCCGGCGTGTACCGGGTCGGCGACAAGGGATTGGAAGAAGTGCCCGGTTCCGGCGGCGTCAGCCCCAAGGACGCCGATGCCCAGTTCCGCGCCCTGGAAGCCCGTTATGCCCGGGATTGGTACAAGTCCATCACCACCGACACCTGGGGCTGAGGAAAACCGGCGACGGCACCGCCCGTCGCCTTTTTCCGGCCCGATAAACCTAATTTCCGATAGACTTCTATCTTAGGAGCCGAATAAATGACCTGGTTTCTGATCCAAGACATCAAGCGTGCCGCCATCGCCGCCGCTGCCGCCACCGCCATCGCCGCCGCCATCGCGGTGGCCATTCCCGGCGCCCAGGCGGCCGAGCCCAAGACCTTGCTGAACGTGTCCTATGACCCGACGCGCGAGCTTTACCAGGAATTCAACGCCGCTTTCGTCAAGTCGTGGAAAGCCAAGACCGGCGAGGATTTGAAGATCAACCAGTCGCATGGCGGCTCGGGCAAGCAGGCCCGCGGCGTCATCGACGGCCTGGAAGCCGACGTGGTCACCCTGGCGCTGGCCTACGACATCGACGCCATCGCCGAAAAGGCCAAGCTGCTGGGGCCCGATTGGCAGAAGCGTTTGTCCTATAATTCGTCGCCCTACACCTCGACCATCGTCTTCCTGGTCCGCAAGGGCAATCCCAAGAACATCAAGGATTGGGACGACCTGATCCGCTCCGACGTCCAGGTCGTCACCCCCAATCCCAAGACCTCGGGCGGCGCGCGCTGGAACCATCTGGCCGCCTGGGGCTATGCCCTCAACAAGTGGAACAACGATCAGGCCAAGGCCGAAGATTTCGTCGGCAAGATCTACAAGAACGTTCCGGTGCTCGATACCGGCGCGCGCGGCTCGCTGACCACCTTCGCCCAACGGGGCATCGGCGACGTCTTCCTGTCGTGGGAAAATGAAGCCATCCTGGCCAACCGCGAATTCGGCGGCGGCTTCGAGACCGTCATCCCCAGCCTGTCCATCCTGGCCGAGCCGCCGGTGGCGGTGGTCGACAAGGTGGTCGACCGTCGGGGCACCCGCACCCAGGCCGAGGCCTACCTGAAGTTCCTCTATTCACCCGAGGGCCAGGAAATCGCCGCCAAGAACCACTATCGTCCGCGCGATCCCGATATCGCCAAGAAGTACGCCTCCGACTTCCCCAATGTGCGGCTGTTCACCATCGACGACGTCTTCGGCGGCTGGGGCAAGGCACAGAAGGAACATTTCGGCGATGGCGGCATCTTCGACCGCATCCAGGCCAAGAAGTAAACCAACCATGACGGCCAAAACCGTTCGCGTCATCCCAGGGTTCTCGCTAACCCTGGGATTGACCATAGGCTATCTGTCGCTGGTGGTGCTGATCCCGCTGGCCGCCTTGATCCTGAAAGCCGCCGGCATGACCGCCCAGCAATGGCTGGGCACCTTGACCGATGCGCGCGTGCTGGCCTCGTTCCGACTGTCGTTCGGCGGTGCCGCCATCGCCGCCCTGGTCAACGGAATCTTCGGATTGCTGGTGGCCTGGGTGCTGGTGCGCTATCCGTTTCCCGGACGCAAGGTGATCGATGCCTTCATCGACCTGCCCTTCGCCCTGCCCACCGCCGTCGCCGGCATCGCGCTGACCGCGCTTTACGCCCCCAACGGCTGGATCGGCAGTCTGCTGCCGTTCAAGGTCGCCTTCACCCCCTTGGGCGCCATCATCGCCATGATCTTCATCGGTGTCCCCTTCGTCGTGCGCACGGTCGAACCGGTGTTGCAGGACGTCGACGCCGAATTGGAGGAAGCCGCCGCCTGTCTGGGCGCCAGCCGGGTGCAGACCTTTGTCCGCGTCATCCTGCCGTCCATTGCCCCGGCGCTTCTGACCGGCATCTCGCTGGCCTTCGCCCGTGCGGTGGGCGAATACGGCTCGATCATCTTCATCGCCGGCAATCTGCCCGGCGTGTCGGAGATCGCGCCGTTGCTGATCGTCACCAAGCTGGAACAATACGATTACGTCGGCGCCACCGCCATCGCCAGCCTGATGCTGGCGGTGTCCTTCGCCATGCTGCTGGCCATCAACATGCTGCAAAAATGGAACCGCCAACGCCTGGGGGGATTGTCATGAGCCGCGCCGCCACCCGCGACCCCGTCCTTGTCCGCTGGCTGCTGATCGCCGTCGCCATCGCCTTCCTGGCCCTGTTCCTGGTGCTGCCCCTGGCCGCCGTGCTGACCGAGGCCTTGCGCAAGGGGGCCGATGCCTATTGGCGATCCCTGGGCGGCGACGACACCTTGGCCTCGATCCGCCTGACCCTGCTGGTCGCGGGCATCGCCGTGCCGCTCAATCTGGCCTTCGGCCTGGCGGCCAGTTGGGCCATCGCCAAGTTCGACTTTCCTGGCAAGGCCTGGCTGATCTCGTTCATCGACCTGCCGTTTTCGGTGTCGCCGGTGATCTCGGGGCTGATCTACGTGCTGTTGTTCGGCGCCCAAAGCGCCCTGGGGCCGTGGCTGATCGAACACGACGTCAAGATCGTCTTCGCCGTGCCCGGCATCGTCCTGGCCACCATCTTCGTCACCTTCCCCTTCGTCGCCCGCGAGTTGATCCCGCTGATGGAGGAACAGGGCCGCGACGAGGAGGAAGCCGCCCTGACCCTGGGCGCCGGCGGCTTGCGCACCTTTTGGGCCATCACCCTGCCCAACGTCAAATGGGGATTGCTGTACGGAGTGTTGCTTTGCAACGCCCGCGCCATGGGCGAGTTCGGCGCCGTTTCCGTGGTGTCGGGCCACATTCGCGGCCTGACCAACACCATGCCCCTGCATGTGGAGATCTTGTACAATGAATATGATTTCGTCGGCGCCTTCGCCGTCGCCTCGCTCCTCGCGCTTCTGGCCCTGGTCACCCTTGGCGCCAAGACCACGCTTGAATGGTGGCACCGCGACGAACTTGCCGCCTCGGGAAAGCATTGACGCCATGATCGAAGTCAACCATCTGTCCAAACGCTTCGGCAGCTTCAACGCCCTCGACGACATTTCCTTGCGCATCACGCCGGGCAAGCTGGTGGCGCTGCTGGGGCCGTCGGGGTCGGGCAAGACCACGCTGCTGCGCATCCTCGCCGGGCTCGACCACGCCGATGGCGGCGCCGTCCATCTGAACGGCCTGGACGCGTCGTCGCTCAAGACCCGCGACCGCCGCGTCGGCTTCGTCTTTCAGCATTACGCCTTGTTCCGGCACATGAGCGTGGCCGAAAACGTCGCCTTCGGCCTCAAGGTGCGCAAGGGCCCGGACAAGCCCGGCAAGGCCGAGATCAACGACCGCGTCGCCCGCCTGCTCGATCTGGTGCAATTGTCCGGTCTGGCCGGGCGTTATCCGTCGCAATTGTCGGGTGGCCAGCGCCAGCGCGTCGCCCTGGCCCGCGCCCTGGCGGTGGAACCGCGCCTGCTGCTGCTGGACGAACCCTTCGGCGCGCTCGACGCCCAGGTGCGCAAGGATTTGCGCCGCTGGCTTCGGCAATTGCACGACGACATGGGGCTGACATCGGTTTTCGTCACCCACGACCAGGAAGAGGCGCTGGAACTGGCCGACGAAGTGGTGGTGATGAGCAAGGGGCGTATCGAGCAGATCGGCACCCCCGCCGACATCTACGACAACCCGGCGACGCCCTTCGTCTTTCAGTTTCTGGGCAATGCCAACCGGCTCGACGCCCGGGTCAAGGACGGTATCGCCCAGGCGGCCCATTGGCAGGTGGCGGCCCCCGGCATCGCCGACGGACCGGCCCAGGCCTTCATCCGCCCGCATGAGATCGAGGTCGATCCCAACGGCAACGATGCGGTGATCCGCCATCAGGTAGTGCTGGGGCCGACGGTGCGCCTTGACCTGCAACTGCCCGGCGGCGCCCACGCCGAGGCGGTGATCGACCGCGAATCCCATGCCCGCCTGGGGCTGGAGCCGGGGCGTCAGGTCGGCCTGGGGGCCCGTCGGGTGGTGGTTTTCGCCGTACCTTGACGATAAAGCCGGATTGGTCGAGGCTTGCGGCCATGATTTGCCGCATCACCTTGCCCACTTCGTCATGACCGCCAGAACGACCACCATTTCGTCCACCGGCGAATTCACCGATGGTCATTTGGAGGCGGGATTCAACCAAGGTTCGGTGTCCCGCGCCCGCGCCAGCGCCCGGCTGTGCGTCATGGCCACCACCATGACCAGCATCGGCTTCGCGCCCCTGGACGTGATGATGCTGGACGGCGACACCCTGGCCTTTTTCCTGGGTGACCGTCTGCTGATCGCCCTGTGGTGCCTGGCCGTCATGATCGCGCTGGCCCGTCCGGCCAGCTATGGCCGGGTGGTGGCGCTGACCTATGTCCACCAATATGTCTTCTTCACCCTGAACGCCCTGATCTTCAATCACCCGGTGCTGCTGCGCCACGGCGGCGCGCTGATGCCGCTGATCGCCATCACCTTGTTCATGTTCCTGCCCGGCAGCTTCCGCGCCTCGGCCTTGCTCAGCGCCTTCGCCGCCGGCATCAGCCTGCTGTTCTGGGGCGGGTTGCGGCCCCAGCCCGAGGCGCTTTTGGACCTGGGCATCATCTTCATGCTGACCGTCGTCGCCTATGTGGTCGGCGGTCTGGCCCGCAGCCAGTCCGGGCGCATGCAGCGCGAGGAATACCTGCATATCGAGCGCGAGCGCCAGACCAACCACAATCTGATGCAGGCGAAAGAGGCGGCCGAGGCCGGGGCACGGGCCAAGGCCGACTTCCTGGCGGTGATGAGCCACGAAATCCGTACCCCCATGAACGGCGTCTTGGGCATGGTCCGACTGGTTCTGGAAAGCCCGCTGGCCGAAAATGACCGCAGCCGGCTGGAAACCGCCTGCCATTCCGCCGAAGGCCTGCTGACCATCCTGGACGACATCCTGGACCTGTCCAAATTGGAATCCGGCTCGTTCCGGTTCCATCACGCCCCCTTTCAACTGCGCCCGTTGCTGGCTGGGGTGATCGCCCTGATGGATGTGCGGGCGGCGGAAAAGGGGCTGACCCTGACCTTGGATGTCGCCCATGACATCCCCGATTGGCTGGACGGCGATGGCGGGCGGTTGCGCCAGATTCTGTTCAACCTGATCGGCAACGCCGTCAAGTTCACCCAGGCCGGCGGCGTCACCATCACCGCCCGCCGCCGGGACGACGCGCCCGACCGGGTCGGGGTGGAATTTTCCGTCACCGATACCGGGCCGGGCATCGATGACAGCCAATATCCCCGCCTGTTCCAGCCGTTCAGCCAGGCCGATGCCTCGATCAGCCGGCAGTTCGGCGGCACCGGCCTGGGACTGGTGATCTGCAAACGGCTGGTCGAGGGCCTGGGCGGCAGTATCGGCGTCGACAGCACCCCCGGCAAAGGCAGCCGCTTCTTCTTCCGCCTCGACTTCGCCCCGGCGCGGGCGCCGCAAGCGGGAACGATATCGCCCCCCGCCATGGCGCCGTTGACGCCATTGACCGTCTTGCTGGCCGAGGACAATCCGGTCAACCAGCACGTCGCCCAAGCCATGCTGGAAAGCGGCGGCCACCACGTCACCGTCGCTGTCGACGGCGCCCAGGCGGTGGAGATGGCGGCACGCGGTGGTTTCGACCTGATCTTGATGGATATGCAAATGCCCAAGATCGACGGGCTGGAAGCCACCCGCCGCATCCGCGCCCTGCCCGGACGGGCCGGATCGGTACCGATCATCGCCCTGACCGCCAACGCCCTGCCCGGCGATGCCGCCCGCTGCCGCGCCGCCGGCATGGACGGGCATATCGCCAAACCCATGGAGCGCCGTACCCTGGAAGCCGCCATGGCCCAAGCCACCGGCACCGATCTTTGCGCCGATCTGCTGTTGGTGGGGGAGGACGATGATGCCATTCGCCGCCGGCTGTCGCGCCTGGGCCACCGGGTGTTCAGCGCCGCCACCCCCGCCATCGCCACCAACATGCTGGCCGCCCGCCCCTTCGACGCCGTGCTGACACTGAGTCCAGGCGATCATGACGCCTTGGGCGGTTTCATCGCCGATCATGACGCCTTGGGCGATTTCATCGCCACGCTGCCCCTGCCGCCACCCTTGCACGCCCTGACCACGGAGATGACCGACGGCACCCTGGCCGCCATCATCGCCGACCTTACCACCGCCCCCACCCGGCTCGAGGAAATGCTGGGCCCCGACCATATGACCAGGATCTTGACCCTGTTCGTCGCCAGCGCCCGTGAAGCCCTGACGGCGCTGGAAGCCGGTATCGATGGCGAATCCCTACAGGCCTTGGCCCACCGCATCAAGGGCAGCGCCGCCAGCCTGGAAATGACCGCGTTGGCCGCGGCCGCCGCAAAGGTGATGCAAGGAAATGCATTGGATATAGGCGCGCGCCATGACTTGCAGACCGCCTTGCAAAAGGCCATTGTGTCGGTCGAGGCGAAGTTTTGCGCAAAAAGCCCCGAAAATTGAATTTCCCTTCATTCATGACTGCATCTGATGACCGCAGATACCATTCTTGTCGTTGAAGACGCCCCAGAATCCTTGGAAATGGTTGCCGGCTACCTGGAACAGCAAGGGTATTCATGCTTGCGTGCCGCCAATGGCGCCCAGTTGCGCGCCGCCTTGCAAAAGTCCCAGCCGGCCCTGATCATCCTGGACATCAACCTGCCCGATGCCGACGGCATCGCCCTGGCGCATGAGTTGGATTTGGGCAAGCGCGGCGGCTTGATCTTTCTGACCAGCCGCGACGCCGACGAGGACGAGATCAATGGCCTGGAAGCCGGTGGCGACGATTACATCATCAAGCCGGTCAATCTGCGCACGCTGCTGGCCCGTGTCCGCAACGTGCTGCGCCGGTCGGGCGAGTCCATCCTCACCTTCGACGGCTGGACCCTGGATGTGATCCGGCGCGAATTGTTCCGCCCCAACGGCCAGATGCTGGAACTGACCTCGGGCGAGTTCAACATCCTGGCCGCGCTGGCCGCCCAGCGCCCACAGCCGCTCAGCCGCGATTTCCTGCTCGACGTCATCAGCAACCGCGACCCGCGTCAGGTCAGCGACCACACCGTCGACACCCTGGTCGCCCGCCTGCGCCGCAAGATGCGCGACGGCGACACCGAAGCCCCCATCGTCACCGTGCGCGGCCTGGGATACGCCCTGGCCGGATAGATGTTTGATCCCGGCGCGCCGGCGCGATACCATGCGGGCGGATACCGGAACCATCGGAGAAGAAAATGAAGATCGTTCTCGCGGCTGCCGCCGTCGCCCTGCTCGCCGCCTGCTCCCCCTATGAAGCCGCGCTGGAAAGCCGCATCACCCCGCGCCCGCAGGCGCCGGTGACCAAGGCCGATGCCGCCGCCCTCACCCCCTATGACACCGCCGCCTATTTCAAGGGCAAATAAGCGTCCCCACTCGGATGGGGGAGTGACGGCGCCGATGGCGCCGTCTATATATTAGGGCAAATTAATTCAAGGATTGCCCCTTGCCCATCTACCTGCCCATCGCCGGCCTGTCGGTCAATCTGTATGCCCTGCTGGCCTTGGGTGGTGGCGTCGGCTTTCTGTCGGGGCTGTTCGGTGTCGGCGGCGGTTTTCTGCTGACGCCCTTGCTGATGTTCCTGGGCGTGCCGCCGGCGGTGGCGGTGGCCACCGGCGCCAATCAGGTGGTCGGCGCCAGCGTCTCGGGCCTGATCGCCCATTGGCGGCGGCGCAATGTGGACGTGCGCATGGGCGCGGTGCTGACCATGGGCGGCTTCGCCGGGTCGGGCCTGGGCGTGATCTTGTTCGGCTGGCTGAAAAGCCTGGGCCAGATCGATCTGGTCATTTCCATCTGCTATGTGGTGTTCCTGGGCTTCATCGGCGGCACCATGGCGGTGGAATCGGTGGGCGCCTTGTTGAAATCCGGCGGCGGCGGCGTGCTTCGCAAGCGCCATCGCCATCCCTGGCACAGCCTGCCCTTCAAGATGCGCTTTCCCCGCTCGGGTCTTTACATCAGCGCCCTGATCCCGCTGGGCGTCGGCGTCTTCGGCGGCGTGCTGGCGGCGCTGATGGGGGTGGGCGGCGGCTTCGTCATGGTGCCCTTGATGATCTATGTGCTGGAGATGCCGACGGCGGTGGTGGTCGGCACCTCGCTGTTGCAGATCATCTTCGTCACCGCCAACGTCACCTTGCTGCAAGCCATCACCACCCACACGGTGGACGTGGTGCTGATGCTGACCTTGCTGATCGGCGGCGTCATCGGTGCCCAGTTCGGCGCCCGCCTGGGTGGACGCATGCGCGGCGAGCATCTGCGTCTGGCCCTGGCCCTGATCGTGCTGGCGGTGTGCCTGCGCCTGGGCTGGGATCTGGCCACCCCACCCGCCGACATCTACGGTCTGAATTAACCGAACAGATCGGGCTGGCGCGGCGGCGGTTGATCAACCACCGCTGTGATCGGCGTTTCCACCACCTGGGGCGCGCCGCCGTGCAGCCAGCGTTCATCGACCAGAAGCGGCATACGGTCGTGCACGGGGGCGATATCGGGGGTGGCGACGCCGGTCAAGATGACGAAAGTGTCGCCATCCCTGAGCCCGGCAAAGGATAAAATCCGGCCATCGCTGGGCGTCAGCCGCATCTTGACCTTGGCCGCATCCCATTCCCACCAGGCGCTGGCAGGCACCAGCAGGCGATTCCCGAGCAGGCGGCGGAAGGTGGGCTTGTCCCGCACCGTCTCGACCCGGGCATTGATCAATGGGGCGTTGTCCCATTCCACCTTCAGCCCCCAGCGCAGCATATGGGCGCCGTCGGGCGCCACCACCACGGCCCGGTCGGTGGGGCGGAACTCGGTAACATTGGGCCAAGGCGGCGGCAGGCGCAGGTGAAATCGCGCCATGATCTCGGCCACGGGATGGTTTAGAGCATTTTCACATCGAGCGTCCATATCCGTCGTGGGCGAAGAAATTGGCGCATTCCTCGGGCGGAAACAGGTCGATGAGTTTTCCGATCACGTCCCATAAGGTGTTGATGGTGCGGGCTTGCGCCTTTCGCAGCAGGCTCTTGAGCTTGGCGAAGGCGAGCTCGATGGGATTGAGGTCTGGGGAGTAGGGCGGCAGATACCGCAGGGTGGCCCCTCGGGCTTCGATGAGTTGCTTGACCCCTGCCACCTTGTGGGCGGGCAGATTGTCCATTACGACGATGTCGCCGGGCCGCAAGGTCGGAGCCAGGACCTGCTCGACATAGGCCAGGAAGATCGCGCCATTCATCGCCTTGTCGATGACGAAGGGGGCGGAGATTCCGTCATGCCGGAGCGCCCCGACGAAGGTGGTCATTTTCCAATGACCGTGCGGCACCGCAGCCAGCAGCCGCTGACCGCGCGGCGCCCGTCCGTAGCGCCGGGTCATGTTGGTCGATGCCCCGGTTTCATCAAGGAAGACCAAGCGGGTTGGGTCCAGCGCCGGCTGCTCGGCTCGCCAGGCGATGCGTCCTTCGGCTACGTCGGGACGTTCCTGCTCGGCAGCATGCGCACTCTTTTTTTCAGACTGAGGTCGAGCCGCTCAAGCGTGTTCCACAGGCCGCCGACGCTGATCGACACGCCCAATTCGGCCAGAACCCAGGCGCGCAACTCAGCCAGCGTGGCATCGGGCTCGACCTTGATCTGCGCCTGCAACGCCTCAAGGTGAGCCGCCAGCTTCTGTCCTGGCCGCCCAGGCCGTGGCTTCACCGTCGTCTCGCCGGTGGCCCGGCGGCGGCCTTGGGCCTTGTAGATGTACGAAACGCTCACCCGGAACAGCGGCGCCACCTCGTAGGCGCTCATGCCGCTGTCCACAGCCGCCAAAACTCTATCGCGCAAGTCCTGAGAATAGGACTGCCCTGAGCGCCACGTCATCGCATCATCCTCGGGAGCGTTGTTACCGAAGATGTTGAATCACAAAATGACCTCAGGGGGAATCCTCTACCGATTCCGCTCGGCGTGAAACCGCTCTAGTTGGAAGCGGGAACACATTTGCGACCAACCATCAGGAATTCCTTGTTGCCCTCCGGCCCCTTGATCGGGCTGTCACACAGGCCGATCACTTCCCAGCCGGGATTGCTGGGCAGCCAAGTGGTGATGCGCTCGCACACCTCGGCGTGCAGTTCCGGTTCACGCACCACGCCGCCCTTGCCGACCCGGCCCTTGCCCACCTCGAATTGCGGCTTGATCAGCGCCACCAGGATGGCGCCGTCGCCAGCCAGAGTGAGGGCGGCGGGCAGCACCGTTTCCAGGCCGATGAAGCTGGCGTCGCACACCACCATGTCCACCCGTTGGGGGATTTGCTCGGTCGTCAGATAGCGGGCATTGGTGCGTTCCAGCACGATGACGCGATCGTCGCTGCGCAGTTTCCAGGCCAATTGCCCATGACCGACATCGACGGCATAGACGCGGGCGGCGCCCCGGCTCAGCAGCACGTCGGTGAAGCCGCCGGTGGAGGCGCCCACATCCACCGCCACCTTGCCCGTGGGGTCGATGGCGAAGCGGTCCAACGCCTCGACCAGCTTCAAGCCGCCGCGCGACACCCAAGGGTGATCCTGGCCCTTCAGTTCGATACCAGCATCCTCGGCCACCTGGGTGCCGGCCTTGTCGATCTTCTTGCCGCCGACGATGACCAGCCCGGCCATGACCAGGGCCTGGGCCCTGGCCCGGCTTTCAGCCAGACCGCGATCCACCAGCAATTGATCTATGCGAACGCGCAATCCCATCAGACATAGCCCCATGCGAAAATCGGGTATGGCAATTACCCTTGGCTTCACCGACAATCAATCAAACACCAATAAGGGACGTCCGACGAAACGCCAATGGCTACCTTGCTGTTCACGCACCCCGTCTGCCTGAAACACGATACAGGCGACTACCACCCCGAATGCGCCGACCGTCTGAAAGCGGTCCTCGCCGGTCTCGAAACCGAGGAATTCAGCCTGTTGCAGCGCGAGGAAGCGCCCCAGGCCAGCCGTGAACACTTGCTGCGCGCCCATTGCCCCCATCACGTCGACCACGTGCTGTCGTCGGTACCCGAACCGGGCGAGTTTTTCCACATCGATCCCGACACCATCTTGTCGTATCAGTCGGGCGACGCCGCCTTGCGTTCCGCCGGGGCCGGCTGTGCCGCCGTCGACGCGGTGGCGACCAAGCAGGCCCGCAACGCCTTTTGCGCCGTGCGCCCGCCGGGGCACCACGCCGAGCGCGACGCCGCCATGGGCTTTTGCCTGTTCAACAATGCTGCCGTAGCCGCCCTGCACGCCCGTGACGCCCACGGCTTCAAGCGTGTCGCCATCGTCGATTTCGACGTCCATCACGGCAACGGCACCCAGCATATCCTGTGGGACGAGCCGGGCATGTTCTATGCCTCGACCCACCAGGAACACGCCTATCCCAATACCGGTCTGGCCGAGGAAACCGGCGGCGTCGGTCGCATGGTCAACGTGCCCTTGCCTGCGGGCTGTGCCTCGGACGATTTCCGTCAGGCCTTCGCCGACATGCTGGTCTACAAGCTGCGCGAGTTCGCCCCCGACTTCCTGATCATCTCCGCCGGCTTCGACGCCCATGCCGCCGATCCGCTGGCCCATCTGCGGCTGAAGACCAGTGATTTTAAATGGGCGACCGAGCAATTGCTGGAGGTGGCCGCCGAAACCGCCGACAACCGGGTGGTGTCGGTGCTGGAAGGCGGCTACGACATCGAGGCCCTGGCCGCCTCGGTCAAGGAACACGTGCGCGCCTTGATGGGCATGTAATGAGTAATTCGGGGAAAAGTCCTTCGCTGCGCTCAGTGTACTTTTCCCCGTTGATGTAACCGGAGAAAAATAGGCTTGGGGCGGCCCTGCGCCTATTTTTCGCTTTTACGTTTTACCGCCTTTGCCGGGCAAAGGCGGGAGAAAGACCGAAATCCGCGCGGAAAGCTCGCTTGAGCACGGGTTTGCTTTGTGAAAAACGGGAAAAAGTACACCGAGGCGAAGCCGAGGGACTTTTCCCCGAATTCACCATAACCACGCCGCCCCGCGCACGCCGGACGAATCGCCGTGCGTGGGCGGCAGCAACTTCGTCTCCACCGTATCCGAGAACACGTATTCCCCCCACAAGCGGGGCACGTTGCGGTACAGCCGCGCCATGTTGCCGACGCCGCCGCCCAGCACGATCACCTGCGGGTCAACAATGTTGATCACCCCGGCCAGGGCGCGGGCCAACCGGTCCTCGTAGCGGGCCAGCACGCCTTCGGCCAGATCATCGCCCCGTTCGGCCAAGACGATGATCTCGGGCACCCGCAGGCCGTGGCCGTGCTGACGTTCCAGACCGGGGCCGGACAGAAAGGTCTCGATACAGCCGGCCTTGCCGCAATAGCACATATGCCCCGGTATTTCGTCGGCCTGCGGCCAGGGCAGCGGGTTGTGGCCCCATTCACCGGCAATGGCGTTGGCGCCGGCCAGCAGCCGGCCATGCACCACCACGCCGCCGCCGACCCCGGTCCCCAGGATGACGCCAAAGACGATGGCGGCCCCCTGCCCCGCCCCATCGGTGGATTCGGACAGGGCGAAGCAATCGGCGTCGTTGGCCAGCCGCACCGGACGGGCCAAGGCAGTCGCCAGATCGCGGTCGAAAGGCCGCCCGATCAACCAAGTGGAATTGGCGTTCTTGACCAGACCGGTCTTGGCACTGATGGTGCCGGGGATGCCGACGCCGACGCTGCCGCCCCGACCCAACCGGCTTTCCAGCCCCAGCACCAGATCGCGGATGGTAGCGACGGTGCCGTCATAATCACCGCGCGCGGTGGCCACCCGCAGGCGGTCAAGCTCGGCACCGCTGTCACGGTCAAGGGCGATGGCTTCGGTCTTGGTGCCACCCAAATCGATGCCGATACGAAGGGTGGGCTTGCGATCGTCGTTCATGATCCAAATTTAACCTGTTGCCGCATTGCGTCAAATCGGTATCTTGATGCGTAAAATATGGAGCAAGCCCCCGGTGACCTACGTCCAGCTCGACCATCCCTTCCCCATTCCCCCCGATACCGCCAGCGTGCGGGAAGTGGCGCCGGGAATCCTGTGGATTCGCATGCCGCTGCCCTTCGCCCTTGACCACATCAATCTGTGGGCCTTGGCCGACGGCGATGGCTGGGTTGTGGTCGATACCGGCGTGGGCAACGACGAGACGCTGGCCCATTGGGATTCCTTGCTGGCCGGGCCCTTGGGCGGCAAGCCGATCACCCGATTGATCTGCACCCATTTCCACCCCGACCATATGGGGCTGGCTGGACCACTATGCCAGCGCTTCGGCATCCGCCTGACCGCCACCATCGGCGAATGGACCTATGGCCGCATGCTGATGCTGGAAGGCGGCGAGGATTATATCGACAATCAGGTCGATCATTACCGCCGTTGCGGCTATGACCGGGACTTGCTGGAGGGCGTGCGCGAGCGGTCCGGCGGTTACAAGGACCGCATCAGCTGGATACCGGCCAATGTCTCGGTCATCCGTCATGGGGATCGGCTGACCATCGGCGGACGGGCTTGGCAGGTATTCACCGGCAACGGCCATTCGCCCGAACATGCCTGCCTATATTGCCCGGATTTGAACGTGCTGATTTCCGGCGACCAGATTTTGCCGCGCATCTCGCCGGTGGTCGGCGTCTGGCCGCAAGAGCCGGATTCCGACCCGCTCAGCCAGTTCATGGACAGCCTGGAACGGCTGAAAGCGGCTTTCCCCGCCGATTGTCTGGTCCTGCCGTCACACAAATTGCCGTTTCGCGGCCTGCATGAACGGGCCGACGAATTGCTGGCCCATCACCACCAGCGGCTGGCCCTGGCGTTGGAATGCTGCACCCAGCCCAGCACGGCGCTTGAGGTGCTGCGCCGCCTGTTCCAACGCCCGCTCGACCCGCATCAGACCGGCTTCGCCGCCGGTGAGACGGTGGCGCATCTGAACCACCTGATCCACAGCGGGCAAGTGGTGCGCAGCGAGGATGCGGACGGGGTGTGGATTTATGGCAAAAGCTAGGCCCCCCTTCCCAGCCGCCACGCCCGTGCATAATGGCAGCGCATGGATCATCTCACGGACACCTTCGCGCAAATGATCCAGCTTGCTCAACACCCTCCGGTATGCAATACCTGAATTCTGTGTCGCAACGCCGGATGACGCAGGCATCTCGGTGCGACTTGGGCTGAGGATTCGGGAAGGCAGCAATGGCGTTGATCACCCGGCGCGGACTTTTTCATACCGCCTTCAGCTTTGCCGTCACTGCCGCAATGGCCCCGTTGAGTGCCGTCGGGGCAGAGCCGGCGCCGCGCCGGATCGCCTATGTGGTATCCGACCTGCGAATCCCGTTCTGGGACATCATGTGGCGAGGCATCCAGTCACGGGCGGCGGCGTTGGGCTATCAGGCCCAAGCGTATAGCGCGGACAACAACGCCAGATCCGAGATCACCAATCTGGTCAACGTCATCAGGTCAGGGGTCAGTGGGATCATCCTGTCGCCGACCAATTCATCAGCCGCCGTCACCTTGCTTAAGCTCGCCAACGATGCCTCCATACCTGTGGTGGTGGCTGACATCGGCGCCGATGGCGGCGAGTACGTCAGTTATATCTCGTCTGACAACCGCGACGGCGCCTATCGCATCGGGCGCGTCCTGGCCGCCAAACTGAAGGCCCTGGGCTGGGCCGACGGCAGAGTGGGTATCATCGCCATCCCGCAGAAGCGTGCCAATGGCCAAGCCCGCACCGCAGGGTTCATGCAGGCCATGGAAGAAGCCGGACTCAAGGGAGCCGGCATTCGCCAGCAGGTGGATTTCTCCTACCAGGAGACCTTCGACCACACCCGCGATCTGCTGGCCACCGCGCCCGATATCCGGGCCATCTGGCTTCAAGGTTCGGATCGTTACCAAGGCGCGCTTGACGCCATCGCCGCCGCCGGACGGACGGGGCAGGTACTGCTGATGACCTTCGACGCCGAGCCGGAGTTCCTTGAGATGATCCCCCGGGGCACCCTGGCCGGGGCGGGAATGCAACAGCCCTTCCTGATGGGGGAGAGAGCGGTCGAGACCATGGCCCGGCACCATAACGGCCAACCGGTCGAGCGTGAGCAGAAGTTGCCAGTCCTGGCGGTGTCCGAGGACAATATCAAGGCAGAGATGTCCACCATACGGCGTAACGTGTTGGGACTGAAGTGACGCGCTCCAACTATTCCATTTTCACCGTCATAGGACTGGTCATTGTATCCACCGTAGCGGCGGTAATGATCGCCAGCGGAGTGGCCAATTTCCTTTATGCCAAAAGTGTCATTTCCGCCCAACTGCGCGAACACACCGAAGCCAAGGCAAATACCACCGCTCGAAGCGTTGCCCCTTACATGCAGGCCTATGCGGTCAACGACTATCTCGGCATCCTGGCGCATGAGATGGAGGAGGAATACCGCGCCATAACGGTTCGGGATATCCGCATGGCCGAACTCACCGGGCAAAAAGAATTCGTCTCGGGCAAAGTGAGGGTGCCCCCCGGTGCCGTGACCGACTACGATCAGGGCACCCCCAGCCACCATGCCGTGACCGCCAATTGCTTCCATACCCACCGGGCACCGGTTCTCGCCGATACCGGCCAAGTCATTGGCGAGGTCACGGTCTGTGCATCGGACCAATTGGTCCAACGTGAACTCGAGCGCACCATCCGCAACTCGGCGATCAACCTGACACTGGTTGCGACGATCCTGATCGTGGTTTTGTTCCTGGTTATCTCCCGGGTGGTCATCGCGCCAATCACCGGCATAGCGGCCTCGGTGTCGCGGGTCGACCAGCTTGGCATTCCAATCAATCCCGCCGCCATGACGGGCGCGCGGGAAATCGTCATTCTCGCCAGCGGCTTCAACCAGATGGTCGCGGTGATCCGCGCCTCGATTGAAAAGCTCGACCAGAACCGCAAAGAACTGGAACGCCATCAACTGGCCTTGTCAGCCGCCGACCAGGCTCAGCGTGAAATCATCTGGGGAACCCATGCCGGAACCTGGGAATGGAACGTCGAGACCGGTGAGACCAAGTTCAATGAACGTTGGGCCGAGATCGTCGGCTACTCGCTTAGTGAACTGCAACCGGTCAGCATCGCCACCTGGCTGCGCTTCGTCCATCCCCAGGACCAGCTTCGCTCGGAGGCCGAACTAAAGCAGTGCTTCCTGGGTGAACGCGAGGTCTACGAGTGCGAATGCAGGATGCGCCACAAGAGTGGCGACTGGGTGTGGGTGCTCGATCGCGGCAAGGTCGTGGAGTGGACGGCAGACGGACAGCCGTTGCGCATGTCCGGCATCCATCTCGACATCACCGAACGCAAACAGGCGGAAGCCGAGCGCGAGAGGATCAAGAACAATCTACAGCGCTCAAACGAGGATTTGGAACAGTTCTCCTACGCCATCTCCCACGACCTGCAAACTCCATTACGCAACGTTTCAAGCTTCCTGCAATTATTGCAGCGACGGTGCGGCAGCCAAATATCCTCCGACGCCAACGAGTACATTGAGTTTGCGGTCAGTGGCGCCAAACATATGTCGGAGATGATCCACAGCTTGCTTGAATATTCCCGGGTAAGTTCACAAGGGCAGACGTTCGAGCCGATGGAGTTGGACGACGCCCTGCGGGTCGCCTTACAGGATCTGTCGGCCACCCTCGCCGAAAAGAACGCCACGGTCACCGCCGAGCCGCTGCCCAGAATCATGGGCGATCCGCTGCAATTGGCGCGCTTGTTCCAGAATCTGATCGGTAACGCCGTCAAGTATCACCCCCCTGATGCGGTGCCGAAGGTGGCGATCACCGTGCAGCGGATGGACGAGGAATGGGAAATTGCCGTCGCGGATAACGGGATCGGCATCCCGCCCGACCAGATCGAGCAACTGTTCAAAGTATTCCGGCGGCTGCACACCTCCCAGGAATACGAGGGTCACGGTGTCGGTCTGGCTGTGTGCAAGCGTATCGTCATGCGGCATGGCGGGCGCATCTGGGCGGAATCCGAAGGCGCCGGCCACGGCAGCCGGTTCGTCTTCACCCTGCCTGTCATGGCCCAGCCGATCAGGACGCCGCCGGAAGCCTCGACCGCTGACGGTGCGAGGGATATTCCGACCGTGTCATCGACATAAGAGCATTTGCCGCTGATCGGTGGACGCGGGCGGCAAGAAACGGCATGGGGTCGTCCGGCCCCTTGGGCCTAACCAAGCCGTGATGCCCCAGACCTAAAGTTCCGACAATTATCCTCGGGCAAAAAGCCTCAAGCGGCGCAGGCGCCGCCGTTATCCTTGGCGCAATAAAGACCGTACAGGGTGTTGATGACGGCGCTGGCCTCGGCCCCCGACAGCGAATAATAGATGGTCTGGGCCTGACGGCGGGTCTGCACCAGATTGTCGCGGCGCAGGCGCGCCAGATGCTGCGACAGGGCCGATTGCGACAGACCGATCAGCCGCTCCAACTCGCCCACCGACTTTTCACCATGCAAAAGCTGGCACAGGATCATCAGCCGGTGTTCATTGCTCATAGCCTTCAGCAGGGTGCTGGCACGCCGCGCGCTATCTTGGAGCTTATCCAATTCCATTTCCGACACCCTTATACCACTTGCAATCGGTCATATATCATACCACTCATTCTTGATGTTTCAATATTAGCGCGCAGAGTATTTTCCAGAATACTCGGAAAATAGCCGATTATTGAACACAGAATTATGTGTTGTATACCAAGGCAGCCCGGTCAGGCGCTGGCCACCGCCGCCGACTGCCCCAAGGCCGCCAGCACGCAGGCGACGATGTGCGGGGCATTGAGACCGGCCAGATCGTATTGCTTGAGCGGCGCTTCGTGTTCCAGGAAAACATCGGGCAACACCATGGGCCGCACCTTCAGGCCGCGATCCAGGGCACCGGAATGGGCGAGGAAATGCAGCACCTGGGCGCCGAATCCGCCGATCGAGCCTTCCTCGATGGTCACCAAAACCTCGTGCTCGCGCGCCAGACGCAAGATCATGTCCTGATCCAACGGCTTCATGAAGCGGGCATCGGCGACGGTGGTGGACAGCCCGCGCGCCGCCAGTTCGTCGGCGGCCTTCATCGCCTCGCCCAGGCGGGTGCCCAGCGACAACAGGGCGACGCGGCTGCCTTCACGGATGATACGGCCCTTGCCGATGGGCAGCACCTCGCCGCGCACCGGCAGGTCCAGGCCGACACCTTCGCCGCGCGGATAGCGGAAGGCGGACGGACGATCATCCAAGGCCTTGGCGGTGGCCACCGCATGCATCAACTCCAGCTCGTCCGCCGGGCTCATCAACACGATGTCGGGCAGACAGCCGAGATAGGCCAGATCGAAGGCGCCGGCATGGGTGGCGCCGTCGGCGCCGACCAGACCGGCCCGGTCGATGGCGAAGCGCACCGGCAGCTTCTGGATGACCACGTCATGCACCAACTGGTCATAACCACGTTGCAGGAAGGTGGAATAGAGCGCACAGAACGGCTTGAAGCCCTCGCAGGCCAGACCGGCGGCGAAAGTCACCGCGTGCTGTTCGGCGATGCCGACGTCGAAGCAGCGATTGGGAAAGCGCTCGGCGAATTTGTCCAGGCCGGTGCCGGCGGGCATGGCGGCGGTGATGGCGACGACGCGGTCGTCATTTTCCGCTTCGGCCAGCAAGGCTTGTGCGAACACCGAGGTGTAACTGGGCGCGTTGGCCTTGGGCTTGGCCAGGGCGCCAGTGACCACGTCGAACTTGCCGACGCCGTGATACTTGTCGGCGGCCTGTTCCGCCGGCGGATAGCCGCGGCCCTTCTTGGTCACCACATGGATCAGTACCGGCTTGTTGTCCTCGGAATCGCGGACGTTCTTCAGTACCGGCAGCAGATGGTCGAAATTGTGGCCGTCGATGGGGCCGACGTAATAAAAGCCCAGTTCCTCGAACAACGTGCCACCGCCGGAAACGAAGCCGCGGGCATATTCCTCGGCCCGCTTGGCCGCGCGCTCCAGGGGCGGCGGCAGCATGGCCGCCAGATCCTTGGCGAAGTGGCGAATGGACAGATAAGGCCGCGACGACAGCAGACGCGACAGATAGGCGCTCATGGCGCCGACCGGAGGGGCGATGGACATGTCGTTGTCGTTCAAGATGACGACCAGACGCGAATCCATGGAACCGGCATTGTTCATGGCCTCATAGACCATGCCGGCGCTCATGGCGCCGTCACCGATGACGGCGATGACGTTGAAATCCTCGCCCTTGAGGTCGCGCCCCACCGCCATGCCCAATCCCGCGGAAATGGACGTCGAGGAATGGCCGGCGCCAAACGGGTCGTATTCGCTTTCCGAACGCTTGGTGAAGCCCGACAGCCCGCCGCCCTGACGCAGGGTGCGGATGCGTTCCTTGCGCCCGGTCAGGATCTTGTGCGGATAGCACTGATGCCCCACGTCCCAGATCAGCTTGTCGACGGGGGTCTGGAAAACGTGATGCAGGGCCACGGTCAGCTCGACCACGCCCAGACCGGCGCCCAGATGACCGCCGGTGATGGACACCGCCTCGATCATTTCCTGGCGCACTTCATCGGCCAGTTGGCGCAATTGCTCGGGCGTGAAGGCGCGGGTATCGGCGGGACAATCGACGCCGTCGAGCAGACGTTGGGAAGTGCTCATGGTCATATCCTTACACGCTGCGGGTGACGACATAGCGGGCCGTCAGCCTCAGCAAATGGGCAGCATCGCCGAAGGGGTCCAAATGGCGGCAGGCCTGTTCGGCCAGCATGTCCGCCTGAGCGCGGGCGTGCTCGACCCCCAGCAGGGAAACAAAGGTGGCCTTGCCGGCATCGGCATCCTTGCCCAATTTCTTGCCCACCTGCATCTCGTCACCCTGCACATCCAACAGATCGTCGGCAATCTGGAAGGCCAGACCCAGATCGTGGGCGTAATTCTTCAAGGCCAGCCGCAACGACGACGGTGCCTTGCCCAGGATGGCCCCGGCTTCGCAGGCGAAACCGATCAGCCGACCGGTCTTCATTTGCTGCAAGCGGGTGATGTCGGCCATATCCATGGTCAATTGCGCCGCCTGCAAATCGACCATCTGGCCGCCGACCATGCCCATGCCGCCAGCGGCGTGGGCCAGTTGCCACACCAATTCACAGCGCACCGCGGGATCGGGATGGGTGGACTCAGCCGCCAGCACTTCAAACGCACGCGATTGCAGGGCATCACCGGCCAGAAGTGCGGTGGCCTCATCGAACTGACGATGACAGGTGGGGCGGCCCCGGCGCAGATCGTCGTCATCCATGCACGGCAGATCGTCGTGGATCAGCGAATAGCAATGCACCATTTCCAAGGCGCAGCCGACCCGCAACGCCGCCGCCGGCGACACGTTGAACAAGGACGCCGCCTGCACGGTCAGGAACGGGCGCAGCCGTTTACCACCGTCCAGGGCACTATAGCGCATGGCATCGTGGACGCGGCGCTCGGGCCCGTCGGGCACGGGCAGCAGATGGGCCATTTCGTCATTGACGGCAGCCGCGTTGGCGGCCAGGGCCTCGAGCAGAATGTCGGACACGTGCGGGGTCACTCGATGCCGGCGGGTTCAAGCCCGATGGCGCCATCGCCGCCCAGCACGATCTTATCGACCTTGGCCTGGGCCTCCTTCAGCTTGGCTTCGCAGTGACGCTTCAAAAGCGCGCCGCGCTCATAGGCGCCGATGGCGTCGTCAAGCCGGGTCGAGCCGGTCTCCAGCTTGCGCACGATGGCGTCAAGTTCAGCCAGCGCGTCCTCGAAACTAAGCGTGGCGATGTCGGGCGGCAGGTCGGCCATGGCGCCAATGTCTCTCTTATTATTCTGGGGTTCCTGAATGAAGGGGGGAAGTTTACGGATGCAAGACAGCAAAGGCAAGCAAACCGGTTGATTGAATTCGCATCACCGCCATTGACAGCGGGGGGCCGGTTTGTATAAAAGCCCCTTTCTTCCCGAGAATGTGGGCGCGTCATGCGTCCCGCCCCAGGTGAAACTGGATCAGGCCTATCGGGACAAACCCCAACCGGCAACAGCCGGGACCAAAGGAAGTACCATGACCAAGCGTATTGAAGCGAAATTCAAGATCAATCGCCGCCTGGGCGTCAATCTGTGGGGCCGTGGCAAGAGCCCGCTGGCTCGCGGCAAGGAAACCCCGCCCGGCCAGCATGGCGCCCGCCGCAAGAAGCCCTCTGACTTCGGCACCCAGCTGATGGCCAAGCAGAAGCTGAAGGGCTATTACGGCAACATTTCGGAAAAGCAGTTCCGCAAGCTGTATGACGAGGCCGTGCGCCGTCGTGGCGACACCTCGGAAAACCTGATCGGTCTGCTGGAGCGTCGCCTGGACGCCGTCGTCTACCGCATGAAGATGGCCGTCAGCCCCTTCCAGGCCCGTCAGGTCATCAACCACGGCCACATCCACGTGAACGGCAAGCGCCTGAACATCGCTTCCTATCAGGTGAAGGACGGCGACATCATCAGCGTCAAGCAGAAGTCCAAGGATCTGGCCATCATCCTGGAAGCCGCCCAGTCGCCGGAACGTGACGTCCCCGACTATCTGGAAGTCGATCACAAGGAAATGAAGGGCACCTTCATCCGCGCCCCCAAGCTGTCGGACGTGCCCTATCCGTGCCAGATGGAACCCAATCTGGTCATCGAATTCTATTCGCGCTAACACGCATTACCAAATTCTGCGGTAACGCAGGGTTTGAAGCGTAACAAGAAGCTGTCTGGCACATGGTGTTGGGCAGCTTTTTTGTTGGGCGGGTGAGATGACGCAACACGCGCAAAATGCAAGGATACTGATTATTGACGACAACGTTGCGGAAGCGACGTTGACCAAGCTGACGCTACAGGCGGACAGGATTGGCTACAGCATTGAGCACGTGACGGACGGCTATACGGGTATTGATAAGCTGAAGCAAGCTGCGCTGACAGAACGCGCGTATCATATTGTAATAGTTGACGTAAATATGCCGGTTATTTCAGGTTGTGAAACGCTTGAGATAATACGCAACACGGGTGAAATTGCGGACACATACGTGGCAATTTTGACAAGCTTGCAGTGCAAGACAGATTGCCCACGCGACTTGTATTTATGTCACGCAAAGAAAGCTGACATATACTTGCACAAAAAAACGACGCTTGATGATTTTGAGGCTGAGCTTTTACAGCTAAAGACTGACTACGAAAAATGTATGAAGATGACTGCGGCTAACGCCAAAGATATATAGGTCATTCTTTAGATAACAAGACGCTATACTAACACGTAGCTAACAGGCACTTTTAAGGTGCAGCTATGGACGTTGGACAGCGTGAAATTGAACTGCGTGGCGGTCGGATTGTGCTGTACACGCTGGCGAGCGACAAACGGGGCATTTGGCAGGCGCGTTTTAGACTTGGCACGGAACGCACGTTGGTGCGGCGCAGCATGAAGACGACGGACTTGGCGGAGGCGAAACGGACGGCGGAGGAGCTGTACGAGGAGCTGCGCTACAAGCAACGCAACAATCACCCGTTAAAAGATCAAACATTCAAACAACTTGCGGACGATTACGTTCGGAAGGCACAGCGGGAGACGCTGGAAGGACGCTTGAGTAAGGGACGGTTGGTGCTGGTTGAGGGCACGCTAAAACGCTACTTGCTCCCATTTTTCGGCAAAAAACCGATCAACAGCATAACGACGGCGGACTTTAACGACTACGACGACTGGCGGCTGGACTATTGGACGAAGGGCTACGGTGCGGACAGGAAGGTAGCAACGGCGGCGACAACACCATCGGCGAAAACGCTGGTGATGGAACAGAGCATGTTACGGCAGATTTTGAAGCACGGGCTGGAACAAGGGTCTTTGAAGCAATTGGCGTTTATGAAGGCGAAGCGGGCAAAGACGAACAGGCGCGGCGCTTTTGACGTGAAGGAATACAGGCTGTTGATATGGACGGCACGGCAGCGCACGCGATCTGCGGAGCATCCACGTGTGAAACGAGACAGGCAGCTTTTGGAACTTTACGTGCGGCTGCTGGTTGGGACGGGCATGCGGGTTGGCGAGGCGCGTGGACTGACTTGGCGGGACGTTGAACTGATACACACGGGCAACGGCAAGCAAACGGAAACGCTGCGGCTGTGGGTGGATGGCAAGACGGGCAAGCGGGCGGTGATCGGGACGCGAGCGGCGAAGAACACGTTGAAGAAGCTGCTGGCACATTATGGTTGGAAGGACTTGGACGAGGCGCGGGCAAAGGGAAACGGGCTATTTACGAACAACAACGGCGAGGACATACACACGTTTGAGGTGGGCTTTAAGAATTTGATGGCGGCGGCAAACTTGGACACGGACAGGCACGGCAACGCGAGAACGCTTTATAGCCTGAGACACACCTACGCGACGTTTAGGCTGCTGTACGGGGGCACGGACGTTTACTTGCTGGCTAGGAACATGGGAACGAGCGTGCTGATGATTGAACAGCATTACGGGCATGTAAGCACGACGCTGGCGGCGGACAAGCTGATCTGAAAACGGGCGGCGAGAAAAATGAATGAATTGTGATGGGATAGATACATTTTAAATGCGGAAATACACATACTTTTAAGCTACCGTAATATGGACATAAGAAACTTGACAGGCGCAAAATATTGCAAGCGACTAGCAAAATCAAAGTGCTATTAGTTGACGATAGCGTCCCATATTCGCACTTTGTACGAGAGGCGATACTGCAGACGAAGCACGAGTGCGAGATTGAGCTTGCACATAACGGGCTTGAGGCGCTTGAAAAATTGAAGCTGCGAGAAAATACCGACGAACAGTACGATATTGTTATTACTGACCTAAATATGCCCATTATGAGCGGTTTTGATTTAATACGCGCAATTAGACAATCGCATACATTAAGAAATTTAGCTGTGGCTGCAATATCATCGCAATCACGTTCGGACATTTCCAAACTTATACTGGCGCTTGGCGCTGATACATTTTTTGAGAAGAAAGGCAACATGAATAGCGTTGCGCACGATATGGACTTGGCGTTGCAGAAGCTGGTTTTGAAAAAATAGGGCGGGCAACGCAGAGGGGCTTGTGTTGGGAGACACAAGATATGAACAGCGCAATAGATGCTGGATTAAGCAAAAATAACAAAATAATAATATAGACAGAACCTAAAAAAACGCGCAACGACGCTGAAGATCATTGAAAAAATGACCGAATGCGATGAAGCGCGTTTTATTTTTTCATTGCGTATTTTGGAAGCGGTTGACGGCAGTGATAGAACGGGCAATTGGCGAACATACTTACTGTATGTTGGTGGGACAGATCGGGGCGGATTGCGGCGATAACCAGGTCAGATTTTTTGAAAGATCGGCGACCACGCTGCATAAATAGTGGCATGAAGGCACGAGAGATAATTGACGCTGACGCTTGGCTGGCGCGGAAAAAGGAACGCAGGGGCGAGACGATAAGCGACGAGAGACGGCAATTGATGGCAATGATTTACAGCGACGCGACGCTGGAACGGGAACAGGTGGAGCTGGAACGGGCGAAACTTGAATTGGGGCAGATAAAGGCTGAGATAATAAAAATTAGGGCCGAAGCTGTTAAAAATCTGTCTTCGGCAAATACAGATGCAGTAAATGTTACTAAACTACAATAATAAAATCCGAAACAACCCCATTAAAACTGGCTAAATTGCTGGACTTTTTGGGAATTGTTTGGAAATAACATTTTCTACAGTTTGTAATGTATAATACCTTACTTTACCAATATCTCAATTCTGTTCAATTCCACATCAGTATCCAAAACCATAAAACCTCAACTCTCTCTTCCACTCAAATCGTAATTTCAAATTCAATATCCAAGCACAGCTTGGTTATTTCAGTCTCCTTGTTATTAATCCCTGAAATCCTCCGCATCTATCAACGGCCATAACTACCGACTTGGCTATTGGATAGCTATAGAGAGACGAATACTGAGTGCGAGTGAATTGTTTTTCGTCATCGTCGCTTGCGACACTCTTTGAATGCTGCAACCTGAACTTAAGCATGTAGGTTGCCATATTATGTAAATTTTCATCGTGCGTTTTGTCTTTATGAAGGTCCGTAAAGTCTACTTGATGGCTGCCATTGTAGTATTTTCGTATTTCGCGCTCTATGTCGTATTTTGGATTTTGGAACGACGGAATATACATAACTGCATGAAAATGAAGGAGAAAACATGCATTTTTAGCGTCCTTGTCGTATCCGAGCGCCGATAGCGTATTTACTTTTCTATCCGATAATTCTTCATCTCCTGCGATTGCATCAATCTCAAATGCCCCAATAAATCGTATATTGTCATCGGCACAATCCTGTATCTTGTCAAACAAATTGTCCATATCCTTCCGCAGCTTTTTAATAAGATCGCTGTTTATATCCAATGGGTTGTAATGGACAGAATGCAATATTGTAAGCAATCTCAACTTGTCTGCGCTTACACTTCCAAACTTATCAATCACATATTTTGCAAATAATTCTTGTTTCTTATGTCGGCACATCGGACAGAATGGCTGATTGCATTTTTGGCTTGCGGAGCAATTCATAATTCGCAAAGCAAGCGCTGTAGCTTTTTTGTCAGAAAAGTCTCGGCACAAACTTTCAACAACATACTTCCGTTGCCTTATCTTACTGTCTGCGCGATCGCCGATTTTATTCTTGTATCTGTATTTCTGCTCAAATACAGATTTGTCGGCAATTTTATCTAAAGTGACTTTCTCGCCCATTGCGGCAGCCTACTTTGAATACTTGACGGTAAGAAAAATTGCATATAGCGCAAGCGCGTTAATATCCACTCGCTTTCCATCAAATCCATATTCCACTAAAGTTCCTTGTTTCATTTTTCACTCCCCTAAAATATATGCGCTACATGCGCAGCGGTATTTATGATCTTTGGCATAAATAATATCGGTAATTCAAAAATATATTTGGAGGAATTATGAACGCATTACAAAACGCATATATAACCTTAAAAACCAATAACTTAACCGAAGGTCAATACGACTTTAGCAGAAAGTGGCTTGGACGTGATCGGAGCTATTATGGCAGCATGAAAGCGCGGCAACGGCAAGCGGGGCTGCGGACGATGCTGACATTGGCTGGAAATTTGACGAAGGCATTGGTCAGGGCAAAAGCGGAACAGCGCGGCAAGGACGCGGCGATATTGGAGAAACTGAGTGGGCGAATTTGGGACAGCGTGATGGTGGGACGGTGCTGATTTGCGTCCACGTCCAGCATGTTGTCGTGTAACACGACACTTCCCTGGCGCTGAACGACATGGGGGCGAACATACATGCTGTATGTTGGCCGATGTTGTCGTGTAACACGACACGTCGCTGGACGACATGGGGGCGAACTTACGTGACGTAAGTTCGGGCGCGATCCGCAAAACGCATTGCACTCACCTCCTCCACTTTGATCCACGCAAAACGTCGGAAACGCCCACAGCAGCAGCAAAACAACTTGGGGAGCTACCTACACACAGCGCAGTTGAAACTGCGCTGTGTGACGACGAGCGGAGCTTGGCGGTTGAAATAATATAAACCGACCGCCGAAAAACTGATCAGATTGGGCACGACTACATTATATGAAATTGCGCTGCATAGGACAACGATTACAGTTACTTATAGATATATCGGTCACTGATAGCACAACACAGACAGTACTGTATTGCAAGCGAACTGCTTGGAGTACACAACATGACTGCATTTGCGAAATTGAAACTGACCACTGCAACGCGCAAGATCGAGAAACTGAGCGCGGAACAATATGCGCGGCAACGGGTGCTTGGAAACTTGGCGGAACAGCTTGGCTTGGTTAAGGCCATGCTGGACGGCACGGCGTTTACAGTGAAACAGACGCGATACAAGACGGACGAGAACGGCGAGCGCGTTGGATACGAGCGCAGCAAGCGGCTGCGGCAGTGGTTTTGGCAGGACGCTGACGGCAACTGGCTGCTGGAACTGCGCTATGGTAATCGGCCATTGAAACTGAGCGGCGAGAACACTGCGGTGGTGGCTGGCACGAAGGAGCAGCTTGCGAGCGTTATTGAAACGCTGATGGAAGCTGTGCAGGTAGGCGAACTGGACAAGGCCCTGGCCATTGCAAAAAAGGAACGCTTGGCCATGCTGCGGAAAGGCTGACGGCGCAAAGGTGGTAGATTGCGACGATACTTTTGGAGTATAACAGGTATGAGGCTGATAGCTTTTTATGGCGCAATAAGTGCAGCATAAACAGTTCATTACTCGTATTCGCTGCACTATTCGCGCTAATCCGGTTCGCCGGATTGCAGCACGAAGGCCCGGTGGAAACACCGGGCCTTTTGTTTTGTCCGCCGCGCGAGGGCACCGCCGATCGGTTCCGATATCAGCGGGATGCCAAAAGACAAATAAAAAGGCCGCGCTCCATACCGGAGCGCGGCCCTTTTCAACGACGCCGAAGATTACTTGGCGACGGTCTTCTGCAGGGCTTCAACCTGGGCCTTCACCGGCTCGAAAGCCTGGGTGAAAACCGACTGGGTCAGCTCGGCGATGTTGCGGCTGTCGGCGACGGCGGCTTCAACGCCTTCCTTCACCAGCTTCTGCTGCAATTCGATGAATTCGGCCGGATTCTTGACGCCAGCCAAAGCCTGGATCGAAGCGGTCAGCTTCTCGGCGTTCTTGGTGGCCAGAGCCTGGTAAGCCTTGGCCAATTCCTGATAGCCGGCGATGGCGGCAGTGCCGCTCTTGGTCAGGGCTTCGGTGTTGGCCTTGGTGGCAGCGGCGATCTGTTCAAAATTGGCGGTCGGCATGTTGGCTTCCTTGGGCTGGGGTCGTCTTCGCTGCAACGCAGCATTTGGGCACAATAACGGTTTCCCACAGGAATGCAATCGAAATGTTGCGTTGCAGCAATTCTGACATCTTTGCGAAAGTTACCCTTCGTTACCCTTCGTTACCCGGCTGTCGTTGACGGCCCACGCCAGACCTGCAAGATGGTGGCATGAACAGATCACGCATCGCCCTCACCGTCGCCATCCTGGCCGCTCTTGCCGGCACCTTCTGGTATGTGGCTGGACGCAAATCCACCGCCCCCAACGCCCAGGCCGAGGCCAAGCCCGTGCCGGTGGTCACCGCCTTTGCGGTCGAACAGCCCATGCCGGTGCGGATCGAGGCGGTGGGCAATATCCAAGCCCTGGCGGTGGTCGCCATCCGCCCCCGAGTCGAAGGCGAGGTGTTGCAGGTCCATATCCGTGAGGGCCAGGAAGTGGCCCAGGGCGACGCCCTGTTCACCCTGGATGCCCGCATGGCCGAGGCCAACAAACGTCAGGCCGAGGCCAATCTGGCCCGTGACAAGGCGCAACTGGACCGCGCCCGGGCCGATCTGGTGCGCTATACCGAGCTGTTGAAGGCCGGCAGCGCCACCAAACAGAAGGTCGAGCAATCCCAGGCCGAGGCGGCCCAGGCGGAAGCGGCGGTCAAATCCGATCTGGCGGCCATCGACAATGCCCGGCTGACCATGGGCTATGCCACCATCAAGGCGCTGGTGCCCGGTCGCACCGGCACCATCAACGCCAAGCTGGGGTCGCTGGCCAAGCCGGGCGATGCGCAATCCATGGTCACCATCACCCAGATGCGCCCCATCAACGTCGCCTTTTCGGTGGCGGAAAGCTATTTGCCGCGCATCCGCGCCGCCATGGCAGCCGGCCCCTTGGAGACGGTGGTGACCTCGACCGCCGATCCGACCTTGCGGGCGATGGGGCAGCTCAGCTTCATCGATTCGGCCATCGACACCACCACCGGCACCATCGGGCTGAAAGCCACTTTCACCAATGACGACACAAGGCTGTGGCCGGGCCAGTTCGTCAACGTCACCCTGACCCTGGGCATCGAGGACAAGGCGCTGACCATCCCGGCGGAAGCGGTGCAAAGCGGCCAGAACGGCACCTTTGTCTTCGCCGTCGATGAACAGGCCAAGGCGTCCATCGCCCCCATCCGCGTCGATCGGGTGCTCGACGGTAGCGCCATCATCACCGACGGATTGAAGGCGGGAGCCAAGGTTGTCACGCAAGGACAGATGCGGCTGGCCCCCGGCCTGACGGTGAGCGAACGCGCCCCTCAGGCGGGCAAGTGACATGAACTTCTCGGAAATCTTCATCCGCCGCCCCATCGCCACCTTGCTGCTGACCCTGGTCATGGTGTTCGGCGGCATCGTCGGCTGGCGGCAATTGCCGGTGGCGTCGCTGCCCAACGTTGATTTTCCCACCATCAGCGTCTCGGCCAGCCTGTCGGGCGCCAGTCCCGACACCATGGCGTCGTCGGTGGCGGCACCGCTGGAACGCGAGTTTTCCACCATCGCCGGGCTGGAGACCATCACCTCGACCTCGGGTCAGGGCAGCACCTCGATCACCTTGCAATTCGTCCTCGACCGCGACATCGATGCGGCGGCCCAGGACGTGCAGGCGGCCATCACCCGGGCCCAGCGCCGCCTGCCCGAGGAAATGACCACGCCGCCGTCCTTCCGCAAGGTCAACCCGTCGGATGCCCCCGTCGTGCTGCTGGCGCTGTCGTCGCCGACCACGCCCTTGGCCACCTTGGACGATTACGCCCAGACCATCTTGCTGCCCCGGCTATCGCGGCTGTCGGGCGTCGCCCAGGTGCTGGTCTATGGCAGCCAGAAATTCGCCGTGCGCATCCAGTTGAACCCCGACGCCCTGGCCTCGCGCGGGATTGGCGTCGACGAACTGAGCAGCGCCATCAAGGCCGCCAATTCCAATTCACCCTTAGGCGTGCTGAACGGCCCCAAGCAGCAACTGACCTTGCAATCCAACGCCCAATTGCCCAACGCGGCGGCGTTCGGCGAACTGGCCATCGCCTGGCGCGACGGCGCCCCGGTGCGCTTGAAGGACGTGGCCAATGTGCTCGATTCGGTCGAGAACAACCGCACCGCCTCGTGGTTCAACGGCACCCGCGCCATCGTCCTGGCGGTGCAGCGCCAGCCCGAGGCCAACACCGTCCAGGTGGTCGACGACGTCCGCGCCCTGATGCCGACCATCAAGGACAGCCTGCCCCCCACCGTCGACGTGCAGGTGATGAACGACCGCTCGCGCTCGATCCGCGACGCCATCGTCGATGTGCAATTCACCTTCGCCATCACCATCGCCCTGGTGGTCATGGTCATCTTCATGTTCCTGCGCCGGCTGTCGGCCACCCTGATCCCGACCATCGCCATGCCGGTGTCGCTGGTCGCCACCTTGGGCGCCATGTCGCTGCTGGGCTTTTCCCTCGACAATATCTCGCTGTTGGGCCTGACCCTGTCGGTGGGGCTGGTGGTCGATGACGCCATCGTCATGCTGGAAAACATCCAACGTCACGTGGATGACGGCATGAAGCCGTTCGACGCCGCCATCAAGGGCGCGCGCGAGATCGGCTTCACCATCCTCTCCATCACCGTGTCGCTGGTCGCCGTCTTCATCCCCATCCTGCTGATGGGCGGCGTCATCGGCCGCATGTTCCACGAATTCGCCGTGGTGGTGACCCTGGCCATCGGCATTTCCGGTCTGGTGTCGCTGACCCTGACCCCGGTCATGTGCGCGCGCTGGCTGCGGCCCGAGCACGACACCCAGGCCGGGCCGGTGGAACGCGGGCTCGAACGGGGTTTCAACACCCTGCTGGCCCTCTATCAGCGCAGCCTGGATTGGGTGCTGGGCCACGGTCTGTCCATGCTGGCCCTGGGGATCGCCACCATCGTCGCCACGGTGATCCTGTTCCGCGAGGTGCCCAAGGGTTTCTTCCCCACCGAGGATACCGGCCAGATCTTCATCCAGACCGAAGCGGCCCAGGACATTTCCTTCGCCGCCATGGCGGAAGAGCAAAAGCGGATGGCGGCCATCGTCGGCGCCGATCCTTATGTCGCCACCGTCACCTCGGCGGTCGGGGTCTCGGGCCTGTCCAACGCCGCCAATTCGGGCCGCATGTTCGTCAATCTGGTGGCGCGCGACCAGCGCCCCGGCGTCGAGCAGGTGATCGGACAATTGCGCAAGAAAACGGCGGGCAACCCGGCCATCAGCGTCTTCATCACCCCGGTGCAGACCCTGAACCTGGGCGGGCGGTCGTCGAAAAGCCAGTATCAGTACACGCTGGAAGGCATCAATCAGGCCGAGCTTTACGCCTTCGCCGACCGCCTGACCACCCGGCTGATGGCCGAGCCCTTGGTCCAGGACGTCACCAGCGATTTGCAGGTGAAAAGCCCGCAAGCCCTGGTCGCCGTCAACCGCGACAAGGCGGCGGCCTTGGGCGTGCGGTTGGAAGACGTGCGCAGCGCGCTTTATTCCGCCTATGGCTCGCGCGAGATTTCCACCATCTACGCCACCATCGCCGATTACGCCGTGATCCTGGAGATGGACCCGCGTTTCCAAGGCGATTTGTCGGCCCTGGCCAAACTGAAGGTGCGGTCCACCGACGGGACGCTGGTGCCGTTGGACGCGGTGGCGGAAATCGGGCGCACCGTCGGGCCGCTGACCATCAACCACCAAAGCCAGTTGCCCGCCGTCACCATCGCTTTCAACCTGGCCCCCGACATCGCCCTGGGCCAAGCCGCCGACCGCATCCGCACCATCCAGGCCGAGATGGGCATGCCCGCCGGCATCACCAGCAATTTCGCCGGCACCGCCAAGGTGTTCCAGCAATCCCTCTCCAACCAGGGCATCTTGCTGCTGGCGGCGGTGGTGGTCATCTATGTCATCCTGGGGGTGTTGTACGAAAGCCTGATCCACCCGGTGACCATCCTCTCCGGCCTGCCCTCAGCGGCAGTCGGCGCGTTGGCGACGCTGATGCTGTTCCGTCAGGAATTGTCGGTGATCGCCATGATCGGCATCCTGATGCTGATCGGCATCGTCAAGAAAAACGCCATCATGATGATCGATTTCGCTCTGGAAGCGCAGCGCAATCAAGGACTTGACCCGCATCAGGCCATCCGCCAAGCCTGCCTGCTACGCTTTCGCCCGATCATGATGACCACCATGGCCGCCATCATGGGCACCCTGCCCATCGCGCTCGGCCATGGCGCGGCGGCGGAACTGCGCCAGCCCCTGGGCCTGTCGGTGGTCGGCGGGTTGGTGGTCAGCCAAGCGCTGACCCTGTACATCACCCCGGTGCTGTACGTGTGGTTCGAGCGCCTGCGCCAGCGTCTATCCCGCAGCGCACCTTGATTTTTTCACAATTCGGTCGCTTGCTTGCCATCATCGGGTGGCGTACTTCCTTGGCCAAACGAGGGACGCCATGACCGAACAACACGACGAATTCCACACCTGCCCGGCCTGCAATCAGCGCACCCGTCACCGGGTCAGCCGCGACCGTAAGCTGGCCCCGGTGCTGTGGTGCCAACGCTGCTTCCATGTGCACATGGAAGCGCCGCCGCCCCCACTTGTCGAGCCGGCCCGGCAAGTGGCCTAAACAAAAACGCCCGCCGGTTTCAACCGACGGGCGTCTTGTTTTCAAGCAAGGCTCAGCCGCACTTGCGGCAGCCCACCAGACCCTGAACGGCATAAGTCAGGATGGTGGTGCCGGCCAGGCCGATACCCCAGATCAGACCGATCAGCAGCCAATCCACCGGCCCGCCGGCATCGGTGAAGCCGGACACGGTGAACTTGGCGGCCAACACCAGGGCCAGCACGCCGCCAACCAGACCCATCAGTTCCGAACGCACCAGCCGGCGGCTGTCGAGGCGGCCTTCGCGCAGGAAGACCACGACAAAACCGATCAGGCCGAACAAGGCCAGGGCCACCAGCAGCCACAGCACCGGGCCCAGCATTTCCTGGAACACCAGGACGAAGACGAAGGGATCGAGATCCTTCATGGTTCAGTTCTCCCTTTTCTTTAGGCCTGACCGCGCAGCATGGTCAGATAGGTCGGCTTCAGCGCCATGGTCTTCATCACCCAGGTGATCCACAGCTCTTCCAACGGCGCGATGATTCCGGGGAAGGACGGCACCAGATTGTTGTCGTAGTCGAACTCGACCAGCATGGCTTGACCCAGACGGGTGATCAGCGGGCACGAGGTATAGCCGTTATAGACGCTGGTCGCCTGGGTGCCGGCAATGGAGGCCACCAGATGATCCACCGCCACCGGCACCTGCCACTTGACGCTGGCCGCCGTCTTGCCCTTGGGCACACCGGCGATGTCGCCAACGCCGAAGACATTGGCGTAACGCTTGTGACGCAGGGTCGACTTGTCCACTTCCATCCAGCCGTCACCGGCCCACGGGCCTTCCTGCCAGCGAAGCGGAGAATTGCGCACCGCCGCCGGCGCCCGCATGGGCGGAACGACGTTGATGAAGTCGTACTTGATTTCCGTCGGGCCGGTGGGCGTGCTGAACATGGCCACCTTGCGGCCCAGATCGATACCGGTCTGGATGTGGTCGTACTGCACCTTGACACCACGGTCGCGGAACAGCATGCGCACCTTTTCCGAGACGATGGGGACCGAGAACAGCGCCTTGTTGTTGGCGGCATAGATCACTTCGGCCTTGCCGCGATTGCCGCGGCGGCGCAGGTAATCATCGGTGAGGAAGGTGTATTTCAGCGGCGCGCCGGCACATTTCATCTCGGTGTTGGGGCGCAGGAACAGACCGACGCCGCCCTTGTCGGCGAATTGCGACATGGCGCCCCAGGTGGCGAAAGCGGCATCGGGGCCGGCATAAATGCTGCCCAGGCCGTCCTGGCCGATGCGGTTCACGTCCATGCCCTCGATGCTGGCATAGTCCAGGGTCAGGCCGGTGGCCACCACCAGATAATCATAGGCGACAGCCTTGCCCGAGGCGGTCACCACCTTGTTGCCGTCGGGATCGATCTCGGCCACCGCCTCTTCGATCCAGGTGACCGCTTTCGGCAGATATTCCGCCGTGGTCGAGGTGACGTAATCCTTGGGCTTGATACCGCCGGCCACCAGGGTGAAGCCGGGCTGGTAATAATGCGCCTTGCGCCCGTCGATGATGGTGATCTCGGCGCCGTCCAGGCGCTGCACCAGCCGTGATGCCATCGACAGACCGGCGGCACCGGCACCGACGATGACGATCTTGGCGCCCTTGCCGGCCACCTTGGTGCTGGCCGCCGCCTGACGCGGCAAAACCAGACCCGTACCGGCGGCGACGCCCCCCAGACCCATCAGGCGCAGCAGATCGCGGCGCCCCAGACGGGGATCAAGATTGGAACCCATATGGACCGTCTCCCATATTTTACTTTTCAAGCATCGAATATGAGAGAGTACTAATTGTAATGCAATACCTGTTTTGAGTCATTCAAAGTCGGGTTGTTGCGCCGGCGCCGCCTGGTTGAAAGCGTCGATTTGTTCACAACGTTCAGCAATGCGCATGATGGTCGGCAGCGCCGTCAGATCGCAATTGAAACGCCGGGCGTTGAACACTTGCGGCACCAGACAGCAATCGGCCAGACCCGGCTGATCGCCATGACAGAAGACGCCGGTACGCCGGTCTGCCGCCAGCATGGCTTCCACCGCCTGAAGCCCCGTCTGCACCCAATGGCGATACCAATCATCCTTGGCCGCCTGATCCAGGCCCAAGGTGCCGCCCAGATATTGCAGCACCCGCAAATTGTTGATGGGATGGATGTCGCAGGCGATGGCCTGGGCGATGGCGCGGACCCGGGCCCGGCCCAGCGGATCGGCGGGCAGCAGCGCCGGGTCGGGATGGGTTTCGTTCAGATATTCCAGGATCGCCAGGGATTGGGTCAGCACTTGACCGTCCACCGCCAGCGCCGGCACCAGCCCTTGCGGGTTGAGCGCCAGATAATCCGCCGATTTATGCTCGCCGCCGTTCCTGACCAGATGCACCGGCACCGCTTGGTAATCGATGCCCTTGAGGTTAAGGGCGATGCGCACCCGATAGGCGGCGGACGAGCGGAAATAGGTATAAAGCCTGATCACAGCTTGACCACCTGTTGACAGATGTCGCCGAAGATATTGTTGCCGTCGGCATCATCCATACGGATGCGGACGCTATCGCCGAACTTCAAAAAGCCGGTCTTGGGCGCGCCCGCCTCGATGGTTTCGTACATGCGGACCTCGGCGATGCAGCAATAGCCGATGCCGCCATTGTCGATGCTGGAGCCCCACAGATCGCCTTGCTTGTTGGACACGGTGCCGGAACCGATGATGCTGCCGGCCTCGAGTTCGCGCGTCTTGGCCAGATGGGTAATCAGTTGCGGGAAATCGAAGGTCATGTCCTGGCCGGCATTGGGGCGCCCGAACGGCTTGTCGTTGATGTCGACCACCAAGGGCAGGCTGACCTTGGCGCCATCCCAGGCGGCGCCCAATTCGTCGGGGGTGACGGCGACGGGGGAAAAGGCGCTGGCCGGCTTGCTTTGCACGAAGCCGAAGCCCTTGGCCAGTTCGGCCGGGATCAGGTTGCGCAACGACACGTCGTTGACCAGCATGACCAGACGGATGGCCTGGGCGCATTGCTCGCGGCTGGCGGCCATGGGCACATCGCCGGTGATCACCGCCACTTCCGCTTCCAGGTCGATGCCCCAATCCTCGGTCACCGCAACGATCGGGTCGCGCGGACCGACGAAGGAATCCGAGCCGCCCTGATACATCAGCGGATCGGTATGGAATTCCGGCGGCAAGGTGGCGCCGCGCGCCTTCCGGACCAGTTCCACATGATTGATATAGGCCGAGCCGTCGGCCCATTGATAGGCGCGCGGCAGCGGCGAGGCGCAAGCGACGGGGTCGAAGGGAAAGGCCTCGGCATTGCTGCCGGCGTTCAGACCGACGGACACCGCTTCCAGCTTGGGGGCCAGAGTGTCCCAATCATCGAGCGCCGCCTGCAAGGTGCGGGCGACATGAGGGACGGCGACGCAGCGGGACAGATCGCGGCTGACCACCACCAGGGTGCCGTCGCGTCCGCCTTGCTTCAGGGTGGCAAGCTTCATGCCTTGGTCTTCCTTTTCATCTTACGCATCTTCCCCTTCCGTCACTCCCGCGAAGGCGGGAGTCCAGAGGGTGCACCTCCACCTTTTCCGCGACTCCTGGATACCCGCCTGCGCGGGTATGACGACGAAAAAGGTGGAAGCGGCCATCAATTCATATGCCTAACGAAGTTACACGTCTTCGCGGGCGGCCTTCATGGCCTCGGCCAACACATCCATATCGCCGATATGGTTGGCCAACAGCAAGATCAGCTTGGCGTTGACCATATTGCTTTGTTCGTCCGACAGATCGCGGTGGGTTTCGATCAGCATCTCATAGAAATCGTCGTTGGGGCTGAACTCGCGGAAGTAACGCTTGCCGGTCTGGTGAAAGTTGGGGGTGGTGATCAGCGACATTTGGATTTCTCCCGGATCAGGCGTTGCAGGTGGCGCGAGCGATGGCGGCGCGGATAAGGCCTGCATCGAACTTGCGCCAACGGGCGGTGACATGCTGGTCGGGACGCAGCAGATGCACGGTGCCGGGCTTGGCATCGTAAATCTTGGCGAAGGTGCCCTTGACGTCCTCGAAGGCGATCATCCCCGCCGGCGCCTTGCCGCCGGGCGGTACCACGGCGATGGTGGTGACCGGGATGGAATCGGACAACAGGGCATCGGCACCGGCAGGCGCCGCCTCGGGGGCATAGACCAGGGCGATGAATTTGTTGCCCACGTGGTCGAGCAGCCAACCATCCTTGCCGTCGACGCGGATGGAGGCGTCTTCCATGGGGGCGCCGGGGATCATGTCGCCCATGAAACCGTCCACGTCCGGGGTATTGAGACGCGATTCGGCATAGAAGCACGGCACCGACAGGCGACCGGAATTGACCAGGGCACGGGCGAACGGATGCTTGCGTGCCAGCCCCAGGGTGGCATTGCGGAAGGTCAGCGAGGTCTTGGATTTGGGGGTGATGAAATCGGTGGAGCGGGTCGAGTTCATCAGGTTTTCGTCGGCGCCCCAGGTGCGCTCGGCGCTATAGGTGTCGAGCAGGGTTTCCGGCGCCTTGCCGTCCATGACCAGCTTCAGCTTCCACACCAGATTGTCGGTGTCCTGAATGCCGGAATTGGCGCCACGCGCGCCGAACGGCGACACCTGATGGGCGCAATCGCCGACGAAGAAGACGCGACCATGACGGAACTCGTTCATGCGTCGGCATTGGAAAGTATAGACGCTGACCCATTCCAGCTCGAACGGACGGTCGTCGCCCAGCATGGCCTGGATGCGGGGGATGACCTTTTCCGGCTTCTTTTCCTCTTCCGGGTCGGCCTGCCAGCCAAGCTGGAAGTCGATGCGCCAACAATTGTCGCTTTGCCGGTGCAACAGCACCGACTGGCCGGGATGGAACGGCGGATCGAACCAGAACCAGCGCTCCGGCGGAAATTCTGCTTCCATCACCACGTCGGCGATGAGGAAACGGTCCATGAAGATCTTGCCGTCGATATCCAGGTTGAGCATGGAGCGGATGGGCGAGCGCGCCCCGTCGCCGACGATCAGCCAATCGGTTTCCAGGGTATAGAAGCCGTCGGGGGTCTGCACCTTGACGGTAACCTTGTCGCCCGCCGGCTCGACACCCACAACCTTGTTCTTCCAGCACAATTCGACGTTGTCGAACTGCTTCAAGCGGTCGATCTCGTATTCTTCCAGGTAATATTGCTGGAGATTGATCATGCCCGGACGCTTCTGGTCGGCGTTGGGCTTCAAGTTGAAATTATAGACCTCTTCCTCACGGAAGAAGGTGCGGCCCACATTCCAGCTCACCCCCTTGTCGACCACCGGATCGCCGACGCCCAGACGGTCCAGCACCTCCAGCGCCCGCTTGGCGTAACAGACGCCGCGCGAACCGACCGAGACGGTGTCGTCGTCATCGAGGATGACCACCGGCACGCCCTGTTGGGCCAGATCGATGGCGGCGGCCATGCCCACCGGGCCGGCGCCGACCACCACCACCGGATAGCGCGGAATAGTATCGCCGCCGGCCCCGGTGGGCAGACGGAAATCGAACTTGGGATAGCTGTAGGTCTTGAGCAATTTTCTCTCCTCCCTGATTTGGTTGCAAGCGCCCGGGGTTGGTCCCCGGTTGTCGCTATGGAGCACTTTCACGCGAAGCGTGGAGATGCGATGAGCCCGAGTGGCGCCTGAGCGGCCCGTCACGGGCCACTTTTGAAACCAAGACCAGTTTTCGCTTTAGCTGAAACTGGTCTAGACTTCCTTTTGCAAGGCCGTCCACATTTCCTTGTCGCGCTCCGCCGTCCAGATGCGCGGATGATCGATGCCGCTGGCCTCGTCGACGGCACGGGTGACGTCGAACGGCAGGCAATGTTCATAGATGAAGACATGGCCGAACTTGGGGTCCATGGCCTTGCGGGTGTGCTTCATGGCGGCGAACAGGTCCATGCCCTGCGCCACCGCTTCCTGGGCCGACCGGTAAAGGGTGGTGACGAAATCGCTGGTGTAATCCAGGCCCTTGGCTACTTCCGCCGGGTTCATCAGCGCCGGGCCGCGACCGGGGATCAGCTTTTCGGCGCCAAGCGCGCGCAGCGCCGCCAAGGTATCGGGCCATTGGCGCAGATGGGCGTCGCCGGTGTAGCAGGCGGCCTCGCATTCTACCAGATCGCCCGAGAACAGCACCTTCTCGCTCGGCAGCCAGACCACGGTGTCGCCCTTGGTGTGACCAGCGCCCAGATGCTTGATCTGCACTTCCAGCTTGCCCATGTAAAGGGTCATGGACTCCTTGAACACCAAGGTCGGCCAGGTCAGGCCGGGCACCGATTCGAAGTTCTGGAACAGGCGGGGAAAGCGGTCGTATTCCGACTTCATGTCATGCTCGCCGCGCTCGACGATCAGGTCGTAGGTACCCTGGCTGGCGATGACCTGCTGGCAACCCTCGGCGAAATAGGCCGAGGCGCCCAGCACGCGGACGGCGTGATAATGCGACAGCACCACATACTTGATCGGCTTGTCGGTGATCTTGCGGATTTCGGCGATCAGGCGACGCGCCATCACCGGGGTGGCCAGGGCATCGACGATCAGCACGCCGTCATCGCCGATGATCACGCCGGCATTGGGATCACCCTCGGCGGTATAGCCCCAGGCATGGTCCGACAATTGGGTGAAGGTGGTCTTCTTTTCTTCCAGATCGGCCACCGAGGCGAATTGCTTGCTCATGAAAACCTGTCTCCGTTGTCCCCTTGGGTCATGAGCGTAATTCTGAAATACGGAATCAGTTCCGTCAACAGGAAACGCACTGCAGCACGGATGACTTAGCCGAACGGTCAATGCACCAAAGACGGCCAGGGCCAGTCACAGCCTGATGACCTGTGTTTGCGGGAAACGCTCGTCTCCATGGGGAGACACATGTCGACAAAAATCCCTGAATGCGTGTATTATCAAAATATTGGTATCGCATTACATACAAAAATGCGGGCATAGTGCGGCTGACGCGAAACATCACTTCGGTGATTGGCTTTTATGGGGGGACACATGAATCGCAAGAAAACACGCATCAGTTTGGCCGCCGCCACCTTGGCACTGGGGACCGGCGTCTCGATGTTTTCAGCTCCGGCATACGCCTGTGGGGAAGATACGTATCTGGGCTCGATCTGTGCCGTCGCCGCCAAATATTGTCCGAGCGGCTTCCTGCCCGCCCAAGGCCAGTTGCTGTCCACCAGCCAGAACCAAGCGCTGTATTATTTGCTGGGCAACACTTACGGTGGTGACGGCCAAACCACCTTCGCCTTGCCCGACCTGCGCGGACGCACGGTCACCGGGGTTGGAAGCGGCCCCGGCCTCACTCCGGTTCCTCTGGGACAACGACGCGGTCAGGAAGGCGTCACCTTGACCCCGGCCCAGGTTCCAACCGCCAACGGTCCGCTGAGCTCGGGTAATCAGGCGGCGACGCAAACCGTCCCCACCCTGCCGCCGCAATTGGGGCTGACCTACTGCATTTCCACTGGAGGCCTCTTCCCGCCGCAACCGTGATCAGGAAGGCAAACGCAAGGGAGATGGGTGATCAGCGCTTCTTGTCCACCAGCTTCAGCATGGTTTCCAGGCTGATGGAGGCGAAGGTGGCGCGGGCGATGTCCTCGATCTCGGTCAGCACCTCGCACAGGGCGCCGCCGCCGGGGGTGCCGTCGCCGTCCTCGCGCTCGCCCCGGGCCAAGGGGTCGATGGTCTCGAACAACTGGATCACGTCCAACAAAGTGGTGCGCTTGACCGAGCCGGAAAAGCGATAACCGCCGCCGGCGCCACGCACCGCCTCCAGCAGACCGGCGCGACCGAGCGAGCGCAGCACCTTGGCCAGATGGTTGGTGGAAATGCCGTATTTGTCGGCGATTTCGTGGGCCGACATCTGCCGACCGGGGTCACCGGCCAGTTCGAGGATGGCGAACAGGGCGCAGCGGGTGGCTTTTTGCAGCTTCATGACCCGGCCAGCTCCATTTCCAACTGAATGAACGGCCCGGCCATCATGCCCTGGCTGCGGAAAAAGCTCATGGCCAGGGTGTTGTCGCGGGCCAGCATGGTGCGGATGATGCTGACGCCGGCTTGGCGGAAGCTGTCGCACACCGCCTGGAACAGGGTCTGCGCCACATAGCGGGTGCGCACTTCCTTGTGGATGCCCACCGCGAAAACCCAGCCGCAGGGCGGCGAACCGAATTCCCAGGCGCGGATTTCACCGACGATGAAGCCGATCACCGTCTCGCCCTGGCAGGCGCACAGGAACAGGCGGTTGAGATGGGCCAGCCCCGGATCTTCCGCCGGCTGACGGACATAGCGGTCGTGGATGTCTTCCCAATAACCGGGCTTTTCAATGCCGGTAATGGAAACGTCGATGGCGGCCACCTGGGCAATGTCGCCTTGGGTGGCCGTCCGCAACGTATATGCGCTGTCCCCGCCGCGCATCAGGATTTCGGGCATCTTGTCCGCTCCGCCTTCGTTGACACTGTTCTAGGACACCTGGCGGGGCGTTGACAATTGTAAAAAGCCCATTCCCCGAGGGGGTTAAGCCTGGTGCTTGCGATAGGCGATGCATTCCTCGCAAACGGTGCCCACCACATTCTCGTCCAGGTTGGCCTGACGCAACTTCTGGAACGCTTCGGAATGCCACGCCTGCATGAAGCCGGACTGGTTCAGATCGCCCATGTCGAAGCGGCCATCATGGTCGAAACAGCAGGCGGCCAGATGACCATCCCAGGTGACGTGGCCTTCGGTGAACAGCGACCAGCACGGCAGCGGCTGGCGCATGGCGTCGGCGCGGCCCACATTGCCGGCCACCGGCATGGTGCCGCGTTCGCCGGTGGTCAGGCCGGCCTGACCGTAAAGCGGCAGCCAATAATGCTGGTCGACATAGGGCAGGATGCTGTCCACCGCGCGTTCCATGCGTTCGCGCTGCTCGCCGTCATACTGGATGGACGAGGCGAACAGACCGCAGCGCTGACCGGTCCGTTCCGCCACCTCGTCGCGGATGGCCTTGGCCGCCTGGATGTTGGCAACCACGTCGTCGAAGCAATCGACGCGGGTGATTTCCTTGGCCTGGGCCGGATCGGCCCAATTGAACGAGAATTTCAGCGAATCGAGCCCGGCCTCGAAGCAGTCGCGCAGCCGGTCGGGGGTGGCCAGCCGGCCATTGGTGGTCAGGAAGATATAAGGATAGCCGAAACGCTGCTTGGCCACGGCGATGGCCTCGGCCAACCGGGGATACAGCATGGATTCGCCCAAATAGAACATACCCAGTTCCTCGACCCCGGCTTCGCGCATCTCGCCCATCAGCCGCACCAGGAAATCCCAGTCCATGTCGCGCTTGTCGCGTAAGCGCTGGCTGGTGGCGCAAAAAAAACAGGCCAAGTCGCAGCGCGCCGTCAGCTCGATCTTGACGCTGGGCGGGCATGGCGGCATGGCCGTGCGGTAATGGGCCGGGATCAGGGTGATGTTGTCGATGCGTTGGGTGATCATGGGCAACCTCGGGTCATGGGATCGCCTGTTCATATCCCGCCCCAGCCCCGCCAGATGTGACGATGGACAAGCCGCCGCCTCACTCCATGCCGCACTGCAATAAAGTGCAGCACAATAGTCGGAATAATATTTGAAATTGCCACTTAATATTCACCAAGCAGGTTTGCGAAAAAATCGATGATCGGCCATTGGCGATGTGCAAAAGCGGGTGTACCATCTTTTCGCCCTTACTGAATGACGGGGGGTCGATGATGGCAAAGGCCAAAAGTGACGGTGTCGCGGTCTCTGTCCTGGACAAGGACGGATTAGGCGATTTCATCAAAAATCTGCGCAAAAGCGGCTATCAGGTCTTTGGCCCGCGCCGCGACAACGACGCGGTGATTTACGACCTTATCGACGGCGCCGACGATTTGCCCGCCGGTTGGGGATCGGAACAGAAAGGCGGTCATTACCGCCTGCGCCAGCGCGACGACGGCGCCTGGTTCGGCTATGGATTGGGTCCGCAAGGCTGGAAGCGTCAGCTTTATCCGCCGCGGCAGAAGCTGTTCGCCGCCACCCGCACGGACGGTGGCGGCTTCACCCTTGCCCCCCCTGCCCCACCGGCCCCGCCCATGGCCTTTATCGGCGTGCGCGCCTGCGAACTGGCGGCCATCGCCCGTCAGGCCAAGGTGTTCGGCGACCGTGATTTCGCCGATCCCGGCTATCAGCGCCGTCTGGCCGATGCCCTGATCGTCGCCGTGCAATGCGGCGAGGCGTTGGAGACCTGTTTCTGCGCCTCCATGGGCACCGGCCCCGAGGTCAAGAGCGGCTTCGACATCAAGCTGACCGAGGTGATCGACAACAGCCATCATGTGTTCGTGGCCGAAGCCGGAACCCCGCGCGGGGCCAAATTGCTGAAAGCGGCCAAGCCGGCCAGCCAAGCCGACATCAAGGCGGCGGCGCAGGTGGTGAAAAACGCCGAAACCCAGCAAAAGCACCTGGACCCGGCCGCCGCCCGCGCCCTTGCCACCAACCCCGAGCATCCGCGCTGGGATCAGGTCGCCGCCCGCTGCCTGACCTGCGGCAATTGCACCATGGTCTGCCCCACCTGCTTTTGCACCACGGTCGAGGACGTCACCGACCTCAAGGGCGACAATGCCGAACGCTGGCGCAAGTGGGATTCGTGCTTCACCTCCGACTTTTCCTATATCCACGGCGGCGCCGTGCGCACCGAGACACGGTCGCGCTATCGCCAATGGATCACCCACAAATTGTCCACCTGGGTGGACCAGTTCGATGAAACCGGCTGTGTCGGCTGTGGCCGCTGCATCACCTGGTGCCCGGTCGGCATCGACATCACCGAGGAAGCCGCCGTCATCACCGGCCAAGGGAGGATTTGATCATGGTAAAGCCGGAAAATCTTGGCCGCATCATCGATGAACACCCGTTTTTCCAAGGCATCGACGCCCCCTTGCGCGAGCTTCTGATCGGCTGTGCCGCCAACGAACGCTATGATGCCGGTCAGTTCCTGTTCCGCCAGGGGCAAAGCGCCGAGAAGTTCTTCCTGATCCGCGCCGGCACCGTGGCGGTGGAAATCGACCAGCCGGGCCGCCCGCCCATCATCATCGAAACCATCGCCGAGGGCGACATCGCCGGTTGGGCCTGGATGGTCGCGCCCTATCAATCCACCTTCGACGCCCGCGCCATGAATTTGGTCCGCGCCCTGTCCTTCGACGCCCAATGTCTGCGCCGCAAGATGGAGGTCGACCCGGCCTTGGGCTTCGAGGTCATGCGCCGCTTCGTCCCGGTCATGGCTCATCGTCTGGCCGCCGCCCGCCTGCAAATGCTGGATCTGTACGGCCCGACCAAAAAGCCCAAGGCGGCCAAGCCCGCCAAGCCGGAAAAGGCCGAAGCCAAGAGCAAGGGCAAGAACCGCGCCGCCGACGCCCGGCTGGAAAAAGCCACGGGCAAGAAAAAGAAGGACGGCTGATCATGAACGCCATCCCGCATGACCCCATGGTGCCGGTGCCGTTCCGCATCGAGAAGGTGCGGCGCGATCTGTCCGACACCTTCACCATGGAAATGGTGCCGGAAGCGGGCGGTGATTTCACCTTTCGCCCCGGCCAGTTCAACATGCTGTACGTGTTCGGTGTCGGTGAGGTGCCTATTTCCATTTCCGGCGATCCCGCCGACCGCTCGGTGTTGGTGCACACCACCCGCGCCGTCGGTACGGTGACCGAGGCGCTGGACGCGCTGAAGCCCGGCGATGTGTTGGGCGTACGCGGCCCCTTCGGCACCGCCTGGCCGGTGGAGGCCACCTTTGGTCACGATCTGGTCTTCGTCGCCGGCGGCGTCGGTCTGGCCCCGCTTCGCCCGGCCATCTATCAGGCCATGGCCCACCGCGAACGCTTTGGCCGCGTCATCGTCCTTTATGGCGCCCGCACGCCCGAAGACATCTTGTACAAGAAAGAGCTGGAACGCTGGCGCGGGCGCTTCGACCTGGATGTGCTGGTCACGGTCGACCGCGCCACCGGTAAATGGGGCGGCAATGTCGGGGTGGTCACCAATCTGGTGACGCGCGGCGGCTTTGATCCGCTCAACACCGCCAGTTTCGTCTGCGGCCCCGAGGTGATGATGCGTTATGCCGCCGCCGCCCTGGAAAAAAAGGGCGTCAGCCGTGACAAGATCTGGGTGTCGGTGGAACGCAACATGAAGTGCGGCTGCGGTCTGTGCGGCCATTGCCAATGGGGCCCCCATTTCACCTGCAAGGATGGGCCGGTGTTCCGGTATGACACCATCGCCGACCTGTTCCAGATCAGGGAGCTTTAGCCATGTCCGAACGCAAGCGCCCCAAACTGGCGGTGTGGAAGTTTTCCAGCTGCGACGGCTGCCAGTTGAACCTGCTGGATTGCGAAGACGAATTGCTGGCCCTGACCGAGGAAGTGCGCATCAGCTATTTCCTTGAAGCCACCCGCAAGGTGGAGAAGGGCCCCTATGACGTGTCTTTGGTGGAAGGGTCCATCACCACACCGCACGACATCAAGGCCATCCGCGAGGTGCGCAAGCAATCCAAGCTGCTGATCACCATCGGCGCCTGCGCCACCGCCGGCGGCATCCAGGCGCTCAGGAACTTCAAGAACGTCAAGGAATTCATCCGCACGGTCTATGCCCACCCGGAATATATCGACACCCTGACCACCTCGACCGCCATTTCCGACCACGTGCCGGTGGATTTCGAACTGCGCGGCTGTCCGGTCAACAAATACCAGATGCTGGAAGTCCTGAACGCCGCATTGAACGGTCGCAAACCCAACATCCCCCGTCATTCCCAATGCATCGAGTGCAAGGAAAGCGGCACCGTCTGCCGCATGGTCGCCGCCGGCACCGCCTGCCTGGGTCCGGTGACCCAGGCCGGTTGCGGCACGCTGTGCCCCGGCAAGGATCGCGGCTGCTATGGCTGCTTCGGCCCGATGGAAACGCCCAACACCTCCGCCTTGGCCGCGCAATTGCTGGCCCTGGGGCAAACCGGTCGCGACGTCCATCGCCTGTTCCGCACCTATAACGCCAATGCCGATGCATTCCGTAAGGAGAGCGACAGCCATGGCTGACATCCGCACCATCAAGGTCGAGGCCCTGGCCCGGGTCGAGGGCGAGGGCTCCCTGCACGTCAAGATCCGCGACGGCATCATCAAGGAACTGCATTTCGGCATCTTCGAGCCGCCGCGCTTCTTCGAGGCCTTCCTGCGCGGTCGCGACTTCCGCGAGGTGCCCGACATCACCGCCCGCATCTGCGGCATCTGCCCCATCGCCTATCTGATGGGGGCCAGTCAGGCCATGGAAGACATCCTGGGCATCCAGGTGACCAAGCCCATCCGTGATCTGCGCCGCTTGGTCTATTGCGGGGAATGGATCGAAAGCCACGCGCTGCACGTCTATATGCTGCACGCCCCCGACTTCCTGGGGCTGGCCGACGCGCTGGAACTGGCCAAGGTCGACCGCACCTTGGTGGAAAAGGCGCTACGGCTGAAGAAGATCGGCAATGAGATTTTGGAAACCATCGGTGGCCGCGCCATCCACCCCGTGGGTCTGCGGGTCGGCGGCTTTTACAAGGCGCCGTCGAAACGGCACCTGCGCGCCTTGGAGGAAAACCTGAAATGGGCGGTGGAAACCTCGATCGCCACCGTCAAGCTGGTGGGCGGCTTCGACTTCCCCGATATCCAGCAGGATTATAATTTCATGGCGCTGCATCACGCCGATGAATACGCCATCCATGAAGGCCGGCTGATCACCTCGTCCGGCCTGGATTTCCCCGTCTCGCAATTCCTCGATCACATCGAGGAAGAACACGTATCGTGGTCCAACGCCCTGCACGGCAAGCCCAAGGACGGGCTGGCCCATCACGTCGGCCCCCTCGCCCGCTATAACCTCAACTACGCCCAATTGGGCAAGACCGCCAAGGCGGCGGCCAAGGCGGCGGGATTGGGGACAGTGGTCAGAAATCCGTTCCAGTCCATCGTCGTCCGTGCCGTCGAACTGGTGCAGGTGTGCGAGGATGCGCTGAAGATCGTGCAAAACTACACCGAGCCGGATGCCCCTTACGTGGATGCCCCGGTCAAGGCCGGCGAAGGCCATGGCTGCACCGAGGCGCCGCGCGGCATCTGCTATCACCGCTATCGCATCCATGCCGACGGATCGGTCCAAGATGCCCGCATCGTCCCGCCCACCGCGCAGAATCAAAAGGTGATGGAACTGGACCTGCGCAAGGTGGTGCAGGCCAATCTGCACAAGTCCGACGACGAGATCAAATGGCGGGCGGAACAGGCGATCCGCAATTACGACCCCTGTATTTCCTGCGCCACCCATTTCCTTAAACTGGAGATGGATCGCGGCTGACCTTGCCAAGACCGCGCATCACCGGTATCTCCTTTGATGGTTCAGGGGAGATACGCGGTCCATGAGTGAAGCCAACGAAGGCAAACACGGCGTCCAGTCCATCGAGATCGGCATGCAGGTGCTGCGGGCCCTGGCCGGTGGGGAACGCGCCATGATGCTGAAGGATATCGCCGCCGTCGCCGGCATGCCGGCGTCCAAGGCGCACCGCTATCTGGTCAGCCTCATCCGGGCCGGCATGGTCGAGCAGGACCGCGAAACCTCGCTGTACGATCTGGGGCCGCTGGCCCTGCATGTGGGTCTGGCCGCCATCGACCGCCTGGATCGCATCCAATTAGGGCTTAACGCCATCGCCGAGTTGCGCGACCGCGTCAACGAAACCACCGCGCTATCGGTGTGGAGCGAGAACGGGCCGGTGATCGTGCGCGGCGAGCGCCCGCGCCGCGCCATCACCGTCAACGTCGTCACCGGTACCGCGCTTGAAGTGCTGTCATCGGCGTCGGGCCAGATTTTCGGCGCCTATCTGCCGCGCCCGCAGGTACAAGGCCTGATCGAAGCCGAACTGGCCGAGGGCCGCGCCCCGGCCAATGCCAATTCCTGGCCGGCAATCGAAGCCATGTTCGATCAGGTGCGCCAAACCGGGATCAGTGCCGTCTCCGGCTATCATCTGGTGCCCGGCGTCGAAGCGGTGGGCGCCCCGGTGTTCAACGCCGCCGGCGACATCACGCTCACCATGCTGGTGGTGGGCATTCAGGGCATGTTCGACATGCGCCCCGAGGGGCAGGTGGTACGCGAACTCAAGCAAGCGGCCAATCTTCTGTCGGAACGATTAGGCAGCGCCCGACGCTCGTGAAAAAGTCCTTCGCTTCGCTCAGCGGACTTTTTCACGCGTTACCAATCACACGCGCACCAGATGCACGGTGGTGATGGGCTTGTGGTTCAGCATGCTCTTCAACTCGCGGCGCACGGCGCGACGCACCGCCTCGGCGGCCACCGCGTCGTCCTGGCGGGCCTTCAGCGGCAATTCGTCAAAGGCTTCACGCGCCGCCTCGACCACGGCATCGTGCTCCTCGGCGAAATGTTCGGCATCCAGCAGACCCAGGGCGGTCACCTGCGGCTCGCTCAACAGCTTGCCCTTGCGATCGGCGACGATGGTGCAGACGCATGAGCCGTTGAACACCATGCGGCGGCGGTCGCGCAGCACCGCCGAATCCAGACGGACCAGACGCGGGCCGCCCTCCAACGCCTGACCGTCCACGGCCAAACGCCCGACCGGGACATGGTCGATCACTTCCGCCGGGCCGGGAGCCAGGCGGACCATGGCGCCGTTCTCGATGGCCAGGGTCTGTTCCACCCCACAAGCCGTGGCCAGGGCGCAATGTTCCTTGACGTGGCGGGCCTCGCCATGGACCGGAATGGCGATCTGCGGGCGCACATACTGGTACATGGCCTGCATTTCATCGCGGGCCGGGTGGCCGGAGACGTGGATGGGCTCGTCACGGTCGGTGACCACCTCGACGCCCATGCGCACCAGATCGTTTTGCAGCTTGAAGATGGGCTTTTCGTTGCCGGGAATGATGCGCGACGAAAAGATCACCACGTCGCCCTTGCTCAGTTTGACGTTGGGATGGTCGTTGCCGGCGATGCGGGCCAGCGCCGCGCGCGGCTCGCCCTGGCTGCCGGTACACAGGTACAGCACCTTGTCGGCGGGCAGATGGGCGGCATCGTGATCGTTGAGGAAGGGGGCGATATCCTTGAGATAGCCCAACTCGCGCGCCGCCTTCTCGATGCGCCACAGCGACCGCCCGACCAGGGCGACCGAGCGGCCATTGGCCTCGGCCGCCAGGGCCACGCTTTCCACCCGCGCCACGTTGGTGGCGAAGCAGGAAATGGCGATGCGGCGATCGTAACGCGACAGCAGGCCGATCAGGTTGGCGCGGACCTCGGCTTCCGAGCCGGAATGGCCGCGGGTGAAGACGTTGGTGGAATCGCCGACCATGGCCAAAACCCCTTCATTGCCGATGCGGCGCAGGGTTTCGGTATCGGCGGGGGCGCTGATCAGCGGGTCGGGATCGAACTTCCAGTCGCCGGTATGCAGCACGGTGCCGGCCTTGGTGCGGATGGCCAGCGAATTGGGCTCGGGAATGGAATGGGTCAGCGACACCATTTCGATGTTGAACGGCCCGACGTCGAAGCGCCCACCCAGGGGGATGACATGCACCGGCACTTGCCGTTGCAGCCCCACTTCATGCAGCTTGCCCATCAGGATGGCGGCGGCGAACGGGGTGGCGTAGACCGGGCATTTCAGCCGCTGCCACAAATAATGCACGGCGCCCACATGGTCTTCATGGCCATGGGTGATGACGATGCCGGCCAGTTTGTCGCGCCGTTCCTCGATCCAGGCCGGGTCGGCCATCACCACGTCGATCATCGGCATGGTATCGTCGCCGAAGGTCACCCCCACATCGACCATCAGCCATTTGCCGTCATGGCCGTACAAATTCATGTTCATGCCGATTTCACCGGCACCGCCCAAAGGCAGGAAAATCAGTTGGTCCTTACCCGGATTCATGCTTTTTCCGATCGGGAATTGCGGCGGTGGATTTCCAAAAGCCCGCGCAAGGTCAGGTCCGAGGCCAGTTCGTTGATGACCGGCGTCGATTCGGCGAACAAAGGCGCCAATCCGCCGGTGGCCACCACCAGCATCTTGGCCCCGAACTCTTCTTCCATGCGCTTCACCAGCCCTTCGATCAGGCCGACATAGCCCCAGAAGATACCCGACATCATCGCCGGGACGGTGGCCTTGCCGATCACCTGCTTGGGCCGCCCGATGGCGACGCGCGGCAGCTTGGCGGCGGCCATGTGCAGGGCCTCCAGCGACAGGTTGATGCCAGGCGCAATGGCGCCACCGCAATAATTGCCCAGGCCGTCGACCACGTCGAAGGTAGTGGCAGTGCCGAAATCGATGACGATCAACGGCCCCTTATAGAACTTGTGCGCCGCCACCGCGTTGACAAGACGGTCGGCGCCAACTTCCTCGGGCCGGTCCAGCAGCACCTTGATGCCCAGATCCACCCCTTCGTCGCCGACCACCTGCGGCTCGCAGCCGAAATAGCGCCGGCACAGGGTCTTCAGGTTGAAGACGATGGCCGGGACAACGCTGGCGATGATCACCGCCGAGATATCCTCGCGCTTCAGATTCTCGGTGGTCAGCAATTGCATCAGCCACACCCCCAATTCATCGGCGGTGCGGTCGGTATGGGTGGATGCGCGCCATTCGCCGCGCACCTGTTCGCCGTCGAACACGGCAAAGACGATATTGGTATTGCCGGCATCAATGGCCAGAAGCATGGCGGGCCTCCAGGTTAGCGGGCATCGGGGAAAAAGACATCCCCGGCGAGAATACGGCGGAAACCCGACGCGCCCTGATCCAAAAGCAGCGCGCCCTCTTCGTCAAGTCCGGCGAAAATACCGGTTTGCGTATCGGTCTCCAGCCGCACCACCGTCGGCTGGCCCAATCCACGGGCGCAGTTCAGCCAGGCCTGACGCACCGGGGCAAAGCCTTGCCCGCGCCAAGCCTGAACCAATGGCAGAAAATCAGTGCAAAACGCCGCCAGAACATCATCCGCCGTGCCGGAAAATCCCAGATCGGCCAAGGCGCAGGCCGGATGGTTGAGCCCCACCGGCGGCGGCGCGGCGACCACGTTGACGCCGATGCCCAGCACCAGCCAGTCTGTCCCCGCCGATTCCAGCAACATGCCGGCACATTTGCGCCCCGCCGCCATCACGTCATTGGGCCATTTGGCCTGGAATTGCCCCTGCGGCAGCAAAGTGCTCAACGCCGACACCAGGGCAGCGGCGGCGGCGAAACCCAATTGGGCGGCACTCGACAGCGATTGAATGCGGATCAGCAGGGAAAAATGCAGATTGCCGGCTGGGCTGACCCAGGCCCGGCCCCGACGGCCGCGCCCGGCGCTTTGGCTTTCGGCCGACACCACAAGAAAATCGGCGGCGGCACCGGATTGGGCCAACCGCCGAGCTTCGTCGTTGGTGCTGCCGACGCTGTCCAGACTGATCAGTCCGAACGGCGCCGGCAACCGTGCCGATATCATCAACCGGCGGCCGGGAACAACACCAGGGCGGCAGCCTTGGCGCTGTTGAGCAGCGGGCCGGGAATGGCGATGAAGACGATATTGACGATGGTCGCCACCGCCAGCACCAGACCCAGGGCCTTGCTGCCGGAACGGTCCATGCTTTCCACCGCTTCGTCGAAATACATCACCTTGATGATGCGCAGATAGTAATAGGCGCTGACCACACTGGTGACCACGCCGATGATGGCCAGGGTGTAAAGCCCGGCATCGACGGCGGCCTTGAACACATAGAACTTGCCGATGAAACCGGCCAAGGGCGGAATACCGGCCATGGAGAACATCAGCACCGCCATGGCGGCGGCCATGGCCGGATTGGTCTTGCCCAGGCCCGCCAGATCGTCGATGCCTTCGACCATACGGCCCTTCTGGCGCATGGACAGGATGACGGCGAAGACACCCACGTTCATGGACAGGTAGATGGCCAGATAGATCAGCACGCCCTGAATGCCGTCGGCGAAACCGGCGGCGATGCCCACCAGCATGAAGCCCACATGGCCGATGGAGGAATAGGCCATCAGACGCTTGATGTTGTTCTGGGCGATGGCGGCGAACGAGCCGACGAACATGGAGCCCAGGGCGATGAAGGCGATGACCTGACGCCACTGGTCCGACAGCTCGCCGAACGGGCCGGTCATGACCCGCACCAACAGCGCCATGGCGGCGATCTTGGGGGCGACGGCGAAGAACGAGGTCACCGGAGTCGGCGCCCCTTCATAGACGTCGGGGGTCCACATGTGGAACGGCGCCGCCGAGATCTTGAAGGCCAGACCGGCAAGGACGAAGACCAGACCGGCGACAAAGCCCAGATGCGGATGCACCGCATGGTCGCCGCCGAACAGCTTGGCCAGACCATCGAACGAGGTGGTGCCGGAGAAGCCGTAAACCAGCGAGATGCCGTAGAGCAGCATGCCCGAGGCGAGCGAGCCCAGCACATAATACTTCAGGCCCGATTCGGTCGCCTTGGCGCTGTCGCGGTGATAGGCGGCCAGCACGTAAAGCGACAACGACTGGATTTCCAGACCCAGGTAAAGGGCCAGGAAGTCGTTGGCCGACACCATCATCATCATGCCGACCGTGGCCAGCAGGATGAGGATCGGGTATTCGAACCGGCCCAGCTTTTCCTTTTCCAGGAAGTTCAGCGACATGGCGGCGGTGATGGCCGACGCGGCCAGCAACAGCACCTTGGTGAAGACGCTGAACGGGTCGAGCACGAACAGACCGCCGAAGGTCAGCGTCCGTTCAGAACCGCCGACCGCCCAGGTCAGCAGCATGGCGCCGACCAGGACCAGCACCGCCAAGGTGGTGGTCGAGGCGGTGCCCTCGCCCTTGCGGAACACGCCCAGCATCAACAGAGCCATCGCCGCCAGGACGACGAGAAGCTCCGGCAGGACCGGAATGAGGTCGAGAGATTCGGTCATATCCAGTTCCCCTTAACGAGCCGCGACGGACAAGGATTCGGCGGCGGCGCGCGCCAGTTCGTAATTGTCGATGAGCTTGGCCACCGAGGCGTGCATCGGCTCGAGGAAGGTGATCGGGTAGATACCCATCCAGATGACGATGACGATCAGGGGGGCGAACATCAGCACCTCGCGCGGGCTCAGATCCAAGATGGACTTGAGATCGTCGCGGGTCAGACGCCCGAACACCACCCGGCGGTACAGGTAAAGCGCATAGGCGGCGCCCAGCACCAGACCGGTGGCGGCGAACAGCGCCACCCAGGTATTGACCTGGAACACGCCCAAGAGCACAAGGAATTCGCCGATGAAACCACCGGTACCCGGCAGACCGACCGAAGCCATGGTCATGAACATGAACACCAGGGCGTATTTGGGCATGCGCTCGGCCAGACCGCCGTAACGGGCGATCTCGCGGGTGTGCATGCGGTCATAGACCACGCCCACGCACAGAAACAAGGCACCCGAGACGACGCCGTGCGACAGCATCTGATAAAGCGCGCCTTCCACACCCTGGGTGGTCATGGAGAAGATGCCGATGGTCACGTAACCCATATGGGCCACCGACGAATAGGCGATCAGCTTCTTCATGTCTTCCTGCACCAGCGCCACCAGCGAGGTGTAGATCACCGCGACGATGGACAAGGTGTAGACCAGGGGGGTGAAGTATTCGGTCGCCAGCGGGAACATGGGCACCGAGAAGCGGATGAAACCATAGGCCCCCATCTTCAAGAGCACGCCGGCCAGGATCACCGAACCGGCGGTCGGCGCTTCCACGTGGGCGTCGGGCAACCAGGTGTGCACCGGCCACATGGGCACCTTGACCGCGAACGAGGCGAAGAACGCCAGCCACAGCCACAATTGCATGGCCTGCGGGAAGGAATGCGCCATCAGGGTCGGGATGTCGGTGGTGCGGGCGTCGAAGTACATGGCCAGCATGGCCACCAGCATCAACACCGAACCGAGCAGGGTGTAAAGGAACAGCTTGTAGGCGGCATAGACGCGCCGCGCCCCGCCCCACACGCCGATGATGATGAACATGGGCAGCAGCACGCCTTCAAAGAAGACGTAGAACAGGACCATGTCCAACGCGCAGAACATGCCGACCATCATGGTTTCCAGAACCAGGAAGGCGACCATGTATTCCTTCACCCGCTTCTCCACCGCGCCGACGGACGACAGGATGCAGATGGGAGTGAGGAAAGTGGCCAGCAGCACGAACCACACCGAGATGCCGTCGACACCCATGGAATAGGTGATGGCGGTGCCGGGCAGCCAGACGGCGCTTTCCTTCAGCTGGAACTCAGCCGAGGCGGCGTCGAAATAGCCCAGAATGAACAGCGAGACGACGAAGGTCGCCACCGAGGTGAGCAGCGCCACGTTGCGGGCATTGCGCGCCACCACCTGGGCTTCGCCGCGGATCGCCAGGATGAACAACGCCCCCAACAGCGGCAGGAACGTCGTCAACGAGAGCAGAGGCCAGTCGGTCATTGTCTTCCCCAGACTTAGCGCGCGTTGAACATATACCAGGTGACGAACACCGCCACGCCGATCAACATCACGAAGGCGTAGTGGTACAGGTACCCGGATTGCAGCTTGCCCACCTTTTGGGCGATCGACTTGGTGGCGGCGGCGACGCCGTCGGGACCGACACCGTCGATCAAGGCGCCGTCACCTCCCTGCCAGAAGCCGCGGCCCAACTTGAAGGCCGGCTTCACGAACAGGAAGTCGTACAGTTCGTCGAAATACCACTTGTTCAGCAAGAACAGGTAGACGCCACGGAAGCTGTTGGCCAGGGCCGGCGGCACCGAGGGGAAGAACATGTACAACAGATAGGCCAGGGCGATACCTGAGGCGGCGACGATGGTCGGCGTCAGGGCAACCCACTTTTCCACATGGTGGAAGTTTTCCATGGCGCCATGGACATCGGACAGCACCTTGATGGAACCGCGCCAGAAATCGTGCTGGACGTGGCCGACGAACATTTCGTAGCCCAGCCAACCCGAGAACACCGCACCGACCGCCAGAACCATCAGCGGGATGATCATGATCGCCGGGCTTTCATGCACGTGCGCCATGACGTGTTCGTCGGCGCGCGGCTTGCCGTGGAAGGTCAGGATCAGCAGACGCCAGGAATAGAAGGCGGTCAGGAAGGCGGCGCTGACACCCATGACATAGGCGAACTGCCCGGCCAGGGAATGCGACGCCCAGGCCGCTTCCAAGATGGTGTCCTTGGAATAATAGCCGGCGAAGAAGGGCACGCCCGCCAAAGCCAGCGAACCGATCCACATCAACGCCCAGGTGATCTTGACGTTCTTCCAGATACCGCCCATGCGGCGGATATCCTGCTCGTCGCTCATGGCGTGGATCACCGAACCGGCGCCCAAGAACAGCAAGGCCTTGAAGAAAGCGTGGGTCATCAGGTGGAAGATGGCCGCCTGATAGGCCGACACGCCGATGGCGAAGAACATGTAGCCCAACTGCGAGCAGGTGGAATAGGCGATCACCCGCTTGATGTCGTTCTGGACGCAGCCGACGGTGGCGGCGAAGAAGGCGGTGGCGGCGCCGACCAGGGTGACCACGGTGAGCGCGGTGCTCGAATACTCGAACAGCGGGCTCATGCGGGCGACCATGAAGACGCCGGCGGTGACCATGGTGGCGGCGTGAATCAGCGCCGAAACCGGGGTCGGGCCTTCCATGGCGTCGGGCAGCCAGGTGTGCAGACCCAGCTGGGCCGACTTACCCATGGCGCCGACGAACAGCAGCAGGCAGCAGATGGTGATGGCGTTGGCTTCGATGCCGAAGAAGGTGACGACCGCATTGGCCTTTTCCGGCGCGGCGGCGAAGATGCCGGCGAAGGTCACCGAATCGAACAGGAAGTAGAGGCCGAAGATGCCGAGCGCGAAGCCGAAATCGCCGACGCGGTTGACGACGAAGGCCTTGATGGCGGCGGCGCAGGCCGACGGCTTCTGATACCAGAAACCGATCAGCAGGTAGGACGCCACGCCCACGCCTTCCCAGCCGAAGAACAGCTGGATCAGGTTGTCGGCGGTCACCAGCATCAGCATGGCGAAGGTGAACAGCGACAGATAGGACATGAAGCGCGGAATGGCCGGATCATGGCTCATGTACCCTACCGAGTACACGTGGACCATGAACGATACCCAGGTGACGACGATCATCATCACCGCGGTCAGGGTGTCGAACTTCAGCGCCCACGACACGTCCAAGGTGCCGGACTGGATCCAGTGCAACACCTGGATGGTGACGAAATTGCCGTCGATGGCCACTTCCTTGAAGATCAGGGCCGACGACAAGGCCGACACGCCCAACAGCGTGCAGGTGACGATTTGCGCACCACGGTCACCGATGAAGCGGCCAAACAGGCCGGCAACGATCGAGCCCAGCAGCGGCAGGAAAACTGCGGCGACGTACATCATCGCTTGATTACCCCTTCAGCTGGCTGATTTCCTCGACCGCGATCGTGCCGCGGTTGCGGAAGAAGACGACGAGAATGGCCAGACCGATGGCCGCCTCGGCGGCGGCGACGGTCAGGATGAACATGGTGAACACCTGGCCGACCAGATCGTTCAGATAGGACGAGAAGGCGACGAAGTTCAAATTCACCGCCAGCAGCATCAGTTCGATGCTCATCATGATGATGATGACGTTCTTACGGTTCAGGAAGATGCCGAAGACGCCCAGCGTGAACAAAATGGCCGCCACCGTCAGGTAGTGGGAAAGACCGATCTCGAACATCAGATGCCTCCCCCGGTGCTGACTTTGCGGATTTCGACGGAATTGGCGGCGGTACGGCCCACCTGATCGTAGATCTTCTGCTTGCGCACGCCGGTGCGCGACCGGTGCGTCAGCAAGATGGCGCCAACCATGGCCACCAGCAGCACCACGCCCGAGGCCTGGAACAGGTAGACATACTTGGTGTAGATCAGACGGCCCAGCGCCTCGGTGTTGGTCATCTCACTGACCGCCGGGATCGGCGCCGCCAGCAGGGCTTCGACGTCGGGGGCGAAGGCCCAGCCGCCGAACATCACCGCCAGCTCGACCAGCAGCACCAGACCGATGACGGCGCCGGTGGGCAGGTACTGGGCGACGCCTTCACGCAGGCGCAGGAAGTTGATGTCCAGCATCATGACGACGAACAGGAACATCACCGCCACGGCGCCCACATAGACGACCACCAGGACCATGGCCAGGAATTCCGCGCCCAGCAGCAGGAACAGGCCGGCCGCGTTGAAGAAGCACAGAATGAGGAACAGCACGGAATGGACCGGGTTGCGGGCCGAGATCACCATGACCCCGCTCGCCACCGCCAAACCGGCGAACATGTAGAAAATCAATGCCGCGATCATGCCATCCCCCTCATCAACGGTACGGCGCGTCGGCGGCGATACGCATGGCCAGTTCGGCCTCCCAGCGATCGCCGTTCGCGAGCAGTTTTTGCTTGTTGTACATCAGCTCGGCCCGGGTCTCGGTCGCGAACTCGAAATTGGGCCCCTCGACGATGGCATCCACCGGGCAGGCTTCCTGGCACAGACCGCAATAGATGCACTTGGTCATGTCCAGGTCATAGCGCCGGGCGCGGCGCGAACCGTCGGGCCGGGGCTCGGCCTCGATGGTGATGGCCTGGGCCGGACAGATGGCCTCGCACAGCTTGCAGGCGATGCAGCGTTCTTCGCCGTTGGCATAACGGCGAAGCGCATGCTCGCCACGAAAGCGCGGCGACATCGGAATCTTTTCGTAGGGGTAATTGGTGGTCACCGAGGGTTTGAACATATAGCGGAAGGTCAGCGCCAAGCCTTGAACCAGCTCGGTCAGCAGGAACGCCCGCGCGGTGCGGTCGAGAAACGCCATCACACTCTCTCCTTAACCCTGACCCGGCAGCCAACCGAAGGCGACGAGAACGCCCGAGGTCAACACCACCCAGAACAGCGAGAACGGCAGGAAAATCTTCCACCCCAGACGCATCAGCTGGTCATAGCGATAGCGCGGGAAGGTGGCACGCACCCACAGGAAGATGAACAAAACAGCGCAAATCTTGAGCGCGAACCAGATGATGCCGGGAATCCAGTTCAACGGCGCGATATCCATGGGCGGCAGCCAGCCCCCCAGGAACAGCACCGTGGTCATGGCGCTCATCAGGATCATGTTGGCGTATTCACCCAGGAAGAACAGGGCGAAGGTCATGGCCGAATATTCGACGTTGTAACCAGCGACCAGTTCCGATTCCGATTCGGCCAGATCGAAGGGGGCGCGGTTGGTTTCCGCCAGGATCGACACCACGAAGATGATGAACATGGGGAAGTGCGGAATGATGAACCACACCGTGTCCTTCTGCTTCAGCACGATGTCCGACAGGTTGAGCGACCCCACGGTGATCAGCACCGAAATGATCACCAGACCCATGGACACTTCGTACGACACCATCTGTGCCGCCGAGCGCATGCCGCCCAGGAAGGCGTATTTCGAGTTCGACGCCCAGCCCGACATGATGATGCCGTAGACGCCAAGCGACGAAATGGCGAACAGGTAGAGCACGCCGACATTGATGTCGGCAACCACCCAACCCTGATCGAACGGAATGACCGCCCAGGCGATCAGCGCCAGGATGAAGGTCAGCATCGGCGCAATGACGAAAACCACCTTGTTGGCCCCGGAGGGGAAGATGGTTTCCTTCAGGAACAGCTTGGCGCCGTCGGCCAAAGGCTGCAGCAGGCCGAAGGGGCCGACCACGTTGGGGCCCTTGCGCAGCTGGATGGCGCCGATGACCTTGCGTTCGGCATAGGTCAGATAGGCGACCGCCACCAGCAGCGGCAGGACGATGGCGACGATCTGAAGAACGATGACGATCAGACGCCACAGTTCCGGGGGCAAAAGCCCAGAGAGCATATCAACCATGGGTCCCCGTCTTCTTCTTGCTGTTGCAGCCACAGCCGCCGCCGAATTCCGCCGTGCATTCCGCCATGGTCTTGGAGGCGCGGCTGATCGGGTCGACCATATAGAAGTTGTCGATGGCCGAGGCCAACGGCTTGTCGGTCAAAGCACCAGCGGTGCCGACACCGGTCCAGGCAGCGGCCTTGACCACGCCTTCGCTGGCGAACACTGGATTGCTGGCGACCATGCGCTCGCGCAGTTGCTTGACGGTGTCGAAGGCCAACGGCTTGTCGAGAGCGTCGGACAGGGCGCGGATCACCTTCCAGTCTTCCTTGGCCTCACCCGGCGGGAAGATGGCCAGACGGGTGCGCTGCACCCGGCCTTCGGTGTTGACGTAGGTGGCGCTCTTTTCCGTGTAGGCGGCGGTGGGCAGGACGACGTCGGCGCGATGGGCGCCGGCATCGCCATGGGTGCCCAGGTAAACGACGAAAGCGTTACCGAAGCCCTTCATGTCCACTTCGTCGGCACCGGCCAGGAACACCACCGAGATGTCGCCCGAGGCGGCGCCGGCGATGATACCGGCGGTATCCTTGCCGCCGGCCTGGGGCACGAAGCCCACATCCAGGCCGCCGACGCGGGAAGCGGCGGTGTGCAGCACGTTGAAGCCGTTCCAGCCGTCCTTGATCACGCCCGAGGCTTCGGCCAGCTTGCCGGCCAGGGCCAGGATGGCGGCGCCGTCCCCACGGGCCAGCGCGCCCTGACCCAGGATGATGGCCGGCTTGGCCGCGTTCTTTAGCACCTCGGCGAAGGGATGGGTCCCGACGACGATGTCGGCCAGGATGGAGGCCTGCTCGCCCAGCCAGTCATGCTTGAAGGTCAGATCGGTCTTGGGGCCGATCACCGCCGCCTTGAAGCCGCCCTTCAGCCAACGCTTGCGGATACGGGCATTCAACACCGGCGCCTCGACGCGCGGGTTGGAGCCGATGATCAGCAAGGCGTCAGCTTCTTCGATGCCGGCGATGGTGCTGTTGAACAGATAGCCGGCGCGGTTGCCGGGGGCCAGCTTGGCGCCGTCCTGACGGCAATCCATGTTGCCCGAGCCCAGGGCGATCAGCAGATCCTTCAGGGCCTGCATGGTCTCGACGTCGGTCTGGTCACCGGCGATGGCGGCGATCTTCGACCCGGCCACGCCCTTGACCTTGCCAGCGATGGCGGCGAAGGCGTCGGACCACGAGGTGGCCGCCAGCTTGCCGTCCTTGCGCACGTAAGCACGGTCCAGGCGCTGACGCTTCAGGCCGTCGACGGCGAAGCGCGAGCGATCCGACAGCCATTCCTCGTTGATGTCGTCATTGACGCGGGGAAGGATGCGGATGACCTCGTTGCCACGGGTATCGACGCGGATGGCCGAGCCCAGGGCGTCCATGGCATCGACGCTTTCGGTCTTCTTCAGTTCCCAGGCGCGATAGGTGTAGCTGGCCGGCTTGTTGGTCAGCGCGCCCACCGGGCACAGATCGATCAAATTGCCCGACAGTTCCGACGACACGGCGGCGCCGACATAGCGCCCGATTTCCAGATGCTCGGACCGGCCCAGGCCGCCCAGCACCGGAGTACCGGCGATTTCGGAAATGAAGCGGATGCAACGGGTGCACTGGATGCAGCGGGTCATCCAGGTCTGGATCAGCGGACCGTAATTCTTGTCCTCGACCGCCCGCTTCTCTTCCTGATAGCGGCTGCGATCGCCGCCATAGGTCATGGCCTGATCCTGCAGGTCGCATTCACCGCCCTGGTCGCAGATGGGGCAATCCAGCGGATGGTTGATCAGCAGGAATTCCATCACGCCCTGACGCGCCTTGCGCACATTGGCGTTGTTGGTGTGCACCACCATCCCCTCACCCACCGGCATGGCGCAGGAGGCGACGGGCTTGGGCATCTTTTCCACTTCCACCAGGCACATGCGGCAATTGCCGGCCACGGCCAGACGTTCGTGATAGCAAAAACGCGGGATCTCGATGCCGATGGTTTCGGCGGCCTGGAGGATGGTCACCCCGGCTTCGACTTCGATCTCGGTTCCGTCGATCGTCAGTTTGGGCATGTTGTCTCTAACCTCCTCAGGCCGCGCTGGAATTGCGGGCCCGGATCTTCTTTTCGATCTCGGGGCGGAAATTGCGGATCAGACCCTGGATCGGCCAAGCGGCGGCGTCTCCCAGGGCGCAGATGGTGTGGCCTTCCACCTGCTTGGTCACCTGCTGCAACAGGTCGATTTCCTCGATGGTGGCGTCGCCCTTGTCCATGCGTTCCATCATCCGCCACATCCAGCCGGTGCCTTCGCGGCACGGCGTGCACTGGCCGCAGCTTTCGTGCTTGTAGAAGCGCGACAGCCGGGTGATGGCGCGGACGATGTCGGTGGACTTGTCCATGACGATGACCGCCGCCGTGCCCAGGCCCGATCCGGCCTCACGCAGGCCGTCGAAATCCATCGGGCAATTCTCGATCACTTCACGGGTCAGCACCGGGGTCGAACAACCGCCGGGGATGACACCCATCAGATTGTCCCAGCCGCCACGGATACCGCCGCAATGCTTGTCGATCAGCTCGCGGAAGCTGATGCCCATTTCCTCTTCCACATTGCACGGCTTGTTCACATGGCCGGAAATGCAGAACAGCTTGGTGCCCGAGTTCTTGGCCCGGCCCAGGCCGGCGAACCAAGCGCCCGAGCGGCGCAGGATGGCAGGGACAACGGCGATGGATTCGACGTTGTTGACGGTGGTCGGGCAGCCGTAGAGGCCGACACCGGCGGGGAACGGCGGCTTCAGACGGGGCTGGCCCTTCTTGCCTTCCAAGGATTCGATCAGCGCCGATTCCTCGCCGCAGATGTAAGCGCCGGCGCCGCGATGGACGTAGAGATCGAAATCCCAGCCGGAGCCGCAGGCGTTCTTGCCGATCAGACCGGCGGCATAAGCCTCGTCGATGGCCACTTGCAGGTGTTCGGCTTCGCGCACGAACTCACCGCGGATATAGATGTAGGAGGCATGAGCGCCAATGGCGAACGAGGCCAGCAGCGCGCCCTCGACCAGCTTGTGCGGGTCGAAGCGCATGATCTCGCGATCCTTGCAGGTGCCCGGCTCGCCTTCGTCGGCGTTGATGACCAGATAATGCGGACGCGCCCCTTCGGTCTTGGGCATGAAGGACCACTTCATGCCGGTGCCGAAACCGGCGCCGCCGCGACCGCGCAGGCCCGAGGTCTTGACTTCCTCGATGATGGCGTCGCGGCCCTTGGCCAGCAGCGCCTTGGTGTTGTCCCAGTCACCACGGGACTGGGCGCCCTTCAGGCGCCAGTCGTGAATGCCATAGAGATTGGTGAAGATTCTGTCCTGATCGCGCAGCATCACGCCTTCTCCGGTCCGAAGGTGAGGTCGCCAAGGGTGGTCGGGCCACCCTCAGGAGCCGAGAACTGCCGGCCGCCCTGCGGGCCCGGAGCCGGGGTTTCGCCCCGCTTGAGCGCTTCCAGCACCGCCTTGGTGCTTTCCGGCGTCAGGTCCTCGTAATAATCGTCGTTGATCTGCATCATCGGCGCGTTGACGCAAGCGCCCAGGCATTCCACCTCGGCCAGGGTGAACTTGCCGTCGGCGGTGGTTTCGCCCCACTCGACGCCGAGCAATTCCTTGACGGTCTCGCCGACGCCATCCGAGCCACGCAACAGGCAACAGATATTGGTGCACACCTGCACGTGGTACTGACCCACGGGCTTCTGGTTGTACATGGTGTAGAAGGTCACCACTTCCTGCACCCGGATCGGCGCCATTTCCAGCATCTCGGCGATATATTCGATCACCGCGATGGAGGTCCAGCCGACCTGACGCTGGGCCAGATCAAGCAGCGGCATCACCGCCGATTGCTGACGGCCCGCCGGGTACTTGGCGATGATTTTCTTGGCCGTCTCCAGATTTTCCGGAGTGAAGGCGAAGCTGGTCATGTCTTGTTCAGTGCTCATCGGTCGATCTCGCCGAAAACGATGTCGATGGAGCCGATATTGGCCACCACGTCGGCCAGCATGTGTCCCTTCGACATCATGTCCAGCGCCTGCAGGTGAACGTATCCCGGCGGACGGATCTTGCAGCGATAAGGCTTGTTGCTGCCGTCGGCGACCAGATAGACGGCGAATTCGCCCTTGGGCGCCTCGACCGCCGCATAGACCTCGCCTGCCGGCACATGGAAGCCTTCGGTGAACAGCTTGAAGTGATGGATCAGCGCTTCCATCGACTGCTTCATCTCGGCCCGGGGCGGCGGCGACACCTTGCGGTCATCGACCTTGACCGGGCCGGACGGCATCTCGCGGATGCATTGCTTCATGATCTTCACCGATTCGCGCATCTCGATGATGCGGATCAGGTAACGGTCATAGCAATCGCCGACCTTGCCCACCGGAATGTCGAAATCCATGCGGTCATAGACTTCGTAGGGCTGGCTCTTGCGCAGATCCCAGGCGATGCCCGAGGCGCGCAGATTGGGACCGGTAAAGCCCCAATCCAGCGCCTGTTCGGCGCTGACGGTGCCGATATCGACGGTGCGCTGCTTGAAGATACGGTTTTCGGTCACCAGGGTCTCGATATCATCGATGACCTTGGGATACTGATCGCACCAGGCATCGATGTCTTCCAAGAGACCCGCCGGCAGATCCTGGGCGACGCCGCCGACGCGGAAGTAATTGGCGTGCAGACGAGCACCGCAAGCGCGCTCGTAGAACTCCATCAGCTTCTCGCGTTCCTCGAAACCCCACAGCATCGGCGTCATGCCGCCGACGTCGAAGACGAAGGAGCAGATATTGAGGATGTGGTTGAGGATGCGGCCCATTTCGCAATAAAGCACGCGGATGTACTGGCCGCGCAGCGGCACGGTGACGCCCAGCAGCTTTTCCGCCGCCATGACGAAGGCGTGCTCCTGGTTCATGGTGCCGACATAGTCCAGGCGGTCGAAATAGGGCGTCGCCTGGGTGTAGATCTTGTGCTCGATCAGCTTTTCGGTGCCGCGATGCAGCAGGCCGATATGCGGGTCGGCGCGGTCGACGGTTTCACCCGACATTTCCAGGATCAGGCGCAGCACGCCGTGCGCGGCCGGATGCTGGGGACCGAAATTGATGTTGTAGCTCTTGATCTGCGATTCGGCCATGTCAGTGGCTCCCCGCCTTTTCGTCGCCGGGCAGGCCTTGGCCTTCCCACGGCGACAGGAAATCAAAATTGCGGAAATCCTGCACCAGCTTGACCGGCTCGTAGACGCAGCGCTTCAACTCGTCGTCGTAGCGCAGTTCCACATGGCCGGTGAGCGGGAAGTCCTTGCGCAGAGGATGGCCCTCGAAGCCGTAATCGGTGAGGAGACGGCGCAGATCGGGGTGATCGGAGAAGATCACGCCGAACATGTCCCAGGTCTCGCGCTCGAACCAACCGGCGGAAGAGAACACACCGACCACGGACGGCACCGGCGTTTCCTCGTCGGTGGCGACCTTGACCCGCACACGCTGGTTATGCTTCAGCGACAGCAGGTGGTAGACCACGTCGAAACGGTCTTCCCGGCCCGGCCAATCGACGCCGCAGACATCGACCAGTTGCTTGAACAGGCAGCCGGAATCATCGCGCAGGAAGGTCAGAACCTTGGCGATGGAAGGGGTGCGCACCAATACGGTCAACTCGCCGACGCGATTGACCTCGGTGGAAAGCACGTCGTTGGGCAGGGCAGCGGCGATATAGTCGCCCAGGTCCTTCAGCACTTGCGTCATGGTGTCTGGCCGTCCCTGTCGGTTCTAGCGGAGAATGGAGCCGGTACGGCGGATCTTCTTCTGTAACTGCAAGATGCCGTACAGAAGCGCTTCCGCCGTCGGCGGACAGCCGGGGACATAGACGTCCACCGGAACCACGCGGTCGCAACCGCGCACCACCGAATAGGAATAATGGTAATAGCCGCCGCCATTGGCGCACGAACCCATGGAGATGACCCAGCGCGGCTCGGCCATCTGGTCGTAGACGCGGCGCAACGCCGGGGCCATCTTGTTGGTGAGCGTGCCGGCGACGATCATCACGTCGGACTGGCGCGGGCTGGGACGGAAGACGACGCCGAAGCGGTCCATGTCATAGCGCGAACAGCCGGCGTGGATCATCTCCACGGCGCAGCAGGCCAGACCGAAGGTCATCGGCCACAACGAGCCGGTGCGCGCCCAGTTGACCAGCTTGTCCACATTGGCGAGGACGAAGCCCTTGTCTTCGAGTTCGTCGGTGACCAACTTCAGAACGCTGTCTTGCGCCGCGCCCTGAGGCAGCGGCGCAGCATGCGCGGGCGTCACCAGACCGGAATTGGTCACTCCCATTCCAAGGCTCCCTTTCGCCATTCATAGATGAAGCCGATGGTCAGCACCCCCAGGAACACCATCATCGACCAGAAGCCGAACATGCCGATCTTGCCCAGGGACACCGCCCACGGGAACAGGAAGGCCACTTCCAGATCGAAGATGATGAAGAGGATGGCGACAAGATAGAACCGCACGTCGAACTTGGAGCGCGCGTCGCCGAAGGCCTCGAAACCGCATTCATAGGCCGCGTTCTTCTCGGGGTCGGGCTTTTGCCGCCCCACCAGCCACGACGCGCCCACCGCGATCACGGAAACGGCGACGGCAATTCCGATGAAGATCAGGATCGGCAGATATTCGAGCAGCCAAGCTTCCATCATCCAGCCCTTATATATATTGGGTCCGCCCGAAGCGCCCGCCCTTCCCGGCCCGTAACGATCTGCCGCGCCACAAGCAACCGGCCCAAGGCGCGGCTGCGCGTCGGGCGGTAAGACTGGCGGCGGAATGACAAACCCTGTTCAGGCAAATATGGAAGAGAGACCCTCCCGGCAAGACACTAGCCTCAAGCGCCAATGGCCGCCAGGATAGATCATCCTTTCGCGAAGAAAAGACAATCCAGCCCTGGCTGGTGGCGGGAGTGACGGGGCTCGAACCCGCGACCTCCGGCGTGACAGGCCGGCGCTCTAACCAACTGAGCTACACCCCCAACGCAGCCACCCGCGCGGGTAGGGGTGGTGTAATGCAGGGCCGGAAGACTGTCAAGCAAACATACCCCTTGCCAACAGCAATTTTGCCACAATCTGTTGTGTGCTGCGGCGCAGCAAGCCCCCTGCCCTCCGCCAACGGGTGGAGATGGGCGGGCCGAACGGGTAGGGTCCGGGCGCGAATATTGGGAAAGGGTGATGGGCCCAGCGTGCCTGCATGAGGGCGCAATCCTCTGTTGGTTTTAGCTTTCACCTTGGGCAAGCCATGCACCAAAAGAGCGCGTACGACATGTCGACCTCAAAAAGGTCAACTGCGCTTGGGGGGATTAGGAAGTGCGCCACGAAGGGGCGCTATCGAAACGACCCACACTTTGGACCACGCAAAGGCCCATGCCTTACAGGCGTGGTGGGCGGTGACGGGATCGAACCGCCGACATCCTGCGTGTAAAGCAGGCGCTCTACCATCTGAGCTAACCGCCCGGCAGCCAGGACATGGTTCATACGGGGGATTGCGGCAAAAGGCAATGGGGCAAAAACAAGGGCCGGACCTGCCCCCTGGCTGGTCCGGCCCTGATGTCTTCACCCCAAGGGGGATTACTGCACGGAATCCTTCAGGCCCTTGCCGGCCTTGAACTTCGGCTGCTTCGACGCCGGAATCTTGATGGTTTCGCCGGTGCGCGGGTTGCGGCCCTCGGAGGCGGCGCGTTCGGACACGGCGAAAGTGCCGAAGCCGACCAGACGCACGTCGTCACCACCGGCCAAGGCGCCGGAAATGGCATCGAATACACCATCAACAGCCTTGGCGGCATCAGCCTTGGACAGGCCAGCGCTGGCGGCAACCGCCGTCACGAGATCATTCTTGTTCACCTGAGTGCCCCCTTTGGAAAGTTGAACCCGCCGGCACCATCCCAGTGCACCCGCAGGGAAATTACAGGTGAAAAGTTTAATTCCGCTTTTTCCCCAGCGTCAATCATCAAAGCGCGGAAACCTTATGTTTTCCGCCATTTTTAGACCATCTTTGATAAATATAGGGTCTTCACCCGAGGCCGAAATAGTTAACGGCGGCCCGGAATCCCGGGCCGCCGTTATTTATCAAAAACAGTTATCAAGTCAGTGGGTCAGCACCGCCCCCGCTTCGCCATCCTTGGTGGTGGAAGCGGCGCCATCGGCGGGCTCCTCCCACTCGATGGGGACCGGCATGCGGGTCAACGCCCGGGCCAGCACCTCGTCCACCGTACCGACCGGCACGATTTCCAGGCCCTTCTTGACGTTATCGGGGATTTCCGCCAAGTCCTTTTCATTGTCCTTGGGGATCAGCACGGTCTTCAGACCGCCGCGCAACGCCGCCAGCAGCTTTTCCTTGAGGCCGCCGATGGGCAGCACCCGACCGCGCAGGGTGATTTCGCCGGTCATGGCCACTTCACGCCGCACGGTGATGCCGGTGATGGCCGAAACGATGGCCGTGCACATGGCGATACCGGCGGACGGACCGTCCTTGGGGGTGGCGCCTTCGGGCACGTGGACGTGGATGTCCTTCTTCTCGAACACCGTCGGCTTGATACCCAAGCTGACCGAACGCGAGCGCACATAGGACCGCGCCGCCTGCACCGATTCCTGCATGACGTCGCCCAGCTTGCCGGTATGGCTGAAGCTGCCCTTGCCCGGCATGGTCACCGCCTCGATGGTCAGCAATTCGCCGCCCACCTCGGTCCAGGCCAGACCGGTGACGGCACCGACCATGTCTTCCAGCTCGGCCTCGCCGAAGCGGTACTTGCGCACGCCGGCGTATTTTTCCAGGTTCCTGGGCGTCACCGCCACCTTCAACTTGCCCTTGGACACGATCTCGGTGGTGGCCTTGCGGGCTAGGTTAGCCAATTCACGTTCCAGGCTGCGCACCCCGGCTTCGCGGGTGTAATAGCGGCACAGATCGCGGATGGCGTCGTCGGACACCGTCCATTCACCCTTCTTCAGACCGGCGGCGGTGGCCACCTTGTCGAACAGGTGACGCTTGGCGATTTCCACCTTTTCGTCCTCGGTGTAGCCCGACAGACGGATCAGTTCCATACGGTCCAGCAACGGCTGCGGCATGCGCAGCGTGTTGGCGGTGGTGACGAACATCACGTCGGACAGATCGTAATCGACCTCGAGGTAATGGTCGTTGAAGGTGGCATTCTGCTCCGGGTCCAGCACTTCAAGCAGGGCCGAGGACGGATCGCCGCGCCAATCGGCGCCCAGCTTGTCGATTTCGTCGAGCAGGAACAGCGGATTGGACGACTTGGCCTTCTTCATGCCCTGAATGATCTTGCCGGGCATGGAGCCGATATAGGTGCGGCGATGGCCGCGCACTTCGGCTTCGTCGCGCACGCCACCCAAGGAGATGCGGACGAAATTGCGCCCGGTCGCCTGGGCCATGGACTTGCCGAGCGAGGTCTTGCCGACGCCGGGCGGGCCGACCAGGCACAGGATCGGGCCCTTGACCTTTTCGGTGCGGGTTTGCACCGCCAAGTACTCGACGATGCGTTCCTTGACCTTCTCAAGCCCGTAATGTTCGGAATTGAGGATCTTTTCCGCCAGCTTGACGTCCTTCTTGACCTTGGTCCGCTTCTTCCACGGAATGGTCAAAATCCAGTCCAGGTAATTGCGCACCACGGTGGCTTCCGCCGACATCGGGCTCATGGACTTCAGCTTCTTCAGCTCGGCCAAGGCCTTTTCGCGCGCTTCCTTCGACAGGCGGGTCTTGGCGATGCGCTCTTCCAGCTCGGCCGATTCGTCCTTGCCGTCGTCGCCTTCGCCCAGTTCCTTCTGGATCGCCTTCAGTTGCTCGTTCAGATAATACTCGCGCTGGGTCTTCTCCATCTGGCGCTTGACCCGGTTGCGAATCTTCTTTTCCACCTGCAGGACGCCGATCTCGCCTTCCATATAGGAATAGACGCGTTCCAGCCGCTCGGCGGTGGTGCCCAACTCCAGCAATTCCTGCTTTTCGGAAATCTTGAGCGACAGGTGCGAGGCCACCGTGTCGGCCAGCTTGGCGGGGTCTTCGATCTGATTGACCGAGACCAGCACTTCCGGCGGAATCTTCTTGTTGAGCTTGATGTATTGCTCGAACTGGCCGACCACCGAACGGGACAGGGCTTCCAGTTCCTGGCCTTCCAACACGCCGTCATCGATCATCTCGGCGGTGGCCTGGAAGAAGGATTCGTTGTCGGTGAAGCCGGTGATGCGGGCGCGGCGGCCACCTTCCACCAGCACCTTGACGGTGCCGTCGGGCAGCTTCAGCAATTGCAGGACAGTGGACACGGTGCCGACATCGTAAATGTCGGCGGTGGTCGGATCATCCTGAGCGGCGTTCTTTTGCGCGACCAGCAGGATCTGCTTGTCTTCGCGCATCACGTCTTCCAGCGCGCGCACCGATTTGTCACGACCGACAAACAGCGGAACGATCATATGGGGGAAGACGACGATGTCGCGCAGCGGAAGAACGGGGAAGACGTCGCCACGAGCGATTTCGGACATGCTACCTCTTCGGGCCTGCGGCTGGGGCTGGGCTGCCCCACACCGGCTTTAGACTTATTATATTCTACCTAGATGGTCGGATTCCCCGCCCCGTCAAGGGGAAAACCCGATCATGACCCGGACGGACCGGCGCCGATCAGGCGCCGGCGCCGACGTCTTCACGCCGTTCCGAGTAAATGAGCAGAGGCTGGGCCCGGTTCTCCACCACTTCCTTGTTGACCACCACTTCCTCGACTTCCTCCATGCCCGGCAGCTCGAACATGGTATCGAGCAGAATGCTCTCCATGATCGAACGCAGGCCACGGGCGCCGGTCTTGCGGGCGATGGCCTTCTCGGCGATGGACACCAGGGCGTCTTCCTTGAAGGACAGACGGGTGTCTTCCATCTCGAACAGACGCTGGTACTGCTTGACCAGGGCGTTCTTGGGCTTGGACAGGATTTCCACCAAAGCGCCGACGTCGAGATCATCCAAGGTGGCCAGCACCGGCAGACGACCGACGAATTCAGGGATCAGACCGAATTTCAGCAGATCCTCGGGCTCGACCTCGCGCAGGATCTGACCGGTCCGGCGCTCGTCCGGGCCGCGCACTTCGGCGCCGAAACCGATGGAATTGTTCTTGCCGCGGGTACCGATCACCTTTTCCAGACCGGCGAAGGCGCCGCCGCAGATGAACAGGATGTTGGTGGTGTCCACCTGCAGGAATTCCTGCTGCGGATGCTTGCGCCCGCCTTGCGGCGGCACCGAGGCGACGGTGCCTTCCATGATCTTCAACAGCGCCTGCTGCACACCCTCGCCCGAGACGTCGCGGGTGATCGACGGGTTGTCGGACTTGCGGCTGATCTTGTCGACCTCGTCGATATAGACGATGCCGCGCTGAGCCCGCTCGACATTGTATTCCGCCGCCTGCAACAGCTTGAGGATGATGTTTTCCACGTCCTCGCCCACATAACCGGCTTCGGTCAAGGTGGTGGCGTCGGCCATGGTGAAGGGCACATCCAGGATGCGAGCCAGGGTCTGCGCCAACAGGGTCTTGCCGCAGCCGGTGGGGCCGATCAGCAGAATGTTGGACTTGGCGATTTCCACTTCGCCAGCCTTGCCACCATGCTGCAACCGCTTGTAGTGGTTGTGCACGGCAACGGACAGAACCTTCTTGGCGTGGTCCTGGCCGATCACATAATCGTCCAGAACGGCCCGGATGTCCTTGGGGGTGGGGACGCCGTCGCGCGAGCGGACCAGATGGGTCTTATGCTCTTCGCGGATGATGTCCATGCACAGCTCGACGCATTCATCGCAGATGAAGACAGTCGGCCCGGCGATCAGTTTGCGCACTTCATGCTGGCTCTTTCCGCAGAAGGAGCAGTACAGAGTGTTCTTGGAATCGCCGCTTGTGGACTTGGTCATCGGTACTCCATTGGATAATAAGCGGCAGGAAGCTTGGGAATCATGTTAGCCACAGCCAACAGCGCCGCACAATCAAAATCCCAAAGCGGGAAAAATCCCGCATCCGGCAAAATCCCAAAGCGGGAAAAATCCTGAATTCGGCTAAATCCCAAGCCCGCCCTCTGCGTCCGGTCAGCCCTTGGCCTGGATCTCTTCCAGCGTCGGACGGTTGGACACCACCTCGTCGATGAGGCCGAATTCCTTGGCTTCGTCGGCGGTCATGTACTTGTCGCGCTCCATCGCCCGCTCGATCACCTCGAGAGTCTGGCCGGTATGCTGCACATACATGTTGTTGAGCCGGGCCCGCAAAGCCAGAATTTCGCGCGCCTGAATCTCGATATCGGTGGCCTGCCCCTGGGCACCGCCGGACGGCTGATGGATCATCACCCGGGCGTTGGGCAGGGAGAAGCGCTTGCCCTTGGCGCCGGCGGTCAACAGCAGCGAGCCCATGGAGGCGGCTTGCCCCAGGCACACGGTGGACACGGACGGGCGGATGTACTGCATGGTGTCGTACATGGCCAGACCACTGGTCACCACGCCGCCGGGCGAATTGATGTAGAACGCGATGTCCTTGTTGGGATTTTCCGATTCCAGGAACAGCAACTGGGCGCAAATCAACGTCGACACTTCATCATAGACCTGACCGGTCAGGAAAACGATGCGCTCCTTCAGCAGGCGCGAATAGATGTCGTAGGAACGCTCGCCCCGGTTGGTCTGCTCGACCACCATCGGCACCAGGGTGTTCATGTAGAGGTCGATGGGGTCTCTCTCTCGCATGGTCTGTCCTTCTTCTTGGCAATCCGGCGCAAATGATCGCGCTGCAATAAACAATGGGGGAGAAAACCCGATAGCACAAGTGGGACGCCGGCATTTCCATGGGGAAATGCCGGCGCCTGATCACCTTACTCCGCCGTGTCGGCCGCCTTCTTCTTGGCGGCGGCCTTCTTCTTCGGCTTGGCCTCGTCCGTGGCCTCGGCCTCGTCCGGATCCTTGCGAAGCTCGGCCGCCGAAACCGGCTTGTCGGTCACCTTGGCCAGTTCCAGGATGAAATCCACCACCTTTTCTTCAAAGATGGGGGCGCGCAGGGCGTTCAGCGCATCCGGGTTACCCTTGTAGTACTGGAACACCATGTGTTCCTGGCCGGGATAGCGGCGGGCTTCCTCGATCAACGCCTTGTTCAGGTCGTCCTGGGTGACGGTGACGTTGTTCTTCTGACCGACTTCGGCCAGCAGCAGACCCAGACGGACGCGGCGTTCGGCCAGCGTCTTGTACTCGGCCTTCAGGGTATCGTCATCCTTGCCTTCGTCGGACGGGTCCAGACGACCGGCTTCACGATCGGTTTCCAGCTGCTTCCAGATGGTTTCGAATTCCTGCTCGACCATGCTGGCCGGCACCTGGAAATCATGGCCGGCGGCCAGGGCGTCCAGCAGGGCGCGCTTGACCTTGTTGCGGCCGATGGCGTTCAGTTCGCGACCGATTTCCTCGGAGATGGCGCCCTTCAGGGCATCGAGCGAATCGAGACCGACCTTCTTGGCCAGTTCGTCGTCGATGGCCGCCGGAACCGCCGCCTTCACTTCCTTGACGGTGACGTCGAATTCCGCCGGCTTGCCCGCCAGCTCGGCATTGCCATAACCCTCGGGGAAGGTCACAGTCACGGTGGCGGTGTCGCCCGCCGACTTGCCGACCAACTGGTCTTCGAAGCCGGGGATGAAGGTGTTGGAACCCAGCTTGAGCGCATAGCCCTCGGCGGTGCCGCCGGGGAAGGCCACGCCGTCTTGCTTGCCGACGAAGTCGATGACCACCACGTCGCCCGAAGCCGAGGCGCGTTCCACCGTCTCGGTGCTTTCGTTGCGATCGGCGATGTTCTTCAGGGTCTCGTCGATTTCCTCGGCCGGAATCTCGGCCTTTTCGCGTTCCAGCGAAATGGTGGAGAAATCCATCGGCGTGATTTCCGGCAGGATTTCCAAGGCCACGGTGAATTCCAGGTCCGCGCCCTCGGCATAGGACGAAATCTCGACCTTGGGCTGGGCGGCGGGGCGCAGGTTGCGCTCGGTGATGGCGTTGTGGGTGCCGTCGTTCACCGCCTGCTCGAGCACTTCGCCCATGATGGCGGCAGTATACTTCTGCTGCACGATCTTCATCGGCACCTTGCCGGGACGGAAGCCGGGCAGCTTCACGGTGCGGGCGATTTCCGCCAGCCGATCCTGGGTGCGCGTCTGGAGCTGACTCGCGGGGACGACGACCTTGAACTCGCGCTTCAGGCCATCAGCATTGGTCTCGGTTACCTGCATCAGTCTTTCGCCAATCGAATCAATACGTTGAAGAATACCAGCATCCACCCGCCCCCACATACGGGGCCTTTGACAGGGCGAAACTGGTGCGGGCGAAGGGACTTGAACCCCCACGGCTTTCACCGCCAGAACCTAAATCTGGTGCGTCTACCAGTTCCGCCACGCCCGCCAAAGTTCGGGTGCGCGGACCTGAGAATCGGCTGATTTCCAGGCCCGGCCCGCCGGAACGCGTGTCTATAGCATGGAAAAGCGCGTTGATACAGACCTTGTGAGCGGGTTTTTTCACAAGCCCAGCATCGACGAGTTTTAAAAACCATATAGACTTTGCGATAATTATCTTATACTTCGGTGTAGTGTAAACGGAGGTTGGGGCCCCCACTTATGAATGGGTGCTCCGCGTCTTCGGTATAGTTGCTGGCTCTGGGGGGGCTTTCAAGTGATGGATCTGGACCGTTCGGGACGTATCGACTTTTTGCAGATCGATGCCGACACCTGCGCGACCTTGCGCGAGTTCCGCGTCATTTTGGCGCCCCATATCGATCGGTTGCTTGATTCGTTTTATGCTCACGTCAAAAACTATCCCGAAATCTCGGTCAAATTCGCCACCCCCGAACGCATTGCCCATGCCGCCGCCATGCAGAAGAAGCACTGGCTGGATTCGGTGTTCATCGGCAATTTCGACGAAAATTATTTCGCCAACGTCACCCAGATCGGCCAAATTCATCAGCGCATCGGCCTTGAGCCCCGGTGGTATACCGCCGGTTATTGCTTCGTGCTGAATCAGGTGTTCGCCCTGGCGGTCCAAGCCTATCGCAAGAAGCCGGAAATGGCCGCCCGCGTCATCGCCGCCGTCAACAAGGCGGCCTATCTGGACATGGACCTGGCCACCTCGGTCTATATCGAGACCAACACCGCCGCGATCATCGCCCGTGAACTGGGAAGCAAGGCCGACGGGTTCGAGCGTGACGTCAAGGGCGTGGTGTCGCAGGTCGCCAGTGCCGCCACCCAGGTGGAAGCCGCCGCCCGCACCATGGCCGCCAACGCCGAGGAAACCTCGGTTCAGTCGACCACCGTGGCCGCCGCCGCCGAGGAAGCCACCACCAACATCCAGACCGTGGCCGCGGCCGCCGAGGAATTGTCGTCCTCCATCGAGGAAATCAGTCGTCAGGTGTCGCATTCCGCCTCCATCGCCTCGTCGGCCATGGAAGAAGCGGCGCGCACCAACGAAATGGTGGAAAGCCTGTCGGAAGCCGCCGCCAAGATCGGCCAGGTGGTCAATCTGATCAATGCCATCGCCAGCCAGACCAATCTGTTGGCGCTGAACGCCACCATCGAGGCGGCGCGCGCCGGCGATGCCGGCAAGGGCTTCGCCGTCGTCGCCAACGAAGTGAAGTCGCTGGCCAACCAGACCGCCAAGGCGACCCAGGAAATCGGCCAGCAGATCAACGCCGTGCAAAACGCCACCCGCGACGCGGTGGGCGCCATCGGCGACATCGCCCGGACCATCGGCCAGATCAACGACATCGCCGGCTCCATCGCCGCCGCGGTCGAGGAACAGGGCGCCGCCACCCAGGAAATCGCCCGCAACGTCCAGCAGGCGGCCATGGGCACCCAGGAAGTCACCGGCACCATCGCCCGCGTCTCCGCCGCCGCCTATGAAACCGGCAATACCGCACGCGAGGTGCTGACCGCCGCCGCCTCACTGGCGGAAAATTCCAACGTGCTGGAACAACAGGTGGACAATTTCGTCCGCGACATCCGCGCCGGCTGATCGGCCCGTCACGGGCCACTTTTGAAACTGGTCTAAAGCCACTTGCGGCGCCGGAAGTACCATAGCGGCACGATGGCCGACAAAAGCATCAGCCCTATTGCCCACAGGTACCCAAAGCGCCAGCCCAGTTCCGGCATGACCTGAAAATTCATGCCGTAAATACTGGCGATCAATGTCGGCGGCAGAAAGGCCACCGCCGCCACCGAGAAAATCTTGATGATGTTGTTCTGCTCGATATTGATCAGGCCCAAAGTGGCGTCGAGCAGAAATGAAACCTTGCTGGACAGAAAATTGGCATGTTCGGCGATGGAGGTGGCGTCGCGCATCAGCGTCTTGATGCGCGACCGGGCGTCTTTCTTGAAACTGGCTTGCGCCGACAAGAACAGCAGCAGCCGGTTCAGCCCCAGCAAGCTGTCCTTGGCCCGGGTGGCCAGATCCCCGGTCCGACCGACATTCTGCAAGATACGACGCAAGTCCTTGCTGCCGCGCGGTTGATCATCGGCGGAAACAAAGACCTGACGGGACAATGCCTCAAGATCGGCGGTTGCCCCTTCCAGAATGTCGGCCAGACGATCGGCGATCTGTTCCAGCAATCCCATCAACGCTTTCTCACCATCGGCGATCATGGCGGGGTTGCGGCTGATCCGGCGGATGAACATGGAAAACGGCACCGGATCGACATAGCGCACGGTGATCATGCGGCCATCGACGATGATGAAGGTGATTGCCGCCGATTCGGGGGCTTCGGTCGTCGCCTTGTTAATGATCGGCATGGTCATGACCATGGCCCGACCCTCCACATAAAGGCGACTGGACAGCTCGATTTCCTGCATTTCCTCACGGGTGGGAACTTCGATCTCGGTCCACACCTCCACCAACCGCTCCTCGTCGCGCGTTGGTGACAGCAGGTCGATCCACACCGTCGAAGGCGGCAGCCCGCCGCCCCCACCGCCCTGCACCACGTCCTGACACAGCAGGCCTTGATCGAGATAAAAGACAGTCAGCATCGCGGGGGCTCCGGCGGCTCAAGACTTGCTGCTACGCCCTTGCCTTGATGCTGTCAACCTTTCAACAACGCCTTGACCCCTTGTGAGATCACCACCTTGCCGCGCCCGGCATAGGCTTCGTGATTGGTTTCGATGTCGTCCAGCTTATAAAGATAATTGACCATCAGGCCGCAGGACTGGGCCAGCCCCTTGGCGCTGGTATCGGCCAGCCAGTTCAGCCGCTCGATGCGGGCGCCGTTGGAAAGGTGAAAATGGGCCACTGGGTCGATGGCGCGGTCGGCTCCCTTGCGCTCCTCGGCCAGATAGCGGGCCGCCAGTCGCGACAGCGGCGCCCGCAGGGTTTCGGCCAGATGGCTGTCGTCGATCCAGGCCGGATCGGCCAGCAGCGTCTTCAGGCTGCCCTTGGCCGCCAAACCGTTGGAAATCTGGGCCAGCGCCCGATGCTCGGGGCCGGTCAACAGACCGGGCTCGCCCGTCCCCAGCTTTGCTTCCAGCCAGGGGCGGAAACCGGGAAGCGGCGACAGGGTGGCGAAGGTCTTGAGCGATTTGAACTCGCGCGTCAGTTCCTCGACCACCCGCTTGATCAGGAAATTGCCGAAGCTGATGCCGTTCAACCCGCGCTGGGCATTGTTGATGGAATAGAAAATGGCGGTGTCGGCGGCCTCGGGGTTGCCTGGCGGCGCGTTCAAATCCAGTAATTGATGGATGTCGCCGCTCATACCCTGGACCAGGGCGACCTCGACGAAGATCAGCGGCTCGTCCGGCATGCGCGGATGGAAAAAGCCGTAAAGCCGGCGGTCGGAATCCAGGCGGTTCTTCAGATCGTCCCAGCCATGGATGGCGTGCACGGCTTCATAATGGATCAGCTTTTCCAGCACATTGGCCGGTGACGCCCAGGTCAGGCGGCGCAATTCGAGAAAGCCGACGTCGAACCACGCCGCCAGCAACCCCTTGAGGTCGGCTTCCAGCGCCCGCAAGCCGGCATCGCCCTTGGCCAACACCGCCAGTTCGGCCCGCATGTCCACCAGGAACTTCACCCCCTCGGGCAGGGCGTTGAACTGGGTCAGCAAGGTCAGGCGCGGCGGCTCCAGCACCTGGCGCAGACGTTGTTCGGCCAGCGCGCGCTTGTCGGCGGGGGCTTGGCGCAGGGCTTCCATGGCCTGATCCACCGCATGGGAATCGGGGCCGAATTCATCCGCCGCCAGTTTAAGAAAACGGCGCCGTCCCTCGGTCGACAGTGACAGGTATTCGCGCCCCAGGGCGGCGGCACGGGCACGGGCGGACACCTCGCCGCCCTTGCCGTCGAGGCAGGCCTGCATCTGCCCGCGCAGACAGGCGAGATCATCGTCGGAAAGGTCGGGGGCGAAGTTCAGGGCCTCGCAGCCCTTGGCGCTGCCGGCCACGTCCAGCCACGATTTGGCCAAGCCCTTGATACGGTCCAGCAAGGACGGAACCATCACCTGGGTCATGGGCGGCCTCCCTTTATGATTGTCGTTACGCCTCAGGATTTAGGTGCATTTTCCTTATGGTAAAGACTGCGCAACACCACCGGCAAGGATTGATCCATATCCTCGGCGATCAGGCCGGGGCCGATCAGCGACGCCGCCGCCCCATGCATCCAGGCCCCGGCACAGGCAGCGTCGAAACCATCCATGCCCGCCGCCAGCAGCCCGCCGATGATACCGGCCAGCACATCGCCCGAGCCGGCGGTGGCCAGCCAGGGCGGGGCATTGGCGTTGAGAACGGCGCGACCATCGGGGTGCGCGATCACCGTGTCCGCCCCCTTCAGCAGCACCACGGCGCCGGAACACGACGCCGCCTGCCGCGCCCGCTCCAGCCGCGAACCGGCAATGGCGCCGAACAGACGCTCGAACTCGCCGTCATGGGGGGTGAGCACCGCCGATGGCGACAACAGCCGCCGCAACGTATCCTTGCCGCCGCCGAACCACGACAGCGCATCGGCATCCAGCACGCATTTGCGCTCGGCCTCCAGCACCGCCTGCAACTGGCCGCGCCGGCCCTCGCCCTGCCCCGCCCCCGGCCCCAACACCCAGGCGTTGCGGCGCTCATCCGCCAATAGGGCGGACAGATCGCCATCGGCGATGACGATGTTGCCGGGATCGCCCATGCGATAGACCGCCAAGGCGGATTCGGGGGCGGCGATGGTCACCAGTCCGGCCCCGACCCGCCGCCCTGCCCTGGCCGCCAGCCGCGCCGCCCCGGTCATCACCGCGCCGCCCACGATGGTGAGGTGGCCACGGCTGTATTTATGATCCATCGCCGCCGGCACCGGCAGATGCGCCCGCCACAGTTGGGGGCAATTCTCGGCCATGGCCGGGTCAACCTCGACCAGCACCTGATCGGGGATGCCGATATCGGCCACCACCACCTCGCCGCACAGGGCCCGGCCCGGATACAGCAGATGGCCGGGTTTCTTGCGGAAGAAGGTCACCGTCGCCACCGCCTGCGGCGCCAGCCCCAGCACCGCCCCGGTATCGCCATCGACCCCCGACGGCACATCGACGGCGATCACCGGCAGCTTGCGGCGGCGGATTTCGGCGATGATGTCCGCCGCCGCGCCATCCAGCGGTCGGGCCAGACCGGCGCCGAACAGGGCATCGACCACCAATTGGGCCCGATCCAGCACATCGACGGTCAGGGCTTCGCTGTCGCCGCTCCAGCGTCCGGCCATGATGGCGGCGTCGCCCTTCAGGTTTTCCAACTCGCCCAGCAGCGCCAGCCGCACGCCGAAGCCATGGCGGCGCAGCAACCGAGCGATGACGAAACCGTCGCCGCCATTGTTGCCCGGCCCGCACAACACTGCCACCCGGCAGGGCTGGAACCGTCGGCGAACCTCGCGCGCGACCGCCCAGCCGGCGGCCTCCATCAGCGTTTCACCGGCGATGCCGCCGGCCATGGCCAGGGAATCGGCGCGGTACATTTCAGCCACGCTCAGGATTTCGGCGTTCATCCGTTCCTCCGTCGATACCAACCCAGGGTAAGCCTTTCGACGGCACAAGCGAATCGCATCATTGTCGCCCCACCCTTGCGGCAATGCGGGGCATGGGATAGGACTGAGACCTTGCGTGACGGTCGCTCGGGGAAAAGTACACTGAGCGAAGCGAAGGACTTTTTCACGAATAGCTTAACGGAGTCGCATGTGAAGGTGCTGGTCTTGGGTGCCGGAATCATCGGCACCACCACCGCATATCATCTGGCCCAGGCCGGACACCAGGTTGTGGTCGTCGACCGCCAGGACGGTGTCGGCATGGAAACCAGCTTCGCCAATGGCGGCCAGATTTCACCTTGCCACGCCGAACCTTGGGCCAATCCGTCGGTGCTGCCCAAGGTGATCAAGTGGCTGGGCCGCGATGACGCGCCTTTGTTGTTCCGCTGGAACCGCTGGGACCCGGCATTGTGGGCCTGGGGCCTGCGCTTCATCGCCAATTGCACCTCTTCCCGCGCCGCCATCAATACCGAACGGACCTTGCGCGTCGCGCTTTATTCCCGCGCCTGTTTGCAGGATCTCCGTGAAAGACTGGGGCTGCAATACGACCAGCGCCGCCAGGGCATCTTGCATGTCTACCGCTCGGAACGGGAATTCGCCCAAGGCCGCAAGGCGGCGGCGCTGATGAATCGCTTCGGCCTCGACCGCCAGATCAAGGATTCGGCGCAATGCGTCGCCATCGAGCCGGCACTGGCCTCGGTGGCCGGACAATTGGCCGGCGGCATCCTGACACCAGGCGATGAAAGCGGCGATGCCCATAAATTCACCCGCGCCATGGCCGACCACGCCCAACGAGAAGGGGCCGAGTTCCGCTTCGGCACCCGGGTCGGCGCCATCCTGCGCGATGATGATCGGGTCACCGGAATCCGCACCGACCAGGGCGATATCCTGGCCGACGCGGTGGTGCTGGCGCTGGGATCGTGGAGCCCCTTGCTGGCGCGACCGGCGGGCATTCGCCTGCCCATCGTCCCGGCCAAGGGCTATTCCATCACCATCCCGGCGGATGGTCCGGCGGCGCCCTTCGTCTCGGTTACCGACGACGAGCACAAGATGGTCTATTCCCGCCTGGGCGACCGCCTGCGCGCCGCCGGCACCGCCGAGATGACCGGGTACGACACATCGCTCAACCCCAAGCGCTGGCGCCTGATCCTGGAGCGCGCCCGCGCCCTGTTCCCGCTGGCCGGTGACTTCGATCAGGCCCAACCCTGGGCCGGCCTGCGCCCGGTCACCCCTGACAGCGTGCCCTTGATCGGTGCCACCCGCCTGCCCGGTCTGTGGCTGAATACCGGCCACGGCACCTTGGGCTGGACCATGGCGGCCGGCTCGGCCCGCATCGTCGCCGACCTGATCTCGGGACGCGATCCCGACATCGACCTGAGCGGATTGGGGCCTGAACGTTTCACCCTTCCGTTTTGAAACGAGGTCCAGAGCAGATTCCGTTCACACGGAATCTGCTCTGGAGTCTGCCCATGGCGCCCGTAGCCGGGCTCGCTCAGTGCCGCGCGGGCTGGTCGCCTTTTCCGCCCTGACTTCATCAGAGCGGAAAAGGCTCTAAATATCATCCTTTTGCGTCTCGGAAACCGGCTCGGAAGGTGTTTCCTCGACTTTCTTGCGCCGGCGCACCGGGCGGTGCGACCAGGGTCGCTTACCTTGCCATTTGGCGACGCTCAGGGTTTTCAGATCGTCCAGCCACAAGGCGTGGGCGCCCCGGCGCCACAGATCGATGCGGTCGATGACCAGACGCGGTCCCCGGCAGGCATCGCGCACCGGCACGGCACTGACCACCACCTGGGCACTGGCACAAGCGGCGGCGATACCGGCTTCGTTCTGGATCAACGCCACCACTATGCCGTCACGGCGCCAGACGCAGCCCAACGGATCACACGACAAGGCGCCGTCGTGACTGCGCCCCTGTTTAGGCCAGCGCTCGCTCGACAGCGGACCGGCGCGGCGGTCCCAGCTTTCCTTGATGATGCGGCCGCCGCGACTGACCAGCAACGAACCGTCCTCCATACGCAGGCCAAAGGCATAACCGCGACCGTCCACCAGCAGATCGGGCGGATGGGCCAGGAAAAAACCGCTCAGGCCCAACACCATGGGCGCCAGCCCCCATAGTCGCCAGCTGCCGCGCCAGATCAACAGCCACAGCCCGCCCAGGGTAAAGCAGGCCATGCCCCACGGCGCCAAGGGCGGCAGGGTGATGGCCGCCCCGGGCAAGGCCGCGACCCAGGCGGCGACCATGTTGACCACGGTTACCGCCCAGCCCATGGGCACCAGGGCCAGATGCTCGAGCCCCAACGGCATCAACAGCAGCGACAGCATGGCGAAGGGCATCACCGCCACACCGGTGATCGGCACCGCCAGCAGATTGGCCAGCACCGACCACAGGGCGAAGCGATTGAAATGATAGGCGCCGTACAAAGCGGTGGAACTGCCCGCCACCAGGGTCGACAACACCACCCCGGCCAGATAAAGCAATAGCCGATGATGCGGGCGCGAATGGTTGACGCTCCAGCCGGCCATGGGCTTGGCCACCACTTCATAGGTGGCGATCAGGGCGGCGACGGCGGCAAAGGACATCTGGAAACTGGGACCGGTCAGCGCCTCGGGCGAGACCACCAGCACCAGCACCGCCGCCCAGGCGACCAGTCGCATGGACAGGGCCGAGCGGTCCAGCAGCACCGCCAGCAAGACGATGCCGGTCATCAGGAAGGCCCGTTGCGCCGGCACCGGGGCGCCGGCCAGCAGCATGTACAGGAAGGTCAGGATCATGGCCACCAGGGCGGCCCATTTCTTGATCGGATGATTAAGCGCCACCCGCGGCACCAGGGCCAGACCACCACGCAGGATGAAAAAGGCCATGCCGGCCAGCAAGCTCATGTGCAGGCCGGAAATGGACAGCAGATGGGCCAGGCCGGAATCGCGGTACTGATCCATCACCTGACGGGGGATACCGGCGGTTTCACCGGTGATCAGGGCGGCGGCGACACCGCCGGCGGCGCCGGGAATGGCTTCCGTCACCCGCAAGGTGACCTGATGACGCAACCGGTTGAGCCAATATCCCTGCCCCGGCGGGGTCAGGATTTCAACCTCGGACAGGCCGCTGCCCACCGCCCCCAGCCCCAGGAACCAGGCGTGGCGGGCGAAATCGAAGGCGCCGGGAGCTACCGGCTGCGATGGCGGCATCAGATTGGCCCACAGGCGGATTTCCGCCCCCACCGGCACCGGCTCGGTCTGCTTCAGCCGCAACCGCGCCTTGGTCGGCACCGGGCCGTCCAGATTGACCTGAAGCTGTTCCAGCGTCACCCGCTGACCACCATCGGCCACCGCCTCCACCTCGGCCACCACGCCGCTGACCAGCACCTTGCCCGAGTGGCGTTCCAAGACCGGGGCCTGCACCACGACACTGCGCCATTGACCAATGGCAAAGCCCAAGGTCAGCACCAGCAGCGGCAGGGCGATGATGGCGGTCCAGGCCCGCCGCCGCAGCACCACCCACGGAATCACCACCAGAACCGACAAAGCCAAGCCCAGCCACAGCGGCGGCTCGACCGGCAGGGAAAAATAAGCGGCGATCCCCAGGCCGAGAAAGACCGGCAGCCACAGCGGCCAACGCTCGCGCTCGGCCAGCAGCCGGTCCATGCGGTCAGACGCCCTTCTTGCGGTTCCAGGCGATGGCGGCCAGCACCAGGGCCGCTGCCGCCTGCACCCACGGGCCGATCAGACTGACCGGGGCGGCATCACGGGTGGGGAAAATCCACGCCTTCAATCCGTCGCCACCAATGCCGTCCATGACCTCGGGTAGCAGCCAGTACAACAGCACCGCCAACACGCACAACAACATGGCGGTGCGCCGCCGCGCCAGCAGCCGCACCGCCGCCACCAGGGCGATGTCGCGCAGGAACAGGGCCAGGATGGCCGCCGCCAGGGTCCATTCCCGTCCGCCGGCGGCAACAGTGGCGGCGCCCAGAACCACGGCCAGAACGGCCACCGGCAGCCAGGACGGCAGCCAGTCCCAGCGCTCGGCCCAATCGGAGGCCCGCAGCAGGCGCTTGATGTCGGTGACGTAAAGCGGCGAGGCCAGCAGCGACAGATAGGTCAGCGACGCCGCCACCAAGGCCGAACTGCCCAAGATGACGGCGAAAGGCGGTACCAATCCGCCCTGGAACAAGAAGCCCTGAAAAAATGCGATCTGATAAAGGGTGAAGGCCAGATAAGGCCAGGGCGACGGCGCATGGCCCAATTGCAGGCGGATCAGCCAGGCGATTCCCAGGAACAGCCAGGCGACCACGATGATTTCGTTGACCAGGGTAAAGGCCGGCACGGGGATGGAATTGCCGTACCATGCCATGGTGCCGCCCCAGCCTTTGGCCGCCGACGACAAAGCGGCCATCGGCCCCAAGGACGGCACGGCGGCGATGATGCCCAGCATCTGCGCCAAGGTGGTCGAACCGCGCCGCCGGCTGGCGTCGAAGCGATGCAGCAGCAGCACCACCAAAAGCGCGGTGGCCTGGGCGGCCAGACCGCCGACCAAGGTGGTGGCCAGATCGACCATATCCACCCGACCACGGACGAAGGGCAGAACCAGCAGGCACAGCAGAGCGCCGTACCAGACATAAGAGGTGCCGCCCAGCAGCTTGCCCCAGGCCATGGCCCACGGATTGGAGGCCGACAGACGCTGTACGTCCCAGGTGCCCTGGGCCACCTCCTCGACGAAGGAATCGGCGGCCAGCCGCCCGCCCCACAGCACCAGCAGGAAGAACACGATGTACTGCACCCATTGGGCCAGATCATCGACCCCGCTCAGATGCAGTCCAGCCACGGCCACGGCCAGCAGGGCCGGCATCAGCACCAGCCGGGTCGGGGTCAGCTCCAGCCACAGACAGCGTTGCAATTCGGGGTTCAGGCGCAACAGCGCGATGCCGGTCATGCCCGTTCTCCCATGTAAAGCTTCTCCAGATGACCGCCGGTGGGTGCGAGCGAGGTGACCATGACGCCCTGCTCCACCAGATGGCGCAGCAGATGGTGGCGGTCCAGCGGTTCGCCGTCGAAGGAAAACTCGATCTCGCCATCGATGATCTGGCAATCGGCCACCTTCGCCGCCCCCTGCATACCGGCCAGGGCGTCGCGGGCATCGCCGATCAGCCCCAGGCGCCAGCGCGATTTCGGCGCCGTCTCGCCCGACAGCACCGCCACCTGGGCGGCGCGGCCCTGGCGCAAGGCCAGCATGTGGGTGGAATAGTCCTCGAGCTCGGCCAGGATGTGCGACGACACCACGATGGTCATGCCGGCCATGTTCAAGGTGCGGATCAGGCCCGACAATTCGCGCCGGGCTTCCGGGTCCAGGCCCGAGGCCGGCTCGTCCATCAGCAGCAGGCGCGGCCGGTGCACCATGGAGCGCGCAATGGCCAGACGCTGGCGCAGGCCGCGCGACAAGGTGCCGGCGCGATCTTCCAGCCGGTTGCTCAGGCTGACCGCTTCCGCCGCCCATACCGCCGCCGCCTCCATATCGTTTTCATCCATGCCCTGAATGGCGGCGGCATGCAGCAGATTGCGCCGTACCGACAGATCGTCGTAGACGCCAAAAAAATCCTGTTGAAAGCCCAGCTTGGCATGGGCCAGACGCGGTTGTTCAAGCACATCGATGCCGTCGATGCGGACGGAACCGGCCAGCGGCCGCTCGAGCCCGGCCAGACAGCGCAACAGCGTGGTCTTGCCGGCACCGTTGGGGCCGACCAGGGCGGTGACCGACCCGGCGGGAAGGTCAAAGCTCACCTCGTCCAGGGCACGGTTGACGCCGTATTCGTAAACCAGCCCGCGCACGCTGACGAATTGATCCGACATGGATATGTCCTTATTCTTATTTCAACCGGACAACTAGCCCGCGTGGCGACAAAAAGTCAAACGCCACGGCGCATGGACCGATACCTAACCTTTCGCGCGGGAAAAAACCCATCCTATCGGGCAGGAATTTTGCCTTCCGATACGATGATCGGGCTGTCATGGGCGAAAGAATATGCTACAGAGTTCGCGAGTGCCAAATTTGTTGTCGGAGCCTCGCGCAATAATCATGCAGGTCGTCACCCGTTTCGCCCCCTCTCCCACCGGCTTTCTGCACATCGGCGGCGCCCGCACGGCGCTGTTCAACTGGCTTTTCGCCCGGCATCATGGGGGCCGCTTCCTGCTGCGCATCGAGGATACCGACCGGGCACGATCGACCCAAGCAGCCGTCGATGCCATTTTCGACGGCCTCAAATGGCTGGGCCTGGACGGCGACGGCGAACCGGTATTCCAGTTCGCCCGCATGGACCGCCACGCCGAGGTGGCCCGCCAGTTGGTGGCCGAGGGCAAGGCCTATTACTGCTATTGCAGCCCGGAAGAACTGGATGCCATCCGCGCCCAGCAGAAGGCCGAGGGCAAGCCCATGCGCTATCCCGGTATCTGGCGCGACCGCGATGCATCCGAGGCCCCCGCCGGTGTGCCCGGCGTCGTCCGCCTGCGTGCCCCGCAAGAGGGTGAGACCGTCATCGACGATCTGGTCCAGGGCGAGGTCAAGGTGGCCAATGCCCAACTGGACGACATGGTCTTGTTGCGCGCCGACGGCACTCCCACCTACATGCTTTCGGTGGTGGTGGACGATCACGACATGGGCATCACCCACGTTATCCGTGGCGACGACCACCTGACCAACGCCTTTCGCCAGTACCAGCTGTACAAGGCCTGTGGCTGGGACGTGCCGCGCTTCGCCCATATCCCGCTGATCCACGGCCCCGACGGCGCCAAGCTGTCCAAGCGCCACGGCGCCTTGGGGGCGGAAGCCTATCGTGACATGGGCTTTTTGCCCGAGGCCATGCGCAATTACCTGCTGCGCCTGGGCTGGAGCCATGGCGACGACGAGATCATCACCACCGAACAGGCGGTGGAATGGTTCACCCTCGACAACGTCGGTCGGTCGCCGTCGCGTTTCGACATGACCAAATTGACCAACCTCAACGGCCATTACATGCGCGGCGCCGATGATGCCCGCCTGGTCGAGCTGTTGGCGCCGTTGCTGGCGGCCAAGCTGGAGCACGCGGTCGATGCCGATGGCCAGGCCCGCCTGCTGGCCGGCATGAACGGGTTGAAGGAACGGGCCAAGACCCTGGTCGAACTGGCCGATCTGGCTGCCTTCTATGCCCGCCGCCGGCCTTTGGCGTTTGACGACAAGGCGGCCAAGGTGGTCGCCGACGGCGAGCAGATGGCGCTTTTGACCGAATACGCCGGCACCATCGAGGCCGCCGAGTGGAAAAAGGACGTTCTGGAGGAAGCCGCCCGCGTTTTCGCGGAGGCCAAGGGCCAGAAATTGGGCAAGGTGGCGCAGCCTTTGCGGGCGGCGCTGACCGGATCCTCGGTTTCTCCCCCCATCTTCGAGGTGATGGAGGTGTTGGGACGGGCCGAGACTTTGGGCCGCATCGCAGATACCACGGGAAAGGGTCGGCCTTGAACGAAACCGCCGTGCGTCACCCGGCGCCACGGCAAGGCACAACACTCGCACATTAGTGTGGATCACGGGGAAAGCTGACATGAGCACTAAGGAAAGCGTAACGCTTATCAACAACAGCACCGGTAAGCAGATCGAGATGCCCCTGCTGTCGGGCACCGTCGGCCCCAAGGTCATGGATATCCGCAAGCTTTACGGCGACATGGACATCTTCACCTATGACCCCGGCTACACCTCGACCGGTTCCTGTAAGTCGGCCATCACCTACATCGACGGTGACGCCGGCGTGCTGCTGCACCGCGGCTATCCCATCGACCAGCTGGCCGAGAAGTGCGACTTCCTGGAAGTGGCCTATCTGATCCTGAAGGGCGAACTGCCCAACGCCGAGCAGAAGACCAAGTTCGAGAGCGACATCACCCGTCACTCCATGCTGAACGAGCAGATCTCGTTCTTCTTCCGCGGCTTCCGTCGCGACTCGCACCCGATGGCGGTGATGTGCGGCGTCGTCGGCGCCATGGCGGCGTTCTACCACGATTCCACCGACATCAACGACCCGCACCAGCGCATGGTCGCCAGCTATCGCTTGGTCGCCAAGATGCCGACCATCGTCGGCTGGGCGTACAAGTACTCGCAGGGTCAGCCGTTCATGTATCCGCAGAACAAGCTGTCCTACGCCGAGAACTTCCTGCACCTGATGTTCGCCACCCCGTGCGAGGAATACAAGATCAGCCCGATTCTGGCCCGCGCCATGAACCGCATCCTGATCCTGCACGCCGATCACGAGCAGAACGCCTCGACCTCCACCGTCCGTCTGGCCGGTTCGTCGGGCGCCAACCCGTTCGCCTGTATCGCCGCCGGTATCGCCTCGTTGTGGGGTCCCGCCCATGGCGGCGCCAACGAAGCCGTGCTGGAAATGCTGCATGAAATCGGCTCGGTCGACCGTATCCCCGAATTCATCGCCAAGGCCAAGGACAAGGACGATCCGTTCCGTCTGATGGGCTTCGGCCACCGGGTGTACAAGAACTACGACCCGCGCGCCAAGATCATGCAGCAGACCTGCCACGAAGTGCTGACCGAGCTGGGCGTCAAGGACGACCCGCTGTTGAAGCTGGCCATGGAACTGGAACGCATCGCCCTGGAAGACGAATACTTCGTCCAGCGCAAGCTGTTCCCGAACGTGGACTTCTATTCGGGCATCATCTTCCGCGCCATGGGCATCCCGACCCAGGTGTTCACCTGCCTGTTCGCCCTGGCCCGCACCGTCGGCTGGATCGCCCAGTGGAACGAAATGCTGACCGACAGCGACCAGAAGATCGGTCGTCCGCGCCAGCTGTACATCGGTTCCGACGTCCGCGATGTCCCGCCGATCGAAAAGCGCTGATCAGCGCGTCCAGATCTTTGCATCAGAAGGGCGGCGCCACACGGCGCCGCCCCGACGATTTCCCGTGGCCGTCAACGACAATCGCGGCCCGCTGGGGCAAAGACTGAAAAAAGCCGGCTTCGTCGCCCTGTTGGCGATAATGGCCGCCGCCATCGTCTGGATGGAAACGACCTGACAAAAAACCCGCCTTTCCGGCGGGTTTTTTCTTATTTCTCGCGCAGGGCCTTGTTGGCCAGGGCGCGGCCGATCAGCAGCTTGGCGATGATCAGTCCGGCGCCGAATACCAGACCGGAGGCGATGGCGATGGTTTCGATGCTCATGAACTTCTCCGTTAATGACTTCAGCAAGCTATAGCATCCCGGCCCTGCCTGCTGCTATGGTCCCGCGATTTTCTATTTAGGAGTATTTCCATGGCCTCGCAAATTCGCGCTTCGCATATCCTGCTCATGTACCAGGGCTCCATGCGGTCCACCGCAACCCGTTCCAAGGACGAAGCGCTGGCCATGATCACCGATCTGAAGGCCCAGATCGCCAAGGGCGCCGACTTCGCCCAACTGGCCGCGCAAAATTCCGATTGTCCGTCGGGCCGTGAAGGCGGCGATTTGGGCACGTTCGGCCCCGGCATGATGGTGCCCGATTTCGACACCGCCGCCTTCGCCCTGGCAGAAGGCGAGATTTCCGACGTGGTCGAAACCCCGTTCGGCTTTCACCTGATCCAACGCACGGTGCCGGAAGCGCAGATCCGCGCCTCGCACATCTTGTTGATGTACGAAGGCTCCATGCATTCCTCGGCGGAACGCAGCAAGGCCGAAGCCCTGGCCCAGATCAACGCCATCAAGGCCGACATCGCCGCCGGCGCCGATTTCGCCAAGCAGGCCATCGACCATTCCGATTGTCCGTCGGGCCGCGAAGGCGGTGATCTGGGCGATTTCGGTCGCGGCCAGATGGTCGGCGAATTCGAAACCGCCGCCTTCGCCCTGGATGTGGGCCAGATTTCCGACGTGGTGGAAACCCCGTTCGGCTATCACCTGATCCAGCGCACGGCCTAACCATGCCCCTGGATGCCGGGGGACAAAACAGCACCCAGATGGTGCTGGCCCCCGGCGCCAGCATCTTTCGCTGCCGCCAGTGCGGGCAAACCATCAGCCGCCACGACTGGCTGCTGCCCATGGGCGGCGACCATGAACACGTGGTGTTCAATCCGGCGGGGATGATTTTTTGCGTCTGGTGTTTTTCCCTGGCGCAAGGCCTGCGCCTGATCGGCGCGCCTTCGGGGGAATTTAGCTGGTTCAAGGGCTATGACTGGACCATCGCCCTGTGCGGCCAATGCGGCAGCCATCTGGGCTGGCATTATGAAGGCGGCAGCCAACCGCGCACCTTCTTCGGTCTGATCAAGGATCGGTTGGCCGAGGGACCGGCGGATTAGCCCCCCGAACCAGCCCGATCAATGGCCGGGATTGACGCGCAGGCGCTCGACCACTTGGCCCTTCTTGAAATGGGAATCGACGATTTCGTCGTAATCGGCGGCTTCCACCGGCTGGTACCAGACGCCTTCGGGATAGACCACCATCAACGGGCCGTTGCCGCAAAAGCCCAGACAGCTGGCCTGGGCCAGGCTGACGCCCTTTTCCCACAGCATGCCCTTCTGGAACCGGGCCATCATCTGGTCAAACATGGCCGTGCCGCCGCCCTTGGAGGTGCAGCAGCCGCGCGGATGGCCCGCCGGGCGTGAGGTGGTGCAAACGAACACATGGTATTTATGGGACATCGGGGCATCTCCTTGTTTGGAACTATCCTAAACAAGAAAATACCCCGTTTTTCCCACCGGCACCAGAGTCCATAAAAAAATTATGGAGATTACTTGCCTTGGCGGGCCGGCAGTTCGTCGGCGCTGCACAGGTCATAGCGGACCATGGCGTTATCGACGGTCTTGCCGGTCAGCTCGCGCCACGTGTTCATGGCCAGCTGACGTTCGAACGGACCATGCACTTCCAGCGTCTTGCCGGCGGCGATGACGTCGAAGTCGGTATCGGCGTATTCGCCGCCGACCACGTACCACTGGTCTTCACCCTGCTCGTCATCGCTGCGGATGAAATAGCGGATCATGGCATTGTCGACGGTCTTGCCGGTCAGGGCGCGCCAGCAGACATGGGCCTCGTGCTCACCGAAGGGGCCGAAGCGCTCTTCCTTGTGACCGGGGGCAATGGTGGTAAAGGCGGTGTCGGCGTATTCGCCGCCGACGACATAGAACTTCTTGGCCATGGGTGTGTTTTCCCCTACTCCATCGGGTGGCGGGCGGTGCTTGCTTATACCCCAACCGGCGCCAGGAAGAAATATCCTTGCTGAGGCTTTCTTACAGCCCGGTTCGGCAGCTTTTGCCCAGTGTAACAAAGTAACCTTTGTTATATTTCAAAACACTAAGGTTGGCACGCTGCCTGCAATGGGATTGTCAGAGATGTTTCTGACGGAGTAAATTCCATGCAAGCGGTTTCGGCCCATGCCCCGCCATCCTTGTTGCAGCGCACCGATCGTGCCGACAATCACGACACGCGCAAGCAAGAAAGCGCCAGCCAATCCATCTTCGCCAGCTATGCCTTCGGCCCCATGGACCTGCAAAAGGCCAGCGGCGAGCAGGACAAGAAGGACAATGCGGTCAGCGGTATCGGCCTGGGCAAAAACCCGCTGTCGGCGTCATCGCTGTCCTTCGTCACCACCGTGCAGGACGTCGGCACGTCGGACGATAGCGGATCGTCGCTGAAGCAATAAGCAATGATGCATGGGGCTGGACATCGGCCTGACTTGGCCTTATGTCCAGCCCCATGAATACCGATAAAACCATCCACGTCATCGGCGGTGGCTTGGCCGGCTGCGAAGCCGCCTGGCAGATCGCCAAACGCGGCCTCTGCGTCACCTTGCACGAGATGCGCCCGCACCGGCAAACCCCGGCCCACCAGACCGACGGGCTGGCGGAACTGGTGTGTTCCAACTCTCTGCGCTCCGACGACGCCGATTACAACGCCGTCGGCCTACTGCATGAAGAGTTGCGCAAGGCCGGGTCGCTGATCATGGATTGCGCCGACCGCAACAAGGTGCCCGCCGGCGGCGCCCTGGCGGTGGACCGCGACGGCTTTTCCGCCTCGGTCGAACAGGAATTGGCCGCACATCCCAACGTCACCATCCTGCGCCAGGAAATGGCCGGCCTGCCGCCGGCAGAATGGGACAACGTGGTCATCGCCACCGGCCCCTTGACCTCGGAACCCCTGGCCCAGGCCATCCGCAGCGTCACCGGCCAGGATTCGCTGTCGTTCTTCGACGCCATCGCGCCGATCATCCATAAGGACAGCATCGACTTTTCCAAGGCGTGGTTCCAGTCGCGCTACGACAAGGGCGAGGGCTCGGATTACATCAATTGCCCGCTGACCAAGGACGAATATTACGCCTTCATCGACGCCCTGCTGGCCGGTGAAAAGGTGCCGTTCCACGATTGGGAAAAGGACGTGCCCTATTTCGAGGGCTGCCTGCCCATCGAGGTGATGGCCGAACGCGGGCGCGAAACCCTGGCCTACGGCCCCGGCAAGCCGGTGGGGCTGACCAATCCCTATGGCCCCAAGCCCTATGCGGTGATCCAGCTGCGCCAGGACAACAAGCTGGGCACGCTTTACAACATGGTCGGCTTCCAGACCAAGCTGCGCCACGGCGAGCAGACCCGCATCTTCCGCACCATTCCCGGCCTGGAGGCGGCGGAATTCGCCCGTCTGGGCGGCCTGCACCGCAACACCTTCGTCAACGGCCCACGCGTTTTGGACCAGCAATTGCGGCTGAAGGCCCAGCCCCGCCTGCGTCTGGCCGGTCAGATCACCGGCTGCGAGGGCTATGTGGAAAGCACCAGTATCGGCTTTCTTGCCGGTCTCGCCGCCAGCGCCCAGGCGCTGGGACACGATTTCGTCGCCCCGCCGCCAACCAGCGCCCTGGGGGCCATCCTGACCCATGTCACCGGCGGCGCCCACGCCGACACCTATCAGCCCATGAACATCAATTTCGGCCTGTTCCCGCCGGCGCCCGAGCGGGACGAACGGGGCAAGAAGATCAAGGGCCGCGACCGCAAGAAGCTGTACGCCGAACGCGCGCGCGCCGATCTGGCGCCGTGGTTATCACAACTTTAACGCCCATTTTTTCATCATCAGCTCAAGCGCTGCCCGCCCAACAGGCAGGCAGCGTTTTTGTTTGTAGCGATTCTTAAATCTATTCAAAGACTTTATAAGTGGCATATGACTTGCTTGGTTTGGACAGAATTCCTGTCCTTCCTCCTTCCCGCCGGAGGTCACCATGCACGCTATCGTCTCCGCCGCCCTGACCGGCCTTGCCGTTCCTGCCGCCGCCCTGGTGCTGACGGCGCCAGCCCTGGCGCTGGATGCGCGCCGCCAGGAGCGGTCATCGGGCCAGACCCTGGACCGCATCGGCCAGATCGTCGCCGCCGGGCGCCTGATCCACGAATTGCAACGCGAACGCGGCCTGTCGGTGGGCTATCTGTCCAAAAGTGCCGACGATTACACCACGCTCGACCGGCAAATCGTCGTCACCGATGACAGTCTGGCGGCCTTTCATCGTGTTTTTGCCGATCATCCCCCGGATGAAGCGGTGACTTCGGGGGTGGCGGGCCTGGACGCCCATCGTCAGCGTATCCGGCACCGCCAAGTGCCCCCGGCCCAAGCGGCCATGGGCTATGGCGGGCGCATCGGTGTTTTGCTCGACCTGATCGGCCAAGGGGTGAAAAGCGCCGCCCGTGGTCGGCTGGCGCGACTGGGCACCGCCTATCTCAATCTGGTTTCGGCCAAGGAAGCCGCCGGCCAGGAACGCGCCCACCTGACCGCCGCCCTGTCGGCGCCGACCATGGAAGCCGCCGCCCGCCGCCGTGCCCATGATCTGCGTGAACAGCAAGACATGCTGCTGCGCCTGTTCGCCGACGGTGCCGGGGCGGAACTGGCCCGCTTCAGCCAAGCGGCGCTGGCCGATCCCGAGCGGGTGGTGAACGCCTTGCGCAACGCTGCCCTGGCCGAGGATGCCAAGCTCCACCGCCCCACCGCGATCCTGTGGTTCGAGGCCGCCACCCGCCGCATCGACGCTCTGAAAGAGGTGGAAATGCGCCTGGAAGCCACATTGCTGACTGCCGCCACCGCCACCAGAAGCCGGGCCGGACGCAATCTGCGCGTCATCGTCGGGGCAGTGCTGGGATCGCTGGGCCTGCTGGGCGGCATCGCCTCCACTGTCGGAGCCCTGTGATGCCCCTGCCCTTGATCTGCGATCTGGGTATCCGCACCAAGGTGGTCCTGGCCTTGGGGCTGTGCGCCTGCGCCCAAGCCGCGGTGATCGCCGCCGCAGCTTCGGGTCTGCCGCCAACGACCATTGCCGGTATGGCTATCGGCGGCAGCCTGTCGGCCCTGGCCCTGGCGGTCTTGCTGCTGTGGCACGCCTTGGCCGCGCCCATGACGGTACTGACCCGGGCCATGTCCGATCTGGCCGCCGGCAAGGACGGCGCCAGCCCCGATCTCAGCGATCGCGGCGATGAAATCGGCATCATGGCCTCGGCCTTCGAGGTCTTCCGCGAAACCAGCGCCAACATGACCCGCCTGCGGGCGGAGCAGGAAGAGTTGAAGGTCAAGGCCGAGACCGCCCAGCGCCAACAGACGGCACGGCTGGCCGAAGCGCTGGAAACCAACGTGCGCAGCAATGCCAACGCCCTGTCGGCCAAGACCGGCGAAATCATCACCATCGCCGAGGACGTGGGCCACGGCGCCGACAGCAGCGGCCAGGGCGACGTCTTGGACGTGGCGGAAGCCTCCATGCGCACCACCGCCAACGTCCAGTCGGTGGCCACCGCCATCGAGGAATTATCGGCCTCGGTCGGCGAGATCGGCAGCCAGGCGCACCGCGCCTCGTCCATCGCCGCCAAGGCGGCCGAGGACGCCCGCCGCACCGACACCATGGTCACCGCCATGGCCGAGATCGGCCAACGCGTCGGCTCCATGGTCGGCATGATCGAAACCATCGCCCGCCAAACCCACATGCTGGCGCTCAACGCCACCATCGAGGCGGCACGAGCCGGCGATTCCGGGAAAGGCTTCGCCGTGGTCGCCGCCGAGGTCAAGCATCTGGCCGACCAGACCGCCCAGGCCACCGCCGAGATCACCAATCAGGTGGCGACCATCCAGCAGGTCACCGCCCAGACGGTGGGAGCGATCCAGGCCATCGCCACCACCATCGACGACATCGACCACGTCTCCGCCTCCATCGCCGGGGCCGTGGAACAGCAAGGCGCCGCCACTCGCGAAATCGCCGCCAGCATGAGCGCGGTCAGCACCGATGCCCGCACCCTGGCCGACGGCGTCGCCCAGGTGACCATCACCTCGGCCCGGGCCTATGCCTCGGCCATCCGGGTGATCTGGGCCGCCGAGGACCTGGAGGAACCCACCGGCAAATTGTCACGCGACGTCGATTCGTTCCTGCACACCGTGCTGGCATAGAAAGAAACCATCATGCATCAGCCGCTCGAATACAACTTCACCACCGATGCCATCCACCTGTCCGGCGCGCTGGTCTTCAACGCCCATCCGCGCTGGCGGCAAATGTTGCGGCAGATGCCGGCACCGCAAAAGGATACGGAAATCCGCCTGGACATGGCCGCAATCGATCATCTGGACGCCGCCGGGCTGGGATTGCTGCTGATCACCCATGACTCGCTGAAGGCGCAACAGGCACGGCTGGTCCTGTCCCGCCCCACAGGCGCGGTGCGCCGGGTGCTGGAAGTCTCGGGCTTTACCGCCATGGTCAGGATCGAGGATTAGACAAACGAAAGACAGGTAATTACCCCTGCCGCACGCCATCCCACCAACGGTGCAGCGCCTCCAGATCGGCGGGCAGCAGAACCCCGGCATGACCGGTGAAGTGCTGCCATTGCTCCAGCAATTCCGCGTGCAAGGTGGTCAGCAACGGCACCCCTTCGGCCATCACCGCCAGCATCTCGGCGGACAGGCCGGCACCGCCGGCTTCCAGCTTGCCGAAGCGGTTGACGATGACCAGATCGGCGGGCTCGGCCAGGGCGGCGCGCAGCACCACAGACGCTTCGGCGAAGCCTGACGGATCGATGCGGCAGGCTTCCGAATCCGGCCCCAGATTCTGGGTGATGGCGTAGGTCTGGCCGGAATGGACGTCGACCAGTTGCATGTCCGGGTCATGCTGCTGGATCAGCCCGCGCACCCGCACCCCTTGTGCGGTCAATTGCCGGGCGAAGCTGGACAGCAGGTCCATGGGGCCGCTGTCGGCGAGGATGGCGGCGATGGGGCGCATTCAGGCCAGACGGTCGGGTGGAAAGGTCAGGATGACCGTGGTCCCCTGATTTAATTGCGACTGCACATCCAGACTACCACCATGCAATTCCATGAATTCGCGCGCCAACGGCAGGCCCAGGCCGGTGCCTTCCTGCTTGGGCGCCAGCAGGTTTTCCACCTGACCGAAGGGTTGCAGCACCTTGGCGATGTCATCAGGGGCGATGCCGCAGCCGTTGTCGGCGATGGACAGCCGCACGCAGCCATCGACCAGTTCGGCGCGGATGGTGATCTGGCCGTTGTTCTGGGTGAACTTGCTGGCATTGGCGACCAAATTCAACAGCACCTGCTTGATCAGCCGTTCGTCGCCCTTCAGCCGCGGCAGGTCGTCGGGGCACGAGGTCAACACCGTCTGCTGCTTGGCGGTGACGCTGGGCGCGGTCAACCGCACCGCCGACTGGATCACCTCGGGGATGAAGATCAGGCTTTCGTGCAGGTTGATCTTGCCGGCCTCGACCCGGGCCACGTCGAGGATGTCGCTGATCACCCTGAGCAGATGATGGGCCGATTCGCCGATATCGCAAATGAAGCTGCCCAGGCGCTGCTTTTCCGCCTCGCCCATCTGGCTTTCCGCCAGTTCGGCAAAGCCGATGATGGCGTTCAACGGCGTGCGCAATTCGTGGCTCATATTGGCGAGGAAGGTGCTTTTGGCCCGGCTCGACGCCTCGGCCACGTCGCGGGCGGCGCGGGCCTGTTCCTCGGCCTGGGCCCGGCGGCTGATTTCCTGGCGCAGCCAGGCGGTACGCTCGTCCACCGCCCGCTGCAAATCGTCGTGCGAGCGGCGCAGCAGATCCTCGGCCTGCTTGCGCTTGGTGACATCGCGGGCGATGCCGGCCAGGCCAACCACGTCGCCGCCCAGACGGATCGGCACCTTGGTGATGGAATACCAAGTGGTGGCACCCTTGTCGTCGACCACGGCCTCGACCTTGTCGATGATCGGCACGCCGCGATCGAGGATGTCGCGTTCCTGTTCCTCGGCCAGTTGGGCCGAGGCCGGCGGCACCAGATCGCCCAGCATGTGGCCCATGGCCTCGAGCGGCGAGTCCAGCCCCAGCATGGTCGCCTGGGCCGGGTTGATGCGGGTGAAGTGCAGGGAATCATCCTTGAAGAAGATGGCGTCGGGGACGTTGTCCATCAGCGCCTGCAAAAGCGTGCGCTCGCGCTCCAAGGTGCGGCCCAGGCGCCAGCGGTCGGCCGCCGTGCGCACCACCACCTTCAGCTCCAGCGGGTTCCACGGCTTGGACAGATAGGCGTGAATCTGACCCAGATTGACCGCCTTGACCAAGGCATCCAGATCGGAATAGCCGGTGACGAGGACGCGGGTGGCGTCGGATATCTCGCGCACGCGGCCCAAAAGCTCGGCCCCGGTCATGCCCGGCATGCGCTGATCCGACAAGATCACCGCCATTTCCTGCACGCCCAGAAGCTTCAGGGCCGACGGCCCGTCGCTGGCGGTCCAGACGGTGAACTCGTCTTCCAAAAGGTCGGTGATGGCGGTCAGAATCTGGGGTTCGTCATCGACCACCAGAATATTGTCACGGCCCGATTTGCTCACCCTGGACATCCTTTGTTTTCGTTACGTCACGCGGTCAGCGTGCGCGGGATCAGCACCCGGAATTCGGTCCCCTGGCCCAATTCGGACGCCACCTCGATGCGGCCCCGATGGGCCTGGACGATCTTGTACGAGATGGCCAGCCCCAATCCGGTCCCCTGCCCCACCGGCTTGGTGGTGAAGAAGGGGTCGAAGATGCGTTCCATGTTCTCCTTGGGGATACCGCTGCCGCTATCTTGGACGGATATGGCGAACATGTCCCCCTCAACCCCTGTGCGCACCGTTATGATGCCCTGATCCTCGATGGCGTCAACCGCGTTGGCGACGATATTCATCAACACCTGATTGAGCTGACCGCCGTAACAGGCCAAATCGTTGACACTGGCATAGTCGCGCACCACCTCGATGCGACCGGTCATCTTGTGGCGCAGGAACAACAGCACCGATTCCATCGCCTCGCGCACGTCGATGGTGTTGAACTCGCCCTCGTCCAGGCGCGAGAAGGTGCGAAGCTTGACCACCAGTTCACGCACCCGCTCCAAGCCCTGGGCGGTGTCGGTCATGCGCGAGCGCGACTTGGTGATCTTCGCCGCCAGATCGGCGGGCAAGGCGTCGGCCTCGGCGACGCTGGCCAGCCAGCCTTCCACCGAGAACACGTTGGAAAGCGCGAAGGACAGCGGATTGTTGATTTCATGGGCGATGCCGGCGACCAATTGGCCCAGCGACGCCATCTTTTCTGACTGGATCAGATGAACCTGGGTTTCGCGCAGTTTCTGGTTGGCTTCCTCCAGGTCGCGATTGGCCCGGGCCAGACCCTCGGCCAGGGCGGCGCGGGCCTCGGCGGCGTCCTTTTCCGCCTTGGCGCGCAGGGCTTCCATTTCGCGCAGGCGGAATTCCTCGACGATGCGCTGGTTTTGCTCGGACAGGAACTTGCGGCGCAGCAATGCCCGCAAACGCGCCCGCAACACACTCATTTCCGTCGATTTGCCGATGAAATCGTCGGCCCCGGCTTCCAGGGCGCGGGCGACGTTTTCCTTGTTTTCATAGGCCGACAGCATCAGCACCACCAAGGGGGCGTCACCATCGCGGTTGCGCTCGCCCAGGGCCTTGCAAAAGGCGACGCCGTCCATCTCGGGCATCACCATGTCGACCATGACGCAGTCGAAATCGTCGTCAGCCAGCGCCAGCAAGCCTTCACGGGCGCCGGGCACCTGGGTGACCTCGCAGCCTTCGTCGCGCAATTCCTCGGTCAGGCTTTGGCGATAGGTCGGGCTGTCGTCGACGATCAGCACGCGGGCGCGGCGGAACAGCGACCGGGCCACGTCCAAAACCGTGGTGTCGTGCCTGGATTTGCGCAGCAGGTTATGAACGCGCAGCAGCAGGATGTCGGTTTCCTCGGATTTCGAGACGAAATCGTCGGCGCCCGATTCCAGGCCGTGCAATTCGGTGGCCTGGGTCTCGTCGGCGGTCAGGATCAGGATGGGGATGGACCGCGTGGTCAGGTTCATGTGAATCTGACGGCACAATTCGTCGCCCTGGATGCCCGGCAGGTGATAATCGACGATGATCAGATCGGGCAACACCCGGTTCATCTGATCGAGCGCCTCTTCGCCGGAATAGCAGCACACGGTGGTGAACCCCTCGGTTTCCAGCACGTGCTGCAAACGCATGGCCTGGGTGGCCGAATCCTCGACCACCAGGATCAGCTTATTGTTTTCCCGGCTCATGCCCGCCCCCCGGACAGCTCACGCAATCGTTGGGAAATCCCCGGCAGCGGCACCACCTCGCTGACCGCGCGCAGCTTCACCGCCGCCTGCGGCATGCCGTAAACCACGCAGGTGCTCTCGTCCTGGGCGATGGTGTAGGCGCCGGCCTTGTGCATGGCGGCCATGCCCTCGGCCCCGTCGCTGCCCATGCCGGTCAGGATCACCCCCAGGCCGTTGCGGCCCAGATCGTCGGCCATGGACGACAGCAGCACCGACCCCGACGGACGCTGGCTGTGCACCGGGGCCAAGTCCGACAAGGCCAGCTTGCCGCCGGCCAGACGCAGATGCCGATCGACGGGGGGGACGAAGATCACCCCCGGCTCCGGCACTTCGCCGCCTTGGGCGATACGCACGGCGAACGGCGTCACCCCGGCCAGCCAGGAAACGAAACCATCGAGGAAGCTGGCGGTGATATGCTGGACCAGCAAGATGGGCAACGGATAATCCGGCCCCAGCCCGGTCAGCACCTGCGTCAAGGCCTGCGGCCCGCCGGTGGAGGCCACCAATCCCAACATGGCATAGCGGGTGCCCTTGGGCGGCGGCGGCGGCGGCTCGGCAGTGGTGCCGAAGCGCAAGCCCCGGTCGATGCCCTGGCGGACCACCCGCACCTGACTCATGATCGCCAATTGGGTGCACAGATGCCGCGCCATGGATTCGAAGGCCGCGTTGGTCACCCCCACCGGCTTTTCCACCACCGACAGCGCCCCGGCCCGCAGGGCGTTCATGGCGATGTTCAACTCGTCGTCATCCACATTGGCGGCGACGACGACGATGGGGGTGGGACGGCGCTGCATGATCTGGAGCGTGGCGTCCAGGCCGTTCATGCCGGGCAGGCGGATATCCAGGGAAATGACGTCGGGGGCCAGGGCGTCCAGCCGCGACAGCCCCTCTTCCGCCGATTCCACCGCCGCCACCACCTCGAAGCGGTCGTCCAGACCGATGATGTGCTTGAGCAACTCTCGCACCACCAGGGAATCTTCAATGATCAGAACGCGAATCTTGCTCATAGGATCTGTCCGATGGTCTCAAGCAGTTCTTTTTGGTCGAACTTTCGTTTCACCACATAGGCGTCGGCGCCCAAGGCCAGACCGCGTTCGCGGTCCTCGCGCGCTTCCAGCGACGACACCAGAATGACCGGCACCGATTTCAGCGCCTGATCGGCCTTGACCGCCTGCAACAGGCCGAACCCGTCCAGGCGCGGCATCTGGATATCGGAGATGACCAGATCCACCTGCTCGGCCCGCAGCCGGGTCAGCGCTTCCAACCCATCCACCGCCAGCCGCACCACATAGCCGTGGGCTTCCAGGATGCTTTTTTCCAAGGTCCGGGTGGTCAGCGAATCGTCGACCACCAAGATCACCGGCACCCGCTTTTCCGCCGGCTTTTCCACCGTGGTCAATACCCGGATCGAGCCCGATTTGCGGAAGGTCTCGACGATCTCGAACGGGTTCAGCACCAAGGCGACCGAGCCGTCTTCCAGCAACATGCCGCCGGCCACCATGGTGCCCATGGCCGCCGGCACGCCGATATCCTTGACCAGGGCGTCGCGGATGGACAAAAACTCGTCCACCGCCACCGCCACCCGGCGCTCGCCGTGCTTCAGCACCAACAGCGGCACCACGTTGCGGCTGACCTTGACCGCGGTTTCGCCCAGGCCCAACAGATGGGCCAGCGACAACAGCGGGATCTGGCGGTTTTCCAGGCAGACCACCGATTTGCCCTCGACCGTGCCCACCGCCTCGGAAACGATGCGGTGCAGGCGGTCGACGCCCTCGGTCGGAATGGCGTAGACGTGGCCCTGGCAGCCGACCAGGAACAGGCGCTGGGTCGATACCGACAACGGCACCGACAGGCGAAAAGCGGTGCCGTAAGGCGTGCGCGGTCGCACGTCGACGGTGCCGTTCATCATGGTCACGGTTTCGCGCACCACCGACAGGCCCATGCCACGACCGGACAGATCGTTGACATCGCCCGAGGTGGAAAAACCCGGATCGAAGATCAGATCGATCAGCGATTGCTGGTCCAGATCGGCGGCCTCGGCCTCGTTGAACATGCCTTGCGACACCGCCTTGGCACGGATGCGGGCGAAATTCAGGCCGCGCCCGTCATCCTCCACCCAGACCGCCAACCGACCGTCGCTGACGTCGAAGCGCAAACCGATCATGGCATCGACCGGCTTGCCGCTGGCCTCGCGTTCCGCCGGTCCCTCGATGCCGTGGGCCAGACAATTGCGCAGCAAATGCATCACCGGGTCTTTCAGACCCTGCAACACCATGCGGTCGGCTTCCACATCCAGGCCGCCTACCTGCACTTCCACCATCTTGCCGGCATCGCGGGCGATGTCGCGCACCATCTTGCGAAAACCGGCGAACACGCTTTCCGCCGGCACCATGCGGGCGTCGCGCACCTCTTGCTGAAACTCCACCCCCAATTGTCGAAGCGCCCAGCCGTTGCGCTGCTGGCGGCGCCGGGAATCGCGGGCGCGGCGGGCCATCTGGCGGAAGCGTTGTTCCAGTTCCTCACCCATGCGCCCCAGCGCGGTGACGCGGTCGTCGTCACCATGATCATGGGCCAAGGCCGCCGCCAGCTTGCGGTAACGCAGCCACACCCCTTCGCTTTCGCCCAACTGGCGGTCCAGCACCATCAGGCCCTCGGTCACCGCCCGCTGATTCATGGTTTCGGTCAGCAATTCGTCCGAGGTGCGCAGCAGACGATCGAGATGAATGGCACGCACGCGCACCGATTCCTCGGCGGCGATGGCCGCACGTGGCGGTTCGGGGGCAGCCTCGACCGCCGGCTCGGGCGGCGAGGCGGCGGCGGCGATGGCCGCTTCCAACTCCGCCGGCACGGTGATCACCGGGGCCACGGGGGTAGAGGGCGCCTCGACCGCACCGGTTTCGAGAAAGGCTTCCAGCTTGGCCAGGGAGGGGGCGATGTCGGGTGGATTTTGGCCGCCGGCAAAAGCACCGACCCAATCCTCGACCATATCCAAGGTCCGCATCACCAACGACGCCACCAGCGGATCGAATTTGGTGTGGCCGGTCCGCAGACGGGCGAACAGGGTTTCCAACCGATGGGCCAGTTGCTCCACCGGCCCCAGATCGACGGCACGGGCGGCGCCCTTCAGCGAATGGGCGCGACGAAAGATTTCATCCAACTGGCCGATGCCGCTGCCGCCATCCGCGCGTGCCAGCATTTCCGCCAGCAACTTGCGGATGACTTCCAGGTGTTCCTGATACTCCACCTGGAAAGCGGCCAACAGCCTTTCGCGGATGTCCATCAAAGCTGGTATTTCTCCAGCGTCTTGGCCAGTTGCTGGCCCAGATTGGACAATTCCGCCGACGACCGTTCCAATTGCGCCGTGGTCTGCGCCGTCTGCTGGCTGGCTTGACGGATTTCATGCAAGGCCTGGGTCACCTGCTCCAGCCCGATCTGCTGCTGGTTGGTGGCGCCGACAATCTGCTGAAAGGCGTGGACGCTGTCTTGGATGTTGTCGGCCATCTGGCGGATGACCTGTTCCGACATATTGGTGCGTTCACGCCCGACCTCGACCCGCTTCAACGCCTCTTCGGTCAGCATCACCGAGGTGTTGATGCCCTTTTGCGTCTGCTCGAGGATGCCGCGCACCTGCGAGGTGGCTTCCTTGGCCTGATCGGCCAAATTCTTGATCTCGTTGGCGACCACCGAGAAACGGCGCCCGGATTCACGCGCATCCGCCGCCTCGATGGCGGCGTTGAGCGCCACCAGATTGGATTGCTCGGCGATTTCGTTGACGGTGGCGATGATCTCGCCCACCGCCTGGGTGCGTTCGGACAGGGTGATGATGTTTTCCGCCACCGTTTCCGCCTGTTCGCGGATGGCTTCCATGCCCATGGTGGTTTCGTGCACGGCTTGCAGGCCGGCATGGCCCGATTGCGCCACCGCATCCGCCGTGCTGGCCACCTGGCGCGAACGTTCGGCCACCTGCTTGGACGACAGGTTGATCTGTTCCACCGTGGTGGTGATTTCCTGCACCGCCGCCGCCTGCTGCTTGGTCCCCGCCGCCTGCGACTGGGTCGAGGACAGAATCTGCGAGGCGGCGATGGTCAGGTTTTCGCACACCGACCGCGATTGCAGGGCGATTTCCCGCAAGGAAATCAGCATGTCGTTGAAGGCTTCCTGCAACTGCCCGATTTCGTCGGCCGAGGTGATGCGCTGCGGCTGAATGCGCAAATTGCCCTTGGCGATTTCCAGCGCCGCCTTGGCGCAGGCGGCCAGGGGGTCGACGATTTCGTGGCCGATGATCCAGGAAATGGCGACACCGCCGAAAGCCGCGCCCAAGCCCAGCATGATCAGGATGGTGATGGTCAGGTTGATGTGCCGCTCGACCTCGCGAATCTGCATCTTGACCAGCTGGTCGGCCTGCTTGGTCACCTGGGATTGCAGCGCCAGAATTTCGCGCAGCTTCTCGGCCCGCCGCCCATCATTGGCGGCCAGGGCCAAATAGCGTCCGGCTTCGGTTTCCAACTGGCGCAATTGCACCGCCTGCTCGCCCAGCTTGGCGCGGAATTCGGCATCGGCGGTCGGCTCGACCGCCACCCGCATGCCCGATTCGCCGCCGATCAAGGCGTTGCCGCCGTTTTCCAGCACTTCCAGCGCCTCGCGCATCTGCGCCAAGGTAGCGGCATGCTCGGTATTCTGGCCTTGTCCGGCCAACAGCACCTCTTCGGTGTATTTCTGGATCAGCATGCGCTGGCGTCCGGCGACGTCGGCGGTGAAGAACTGCGCCTTTTGCTGATGCACGGCGCTGGCCGTATAGGCGATCAGGCCGGCCAGCACCACGGTGAACATGGCGGCGACGACGATGAACTTGCGGCGAAGCTTCATTCGTTTCCAGGGGGCGAAATCGGCGCTATCCATCTGGTCTTCCTTCACAGGCTACGGCGGTAATCGGCTCTGCGGTCCTGCAGAACGTCTTGCGCAAGGATTTGTTGGGGATCAAGCAAGATCAGGGTATCGGGGCTGATCCCACGGATGAAACGTTGCGGCAGCCCATTGCCGCTTTCATGGGGAAAGGTCAGTTGCTCGGAATCGAGCCGGATGATCCGGCGCATTTCGTTGACCCGCAGGCCCACCGGGCGCCCTGGTGCACGCAGGAAAACGGCGAAGCAACGCTGGCCCGCCTCGGGCTCGGGCAGGGTCAGCATGTCGTGCAGATTGAACACCGGGCGGATTTCGCCGCGCACATTGGTCACCCCCAGCAAGGATTGCGGCAAGCCGGGCACCGGGGTCACCGGCGGCAGCGGCAGAACCTCGGCCAGAGAGTCCAGCGGCAGGGCGTAAGCCTCGCCGGCCACCTGAAAACACAAGACAGACAATCCCTGGCTGACCGGCGCCGCCTCGCGCCGGGCGGCGGCCAGACGACGGGCGCGGGCCTTCAGCACACGCTCGACAAAGGCCGGATCGTCCATGGAAAAGGTGGTGCCGGGCTGGGTCATCACATTCCGATCAATTTCATGTGCATGCCGACGGTTTCACGCAATTGGCCGGCGTTCAGGTCTTCGCCCTCGTCCACCAGCGTTTCGTCGGCCTGATGTTCCAGCAAGGTCAGGACGTTGCGGAACGACCGCCGCGCCGCCTCGATCTCTTCCGCCCGTTGCAGGAACAGGCCGAGATGGTAATGGGGCAGCACCGCGCGGCGATCCAGATAGATGGCCCGACGCAAGGCGGTTTCGCAGGCTTCCTTGTCGCCCATCTGGTCCAGGATCAGCGCCCGCAAATAATGGGGCCGCCAGTTCAGGGCATCACCGGTCAAGGCCGTATCGCAGGCGCGCAAGGCGTCGTCCCATTTCCCCTGATCGGCCAGGGCGCGCACCTCGGACAAGGGCTGCGACGTGGTCGCCGCCGGGGTGGCCTTGGCCGCCGCGGCCGGCGGACGCAGTACCGGCTTGGAGGGCTTGGGGGGCCGTGCCGCCGGACCGGGCGGACGCAAGGGCGGCGGCGGGCGCAAAGCGGGCGGCGGTGTTTCCGGCGCCTCGCCATCGACACGCTGATACAGCACGGCGCCGGGGCAATTGACGGTGCGGAACGAGCGGAACAGCTCCATGTTGGGCTCGGCGTGCCCCATGACCAGCCAACCGCCATTGGTCAGGCTTTCACGGAAGCACGGCACCAGCGCCTCGACCGTTTCGCGGCTGAAATAGATGACAACGTTGCGGCAGATGATGATGTCGAAGGCGGCGATGTTGTCGGTGATGGAGGGAAAGCGGTTGCGGGTCAGGTTATGGTACTGGAAACTGACCATGGCCTTGTATTCGGGCTTGATCTGCCATTGCTTGCCCACCGCAACGAAGCACTCTTGCCGGATATTTTCCGGCGTCGCCCGAAACGCCCATTGGTCGTAGCGACCGTCGCGGGCGCGGGCCAGGAATTTCTGGTTGATGTCGGTGCCCAGGATCGAGACGTGCCAGCCCAGCATCTGCGCGCCGAATTCGCGCTTGAGCAAAATAGCCAGGGTATAGGGCTCGGGCCCGGTGGCACAGCCGGCGCTCCAAATGCGTAAACGGCGGCTGGAGGCGTTGCGGGCCAGGATATCGGGCAGGATGATTTCGCGCAGGGCGTCGAACTGTTCCTTGTGGCGGAAAAAATAGGTTTCGCCGATGGTCAGCTCAGCCACCAGGGAATCCATTTCCTCGCCGTCGCCTTGCAGCCGCTCCAGATAGGTGGCGCAGTTGTCGATGACGCAATGATCCATGCGATCGGCGACGATCAGGGCCAGATCGGCATCCTTGTCGGCATAAAACGCCATGCCGGTGACATCGATCACCAACGCCTTCAAACGGGGGAAATACGGATCGGCCAGCAAGTCGGCGACGGTGGTCATGACGGGGTGTCGTCCCACAGGGCCAGACGCTGAGTGGCGCGATCCTCGAACTCGGCCAGCCGCGCCTGTTCCTCGGCGCCCAACATGCGCGGCCAATCCAGCAGATGGACGACAAAGCCGTCGCTGACCAATTGCGCCCGCAAACAGCCCTGGAAGTTGTTCTCGCCATCCACCGGCTGATAGGTGAAGGATTGCAGGTCGCGCACGCCGTCGACCCGACCGGTCAGCAGACCGACACGGCCTTTTTGTCCCTTCATCACCAGGATCGACGCATCCAGGCCGAAACTTTGCTCCGGCAGGCCCAACAGCAGATCACCGCGCAGCACGGTAATGGCGGTGCCGCCCAGATCCAGCAGGCCGGCGGCCATGGCCGGAAGGGCGGGGGGACGGGCCAACCACGCATTGGGGACCACTTCCGCCACCCATTCAGCGCCAAAGCCGAACGAATGGCCGCCCAGGCGAAAGGTCACCACGGCCAGTCCGTCACCCTTGGCGGCGGCATCCATCATCATTCCCCCAATCGGCGATGCAAACACGCACGCCCACAAATCCAAGGGGGCATTTAATCAAACAGACCGATCAGCGGCAATTGCCGATCTGTGCGGTTTGGGGTTTTTCAAGAAAATACGAGGACGGGTTTCACAACCCGATGGCCGAAGACAGCAGACGCAAACCTTCAAAGCCCATGCTGATGGCGAACACGCCACCGACCATCACCACCAGCAAGAACGCCATCAGGTACAGGCGGTGGTCGATGAAGAAGTGGATCAGCGACAGGTGCCAGCGCTCGAACTGGGTGCGATCGCCATAAAGCATGCGGTCCAACCGGTCCTCGCCTTGCTTGAGACGGGAATCGGCGGGACGGCTGACCTTCGAGGCCAATTCCACCTGCCAGCGGCCCAGCCGCTCCAAGGCCGCATCGCGCGACAGCGGCGCCGCCACCTCGGTCCCGGCCTTGGCGGCGATCTTCTGATGACGATCAAGAAATTCGCCGGTGAAATTCAGGTGGGCCTGACCGGCGGAGGATCGCGGCGCATAGACGCAAACCGGCAAACGGGCGGCAGCGGCTTCGATCACCATGTTGTCGCGCGGAATTTCCGAGGCATAGACAGTGCCACCCAGGCGCGACCGGATCAGTTGGCTGATCTTGCGCGCACTTTTATGGCGGTCGTGAATGGTGAACAGCACGCCTTGCAGCAGCAACGACTTGTTCAGCCCTTCCTGGACGTATTTGATCGAGGGCAAGGTGCGCAGCAAACCGTCATTGGCATAAGGCGTGGCGGTCACCGGAATAATCACCGCATGCGCCGTGGCCAAGGCGTTGATGGGCAAGATACCCAAGGCCGGCGGGCAGTCGATGACCACATAATCGCAATCCATCTGCGCCTGATTGACGATGGCCGACAAAGTCCGCTGCGAATCCTTCATCTCGGACAGCTTGATTTCGATACCGGCCAGGGAATAGGTCGACGGAACCACCCGCACACCACTGAACATGGTGTCCTGGATGACCTCGTCCAACTGGGCGGTGCCGATGAACAGGTCGTAGATGCCCTTTTTGGAATTGGGATCGACACCCAGGCTTTTGGTGGAATCGCCTTGCGAATCAAGGTCGATGAGGACCACCGATTTGCCATGAGCCGCCAAGCATACCGCCAGATTGGTACTGGTGGTGGTCTTGGATATCCCCCCCTTCTGATTGAAGATGGCAACGATATAGGGTTTCATCCGCGCCGCCTGCTCCCGTCCCGCCCTAATGTCGCCGAGGCCCCACCTCAATTGACGACAATAAATTCACATTTTCATGCTGACCGCGACGAAGATCGACGGCCACTGATCCTGTGAACCAACTTGAACAGGTTAAGCATAGTCCGAGATTCGGCGCAACCGAAGAGGATGCGATGACGTAATGATTGATGGATGTTAAGGCGATTTTTGGAACGATTTGTCACGACTTTGTAAATGAAATAAAAACGCCGCCGACAAAGCCGACGGCGCCCCTATTAAAACGAAGTAACCCAACATCAAGGATAACAGCCAACCATGAACAATTGGTTATCCTTGACTTTGACCCAGGTGTGCTTCGGCGCCAGCTTCTTGGTTTCCGGATGGGTCCAGGTGTATTTGGCCCAGCCACCCGACGGGGTTTCCTTGCCGACGCGGATCATCTCTTGGATGATCATCACGCCGTTGGTGTCCTTGAGCGCCGGCAGGGCCGGGTTGTCGATCAGCTTGGGATTGATGGCGTGAACCTTGAAGATTCCTTCCATGGTGGAGACGATGACGTACAATTCGCCGTCCACCCAATCCTTATTGCCCTTGTCCATGAAATCGGTGAACGACTTGTCCTTGCCGACGGCAGCGTAATGGGTGATGGCCTTGTCCACCAGGGTCTGGGCCTTGCTGCATTCATCGGCCAAAGCGACGCCACCTTGGGCCAACAGCACGGCTCCGGCCAGTAAGGCGGTCTTCAACATCTTCATGGTTTTCTCCCTCGAGTTATTTATCTCTACTTTAATTATGCTGACTTCAGGCGGCTGACCAAGGCATCGACCTCGGATTGCAGACGCTCGAATTCATCCACCAGAGTTTCGGTGGTGCCGTGAACATTGCCGGCGGCATTGCCCACTTCCTGCGCCACCCGCCGTACCTCGCCGATGCCGGCGCTGACCACCCTGGTGCCGTCGGCGGCCTGACTGACCGAGACGCTGATTTCCTCGGTGGCGCGGCCCTGCTCGGCGACGGCGCCGGCGATGGCGGCCAAGGCCTGACTGACCCGACCGATGGTGGCGACGATACCGTCGATGGCCCGCACCGCTTCATCGGTGGCGGCTTTCATGGAATTGATCTCGCCGGCGATCTCGTCGGTGGCCCGCGTGGTCTGATTGGCCAAGGCCTTGACCTCGCCCGCCACCACGGCGAAACCTTTGCCGGCGTCGCCGGCGCGGGCCGCCTCGATGGTGGCGTTGAGCGCCAACAGGTTGGTCTGGCTGGCGATGTCATTGATCAGACCGACCACCTCGCCGATCTTCTTCGACGCCTGGGTCAGGCTTTTCACTGTTTCGTCGGTGCGCGCCGCTTCGGCCACCGCTTCCTCGGCGACGCGGGACGATTCGCTGACCTGACGGTCGATCTCGGAAATGGAGCGCACCAGCCGTTCCGCCGCCTGGGCCACGGTTTCCACGTTGCCGCTGGCCGCTTCCGACGACTGCACCACCTGTTCGGTCTGGGCCGAGGCGGTTTCGGCATTGGCGGCCAGCAATTCCGCCTCGCCGCGGATGGCCCCGGCGGCAGCCGAGGCGGCATCGACGGCGGTGCGCACGGTCATTTCAATATCGGCGGCCAGTTCGGCCATGGCGGCGCGCTTGTCCTGCTCGGCCTGACGCTGCACCGCTTCCTGTTCGTCGGTGAGCGCCTTGACCCGCACGGCATTGTCCTTGAACACCTGGACGGCAGCGGCCATGGCGCCGATTTCATCATGCCGACCGATGGATGGCACCACCACGTCCAATTGGCCCTGGGCCAACCGCTCCATCGCCCCGGTCATGCCGCCGACGGCGCGGGCGATGACCCGGCCCAGGACGAAGGCGATGGCCACCAGCGTCGCCAGCGCCGCCACGGAAATGCCGATGAACAAAGCGCGGGTACGCCCCGCCGCCTCACTGGCCTGGGCCTTGGATTCGTCCACCAGACGGCTTTCCAGCGCGATCATCGACTGGGAATCCACCATCAACGCCTGGAAACTGTCCTGTGCCGTCCACATGAACGACACCGCGGCGGTGAAATCCAAAGCCTGCATGGACAGCACCTGCCCGGTGTTTTCCTTGTACAGGCCCAAGGCCTTGTCGGTCTTGGCCACCAGCGCCGCTTCTTCCGCCGACAAGGCGTAAGCGGTGCGATAGCGGCCCAGCATTTTCCCGGCTTCGGCCAAGGAGGTCTTGAAGCTGGTTTCCACCTTTTCCATCTGGGCGGCATCGACGCCGGCAGCATTCCAGGTCAGCAGGCGATAGAGGTCGGAATGGGCCGCCTGCACCAACGAGGCGAAATGGGCGCTTTCCACCGATTTGGCGAAGGCGACGCGGGCGATATCGTCGAGCGCCTGTTCCTGATTGGCCAAACCGCGCATGCCGATCACCGCCATGGCGATCATGCCGATGGTGGCGACAATGGGGATCACCGCGATCTTGGTGCCGATCTTGACGTCGTCCAGAAAACTCATCACATCCCCCTGCCCTGATCCATTTTCTTAGCGGCAACCGCCCTGTTCAAGTCTTGCCGGCAGCCGTCTTGGCCCGACGCGGGCGCATCGGCAGCACCGAAACCGCATGGGATTCGGCTGGCGTCAGTTGGCGCCCCTGACGATAGGCGGCCAACACCTGGGCGGCGGCGTCATAGCCTTCGTCCATGGAATGGTCGAGGTTGGAATGGCTCCAGTCGTAGGTGATGTTGAATTCCACCGGTATCTCGATCACCCGCAGATCGGGATAGTCCTTGGCCACATGGTGCTTGAACAGCTTGACGTCGTCCTCGCTGGTGGTGGCGGCGAACAGCATGACCAGATTGTTGAGGGCGTCGTACAGGTTTTCCGGCTTGCGCACCTGCTTGATGTCGAGGATACGGCTGACCCAGACCTCGTCCAGATCGGGATGATTGCGCATCAGATCCTCGAAATTGACGGTGTCGACGGTGGCCCCCTCGCAATAGGTCTTGCCGTCCATGATCACCGGTTCCTCGATGTACGGCAGGGCCGAGCAGGCGCACAGTGTCTGGGCCGAGATATGCTGATACTTGCCGTCCTTGTTGCTGAACAGCTCCAACCGGTCATCGGTCAGGTTGTAGGCGTTGTGGTACAGCACCGGACGCCCCGGCTCGGACAGACGTGAGAAGTCGATCTGCTGCAAGAAGGCGCTGTCGGGGTAATAGATGCGCGACAGCCCACGGGTCTTGCTTTTGTACATCAGACTGGTGACGAAGCGGGAGAGCGGGTTGACCGCCAGAACCTGATTGAGAAGCAGGCTGTTGAAATTGGCCTGGGTCCATTGGCTGGGATCGCCGGCAAAACGCAGGATGTCCATCCACGCTTCCTGGATCGCCGCCGGCACCACCAGATTGCGGTAGCTGGCCGGATCCAGGATGAACTCCACCATGTTGGTGGCGCTGGCCTGATAATCGGGGGCGAAGGCGGCGGCAATGGGAAAACGGTCATAGACATCGTCGGGGCGGAAAATCTGGCGGAAAAAGGCTTCCGACGTCTCGGCCTCATGTCCCGGCTCGGCCTGGTTCCAGACGATCCCCAGCCAGGCGCCGATACAGGCCAGTGACCAGACGTCGAAACGAATGTCCTCTTCCTCATGCAGGCGTTTGAGCGTCCCCAGGCTCAATCCCACGGCGGGCCCGCCGCCGGCAAGGCAGATTGCTCGTTTCATGACTCGCAACTCCCCAATAGCACACCCCTTAAGGGTCAAGCTTGGGGAGTGTAGAGAGCATGCGCACAAAACGCAACCTGAGAGCGCAAATTGTAGTTTAATTGTTAATAATCGGCCGCCAGATAGGTCGCGAACAAAATCAACAGGATCAACAGCAAGGCGCCATTGAAGAAGCCGCGCCAGCCCGAGCCGGCGCGGCGCAGGTCAAGAAAGTGGTCCAGCACCATGCGAGCCTTGAGGAAAGAGGCGGTCAACGCCACCGCCACCGCCACCAGTCCGGCCTCGCTGTGGCCGAAACCCAGCACCGCCACCAGCGACACCAGGGTCAGCCCCACCAGTACCGCCCAGGTCAGGGCCAGACGCCGGCTCCATTGGCTTTGGCTTTCTTCGGCTTTCATCACGCTCACCGCAGCAGATAGACGATGGGAAACAGGATCAGCCAGATCAGGTCGACCATGTGCCAAAAGGCGGCCCCGGTTTCCAGATTGTCGGAAGAATTCTTCCAGCCGACGATGGCCAGCACGATCACCCCCATGATGACGTGCATGGCATGAAAGCCGGTCATCAGATAGAACAGGGTGAAGAAGGTATTGGTTTCGATGTCGATGCCCTGCGCCGCCTTGGCGGCATATTCCACCCCCTTGATGAGCAGAAAGACCAGCCCCAGGGCCCCGGCCCCGGCCAGATAGGAACGGGCGGCAAAGCCGGCGCCGGCGCTCTGACGCTGCACCGCCTTGGCCGCCAGCCAACCACTGGTCACCAACACCAAGGTGTTAAGGCCGCCCATGCGGACATCCAGCATGGCCTGACCGGCACGGAAGGTTTCCACGTCCAGCACCCGGGCGATGCCGAAGGCGACGAAAAAGGCGCCGAACACCAGCAATTCACTGATGATCAGCACCCACATGATGGGATTGCCGGGCAGGTCGGACAACGCCCCCCAGCCACCGCCATCGGCGGTACCGGAAGAGGGATCGGGGGTGGTTTCGTTCATGCGCGGACCCTAACATGCCGCCATCGTCTGCCCTTTGACGGCGGTCAAGGATGAGACTTGCGCACAGGCCGGCAAAAGGCTTAACGTGCCCCCATTACCATTAAGAGAGTACGGCCATGGGCGATGACATCCTTGATCGCGCCTATCTGACGGAAATGCGGCAGTGGGTCGGCGACGGCGTATTCGCCACCCTGATGGCCCAAGCCCATGACAACCTGCCCCCGGTCATGGCGGAAATGCTCAATGCCTGGCAACATGGCGATGGCGCCGCTTTTCTTGACCTAGCACATCGGATGAAGGGCGCGGCGTCCAGCGTCGGTTGCCGGGCCCTGTCGCTGGCGGCGCACAGCTTCATGCGCGACCCCCGCCCGGCGGAAACCGTTTCCGGCGCCGAGATCGAGGCCCTGGGTGAATTGACGCGGGCCTCGCTGAAGGCGCTTCGGGAACTGGCCGATCAGCCGCAGGAAATGCCGGTCCCGGCCAGACCGCAATAACCGTTGGGATTGCGGGCCAGATATTGCTGGTGATAGGCCTCGGCGTAGTAAAACGCCGGGGCATCGATGATTTCGGTGGTGATGGCGCCCAAGCCGGCGGCGGCCAGCTTTTCCCCATAGGCCTGACGGCTGTCCAGGGCGGTCTGGCGCATCTCGGCATTGGTCACATAAAGGCCGGACCGGTACTGAGTGCCGACATCGTTGCCTTGGCGCATGCCCTGGGTGGGGTCATGGCTTTCCCAGAACACCCGTAGCAACGCGGCCAAGGGCAGTTCTACCGGGTCGAAGACCACCTGCACCACCTCGTTATGCCCGGTCCTGCCGCTGCACACTTCTTCATAGGTGGGGTTGGGGGTGAAACCGCCGGCATAGCCCACCGCCGTCACCCACACGCCGGGCAAGGACCACAGGCGCCGTTCCGCCCCCCAAAAGCACCCCATGCCCACCAGCATGCTTTGGCAGGAAGCGGGGAAAGGCGGCAGCAAGGGCCGGCCCAGGACCAGATGACGGTCGGGCACCGGCATCACCCGGTCACGCCCAGGCAGGGCTTGGCTTGGGTCGGGCATAATGGTTTTGGCGCTGGCGAACATGGATGGCTCTGATCCGGGGGCGATAGGTCACAAATGGGCCGCGCCCCGGCTCATGACAAGTCAGTGCGGAACAAAAGCAATTGGGCCACGCCTTCGTTGATGCGCTCGTCCATGCCGGCCCCTGCGGCCATGGCCTGATCGCGATCGCCGGCCCGGGCCATGCTTTCCACCGCCTTGGCCTGGGCGGCCAGACGCTGCAAGCCCAGACTGGCGGCAATGCTTTTGATGTCGTGAGCGACATAGGCCATGGCATCGCAATCGCCCTGGCCGAAGGCCGCCGCCCAAGTGCCACGCACCTGATCGAAATGAGCCAGACCACTGTCGAGAACCTCGCCCAGCGCCTCGCGGCCGACCGCCGAGGCCAGGATATCAAGGGAATGCCGATCCAAAATCTGGTCGGCCTGACGACGAACCGCCACCCCGGTGGCGCCATGCTCCACCCCCAGCACGCGGGCCAGTTCAACGAACAAAGGCAAGGTGTCGATGGGCTTGGCCACATAGCCGTCCATGCCGGCGGCCAGGCAGCGGTTGCGGTCCTCCTTCATGGCGTTGGCGGTCATGGCGACGATGGGCACGCGACCGCGACCATCGCCCAGACCACGAATGCGGCTGGTCGCCTGCAAGCCGTCCATGCCGGGCATCTGCATGTCCATCAGCACCACGTCCCAAGCCCCGGCCATGGCATCGGCGACCATCATCACCGCCTGTTCGCCGTCTTCGGCCACCTCGACCCGGTGGCCATGACGCTCCAGCACGGCGCGGGCCACCTTCTGGTTCACCGCATTGTCCTCGGCCAACAAAATACGCAGCGGCGGCAGACGCGGCAGCGACGTGTCCATGGCCACCGCCAAGGACGGCGCGGCGCTGACCGGCAGGGTGAAGGTGAAGGTGGTGCCATAGCCCTCGACGCTGTCCACCTCGATGGAACCCCCCATCAGATTGACCAGCCGCTGGCAGATCACCAGCCCCAGGCCGGTGCCGCCGAAGCGACGATTGATGCTGGAATCCACCTGGGAAAAAGCGGCGAACAGCCGGGTCAACGCCTCGGCCGGAATGCCGATACCGGTGTCGCGCACGGCAAAGCGCAAGATCAGATCGTCGCCGTCGCGCCGCTCCACCCTCAGTTCCAGATGGACGCCGCCCATTTCGGTGAACTTGATGGCGTTACCGACCAGATTAAGCAGAACCTGACGCAGGCGGGTGGGATCGGCACGGATGACACCGGGCACCCCGGCGCCGTAATGCACGGAAATGCTCAGACCCTTTTCCTCGGCCCTGGCCCGCATCAGTTCGACCACGCCGCCGATCAGGGCCGGCAGGTCGAAGGGCAGTTCCTCGATATCCAGCTTGCCCGATTCCAGCTTGGAGAAATCCAGGATGTCGTTCAGCACCGTCATCAGCGTGTCGCCGGAACTGGTGACGATCTCCAGCCAGTCGCGCTGCTCGGCGGTCAGATCGGTATCCAGCAGCAGCCGCGCCATGACGATGATGCCGTTCATGGGGGTGCGGATTTCGTGGCTCATCATCGCCAGGAATTCCGATTTGGTGCGCGCCGCCGCTTCCGCCGCGTCCTTGGCGGCATAAAGCTCGGCCTCGTGCTTTTTGACGGCGGTGATGTCGTTGACGGCGACGAACAGCGACGGCTCGCCATCCAGTTCCAGCACGGCGGCGGTGACGCTGGCCCAGAAATTACGCCCCGACCAGGTCCGGCCCAGGGCCTCGAAATTGCGCACCACGCCGTCGCGGCCCAAGGTCTCGATCAGCCGTTCGCGGTCCTCGGGATGCTGATAGAAGGTGCCGGACGAAATGACCCCGTCATAATCGTCGGGAATGTCGAACAGCGCCCGAAACGACGAGTTGGCGTATAATACCTTGGCTTCCTTGGCCCGAGTGATGACCAAGGGCAAGGGCGTGGTTTCGATGATGGTGCGCAGACGGCGTTCATTGGCCTCGACCGCCTCGACCATGCGCTTGCGTTCGGTGATGTTCTGGGTCACGCCCACCACTTGACCCGATCGGATGGCCGACGTGACCGCCATGTGCAAGACCCGCCCATCGGGGCGCAGGGCCCGATACTCGAAATGCTCGGTGAAACCCTCGGGCCAGCCCAGTTCTTCCACATGGGCGATATGAGCCGACAGCACCGGCCAATCATCGGCATGAACATAACGCTCAATGAATTCCGACATGGGCAGGCTCATGGCTTCGGGGTGCCCCAGCAGCATGGCGCCATGTTCCCGCGACAAGTGCAGCATCATGCCGTGGTGGTCGAGCCGCCAACTGCCCATGCTGGCCAAGCCCAAGGATTGCTCGAGTTCGGATTCCAGTTGGTTCAGCCGATCCAGGGCGCGACATTGGGCGGTCAGGTCGCGGTGGATCAGCAACACCAGCCCGTCACCGCCATCATCGGCACGAATCTCGACCACGCGACCATCGGCCAGATCAAGCCGCCACTCCCCTTCGGTCTGGAACCGTCCGGTCAAGGAAAAGTAGCTGAGCCCGACCGCATCAAACGGCCAGCCGGGCACCATATGCGCCATGGCCTTGTTGGCGGCCCCGACGATGCCTGCCCGATCAACCAACACCAAGCCGTCGCGGCAATGGTGAAAGGCCTGCTCATATACACTTGCCGGCGTCGCGCCTGCCCCCATCTTCGGTCGTCCCGTTCCGCGCCTTCGATCACCCCAAGTCAACCATAGCTTGCCTGCGCACAGACGGCAAATCGACACTGCGCAAAAATGTGACGAAGGGCGCTTGACAGGATAAGAGAGAGCCTTTATACGAACGGCCTCTCGCACGGCGAGGCGGGGTAGCTCAGCTGGTTAGAGCACGGGAATCATAATCCTGGGGTCGGGGGTTCAAGTCCCTCTCCCGCTACCAAATTCAAAGCTTAGGCCGTCCTGAAAAGGACGGCCTAATGCTTTTCAGCCAAGAAAAAAGCCGCCAGATCGGCGGCTTTTTTCACAGTCCCGGTCGAGACTTTCGCCTTACTCGAACTTCAGCAGATGCGGCGGCACCCCGGTCAGGGTGCTGACATGGGCGACCACCAACCGCAACAGCGGCAAGGTCGGACGCGTGAAAGTCAGCCGAACCAGACGACCTTCCTTGCCCACCACCTCACATTCGGTCGCAATACCGGCCAGACCGCCCGAGCGGGTAAGCACCAGACGGAAGCGATCACCAATCTTGCGGTCAAGATCGCGCAGGCTGATACCCCCGGTGGAAACATCGATCACCGGCAGGCTTTGCCCCTCGAGCTCCACCACCAGACCAGCGCCGTCGTGACGGGAGTGCCGGCGACGGTCAAAGTCACCGATCTGAACGTTCTCTCGCGCGGCGAAGATATGGCGTTTCATGAACATTCTTCCTCCTCGACGCGTGACCTGGCGCCGCTCGGCAAAGCATTTCGATAATAATTACGGACCAACAGATCCGTGGTCGGCTGGATCGGCATGTCACAACCGCCGGTCTCGCCGATGGGACGCATCAGCACCGGTGAAAACGGTTCAAGAAATCGGTCGATCAAGGCGAACAGCATGGCCCAGGTCCAATTGGTCATTGGACCATTTATACCCATGGACTGTGTCAGGGGTTTGGGGCGTGATTGAATACCCGGTAAACAGGCTGAAAAATTATATTCACGAAAACCGATCCCGACAAAGCTAAGGGGTCCTTGACTTTCCCTGGCGGTCGGGCATAGAACTTCAAAGGAATTATTAACGCCTTGGCGCTATAATTACATGACGTCGCTAAACGATGTCTTCCTGCAACGTCAGGACCGAGGAAACCTCCGCTTGCTTATCCCGGCCCATGCGCCGGACGTAGGAGGTTTTGCCAGATCATGTCCCTTTCCGCTGCCGAACGTATCCATGCCTTGATCGATGGCGCCCGCCACAGTGCCACCAATGCCGGGAAACACCTGGACGTCCATGAAATTTATGTGCGGGTTCTGGTGCGCTGCGGCCTCAGTCATGCCGACGCCCATCAGATGATCGCCGATCCGGCCAATGATCCGGTCGGTCGCATCCTGCATTTCGCCGGCACGTCTCACAATTTCGCCGTCCTCGCGGTGGAAGAGGCCCTGGCCGCCACCTGAGGCCCCCTCCGCCTTTCTATCCCAGCTTCAGGGCCATGCGCACAGCCCCCCAGTGGCGGCCCTGGACGGTGATGGGCATATCCATCTCCTTGAGCACGACGAAGGTGCCGCCGCCCATGTCGCGGGCATAGGTGTGGGCCAGGGGTTTGTTGGTGCGCGCCGCCAGAATGCCGGTACGGTCGTCGAAGATCCGACGGTTGCGGCTGTTGGCGGTATTCCACAATACGTCGCCAGGACGCTGCGGCTGCGAATATTTGCGGTTATGCGCGGCGATATAGCCGTTGCGGTCGGTGATGCAGCAGAACACCACCGAAGGATCGCGCGACAGCGGCGGCTCGATCAGATCGGGGAACAGCCCTTCCACCAATTGCGTATGCTTGGCCATGACCTGGATCGGCTCGGTACCGATGATCGGGGCGTAATCCGTATCGAATAGATCGGTGATGTCGATGTTACCTGCGGCCAACGCCTGTTCCAGCTTGCCGGCGGCGGCGGCGGCAACCTGGGCGGCCATCTCCAGATAGGGACGATCCAAGGCTTCGGTCTGTTCCAGCCGTACCGCCAAGGCGTTCTTGGCCTCACGGTCGGCGGCGGGGAACTGAGCGTTGAGGCCGACGCCGTTGTCGTTGACGATGCGCGCCTCGATGGCACCGACGCCTTCGATACGCAATACGCCCTGGGTGCCCACCGGCGGGCGGCTGGCGGCACCGACAATGACCAGGAAGGCGCCCTTCAGATCAATGTCGCCGGTATAGCCCGACACCTTGGTCGAGCCGTATTCAAAGCTGAACGGCAAGGCGGCGGTGATGCGCTGCAGGCCTCGGCGATCACCGCCATAGGAGGTGCGCATGATCACATACAGGCGGCGTTGCAGCGCGGCAATGTCGCGGCTGACCATGGCCGACAATTCGTTGACGCGGGTGGCGGTATTGCCGGTGGCTTCCACCCCATCCATCATCAGCGACACGTTTTCCGCCACCGAGCGGGTATGGTCGGCGGCCTGGGCGGCACTGCCCATGATCTCGGCGGTGGCTGAACGCTGTTCGTCGGCGGCACGCGCCACCTCGCTGGCGATGGCGTCGATCTGGCGGATGACCTGAGCCACCTGCTCCACCGTTTCCACCGCCTCACGCGTGGTGCGACCGATTTCCTCGGCCTGGGTGTTGACGGTGGCGATGCCCTGCTCGGTCTGATTGGCCAGGCTTTTCACCTCTTCCGCCACCACGGCGAAGCCTTTCCCGGCTTCGCCCGCCCTTGCCGCCTCGATGGTGGCATTCAGGGCCAACATGCGGGTCTGGCCGGCGATATTCTGGATCATGGTGACCACGTCGCCGATGCGGGCGGTAGCCTCCGACAGACCGGCGACGCGGCGGCTGGCTTCATCCACGTTGACGCGGGCGCTTTCGGCCAATTGCGACGAGCTGACCACCTGCGAGCTGATCTCGCGGCTTGACGCTTCCAATTCCTCGGTGGCGCCGGCCACCGTCTGCACGTTGCCGCTGGTGGTCTGCACCGCCTCGGTGACGTGCCCGGCCATCTGCCGCAACTGGCCCGCCACGGTGGACAATTCCACCGCCCCTTCCGACAGGCGGCGGGCCTGAATGGAAATATCGCCGACGGTTTCCTGCACTTCGCCTTCCAGGGTTTCGGTCAGGTGCAGCATTTCCGACTTCAAATGCTCTTCACCGCGACGGGCGATTTCGCGGTTTTCCAACTCGCTATAGGCCAGTTTGGCCCGCATGGCCCGCAGCATGGCGTTGGGACGCTGGAAGTCGGGGATGGGCTCGGCCGGAATGGTCGAGGCCAGTTCGCCGCGAGAAATGGCGGAAAAGCTGGCTTCCATCCGCGCCAAGGGCGCCGTGGTACCGCGCAGCAGGTGACGGGCCAGGGCAATGGCCAAAATCAGGCCGACGATCATGATCGCCACGCCAATGGCGGCCTGTTCGTCAAAATCGGCATCGGCCTCTTGGTGGACCTGCTTGGCCACCTGCTCCTGCAACTGGATCAATTGGCGCAATTGGTCGTGGGAGGCGTTGAACCCCGGCTCCACCACCTTGCGGAAATGGTCCTCGAAATCGGTGACGCGGTTTTCCACCAGCGGGACGAAGGCCTGCGTCCGCAGGCTTTGCCGCATCTGGCCATAGCGCTCGGCCATGGCCTTTTCTTCCGGTGTCAGATAGGTGGCCAGATAGGCCTGCCACAGCGCCTCGGCCCGATCCATATTGGCCTTGATGCGGGTACCACCGTCGACCGTCTTGTCGAAGCGTCCGGCCACCAGGGTGCTGTCACGCAGCCGATCCTGTATTTCCCCCAATTGCGCCGCCGGCACCACCCGGTCTTCGTAAACGGTACGGACGGCTTGGTTTGAGTGCTCCATCCCCACCAGACCGACCAAAGCGGCAATCAAGGCGGTGAGGGTCAGCGCAAAGACGATTGCCGCGACCCGCCCGATCAGCGAGCGGGCGAAAGCGCCCAGCCGGGCGGCCAGACCGCTATCGACCAGACGGCCTTCATGCAGTTGCCGGCCACCCAGGCGGCCTTCGCGCATGGCGGCATAAAGCTGCTCCGCCGCCTGAATATCCTGACGAGCGGGCTTGCTGCGGATGGAAATGTAGCCGACCGCTCGACCGTCTTCCATCTCGGGCGTGACGTTGGCGCGGACCCAATAATGATCGCCGCTTTTGCAGCGGTTCTTGACCAACCCTTCCCAGGGCAAGCCGGCCTTGACCGTCTTCCACAGATCGGCGAAAGCCTCGGGCGGCATATGGGGATGGCGAACCAGATTATGCGGGGCACCAATCAACTCATCCTCGGCAAAGCCGCTGATGGCGATGAAGGCCTGATTGACGAAGGTGATGCGTCCGCCGGTATCGGTCTTCGATACCAGGACATCGCCATCGGCCATCTCGATTTCACGACCGGTGATCGGTTCGTTGACCCGCATACCCAACCCCATTCGCATTATTACTTTGGGTTAGGAATGGACGACAAACTCCCGGTGGTTGTCAATAGACATGGAGGCGGAAAATCAAGCGGCAGCGCGGGAAATCCAGCGTTTGATCGCCGCCACGTGCTCGGCCTCTTCCTCGACGAACTCGGCGGCCATGGCCTTGATCTCGGGATCGTCTGTGCCATCGAGCACACCTTGATAGAAGGCCAGTCCGTTGGTTTCGGCATCCAATGCCACGCTCAGGGCCATGGATACATCCATCTGCGGATCGGCCGCCCAGATGGCCGCCGCCTCGGGGCTTTCCAAGCGCGGCCAGGCATATTCGCCCGGAGGAATCTCCGGCAGATCATGGAAACCACCGCGCTTGCGCGCCTCTTCCAGATGCATGCGCGAATAATCGGCCATCTGGCGGAAGAAATCGGCCACCTCGGTGTTTTCAAAGCTGCCGGCAGCATCGGCCAATTCGTCGAAACGCAACGCCGCCTCTTGTTCCAGGCGGGCGGCGTAGACCAGGAATTCCTCGACCGACTTCATGACGGCTGCTCCTTTGGCGTGACGGCAAATGCACACGGAGTATAGGGCTTTGGCTCAAACAATTCCAATGAACGAATTAATCCGCCCCGACGATCCAGCCGCCGCCCAAGACCCGGTCGCCGTCATAAAATACACAGGCCTGACCGGGGGCAACCCCCTGTTCCGGCATGTCCAGCATGACCAAACCGCCGCCCTGGCCATCCAGACGCACCCGTGCCGGCATGGGCGGGCGGGTCGAGCGCACCCGCACCTGACAGACGAAATCGGCGCCGTCGCCATCGCCCAGCCAGTTGACCCCGCGCACGGTGATGCGGGACCGGCCCAAAGCCTCACGCGGACCGACCACCACCTGGGCCTTTTCCGCCTCCAGGCGGATGACGTAAAGCGGATCGCCGCCGCCCAGGCCCAGGCCTTTGCGCTGACCGATGGTGTAATGGATGATGCCCTGATGGCGGCCCAGTTCGCGCCCATCCTCCACATGGACGATGGCGCCGGGGCGGATAGCACCGGGCTTGAGGCGTTGCACCAGACCGGCATAATCGCCATCGGGGACAAAGCAGATGTCCTGGCTGTCGCGCTTGGCCGCCACCGGCAGGTTGTAACGGGCGGCGATGGCGCGGGTCTCGTCCTTGGACAGAAAACCCCCCAGGGGGAAGCGCAGGAACTCCAATTGCTCGCGCGTGGTGCTGAACAGGAAATAGCTTTGGTCGCGGCCCGGATCGGCGCCTTTCAGCATGATGGCACCGTTGGCGCCGTCCTGGCGCTGGACGTAATGGCCGGTGGCCAGGGCATCGGCGCCGAGATCGCGGGCGATGGAAAACAGATCGCGGAACTTGACGGTCTGATTGCACAACACGCACGGGATCGGGGTTTCGCCGCGAATATAGGATTCGGCGAACTTATCGACCACGTCGGCATGGAAGGTGCTTTCCATGTCCATGACGTAATGGGGGATGCCCAGCACGTCGGCGACGGTGCGGGCGTCGTGGATATCCTTGCCGGCACAGCAGGTGTTGGGCCGACACACCGCTTGGCCGTGATCGTAAAGCTGTAGCGTCACGCCGACCACGTCCCAGCCCTGTTCTTTCAACAAAGCGGCGGTGGCGGAGGAATCGACGCCCCCCGACATGGCGACGACGATGCGGCCCTTAGCGGTCATCCAAGGCCCCTTTCAGGGTTTGCAGGCTTTTCGACTTGAACTCGCGCCGATAGAGGATGGCGACGACCAGGGCGGCGGCGGCCAGGAACACCCAGGCGTTGACGAACCACATCATCATGGCCAAAGCGAAGTAATAGGCGCGCAAGCCGCGGTTGAAGGTGTTGGCGGCCAGATCCTGCAAGCGCGCCGCATGCCCAGCGAAACGGTCCTTGATGCCGGCCTCGGCCGTCGCCTCGGGAGCGGCGCCCATCAGGATGCAGCAGTAATTGAACTGGCGAAGCGCCCAGGTGAACTGGAAGAAGGTGTAGACGAATACCCCGGCCAGCAGCAGAACCTTCATCTCAAAGGATTCCAGCGTCGCCTGCGGGGCGAAGGGCATGTCGCGATAGACCTGATAGCCGTGCTCACCCGCCCCCATCAGCGCCACCAGACCGCCCAGGATCAGGATGGAAGCCGAGGCGAAGAACGATACCGCCCGCATCAGGTTGCCCATCAGCGAGGTGTCGGAAATACGGTTGTCGCGGTCGCACATGGAGCGCATCCAGCTTTCGCGGTGCGCCGCCATCACCGCCGACAGCGTGCGTTCGCGCAATTTGCGGTGTTCGGCCAACAGCGTATAGCCCACCCACAACGCCACGAAGACGGCGAAGGCGGCGATATCGATGACCGGAATACCCTGAATGCTGGTGGTTATCATGGCTGCCTCGAAAGCCGAAGGGGCCTTACGGCCCCTTGCAACTTCAATCCCGCTCGTCGATCCAGGCCATCTGAATGGCCTCCAGGATCTTCTCGTTGGATTTCTGCGGATCGTCGTCGAAATCGGCCAAGGCGCAGACCCAGGCATGCAGGTCGGTATAGCGCAAATTGACGTTGTCGGCGTCAGGATGCGTTTCTTCCAGCGCGATGGCGATATCGAGGATATCGGTCCACTTCATTACTTCTTGTCCACGCTCATGTTGCGAGTGGCGGCGGGCACGGTGACCACCAGGCCGTCCAGTTCCTGCTTCATGATGATCTGGCAGCCCAGACGCGAGGTCGAGGTCAGGCCGAAAGCCAGATCCAGCATGTCTTCCTCGTCTTCCTCGGCGGCGGCCAAGCGCTCGTACCAGTCGGGATCGACGACGATGTGACAGGTGGAACAGGCCAGCGAACCTTCGCAGGCGCCTTCCAGGTCGATCTTGTTGCGATGGGCGATTTCCAGAACCGACAAGCCTTCGGGGGCCTCGACCTCGTTGCGGCTGCCGTCGGCGGTGATGAACGTCATCTTGGGCATCTGTCCTGCCTTCCTACTCTCTTTTGGTCCCTGCCGTGGCGGAACGTTCGGTGATTATTCGGCGCCCCCCAGGGCGTCATCGAGGCGTTCCACCGACACGCCGGCCAGCGCCTGACGGATGCCGCGGTCCATGCGCTTTTCAGCGAAGGACTTGGTGGCTTCCTCCAGATGCTCGACGGCGACGGTGACGGCATCGCGGTCGATACCCGCGCATGCCTGTTCGACAGCCTCGACGGCAGCATCGATAGCCTGTCGCTCGTCAACAGACAAGAGGTCGTGATCGACTCCGAGGGCGGATTTTACCGCCAGCACCGAACGACGGGCCTCGACCACCGCTTCGGTCAGCAACCTTTGCGCCATGTCGTCCTTGGCGTGAACCAGGGAATCGCGCAGCATGGTGGCCATTTCATCGTCGGACAGGCCGTAAGACGGCTTGACCGCCACGTGCTGTTCCACCCCGGTGGTCATTTCCTGCGCCGACACCGTCAGCAGACCGTCGGCGTCCACCTGGAAGGTGACGCGGATGCGCGCCGCCCCGGCGGCCATGGGCGGAATGCCGCGCAGCACGAAGCGGGCCAGCGACCGGCATTGGTCGACCATCTCGCGCTCGCCTTGGACCACATGGATGGACATGGCCGACTGGCCGTCCTGATAGGTGGTGAATTCCTGGGCCATGGCCACCGGAATCGGGGTATTGCGCGGAATGACCTTCTCGACGATGCCGCCCATGGTCTCGATGCCGAGCGACAGCGGCGTCACGTCCAACAGCAAGGTGTCGGAGCCACGGGTCAGCGCCTCGGCCTGCAACGCCGCGCCAACGGCCACCACCTCGTCCGGGTTGATGTCGGAAAGCGGCTGCCGCCCGAAGAACTCGGACACCCGCCGGCGCACCAAGGGCATGCGGGTGGACCCGCCCACCAAAACCACGCCCTGGATATCGCCCACTTCGATGCCGGCGTCTTCGACCACGCCCCGGCAAATCTCGATGGTGCGCTCGACGAAGGGTTCGGCCAGCTTTTCCAACTGGGCCTTGGTCAGCTTGTGGCGGCTGGCGATGCCGTCCAGCTCGATCATCCATTCGCCCTCGGCCCGACCGGTCAGGCATTCCTTGGCGACGCGGGCGGTCATCAGCGCCTGCTTGACCTCGCCGGCGGTGATGGCGGCCCCGGCGGCGCGCTCGGACAGGAAATGTTCGGCCACCGCATGGTCGATGTCGTCGCCGCCCAACACGGCGTCGCCGCCGGTGGCCTTGACCTGGAACACGCCCTTTTCCATCTTCAGGATGGAAATGTCGAAGGTGCCACCGCCCAGATCGTAGACGGCGTACAGCCCTTCCACCGAATTGTCCAAACCGTAAGCCAAGGCGGCGGCGGTCGGTTCGTTGACCAGACGCAGCACCTCGATATCGGCCAGACGGGCGGCATCCTTGGTGGCGGTGCGCGCCGCGTCGTCGAAATAGGCCGGCACGGTGATGACGGCGCGGGTGACGCTTTTGCCCAGCATGGCCTGTTCGGCCCGCTCCTTGATGGCCATCAGGATATGGGCGGAAATGGCCACCGGCGTCAGGGTGCGCCCGGCCACACGCAGGCGGACCATGCCGCCCTCGGGCGGGACCACCACTTCGTAAGGCAGGGTGCCGGCCAGGGATTTGACGTCCTCCAGACCACGGCCCATCAGCCGCTTGATCGACGACACCACATGGTCGGGGCTTTCCAGGATGGCCTGACGGGCCAACGCGCCCACTTCGACCGAACCGTCGTCCTTGTAATGGACCACCGACGGGATCAGCGCCTTGCCGTCTTCGCCGCGCAACACCTCGACCTCGGAATCGAAGGAAAAGGCCACCACCGAATTGGTGGTGCCCAGATCAATGCCAACGGCCAGCCCGCTTTCGGATTCATGGGGGACCGGAGTTTCCCCCGGCTCATGCAATTGCAGCAGGACAAGACCGTCATCGATCATGGGAAAATCCTTTCGTCAGCGCAGGGCCCGCGTCATGCGGGTCTTCTTGGTGCGAGCCTCTTCAGCCAGCTTGGCCAGATATTTGAGGCGGATGGTCAGATGACCGGCTTCGTCCAGATCGCCGGCGTTGAACGCCGCCGAGATATGGCATTGGCAGGCGATGACCTCGGAATCGGCATCCGCCGACAGCTTGGTGATGACCTCCACCGAATCGGCATCGGCGATGGCCTCGCGCTTTTCCATCTGCTCCATCAGCAGCATGGGGTCGTTGATAGTGCCGCAGGCGGTCAGATCGACCTTGCGGCCCTTCAAATCCAGCAGATAGGCGGCGCGCTTCAGCGGCTCTTTCAGGGTTTCATAGGCTTCGTTCAGACTGGTCGCCTGGGATTGCGACAGGGCGCGCTCCTTCGGCGACTTGGCGGCGAAGCGGTCCGGATGCAGCCGGCGCTGAAAGCCGAAATACTGCTTTTCCAGCAAATCCTGGTCGATATCGAAGGTGGGCTGCATGCCCAGGCGGGAAAAATGATCGATGGCCCCCGGCCCTTGCACCGCCCCGCAGACGGAACAGAACAACGCGCGGGTGGCCACCGGTCCCTTGCAGGACCAGCACGGCACCACGGCGGCAGCGGCGGCGTTGGCAACGCTGGCGGTCATTGCTCCCCCTTCCGGCATGTTACGACAAGTCCTCAGACATGGAACGATTCGCCGCAGCCGCAGCGGCCTTTTTCGTTGGGATTGCGGAAGACGAAACCCGATTGCATCTTTTCTTCCACCCAGTCCATCTCGGTGCCGAAGATGAACATGGCCGCCTTGGGGTCGATCAGCACGGTGATGCCGCCTTGTTCGACCACTTCATCGAAGGGCGACTTCTCGTCGGCGTATTCCAGCGTGTACTGCATGCCCGAGCAGCCCTTGGAGCGCACGCCGATGCGGATACCCGCCGACGGCTTGCCGCGCTTGTCCAGCATGGCCCGCACCCGCTGGGCGGCGCTTTCGGTGATGGTGATGGGGGCTTTCATTTCCATGACCAATCCCTCTCTTTCGTCAAGCGGTGCCGGCCTCAGCCGGCAGCCTTTTCGTCTTCGGTCTGGCCGGACTTGGACTTGTAATCCTTGATGGCCGCCTTGATAGCATCCTCGGCCAGAACCGAACAATGGATCTTGACCGGCGGCAACGCCAGTTCATTGGCGATATCGGTGTTCTTGATCGCCGCCGCTTCGTCCAAAGTCTTGCCCTTGACCCATTCGGTCACCAGGGACGACGAGGCGATGGCCGAGCCGCAGCCGAAGGTCTTGAACTTGGCATCCTCGATGATGCCTTCGGGGCTGACCTTGATCTGCAGCTTCATGACATCGCCGCAGGCAGGCGCACCCACCAGGCCGGTGCCGACATCGGTGGAATCCTTGTCCATGGAGCCGACATTGCGCGGGTGTTCGTAGTGGTCGACGACCTTGTCGCTGTAAGCCATGTGTTCCTCCAAACTTGGGGCCGGGCGATACCGGCCCCCGGTATCTTTCATATATGGTGACGGATCAGTGTTCAGCCCACTGGATCGATTTGATATCGACGCCTTCCAGGTGCATGTCCCAAAGCGGCGACAGCGACCGCAGATGCTCGACCGCCTTGACCGTGTGGTCGATGGCGTAATCGATCTCGGCTTCGGTGGTGAAACGGCCCAGGCCGAAGCGCAGGGAGGTATGGGCCATCTCGGCGTCCAGGCCCAGGGCGCGCAGCACATAGGACGGTTCCAGCGAGGCCGAGGTGCAGGCCGAACCCGACGACACCGCCAGATCCTTGACCCCCATCATCAGCCCCTCGCCCTCGACGAAGGCGAAGGAGATGTTGATGTTGCCGGCAACGCGGCTGTCCAGGTCGCCGTTGACGTAGATTTCCGGCAGACGCGCCTTCAGGCCGTTCAGCAGACGGTCGCGCAGGCCATGCAGGCGCTCGGTCTCGGCCGCCATTTCCGCCTTGGCGATGGCGCAGGCCTCGCCCAGGCCGACGCACAGGGGCGTGGCCAAGGTGCCCGAGCGCATGCCGCGTTCCTGACCGCCGCCATTGATCATGGGGACGATGCGCACGCGCGGACGGCGACGCACGAACAGGGCGCCGACGCCCTTGGGGCCATAGATCTTGTGGCCGGAAATGCTCATCAGGTCGATGTTCATGGCGTTCACGTCCAGCGGGATCTTACCCACCGCCTGGGCGCAATCGGTGTGGAAGAACGCGCCTTTCTTGCGGCACAGGGCGCCGATCGCGGCCAGGGGCTGGATGACGCCGATCTCGTTGTTGACGCCCATCACCGAAACGATGGCGGTCTTGTCGGTGACCACCGCTTCCAGCTCAGCCATGTCGATCAGGCCGTTGGCCTTAACCGGCAGATAGGTGACCTTGAAGCCTTCCTGTTCCAGGTGGCGGCAGGTGTCGAGCACGCATTTGTGCTCGGTGACCACGGTGACGATGTGGTCGCGCTTGTCCTTGTAGAAATGCGCCACGCCCTTGATGGCCAGATTGTTGGATTCGGTGGCGCCCGAGGTGAAGATGATTTCCTTGGCATCGGCACCGATGATGGCGGCGATCTGTTCGCGCGCCACTTCCACCGCCTCTTCCGCTTCCCAGCCATAGGCGTGGTTGCGCGAGTGGGGATTGCCGAATTTCTCGGTGAAATAGGGCAGCATCTTATCGACCACGCGCGGATCGCACGGCGTGGTGGCCTGATAGTCGAGATAGATCGGCTGTCCTTGGCGCCGGCCGATGGCAGAAGTGGTCATCGCTTCAGGTCCTTTCCAACTGGCGGCATCACGCCGCGTCCTTGACTGTCTTTCCTTTCCGCCGGGCGAAATCGCACCAGGCGGACAGGAAGGTTTGCATCTCTTCGGCCCGGCTGTCCGGTCCCAGGCTGACGCGCAAGGCGCAATCGGCCAGACCCGACCCCAGGCCCATGGCCTCCAGCACCGGGCTGGACGCCACCTTGCCCGATGAACAAGCCGCCCCGGCGCTGACCATCACCTTGGCCAAATCCAAGGCCATCACCTGAAGCTGAGCGGCGACGCCGGGCAGGATCAGGCACGAGGTGTTGCACAACCGGGGCACATCCTTGCCCACCACCATCGCTTCCGGCACCCTTTGGGCGATGTCCGCCTCGAGCCGGTCGCGCAAGCTTTCCATCCTGGCCGGAACCTCCCCCGCTTCCACCTCGGCCGCCGCCATGCGGGCCGCCTGGGCGAAACCGGCGATGCCGGCCAAATTCTCGGTTCCCGCCCGACGACGCTTCTCCTGGCCTCCTCCTAGCAAGATAGGTGCCAAGGAAATGTCGGGTTTCGACAACACTAAACAACCAATTCCCGCCGGCCCGCCCATTTTGTGTGCGCTCAATGTCAGGAAGTCGACACCGAGGTCCGACAAAAAAACAGGCAACCGGCCCAATCCTTGCGCCGCGTCGCAATGGACCAGGGCATTACGGCCATGGGCGATGCGGGCCACCTCGGCCACCGGTTGGAGGATGCCGGTTTCGTTGTTGGCCAACATCACCGACACCAGGGCCGGGCGATCATCCTCGGCCAGCAACCGATCCAGGGCGGCCAGATCGACGATGCCGTCGCCCCCCACCGGAATGGTCCGCGCGGCGGCGTTTTCCCGTACCGACGGATGTTCGATGGCCGACACCAAGAGATTGTCCCGCCCGCAGCCGCGCAAGACCAGGGCATTGGCCTCGGTCCCGCCGGAAGTGAACACCAGTTCCGCCCCATCGGCATGGATGGCGGCGGCGATGGCGGCGCGGGACTGTTCCAGCAAGGCGCGGGCGCGCCTGCCGAACGCGTGGACCGAAGACGGGTTGCCGGCAGCCGAAAGCGCCTCCACCATGGCCGCCACGACCTCGGGTCGCGCCGGTGCGCCGGCGTTGTGATCGAGGTAGGCCGACATGGTCACGGAAGAAACGCCTCCTGCATGGACTGGTTACTGGGCGGCAACGGTGCCGGTATTGCCGTGGAACATGCCCGAGCTGCCCAGGATGCGCCGTTCGCACACATCGGCCAGCGACACCGCCGACAGATACAGATAAATCTGGTTGCCCAGCTCTTCCCACAGATCGTGGGTCAGGCAGCGGCCCTTGTTGTGGTGGCAGCCGGCGGGCGAGCCGGGCGAACAGCGGGTGGTCTGGATCGGCTCGTCCACCGCCAGGATGATGTCGGAAATGCGCATCTGCACCGCCGGACGCGACAGCAGATAGCCGCCGCCGGGACCGCGCACGCTTTTGACCAGCCCGCCTTTCCTGAGCTTGCCGAACAATTGTTCCAGATAGGACAGCGAGATTTCCTGGCGTTCGGCGATATCGGCCAAAGCCACCGGGCTGCCCTGCGAATGACTGGACAGATCGACCATCGCCATCACGGCGTAACGACCCTTGGTGCTGAGTTTCACTGCTGTCTCTCCCAAACGTTCGGACCCCAGTCCGAAGTTGAAATCATTATGTTTATTGAGACGCCGCGTGGTTACGCTCGTCCTCGCCCAGCACCACCACGTTGTGGGGGTGACGGGGGTGGCTTTCCGCCGCGCGCTCCGCTTCCAGTTCCTGCACTCGCTCGACCAGGGTGTTGACCTGAGCGCGCAGGTTGTCGATGGCCCGGGCCACCGGATCGGGCAGGTTCTCGTCATCCAGGCCATAGGCGCAGAAGGTGGGCTCGCCCTCCTTCGGCTTGCGCAGGACCGCGCGGGCGGGGATGCCGACCATGGTGACGCCGGGCGGCACCTCGGTCAGCACCACGGCGTTGGCGCCGATGCGCGCACCCTTGCCCACGGTGATCGGCCCCAGTACCTGAGCGCCGGAACCGACGATGACGTCGTCTTCCAAGGTCGGATGGCGTTTACCCTTGTGCAGCGAGGTACCCCCCAGGGTGACCCCGTGATAAAGGGTGACGTCATCGCCGATGATGGCGGTTTCGCCGATCACCACCCCGGTGCCGTGGTCGATGAACAACCGCCGGCCAATGGTGGCGCCGGGATGGATTTCGATGCCGGTAAAAACCTTACCGACGTGGGAAAGAACCCGCCCCAGCAGCTTCAGACCCACACCCCAGCACCAATGCGCCAAGCGATAAATAAGCAAAGCGTGCAGACCCGGATAGCACAAAACCACCTCGATCCACGAATGCGCCGCCGGGTCGCGGCTGCGAATCGATGCGATATCTTCGCGAAGAGACTTGAAAACCATGGCCGGCAATATGCTAATCTTCCCGCTAGAGGACGCGACCCAGTCATACCGTAAGGACCAAGGGGGGCCTTGGGGTGGGTCGCATTCGCTGAAGGTGAATATAGGATGCCCGACAAGGCCGGTCAAGTATGACTGGCTACCAGCCCAAAAACCGTCACCCATTCCCCGACGCTAGAACTCGGGAATTCCCGTTCGCGTCTGGACAATAAACCATTACAGGTAGGGGACACGATGCCCGAGGTTATTTTCAACGGACCCGATGGACGCCTGGAAGGCCGCTATCACCATTCCAAGACGACCAACGCGCCGATCGCTTTGCTGCTGCATCCGCACCCGCAGCATGGCGGCACCATGAACAATAAAGTGGTGTATTCGCTCTACAACACCTTCGTGAAGCGCGGCTTCTCGACGTTGCGCTTCAATTTCCGCGGCGTCGGTCGCAGCCAGGGCAAGTTCGATGCCGGCCAGGGCGAATTGTCCGATGCCGCCTCGGCGCTGGACTGGATGCAGACCTACAATGCCAATGCCAGCGCCTGCTGGGTCGGCGGCTTTTCCTTCGGCGCCTGGATCGGCATGCAATTGCTGATGCGCCGGCCGGAAATCGACGGCTTCGTCTCGGTGGCGCCGCCGGCCAACGCCTACGACTTCACCTTCCTGGCGCCCTGCCCGTCTTCCGGCCTGATCGTCCACGGCACCGCCGACGAAGCGGTGCCGGAAGCGTCGGTGGCCAAGCTGGCGACCAAGCTGGGCAGCCAGAAGAATATCCGTGTCCGCTATCGCACGGTGGAAGGCGCCAACCACTTCTTCGGCAATCACCTGGACCCGCTGGCCGAGATGGTCGACCAGTACCTGGGCGAAAGCCTGACCGAGGCCGCCGCCAACCGCCCCGGCCTGCCGCCGGTGGCCGTGGCCGCGCCCTGATCGGTATGGCGTGAAAGTTAAGCCCCCGCCGACGGGTTCGGCGGGGGCTTTTTTTATGATGCCGTCTGCGGTTACGCCGAAGCGGCGGACAGCTCCAGCCGCAACACAGCGCGTCAGTGACTGGTGCCGCTGGAATAGTTGATCTTGTTCCAGACGTTGTATTTGCCGATGGGTGCGCTCATGGGCAGGCGCTTTTCCTCGGCGAAGGTCTTGGCATCCAGCACCATCACCGCGCCGTCCTTTTCCGACAAGGACAGCAACAGCTTCGACCCATCGCGGTTGAACTCCACGTGGCGGGTCAGCTTGCCCGGCGCCGGGCGGATGGTCTTGACGATTTCCAGGGTACGGGTGTCGATGATCTGCATGGCGTCCTTCTCCTTGCCCATGGAGACATCGACCCAGGCATAGGGGCTGTTCTCGTGCCCACGCATGAAGAAGCCCGGCCCCAAGGTGGGGATGCGCTTGACCGTTTCCCAGGTCGTCATGTCGATGATGCTGACCATGGCTTCCTTCAGATGCGGCGTCGCCATCAAGTACCGGTCACCCTGCTTGAAGACGATGCCCGAGCCCAGATGTGGCATGCCGCCCAGATCCAGGTCGGCCACTTTGCGCTTGAGGTCGAGATCGACCACCATGCCCTTCTTGCCATCGCGTGAGGCGCCCATCACCCGCTCGTAACCGGGATCGAAGAAGAAATCGTCCAGGTAATCGGGGGTGCGGATGCGCAAAGCGCCGAAGCGCCCCTGGGGACCGATTCCCTCTTCCAGCCCCTTCTCGCGCGAATGGGCCAGACCGTTGATCACCGGGGCAGCATCGTCGGCATAGGGGATTTCCCAAATCTCTTCCAGGTCGCGCAAGGCGACGATGAAGGAGTGCCGGGGCGGTGCCGTATAGACCGCCGATACCCGGCTGGTCTTGCCGTCGCCTTCCACCGGGATCACCTGCATCAGCGACAGGTCACTTGCGTCCAGCGCCACCAGGGTATGGGGCAGGACATTGCCGACCATGAGGAAACGGCCGTCGTCGGAGACGGCGACATTGCGGGTGTTGATGCCGGCCCGGATTTCCGCCATCAGCTTGCCGGTCCACATGTCGACCTTGGAAATCCAGCCATCGCGCGAGGCGAAATAGACGAAGCGGCCATCGGGTGAATACTTCGCCCCACCATGCAGGGCGAAGCGGCTTTGAAAGCGGTACAGCGGCTTCATGTGGTCGCCGTCAACGATGCTGACATGATGGTCGCCGCCCTCGACCACGGTGAACAGGTTCAAGGGATCGGCCTTGAACGGCGGCTTGGCCGGCAAATCGGCGGCCTTGGTCACTTCCAGATGCGAGGCCTTGATTTCCTCTGCCCCCCAAAGCGGCAGCGCCGGCACTGGGGAATAGACCAGCTTGACCAGCGCCTTGATCTGGTCGGCGCTCAGTTGATCCTTGAAGGCGGGCATCTGGGTGGCGTCGCGGCCCTCGGCCACCACCTTTTCCGCCTCGGCCTGCTTGAGCCGGCCCAGATTTTCCGGCAGCAACGCCGGGCCGATGGCGCCCAGGCGGTCGGCGCCATGGCAGGCGGCGCAGGTTTCAGTGTAAAGCCGGTTGACGTCGGTAGCCAAGGCGGGGGTGGCCAATAACATCGTCATGCCCGCGAAGGCGGGCATCCAGGAGGGGCACCACCGGCTTTTCCGCGACTCCTGGATTCCCGCCTGCGCGGGAATGACGGAGAGGGGCGCGGGAATGACGGAGGGGGGCGCGGGAATGACGGACGGGATGGGGAAACTTCTCATCATGCGATTTCCTCATCGGTGAGATAGCAGCCAGGGTCTTCGCCCCAGACGTCGCCGCCGGCGCGGTCGGCGCGCACACGGCTGTTGCCATTGCAGATGGACAGATGACGGCAGCGGCCACAGCGCCCGCCGACGGCGCGGGGATGAGGACGCAACCCCGTCAACAACGGGTTGTCATTGGCCGCCCACAGGGTCGAGAACGGGGTCTTGCGCACATTGCCCAGGCGGTGATGCCACCACATGGTGTCGGGATGGACCCAGCCCAGATTGTCGATATTGGCGACATTGACACCGGCGGCATTGCCGCCCCATTGCCTGAGCTTGGCCGCCAGATGCTCCGCCCGCTCCGGCCAGCGCGCCCGCGCCCAGGCCAGGAAGAACGGGCCGTCGGCATCGTTGTTGCCGGTGACACATTCAACCGATGGATTAACAAGGGCGAAATCAAACAATGATTCCATCGCCTTGCGCGTCATGGTGAAAGCAGCGTCATCCGCCCGGTTGACATTGCCGCGCCCGGCGTAATTGAGGTGGGAGAAGTAGAATTTCCCCACCCCCTCATCCGCCGTCAACCTGAGGATGTCAGCGAAATGGTGGGCATTTTCGGCGGTCATGGTGAAGCGTAAACCGACCTTGACGCCACGGTCACGGCACAGACGCAACCCATGCAGGGCGCTGGCATAGGCGCCGTCGCGGCCACGGAAGGCATCGTTGACGCCGCCGATACCGTCGAGCGAAACACCGACATAATCGAAGCCGGCGGCAGCGATGCGATCGGCCAGTTCTTCGGTGATCAGGGTGCCGTTGCTGGACAGCGACACCGAGGGGAAGCGCAATTCCTTGGCCCGGGCGGCGATCCGGAAGATATCGGGGCGCAGCAGCGGCTCGCCGCCCGACAGGATCAGGGCCGGCACCTTGAAGGCGCGCAGATCGTCCATCACCGCCGAGACTTCGGCGAAATCCAGCTCGCCGGCGAAATCCTTGTCGGCTGAGGTGGAATAGCAATGCTTGCACAACAGATTGCAGCGGCGGATCAGGTTCCAGATCACCACCGGTCCCGGCGGGTTGCGCCGGGGCGCCACCGGACTAGGGGTGTCGATCTCGCGCAGGAACTGGGTCAGACGGAACATGATCCCCCCTTCAACCGGTCAGCCGCAGGCCGGTCTTTTTCAGGATGCGGGTGGAATAAAGAACCCGGTGGCCCCGGTTCATGTCGCCCAGGGCCAGGGCGATACGCTCGACCAGCACCTGCGCCGCGCCTTCATCGCGGGCATGGACCATGGCGAACAGATTGTAGGGCCAGTGCGGCAACAGGCGCGGGCGCTGATAGCAATGACTGACGAAGCCAAGGGCAGTCATCGCCGCCCCCGCCGCCGCCACGTCGTCATCGGCCACGTCCCACACGCTCATGCCGTTCCAGCGATACCCCAAGGCGTAATGATTGGGCACCACGCCGATGCGGCGGATGCTGCCGGCCTCGACCATCGACTGCATGCGCGCCCTGACCTCGGCCCCGGTGATGCCCACCAGCTCGCCCACCGCGTCATAGGGCCGGGCCACCAGCGGCAGGCCGTCCTGAGTGGCGACGATAATGGCGCGATCGATGGAATCCAGCTGCTGGGTCATGCCTCGAACTTCAGGCCGATATGGAACTCGGTGAGCTTGGGCATATCGTGCACCGGCAAGCCGGTCACGGCCTGGACTTCGGTCAAGACCCGCTCCACCCGCGCGCGGCTGTCGGCGGCGATCACGAACCACATGTTGAAATGATGGTCGCGCTGGTAATTATGCGCCACTTCAGGAAAGGCATTGACCTCTGCCGCCACCTGATCGAACCGATCTTCCGGCACCGCCATGGCCACCAGGGTATTATGGCCGCCGAAACGGTCGGCGTTGTAAAGCGGGCCGAAGCGCGACAGCACGCCTGATTGCCGCAAGGCGCCAATGCGGGCGATCAACTCGTCCTCGCTCAGGCCCAGGGCGTTGCCCGCCTCGGCGAACGGGGTTTCACTGATGGGAAAGTCGCCTTGCAGGGCGTTGATGATGGCGCGGTCGGTGTCGTCCATCATTCCGCCGCCTGCTTGGGCTGGCCATAGCGGGCGCCGCATTGCTTGAAGCGGCGCAGGGAAAACAATGGCTGGTGCGGCAGATGCCCCACCCCTTCGCGCCCGGCCATCAAGACGATGGCCGCTTCCACCGCTGGCCTGTCCTTGCCGTGGATCATGGTGAACAGATTATAGGGCCAGTCGGGCAACCGGCGCGGACGGCGATAGCACAATGTCACTTCCGGGCAGCGGCCCAGCCTTTGGCCGATCTCGGCGACCTGATCGTCGGGGACGTCCCACACCACCATGGCATTGGCGCGATAGCCCAATTCATGGTGACGGACGATGATGCCGAAGCGGCGGATCACCCCCGATTGGCGCAAACGGGTCAGGCGGTCGATGATTTCACCCTCATCCATGCCGATGCCCGCCCCCAAGGCTGCATAGGGATGACGGCACAGCGGCAGCCCATCGCCCAGGGCCGCCAGCACATCCAGGTCGCGCGCGGTCACGTCCATTGCAATCCGAACCCCAGATCGATGTGAAAATCCTGCTGCATGGGCAGGTCGAGAACCTCGAGCCCGGTGCGGCGCGAGATGTCGTCCAGCACCGTGGCCACTGCCTCGCGATTGGCGGCGGCGACCACGAACCACAGGTTCAGGCGGTGCTCGCGCTGGTAATTGTGGTTGACCTCCGCATAGCCGGAGACCAGCGCCGCCACCCGCTCCAGCCATACCGGCGGCACCGCCATGGCCGCCAGGGTCGAGGCCCCAGCGGTGCCCGGCTTGACCACGGCGCCGACCCGGCTGACCGCGCCGCCCTGGCGCAGGTGTTGCAGCCGGGCGATCACCTCGTCGGCGGAAATGCCCAGATGGGCGCCGATCTCATGGAACGGATCGGGGGACAGCGGCAGATCGTGCTGATATTCGTCCAACAAGCGGCGGTCGATGGCATCCATGTCACAACCCCATGCGATGGGCGCGGGCGGTGAAGAAAATCCCCGACGGCTTCATCGCCGGCAATTCCGCCACCTTGCTGATGCTGGCCGTATCCCAGACGCTGACCTGATCGGAATCGCGCGCCGACAGCCATACCCGTTCACCGCGCGGCGTGAATTCCATGTGCAGGATGCCCTGGCCCGGCTCGATGGTTTTGAGCACGCTCAGGGAGGGAACGTCGATCACCTGCACCTTGCCGTTATCGGGCAGGGCGAAATTGACCCACAGCCGCCGCCCGCCCGGTTGCAGCATGGCGAAGACCGGCTGACCGGCGACGGGGATGCGGCCCACCTCGCGCCACGTGGTCATGTCGACCACCAGCACCTCGTGCCGCCCGATGGCCGGCAGAAAGGCCAGATTGCCCGACGCAGCCCAGCCTTCCAGATGCGGCATCTTGTAGACCGGCAAAGCCTCTTGCCCACGCCCGTAATGGTCGAGGATGCGGCGCACGCCCTTGTCCGGATTCCACAGATCGAGCATGGCGATGCCGTCCTCGCCGAACAGGCCGGCGAGATAATAGCGGCCATCCTCGGTGATCAGGGCGTCATAGGGCTGCTTGCCGATATGGGCGAATTTGCGCACGGACGGCTTGGTCCGGTCCTTGATGTCCAAGAGCCATATCTCGCCGGCTTCGTAGAGGGAAAAGGCGAAGACGTTACCGGGCGCGTCTTCCAGCCCCACCACCTTCGAGGCGGTGCCGTCGGCGCCCAGGGCCGGGATGTCGGCCACCAGTTCCAACGTAGCGGTATCGAACACCTTGACGCCGCCGGGGGTGTAATTGGCCACCGCCACCAGCGTACCATCCTGGGAAATGGCGCCGCCGATGGAATTGCCCGCTTGCACCACCCGCTTGACGATGCGAGCTTGCAGCATGTCCACCTTGGTCAAGCCGCCGTCGCGGCCGAAGACGAAGGCGAAGCGTTCATCGCGGGAAAACACCAGGGACGCATGGGACAGGTCGCCCAGGCCGGAAATTTCCGCCAGCCGGGTGGAATGGGTGCTTTCCACCATTTGCAGGCGGCCATCGGCGCGTTCCACCACCAGCCCCAGATCACCGGTGGCGCGCGGGTTGGGGGCACAGGCGGCCAAGCCCAGCATCAGACCGGCGCACAGCAAGCGTTTCATGGGTTTTCCCCCTTCAAGCGGCGGACCAGCCAACGGGCGTCGGCCTCGGACAGGATCAGTTTCCACGGCGGCATGGGGGTGCCGGGACGGCCATCGAGGATAGTGGCGGCCAGGGCCTCGTCGCCCAGGTCCCGCATCAGTTCCGGCAACAGGGGCGAGCCCAGGCCGCCTTTCATGGTCATGCCGTGGCACGAGCCGCAATCCTGGGCCAGCAGATTGCCCAATTGCTTTTGCCGCTCGGGGCTGGGCTCCGCCGCCCCCACCGGGGCAGCGGCCAGCACCAGCAAAACGGGCAGCGCTAGGCTTTTCATTGCGCCGCCTCGCGCCCGATCACATCCATATGCGGCACCAGGGCGTGATCGACGACGCGACCGATGATCAGCAGCGCCGGCGGCTTGGGTTGCCAGCGGGCCATGTCGGCGGCCAGACGGTCGAGACGGGAAAAGAAGGTGCGCTGATCGGGCGTGGTGCCGCGCTCGATGATAGCGACGGGCGTCTCGCCGGGAAGCCCCGCGCCCCGGAGACCCCCGGCGAGACGCTCCGCGCTTGCCACCCCCATATACACCACCAGGGTGCAGGTGGGGTCGGCCAGCCGGTGCCAATCGAAATCAAGCTCGCGGTCGTCCTGGCGATGCCCGGTCAACAGACGCAGGCCTTGGGCGACGCCGCGATGGGTCAGCGGAATGCCGGCGGATGCGGCGCAGCCGGCGGCGGCGGTGATACCGGGCACCACCTCGAAGGCGATGCCCGCTTCGGCCAGGGCCTCGGCCTCTTCACCGCCGCGACCGAAGATATAGGGATCGCCGCCCTTGAGGCGCACTACCCGATGCCCGGCCTGGCCCAGGCGGACCAGGATGGCGTTGATTTCCTCCTGCGGCACCGAATGGCGCCCGGTTTCCTTGCCCACATCGATGCGCAGGCAAGCGGGCGGCAGCAGGTCAAGCACGGCATCGGCGACCAGACGGTCGAACACCGCCACATCGGCGGCGGCGATCAGGCGCGCCGCCTTCAGGGTCAGCAATTCCGGGTCGCCGGGGCCGGCGCCCACCAGATAGATTTTGCCTGTCATGACCTGCTCCCCCGTTCGGAAAACGACCGTCATTTCCGCCTTGAAAGGTGTGAGTTTATTGACGCCTCCGCTTCTCATTTCGTTCCCCCCGCCCCACCGTCACCCCCGCGAAGGCGGGGGTCCAGGAGTCGCGGAACAGGTGGTGGTGCACCCCCTGGATTCCCGCCTGCGCGGGAATGACGACAAAAGAGAACGGATAAACTCACCCCCCCCCAAGGCGGGCATGACGGAATGTGCTTTCACCTCACTGCTTGACCGCCTTGATTTCGGCCTCGGCCCCCAGGCCCAGGCGCATGTCGACGGACACATGGTGGAAGCGGCCATTGGTGAAGTCGTCATGCACGGCGAAGCCGACCGTATAGGCCTTGCCGTCTTCCAGGGCGACGTCGCCGGGCTGGCCCGATTTCAGCTTGCGGGTCATGGTGACCACCCACTGATCGCCTTCCTTCTTGCCGGCGAAGCTGGCGCCGGCATTTTCCTTGAGCACGCGTTCGGCCAGGACGTATCCGTCCTCGGAAACGCCGCCCTTGCCGCTTTTGAAGCGGGCGAGGTCAAGGAAGGTGCCGTCCTTGAGCAGGGCGTCCAACTCGGCCTGGGGCTTGACCTTGTCCCAGCCGCCGCGCGGTTCGTCCTTCAACGAAATGGCGGTGCGGCTTTCCGGCAGGTACTTGGTGACGTAACCGTGCGACGTGTCGATGCCCTTGGCCGCGCCCAGCGCGTCCTTCTTCGGCGCCGACGGCATGTCGCGGGCGTCGTTGTGGCAACTGGACCAGCAGCCCGATTGCGCCGCCTTGTCGACCTTGCCGCCGTCGAACATCATGGCCAGCTTGATCTCGTTGTCGGCATCCATCTTGCCGCCAGCCGCGAACGGTACCGCGTTGTGCGGCCCGGCGGGGAAGGAAAAGCGCATGTAAAGCGTATCGGCATCATAGGCCGCCTTGATGGAAAGCGGCACCGAGGCGCGCTTGCCGGGGATGGGGGTGGCCTCGGCCTTTTGCCCGCTCACCATCTTCTTGCCCATGTCCGCCGTTTCTTCCGAATGGCAGCCGGCGCAATTGTCGCCCTTTTTCAGGAACGAACGGGCGCCGCCATGGTCGGTACCGGTCTGGATCCATTCATACGAGGTCTGGCCGGGATAGAACAAAACCGTCTTGGCCTCGGGCACCTTGGCCCAGTCGATCGTCTTGCCGGCGGCCAGTGCAGACCCCGCCCCCAGGGTCAGGGCACAAGCGGCCACACTCAGAGTCTTCAGCGCGCTCCGATACATCATCGTCCTTACTCCTTGCCCTTGGCGTCTTGTTCGTCTTCCAAAGCTTCGTGCACCGGCTTGTGGGCAATGCCCTTGTGGCAATCGATGCAGGTCTGACCCTCTTCCTGCGCATTTTCATGCTGCTTGCGCGCCCGCTGCTTCTGCTTGTCCGGGTTCATCTGGTCGAAGGCATGGCAGTTGCGGCATTCACGCGAATCGCTGCCCTTCATGCGCGCCCATTCGCGCTTGGCCATTTGCAGGCGCTTGGCGTCGAACTTCTCCGGCGTCGACACCGAGCCCAGTACCTTGTGGTACAGCTCGTTGGAGGCCTGGATCTTGCGCGCCACCTTGTGCACCCAATCCTTGGGCACATGGCAGTCAGGGCAGCCGGCGCGGACGCCGGAACGGTTGGTGTAGTGAATGGTCTTCACATACTCTTGGTATACGTTGTCCTTCATTTCATGGCACGAAATGCAGAACTCCATGGTATTGGTGGCTTCCATGGCGGTATTGAACGCGCCCCAGAAGACGATGCCGCCGATGAAAATAACCGCCGCCCCGAACAGGGACGCCCCCAGTATTTTCATTTTGGACAGCCGGCTGAACAGTGACTGATTGGAAGCCATGGCTTTAACCCCGAGGGTCTCCTTTTATTCCGGCATTTTATGGCGCTTGTATCACGCCCCCCTGGACCAGGACTTGACGTTGGACAAACCGTCACCACCAATCCCGGCCAGTGCCCAGACCCTATCCCGACCCGCCTGTTGGACTTTGTGACATTGGTCAATTTGGCTTTGACGCATCAAATGCTGATGTTCGTCTGCCGATGACTTTTCGATCGCCTATTTGACTTTGGTTAAAGTCGCTGGCCGACCAAGCGCCCAAGGTGGCCCCACTCGATACGCCGTGCTCTCAAAGGGGGGAGCGGAGCGATCATTATCAAGTGGAGGTAAAGGATGTTGAAGGGACTGAGGAACGCCCTGCTGCTTTCGGTCATGCCGATGGCCATGGCGACTGGCGCCTTCGCCAATGAGGCGGCCTTGACCGGCGCCACCAAGGATGCGGCCGCCAAGATTTACTTCGAGCGCTGCGCCGGCTGCCATGGCGTGCTGCGCAAGGGCGCCACCGGCAAGAACCTGGAACCGGCGGCCACCAGCAAGCTGGGTCAGCAGCGTCTGGAAAAGATCATCGCCAATGGCACCGAAGGCGGCATGGTCAACTTCGACGACATCCTCTCCAAGGATGAGATCAAGATGATGGCCACCTACATCCAGATGCCGCCGGATTCGCCGCCGGAATGGGGCCTGGCGGACATGAAGGGGTCGTGGAAGATCATCGTCCCGGTGGACAAGCGTCCGACCAAGAAGATGAACAACGTCAATCTGGACAACGTTTTCTCGGTCACGCTGCGTGATTCGGGCGAAGTGGCGCTGATCGACGGCGATACCAAGAAGATCTGGAACATCGTCAAGACCGGTTATGCCGTGCACATCTCGCGCATTTCCTATTCCGGTCGCTATGTCTATGTCATCGGTCGCGACGGCAAGCTGGACCTGATCGATCTGTGGATGGAAAAGCCGCAGGTGGTCGCCACCATCAAGACCGGCCTCGACGCCCGTTCGGTGGAAACCTCGAAGTTCAAGGGCTACGAGGACAAATACGCCATCGCCGGCTCGTACTGGCCGCCGCAATACGTGATCATGGACGGCCTGACCCTGGAGCCGTTGAAGATCGTCTCGACCCGCGGCAACACCGTGGACGGCGAATATCACCCGGAACCCCGCGTGGCCTCCATCGTCGCCTCGCAGATCAAGCCGGAATTCGTGGTCAACGTGAAGGAAACCGGCCTGATCAAGCTGGTCGACTACACCGACATCAAGAACTTGAAGGAAGTGACCATCGAGTCGGCCAAGTTCCTGCATGACGGTGGTTGGGACGCGTCCAAGCGTTACTTCCTGGTCGCCGCCAATGCGTCCAACAAGGTCGCCGTGGTCGACACCAAGGAAGGCAAGCTGGCCGCCCTGGTCGACACCAAGTCCAAGCCGCATCCGGGCCGTGGCGCCAACTTCGTCCATCCCAAGTTCGGTCCGGTCTGGGCCACTTCGCACCTGGGCGCCGACGTCATCACCCTGATCGGCACCGATCCGGAAAAGCACCCGGAATTCGCCTGGAAGGTGGTCGAGGAACTGAAGAACCACGGCTCCGGTTCGCTGTTCGTCAAGACCCACCCCAAGTCGAGCAATCTGTGGGCCGACGCGCCTTTGATGCCGGAACGTGAAGCCGCCGAATCGGTGACCGTCTACGACATCAACAACCTGGCCAAGGGCCCCGAGGTGATCAACGTCGCCAAGATGGCCGGCCTGCCGGAAAGCAAGGCGGTCAAGCGCACCGTCCATGCCGAATACAACGAAGCCGGCGACGAAGTCTGGTTCTCGCTGTGGGCCGGCAAGACCGAACCGTCGGCCATCGTCATCCTGGACGACAAGACCCGGAAGATGAAGGCGGTGATCAAGGATCCCAAGCTGATCACGCCGACCGGCAAGTTCAACGTGAAGAACACCCAGCACGATATCTATTAAACCCCTCCTTGTAGCCTTGCCCCCCCGAAGAGCCTGTCTCTTCGGGGGGCTTTTTTTGGCCTGACCAAAGTCAAGGGACCCATGCCGCCGCCGGTTCAGTCTGCTCCCTTATCGGGGATACGGGTTGCGGGGGTAACTGACGTGCTGGCCGATGCGATTGCAGCCTTGAAAAGCCACCAGGTCTTCGGCGTGTTGCCCGAAGACGACCTGGCCGGCCTGTTGGACGATCCGCCCTGGCGCCATTTCGGCCCCGGCGAATGTCTGTTCCGTCAGGGCGATCCGGCCAACCGCCTGTACCTGCTGATGGCCGGACAGGTGGAACTGGCCATGCTGCGCCCCGGCTGCTCGCCGGAAATTCTCTCCCATCTGTCGCCCGGCGCCGCCATCGGCGCCGATTCCCTGATCCCCGGCAATCGTCATGCCGCCACCGCTCAGACGGTGGGGGAATGCCGGGCGGCGGTCCTGCACGGCGCCCGGCTGGTGGGCTTTTTGGACACTCATTTCGACCTGACGCTGGCGATGATCGCCGAAATGGCCGGCAGCCTGCACGGTCTGGTCAAGGAAATCACCGAACTCAAGCTGCAATCCACCACCGAGCGGCTGGCCAGCTATCTGGCCGGACTGGCGGCGGGCCACCGCGGCGGCGCCATTGAAGTCAGGCTGCCGTGCGAAAAGCGCCTGCTGGCCGAACGCCTGGGCATGGAGCCGGCGACGCTGTCGCGGGCCTTCGCCAAGCTGCGGGAAATCGGGGTGGAAACCGGGCGCGGCGACCGCGTGGCCATCAATGATCTGGCCGAGCTGCGCCATCTGTGCGAGGCGCTGGACATGCCCGCCGACGGAGAGATGTCATGACCTGCCCCTGCCGCACCCTCTGTCTGGTGCCCAAGCCGGAATGCACCAAGGCGCAAAGTCAGTTGCCGCGCCACCGTGCCGCCGGCCCCATGCTGGCCAAGCAGGTGATGGCGCTGCCTTTGTTCGATGGGCTGGAACACGACATCCTGGAACGGCTGATGGCCGATTCGACCGCGCTGACCTTGGAACGCCGCTCGTTGCTGTTTTCCGCCGGCGCCGTCGCCGATTGCTTTTACATCGTCTTGGACGGTCAGGTGAAGCTGTCGGCCCTGACGCCCGACGGGCGCGAAAGCATCGTCGAGGTTTTCACCCCGGTGTCGTCGTTCGGCGAGGCGGCCATGCTGTCCATGGGCGTCTTTCCCCTGCATGCCGAGGTGATCGAGGACGCCACCATTATCCGTGTCGGCCGCCGTGCCTTCGTCGCCACCTTGCGCTCGGACCCGGTGGTGGGATACCGCATGCTCGCCGGCATGTGCCGCTGGCATCAACGGCTAAGCTCGGAAATCCGCCATTTGAAGGAAATCCCGCCATGGCAGCGGGTGGCCGAGTTCCTGCTGGCCCTGACCGACACCCGTCAGGGCCAGGCGGTGGTCGCCCTGCCCTTCAACAAGGAAATCCTGGCCAGCCGGGTCGGCATCCGCCGCGAAAGCCTGTCGCGGGTGCTGGCCCGGCTGCGCGACATGGGGGTGCGGACCGAGGGCAATTCTGTCCGCATCGACGACGTGGCCAGCCTGCGCCAGCGCTGCGATCTGCTTCAATAGACTTTCAGCCGCATGCGGTTGTGGCCCAGGCCGCAATATTCGTTGCAGCGCAACTCGACCTCGTCACCGGGTTGCGGGGTGATCTCCACCGCCTGCACCCGTCCGGGCATCAGCAGCATCTCGTGTCCGTTCACCGCCACCGAATGCACCGAATCCTCCGCCATCAGCAGCAGACGATAGCTTTGACCGGCCTGTAATCGCACGGCGGGATAGAATTCAAAGCGTCTGACCAGCATGGGGATCTCGCCCGCCGGCGCATCCTCGCTGTAAAGACCAGCATAAGCGTGAACGCGGGCGGTGAAGGCAGTGGCCTCCACCACTTCGCCCAGATCGTCCTCGGGTTGACGCCATCCCGGCCACAGCAGAGCCAGGACGACGAAGGCGGCGATGGGCAGCGCGTTAATCATGACGCACCAGCCGGGCCAGCACATGGCCGACAAACAGCACCCCGCCCAGCACGGCGATGGTGCCGCCCAGGCCCACCACCCCCATGGACACCAGCTTGAAGACGCTGTCCAATCCCTGCTCCACCCCCGCCGTCTTGCGCGCCACCCCGGCCAGCCCGGCCAGATAGAAGCCCAGGGCGTGCAACAGCTGACCGCCGCCATAAAGGCCGATCTGCCAGCGCACCAGCCGCAGCGATGGCGCCGCCCGGCCCAAGGCCGGCAGCAGCACCACATGGATCACCCCCATCAGCGCCACGTTCACGCCGCCGATCATGGCGTGGTAATGGCTGGGCGTGCGGGTGTCGCCGGCGCCCAGGGCGAAACCGGCCATGCCGCCCAAGACGAAGACCAGCCACGACGCCCACAGCGCCAGACCGGCGATCCCGCCCACCCGGCGGCGGTGCCACAGCATATCCGCCGCCACCAGGATCGGCGGTAACGGCAGCAGATACCACAGCATGTCGGTATAGGCCTGACGCCAGGACAGCCCCAGCGGATCGAGACGGAGCTCGATGACCAAAGCCGCCACCGTCCCCGCCGCCAGCAAGGCGAAGGCCAGACGGGACAGCGGGGTGGATCCGCCACCGGCCAGACGCCGCCACGCCCACATGATCAGCCCGGTATTGACGAATTGCAGCACATGGCCGCCACCCCAGAACAGCCGCTCATAGCGGAAGGCCGCATCGAGGTCGGAGGGCAGCCGCAAGACGGCGATGGCGAAGCAGATCAGGGCAACCGCATATGCAAATGCCATGGCAGGTATATCGTTGCCAGGACGAAACAAAGCGCAGGCGATGCCAGTGGCGATCAGCCCCAATCCCGCCAGATAGAGCGGGTGGTCGAGCACCGGGACATAATTGTTAAGCGACGCCTCGCCCCAGCCGGCCAGGGTGACCACCAGCAAAAGCGCGCAGCCGGTGATGGTCAGCCCCACCCCGACCAGCCCGGGCAGCGGCGCGGCGCGGCCTTGCGCCGATGCCGCCGCCAGCATGGCCAACAGCCAGACCTGGAAGGAAAACACCACATGGGTGACCAGCGCCTTGTGGAAAAAATCCGGCCCCGACGGCAGCCAATCCTGCACGCCCGGCGTTCGCGCCAGGGCCAAGCCCAGGGCCAAGCCGCCGGCCACCGCCAGGGCAGCGACCGAAACAAGCAGCCACAGGCGCAATTCCAGAAGGCGCAAATGATTTTGTTGCAGATGCATCGACTTGGCTGGCAAGGGACCCCTCCCCATATGCATCAAACATATGGCTGTTACCGATGGGGTTTTCCAGGGCAAGGATTTGATTTCATCACCGCAACACAACGGCAACACTAGAACATGTAATTATTCTTCTTTTTCACTTCGACTAACCTTAATCTTTATTAAAAGATTTCGAATTGTAACGAATTGTACAGTTTCATTACTGATTCCAGCAGAAAATAACCGGCATTTTTTGCCAAGTCTCGTTTGACAACCGCTCGCAGCCGTGCCCTTAATATCGGCAAAAGTAGATGGGTGCCTTGCGAAAACCGCATGGCCCCCATCAGGAACCCCAGCGCTTTCGACCATTATGGCCGAAGGGCGGGCGGGTAACCCCTGGGAGGCAGGCATGGGTGACGATTTCATCGTCGAGACAAAGAATCTGACGAAGGAATTCAAAGGGTTCGTGGCGGTTTCCGACGTCAACCTGAAGGTTCGGCGTCATACCATTCACGCGTTGATCGGTCCCAATGGGGCGGGCAAGACCACCTGCTTCAACCTGATCACCAAATTCCTGCCGCTGTCGCGCGGCACCATCACGCTCAATGGCCGCGACATCACCAACACCGCGCCCGCCGACATCGCGCGGTTGGGCATGGTGCGCAGCTTTCAGATTTCCGCCGTGTTCGGCCATCTGACCGCGCTGGAAAACGTGCGCGTGGCCTTGCAGCGCAAACTCGGCACCTCGTTCCAGTTCTGGAAATCAGACAAGTCGCTGGCCGAACTCAACGACCGCGCCGAAGAACTTCTGGTCGATGTGGGCGTACAGGAATACCGCGATATTCCCGCTGGTGAATTGTCCTATGGCCGGAAGCGCGCCTTGGAAATCGCCACCACCTTGGCGCTGGACCCGGAAATGCTGCTGCTGGACGAACCCATGGCCGGCATGGGCACCGAGGACGTGGCCCGCACCGCCGAGTTGATCAAGCGGGTGTCCAAGGACCGCACCATCTTGATGGTGGAACATAATCTGTCGGTGGTCGCCGACCTGTCCGACACCATCACGGTGCTGAAACTGGGCAAGGTGCTGGCGGAAGGCCCCTACAGCGAAATCTCGCAAAATCCGGAAGTGATCGAGGCTTACATGGGACACGGAGTGGGCAGCCATGCGTAACGACAGCGGCGCTTTGCTGAAGGTCGACGGACTGGAAGCCTGGTACGGCGAATCCCACATCCTGCACGGCATGAAGTTCGACGTGCATCAGGGCGAAGTGGTCACCCTTTTGGGCCGCAACGGCGCCGGCAAGTCCACCACCATGCGCTCGATCATGGGCATGGTGGCCAAGCGCAAGGGCTCGGTCAGTTTCGACGGCACCGAGACCATCGCCATGAATTCCAACAAGATCGCGCGGTTGGGCGTCGCCCTGTGCCCCGAGGAACGCGGCATCTTCGCCTCGTTGAACGTCAAGGAAAACATGGTACTGCCGCCGGTGGTCAAGCCGGGCGGCCTGCCGCTTTCCGAGGTCTACGAACTGTTCCCGCGGCTGGCCGAACGCGCCAACAGCCAGGGCACCAAGCTGTCGGGCGGCGAACAGCAGATGCTGGCCATCGCCCGCATCCTGCGCACCGGCGCGACCATGCTTTTGCTGGACGAACCGACCGAGGGCCTGGCCCCGGTGATCGTGCAGCACATCGGTGACATCATCCGCAAACTGAAGGAACGGGGATTCACCATCTTGCTGGTGGAACAGAACTTCCACTTCGCCGCCACCGTCGCCGACCGCCATTACGTGGTCGAACATGGCCATGTCATCGACATGATTCCCAATGCCGACCTGCAAGCCAACATGGGCAAGCTCAAAGGCTATCTGGGTGTTTAGGACATTTCACAAGACTTAAATAAATCCAACGGGAGGACATCCATATGTTGAAGAAAGCTTTGATCGGTGCCGTCGCCCTGACCGCGCTCACCGCCGCGCAGGCGCAGGCGCAGTACAGCGAAAACAAGATCAAGATCGGCGTGCTGACCGATCTGTCGGGCACCTATTCCGACCTCGCCGGCAAGGGCGCGGTACTCGCCGCCCAGATGGCGGTGGAAGATTTCGGCGGCAAGGTCAATGGCGTGCCGGTGGAAATCGTCTCCGCCGACCACCAGAACAAGGCCGACATCGCCTCTTCCATTGCCCGCAAGTGGTATGACGCCGAAGGCGTCGACGCCATCGCCGAACTGGTGACCACCGCCGCGGCCGTCGCCGTGCGCGAAGTGTCCAAGGAAAAGGGCAAGATCGATCTGGTCTCGGGCGCCGCTTCCACCCCGCTGACCAACGACAAGTGCTCGCCCACCGGCTTCCACTGGACCTACGACACCTATGCCCTGGCCAACGGCACCGCTAATGCGGTGGTCAAGACCGGCGGCAAGTCGTGGTACTTCCTGACCGCCGATTATGCTTTCGGCCACAACCTGCAAGCCCAGACCGAGCGCGTGGTCAAGGCCAATGGCGGCGAAGTCAAGGGCGCGGTCAAGCATCCGTTCCCCAATTCCGACTTCTCGTCCTTCCTGTTGCAGGCGCAAAGCTCGGGCGCCCAGATCATCGGTCTGGCCAATGCCGGTGCCGACACCATCAACGCCATCAAGCAGGCCAAGGAATTCGGCATCACCCAGGGCGGCCAGTCGCTGGCCGGTCTGCTGGTGTTCATCACCGACGTCCACTCGCTGGGCCTGGAAACCGCCCAGGGCATGATGCTGACCACCGGTTATTACTGGAACCGCGACGACGAAACCCGCGCCTGGTCCAAGCGTTGGTCGGCCAAGATGGACGGCAAGATGCCCTCCATGGTCCATGCCGGCACCTATTCGTCGGTCATGCATTACCTGAAGGCCTTGGCCGCCGCCAAGACCGATGATGGCGTCAAGGTCGCCGACCAGATGCGCGCCTTGCCGATCAAGGATGCCTCGGGCTTCGCCGTTAACGGCAAGATCCGCGCCGATGGCCGCATGGTCCACGACATGTATCTGGCCCAGGTGAAGAAGCCGTCCGAGTCCAAGGGCCCGTGGGATTACTACAACATCGTCCGCACCATCCCCGGCGATGACGCCTACCAGCCGCTGGCCGAAAGCACCTGCGCCCTGGTCAAGAAGTAAGTCTTTCGTCGTGAAAGGGGCGCTGCCACGGCGGCGCCCCGATCCGGCCGCTATCAGCCGTAAAACAAAAGAGACCAAGCCACCATGATGACCTTGTTCGGCATTCCCACGGCCGCCCTGTTCGGCCAGCTGTTGCTGGGGCTGATCAACGGCGCCTTCTATGCCATGCTCAGCCTGGGGCTGGCGCTGATCTTCGGCCTGCTCAACATCATCAATTTCTCGCACGGGGCCCAGTACATGATGGGCGCCTTCGTCGCCTGGCTGGGCCTGACCTATCTGGGCGCCAATTACTGGGTCGCCCTGGCCCTGGCCCCGGTGATCGTCGCCGCCTTCGGCATCGTGCTGGAACGCACCATGTTGTCGCGGCTTTACAAGCTGGACCATCTGTACGGCCTGCTGCTGACCTTCGGGCTGGCCCTGATCATCGAAGGCTTCTTCCGCCAGCTTTACGGTATTTCCGGCATGCCCTACGCCGTTCCCAAGGAACTGGCCGGCGGCTGGAACCTGGGCTTCATGTACCTGCCCATCTACCGCGCCTGGGTGGTGTTCGCCTCGCTGGTTCTGTGCGTCGGCACCTGGCTGTTGATCGAAAAGACCAAGCTGGGCGCCTATTTGCGCGCCGCCACTGAAAACCCGGCTTTGGTCCAGGCCTTCGGCATCAACGTCCCCGTCATGATCACCCTGACCTACGGGTTCGGCGTGGCGCTGGCCGCCTTCGCCGGCGTGCTGGCCGCCCCCATCTACTCGGTCAACCCGTTGATGGGCTCCAACCTGATCATCGTGGTGTTCGCCGTGGTGGTCATCGGCGGCATGGGCTCGATCATGGGCTCCATCGTCACCGGCTTCATGCTGGGAATTCTGGAAGGCCTGACCAAGGTTGTCTACCCGGAAGCAGCCGGCACCGTGATCTTCATGGTCATGGTCATCGTGCTGCTGATCAAGCCCGCCGGCCTGTTCGGCAAGGGAGCCTGAGACATGACCTCGCAATCCGTTACCACTGCCGCCGCGTCGTCGTCGGGGCCGTCGCGCCAGACCATCTTCGTCGGCATCCTGCTGGTGCTGGCCCTGGCCGCCCCCTTCGCCGTCTATCCGGTGTTCCTGATGAAGGGCCTGTGCTTCGCCCTGTTCGCCGCCGCCTTCAACCTGATGCTGGGCTATGTCGGGCTTTTGTCCTTCGGCCACGCCATGTTCTTCGGCTGGTCGGCCTATATCACCGCCCATGCGGCCAAGGAATGGGGGCTGACGCCGGAAATCGCCATCCTGCTCGGCACCTTCTGCGCCGCTGGTCTGGGCGCGGTGGTCGGCTGGCTGGCCATCCGCCGCCAGGGTATCTATTTCGCCATGATCACCTTGGCCTTGGCCCAGTTGATGTACTTCGTCGCCTTGCAAGCCCCCTTCACCCACGGTGAGGACGGCATCCAGGGCGTGCCGCGCGGCCATCTGTTCGGGCTGATCGACCTGTCCGACACCATGAACATGTACTATTTCGTCTTGGCCGTGTTCGTGCTGGCGATCTTGTTCCTGTACCGGGTGGTGCATTCGCCCTTCGGTCAGGTGTTGAAGGCCATCCGCGACAACGAGCCGCGCGCCATTTCGTTGGGCTATCAGGTCCATCGCTACAAGCTGATCGCCTTCATCATCTCGGCTGGCCTGTCGGGCATGGCCGGATCGGTGAAAAGCCTGGTGTTCCAGCTGGCGTCGTTGGCCGACGTGCACTGGCATGCCTCGGGCGAGGTGGTGCTGATGACCCTGCTGGGCGGCGTCGGCACCATTTTCGGCCCCACCGCCGGTGCCTATCTGGTGGTGACCATCCAGAACTACTTCGCCTCCGCCGGGTCGTGGGTGACCATCATCCAGGGTTTCATCTTCGTGGTCTGCGTCCTGGCCTTCCGCGCCGGTATCGTCGGCGTGTTCGCGCCCTGGCTGAAGAAGCGCGGCATCGAGGCCTGAGGGAGAGAAAAATGTATAAAGACATCCTCGTTCACCTGGATGGCGGTCACCGCGATCCGCTGCGCATCGAAGCCGCCGCCGCCTTGGCCAAGCGCTTCGGCGGTCGGCTGACCGGCCTGTTCGCCCGAGCCGAGAATCAAGGTCTGGCGGTGATCGCCCGCCGTGGTTCGGAAGCCTTCGAGACGGCTGCCGCCACCTCGGAACGGCAGTTCAACGAAGTCGTCGCCCAGACCGGCATCAGCGCGCGCTGGTGGCGGCTGGAACACGGTGAGCAAAGCCACGTCCTGGCCGAAACCGCCATCGCCGCCCGCTTCCACGATCTGGTCATCGTCGGCCAGCATCATGACGGCAAGGACGCCCCCGAGGATCTGATCGAGCAATTGGTGCTGCAATCGGGCCGTCCGGTGCTGATCCTGCCGTCGGTGGACAAATATCCGTCCATCGGCAGCAATATCATGGTCGCCTGGAACGGCGGGCGCGAGGCCACCCGTGCCTTGCACGATGCCATGCCGCTGCTGGAAGGCGCGGAAACGGTGGAAATCATCTCGGTCCGTGCCCAGCAGCGCAGCCCCGATGCCAAGCTGCCGCCCTTGTCCATCATCGAGCACATGACCCAACACGGCGCCAAGGTGACGCGCGAGGTTCTGGCCGGCGAGGATATCGGCGTCATGGACCTGCTGCTGTCGCGCGCCTTCGACCAGGGCTGCGACCTGTTGGTCATGGGCGGCCATGGCGGCTATCACCTGCCCTTCTTCAAGGGCGCCGGCACCCGCCACATCCTGAAGCACATGACCCTGCCGGTACTAATGAGTCATTAAGTTCCCCTGGGCCCGTGGCCGCCCCGCCAACCCCACGGGCCCAGGGTCGTTTTTAGGTTCCCATGGGCCCGTGGCCGCCCCGCCAACCCCACGGGCCCAGGGTCGGTTTTATTTTCAGCCTTTACTTTGAACAACCAGCGGTGAAGTGAAGACCTGTACCTTCTCGCCCGCCGCATCCACAGTGGTCACCCGCATGCGGCAGATACCGTAGCCGGGCTTCGAGCGCATGGGCCGCACCTCCAGCACCTCCATTTCGGCGCGCAAGACGTCGCCGGGACGGACCGGGCGAAACCACTTCAATTCCTCGATCCCAGCCCCGATCACACCGTTGACCGGGGTGAAACCGCTGGTTACCAACAGACGCATGGTAATACAGGCGGTCTGCCAGCCACTGGCCGCCAGCCCATTGAAAAAGCTGTCCTCAGCCGCAACCTCGTCCAGATGAAACACTTGCGGATCCCAAAGAGCGGCAAACTCCTTGATGGATTGCGCCGTAACTTCAAAATCACCGGATTTAAAAGTGTCGCCCGCGCTAATATCATCAAGGTAAAGCTTACTCATTTCCAGACCTCGTGCAGATGGATGACTTTATTTACGGGTCAAGCCAGCAGCCGTCAACAGCTGTCGACAATGGTCGACAAAGGTCAACAAAACTGGCCTAAGATTGCTTCTTTGGTTGGACTCCATGAAATCCACGTGGATGCGCACATCATATGCGAGTAGCATAGGGTCACTTAGCGCGTTCGCAGCAGGGGGGCTGATGCGTCGTATTTTCGCCTTTACCGCTATTCTTGTCTGTTCCGGTCCGGCCTTTGCTCAGGGGTCGTTGATGGATTTGGGCAAGTCCGTGCTGAAGCAACAGGTTGAAGGCGGTGCGACCACGTCCTCGGCTTCCGGTCAGCGCGGACAGTCCTTGTCGGTCACCGATATCGCCGCCGGTCTGAAGGAAGCGTTGAAGACCGGCACCGGCAAGGTCACCGGTCAGTTGGGGGCCAAGGATGGCTTCAACACCGATCCGTCCGTGCACATTCCCCTGCCAGACAGCCTGCAAAAAGTTCAATCGGGACTGAAGATGGTGGGCATGTCGGGTCTGGCCGACGACCTTGAACTGCGCCTCAACCGCGCCGCCGAGGCCGCCACCCCCGAAGCCAAGCGCATCTTCTGGTCGGCCCTGGATAAAATGACCCTGGATGATGCGCGGGCCATTCTCAACGGGCCGCAGGATGCCGCCACCCAATATTTCAAGCGCAGCATGAGCCCCGACCTCAAGACCGCCATGCGTCCGGTGGTCGAACGCAACGTCGCCGAGGCCGGGGCGGTGAAAAGCCTGGATGCCATGACCAGCGCGGCCAAGGGGATGGCGCCAGGCCTGGATGGCAAGACCATGCTGACCGATCACGTTCTGGATGCAGCGCTTTCCGGTATTTTCTCGTATCTCGGCAAGGAAGAAGCCGCCATCCGCCAGGATCCCGCCAAGCAAGGCAGCGACATCCTGCGCAAGGTATTCTCCAACTGACTGAATTTGGGGCGAAAATGAAGAAAGTCCTCGCCATAATCGGCGTGATCGTGGTGCTGGTGATCGGCGCGCTGGTGGCGCTGCCCATGCTGGTCCCCGCCGACAAGATCAAGGAAGAAGTGGTGGCCCAGGTCAAGGCCGCCACCGGGCGCGACCTGACCATCCAGGGCAAGGTCTCGGTTTCCGCCTTCCCCAGCCTGGGCGTCGAGGTGGCCAACATCGCCCTGGCCAATCCGGCTGGTTTTTCCACCAAGGATCTGGTGCGCCTGGGCGCCCTGGACGTCAAACTGAAGCTGTTGCCCATCCTGTCGGGCCGGGTCGAGGTCGATTCCTTCGTCCTGGTCGATCCGGTGATCACCTTGGAAGTGGACCGCAAGGGCAAGGCCAATTGGGTGTTCGACACCCCCGCCGCCGCCCCTGCCGCTGCCGACAAGACCAAGCCGGCTGAAAAGTCCGCTGGCGGCGGTGCTTCCGCCGGCCTGGGCGATCTGGTGCTGGGCGACGTGCGCATCAGCAACGGCAAGCTGACCTATATCGACGGCCCCGCCGGCACCAAGGAAGAGGTGGACGGCATCAATCTGACCGTGTCGCTGAAAAGCCTGGATGACCCGCTGGCGCTCAAGGGTGCGCTCAACTGGCGGGCCAAGGCCATCGAGCTGGGCCTGAACGTGGCCAAGCCGCGCGCCCTGATCGACGGCAAGTCCAGCGCGGCGGACATCACCATCAGCTCCGAGCCGGTGAAGTTCGCCTTCAAGGGCGAGGCCAACGGCGGCGCGACCGCAGGGGCCAAGGGCACTATCGACCTGTCGGTACCGTCCATCCGCACTCTGGCGCAATGGGCCACCGGCAAGCCTTTGGCCATGGAAGGCAGCGGCCTGGGGCCGTTCGCGCTGACTGGTCAATTGGCCGCCGCCGGCAGCAAGCTGTCGCTGACCCAAGCCAAGATCGCCATCGATGCCATCAAGGCCAGCGGCGATTTCAACGTCGACACCGGCGGTGCCCGCCCGGCGCTGAAGGGCAAGCTGGACGTGGAAGCCCTGGACCTCAACCCCTATCTGCCCGCCGACAAGCCGGCAGCGAGCGGCGGCGGCACCTCTGCCCCGGCGGCGGGCGGCGGCTCCAAGGGTAAATCCGATTGGAGCGATGCCCCCATCGACGCCGCCGGCCTGAAGGCCGCCGATGTGGACTTCGCCCTCTCCGTCGGCTCGATCCTGGTCAAGAAGATCAAAGTCGGCAAAAGCGCCCTCAAGGTGGTGCTCAATAATGGCCGGCTCACCGCCGACCTGACCGAACTGGCGCTCTATCAGGGCGCCGGCAAGGCCCGCTTCGGCCTGGACGGCAGCCAGCCCGGCCTTGGCCTGGACGCGTCCTTCGCGCTCAAGGGCTTGCAGGCGGAACCGTTCCTGACCGATGCCGCCGACTTCACCCGCCTGGAAGGCACCGGCAATTTCGACATCCAGGTCACCGGTCGCGGTCGTACCGAACGGCAATTGGTGTCCAGCCTGAACGGCAAGGGCGCAGTCGCTTTCCTGAACGGCGCCATCAAGGGTATCAATCTGGCGGAAATGGTCCGCAACGTCACCACCGCCTTCGCCGGCGGCGGCGGCGGTACCGCGCAAAAGACCGATTTCGCCGAATTGGGCGGCACCTTCACCATCGCCAACGGCATCGTCAACAACCAGGATCTGGCGTTGAAGTCACCGTTGCTGCGGGTCGAGGGCAAGGGCACGGTGGAATTGCCGCCGCGCACCGTCCATTACCGTGTCGAGCCCAAGGCCGTCGCCTCGCTGGAAGGCCAAGGCGGCAAGTCCGATGTGGGCGGCATTCAAGTGCCGGTCATCATCGAAGGCCCATGGGACAACCTGTCTTATCGCCCCGACCTGGAAGCCATGCTGAAGGGTCAGGCCACCAAAGCCATCGGTGACGCCATCGGCGGCAAGGCCGGCGGTGTCGGCGGCTTGCTGGGCGGCTCTGACGGGTCGTCCTCGGGCGATAAGAAATCCGGTCCGCTGCCCATCAATCCGGGCGGCCTGTTCGGTCGTTGATTTTTCATAACCTCACTAGGAGACATTACCCATGAAGAAGTTTATGACCCGCGCCATCGCTGGCGCCGCCCTGCTGAGCCTGGGCGCCTGTGCCTCGCATTGGGATATCGACGGCGTCGCCGCCCTGCCCAATTCGGGTGATGCCTTCACCAAGGCTTTGCAGACCCGTTACCTGGAACGCGCCCGCTTCGAAAAGGGTGAATCCGACTGGTACGACGTCGATTTCTTCACCAACAAGGCCCGTCAGTCCGCCAGCGGCATCGCTCCGGCGCCGCAGCATCCGACCGATCGTGGTCTGGCCGGTCGCGCCGACGTGAAGGCCTCGCACGACAAGCTGGTCGCCGCCCTGGCCGTCACCGGCGCCACCAAGGACGCTCCTGACGCCTGCGCCCTGGCCCAGACCTGGCATGACCATTGGCTGGAACAGCTGGAAGAAGGCTTCCAGGCCGACGACATCGCCGAAGCCAAGAACGGCTACGACAAGGCCATCCCGCTGTGCGTGCCCAAGCCCGTCGTCGCCGCCCCGGCCTCGCCCAAGATCATCAAGCAGTTCGTAGTCTATTTCGACCTGGGCAAGTCGGCGATCACCGCCGCCGCCAAGAAGATCCTGGTTGACGTGGTCAAGGACGAAGCCGCGCTGAAGCCGACCAGCGTCTATCTGGCCGGTCACACCGACACCGTCGGCAATGCCAAGGCCAACGAAGCCCTGTCGATCAAGCGCACCGAAACCGTGGCCAAGGAACTGGCCAAGATGGGCGTCGCCACCAAGGTCTTGGACATGAAGTCCCATGGCGAAGCCAAGCTGGCCGTGCCGACCAAGGACAACGTCGCCGAAGGCAAGAATCGTCGCGTTGAAATCATGTTTGAAAAGTAAGCCTTACTGGCTTTACTTTCGGGAGAAGGCGGGGGAAACCCCGCCTTTTTCTTTGCCGCAAAATACCCTGGCCCAGACGATCACCGCCAATGCGGTGACGTTCATCACCAGGGCGTAGACGATGCTGGGCACCATCATGGCCGGCGAGCCCAGCAAGGTGGCGGCGATGAAAATGCCCAAGGCGCCGTTCTGCAACCCGGTTTCCAGCACCACCGCCAGTTTTTCCCGCCGTTCCAACCGGCCCAGCCGCCCGACCAACCAAGCCAGCGCCATGGCCCCGACATTGATGGCCAGGGCCGGCGGCAGCACGTCGCCAGCATGGGTCATCATGGTGCGCCACTGGCTGGCGAAGGCACCGGCGACGATGAAGGCGAACAAGATGGTGGCCACATGGCGGGCCAACTTTTCCACCCGCGCCGATTCTTCCGGCCAGCGATGATTGAGGCTCATGGCCAGGATCAGCGGCAAGGTGGCGACCACGAACACACCCAAGGTCATGCGCGCCACCGGCAAATCCACCGCGCCCCCCTGCCCGCCCACATGCACCAGCGCCAGATTGACGACGAAGGGCACGCTGAGGGCGCCGAATACGCTGGTGATGGCGGTCAGCGACACCGCCAGGGCGGTGGCACCGCCGGCCAGATGGGTCAGCAGGTTCGAGGTGATGCCGCCCGGACAGGCGGCCAGGATCAGCAGGCCGATGGCGAAATCCGTGGGCATGGGCACCACCAGCACGACGATCCAGGCGACCAGCGGCAACAGCACCATTTGCGCCAACAGGCCCAGGGCCATGGCCTTGGGCCGGGTGAACACCAGGGCGAAATCGGCCGGACGCAAGCTCAGGCCCATGGCGAACATGATGACCGCCAGGGCCACCAGCAGCAGAATATCGGTGATCACCAGACAACTCCCGCCGCCAATAGGGCGGCCAAGACCAGTTGATAACGCGCCGTCCCCGCCAGCAGGGCGTTGAAGGCCGGCCCGCGCGGCGTGGCGGCGAAGGCCAGCAGCAGCCGCACCGCCCACGGCGCCGCCAGCAAAATGCCCCAGGCGCCCAAGGGCATGACGGGGATCAACAGCAACGGGAACGGCAGCAGCACGAAAGCGGCATAGGCCAGCTTGCTGCCGTCAAGCCCCAGGCGGATGGCCAGGGTGCGGCGTCCGACCAGCCGGTCGTGTTCCATGTCGCGGTAATTGTTGGCCATCAACACCCCGGCGGCGGGCAGGCCGATGGCCACCCCCACCAACAGCGTGCGCACCGACAGGGCATCGGCCATCAGCCACACCGTACCGGCCACCGCCCCCAGACCGAAAAAGGCGATGACGAAGATTTCGCCCAAGGCGGTATAGGCGATGGGGCGCGGCCCGCCGGAATAGGCCCAGCCGGCCAGCAGCGACGCCGCCCCCAGGGCGATGATCGGCCAACCGCCCAGCCAGCCCAGATAAAGCCCGGCCAGGGCGGCCAGGGCGAAACAGGCCAGGGCGGCAAAGCGCACCCGCTGGGGACTGGCCCAACCCAGGGCGGTGACCCGTGGCGGGCCTTGGCGCATGGGCTGGTCGCCGCCGCGCAGATAATCGCCCAGATCGTTCCACAGATTGGTGCCGGCCTGGATCAGCAGTGCCGCCAGCAGCGCCACCAGCAAGGGCAGCGGACGAATGGCGTGAAATTCCGCCCAGGCCCAGCCGGCCCCGGCCAGCACCGGAGCAACGGCGATGGTCAGGGTGCGCGGACGCATGGCGGCCAGCCACAGGCGCCAGCCGGTGGGCGGCTGGTCGGCGCGGCTGGCGGGCGGGGCTGGTTCCAGATGGGGCAACGTGCCTTTGGCTGGGCCGGATTCGGCTTTCATGCCTTGGTCCCTTGGTGCAAGCAGGCGATGCCGCCAGAGTAGTTGCGCCACTCCACCTCGGTAAACCCAGCATCGCGCATGGCCGCCGCCAATTCGCCCTGGGCGGGGAAACGGCGGATGGATTCGACCAGATAATCGTAGGCCGCCGGCTCACCCGCCACCCACGCCCCCAGGCGCGGAATGGCGAAGCGCGACCACGCATCGTAGCCGGGACGGATGATGGCCCAGGGACGAGAGAATTCCAGGCACCAAAAGCGCCCGCCCGGTTTCAACACCCGGTGGATTTCGGCCAGGGCGGCATGCAGGCTGGTGGTGTTCCTGAGACCGAAAGCGATGGTCAGCGCATGGGCGCTGTCGTCGGCAAAGGGCATGGCCTCGGCGCTGCCTTCGACGAATTCCACCGAGGCGGGACAACGGCCCATGCCCACCGCCATCATGGCGGTGCTGGGGTCGCACACCACCACCCGCGCCCCCGATGGCGCCAGCAGGCGGGCGATATCGCCGGTGCCACCGGCCAGGTCGATGATGGTCTGACCGGACCGGGCGGCAACGGCACCGGCCATGGAGTGTTTCCACAGGCGATGGATGCCCATGGACATGATGTCGTTCATCAGGTCATAGCGCCCGGCCACCGCCTGGAACAGGGATCGGATGCGGCGCTCACGCTCGGTCGCGGTGACGCTTTCGCGGCCGAAACTGCCCGAGAGCGGGTCGGTCACGGCAGGTCACCACGACGGAACAGGCGATAGCCCCAATAGGCCGCCCCGGTCCCCAACAGCAGCGGCCAGACCAGGGCGAAGGCCAGATAGCCCCCCTGCCCCAGATCGTCCAAGATCACATAGGCCGCCGGCCCCAGCACCACCATCTGCGGATCGAACAGCAAGATGGCGGCGGTGCGGAAGGATTGCAGCGGATTGGCCAAAGCGATGGCCACCACCGCCTCCAGCGGCAGATGCTCGCGCACCATCACGCCGAGCAGGATCAGGTCGAGGAACAACAGCAGCACCAGCCACAGCAGGAAGGCGCCGGTCTGGGCCACGTCGGACGAGCGGGCGGCGGCGGAAATCAGCATGCCGAAGCCCAGAAACGACCAGGCCAGCGACACCAGCAAACCGGTATAGACGGTGAACAGGCCCCAGGGCACGCCGATTTCACTGTATTCCGACCACGCCGCCGCCCCGGCCATGGCCAGGAACACCGGCAGGAACACCACGGTGAAGCGCCCGACCATCTTGCCCCAATACCACGCCGCCAGCCCTACCGGCAGCGACAGCATGTACTCGAACACCCCGGCCTCGCGGTCGCCGGCGACCGAGCGCACGGTGGTGATGAGGACGAAGATGGGCAAGATGGCGACGCACAGCTGGATATAGGTGACCAGCAGCCGCGACAGGCCGGTAAAACCAAGGATGCGCGATTCGGTCAGGCCGAAGACGAACAGCAAAACGATGATGCCGCCGAACACCAGGGAATAGAAACCAAACCAGCGGGCGCGCAGGGATTCGGTGATATCCAGCCGGGCGGCACGGATGAAGGCGCCCATGTCACGACGCCCCGTCGGTGGGCGTGATGCATTGGGTGGGTGAGCCCCGTTCCAGCACCGTCTTTTTCAACTGGGCGAAGTCGACGGCACCGTCGCGCTTATCGGGCACGGCACCGAAATTATGGGCCATGGGCGATTTGCGGCCTTCCAGATACCAGGCGGCCTTGCCGTCGAGCCAACCGCCTTTGTCAGAATCACCCACCCAGAATTCGGTCGCCGGATCATCGCCGAAAGGCTGCTTGGCCATCCACAAGATGGCGTCGCCCAGATCGTCGAACTTCCACACCTTGCCCTTGGGACCGCCGCGCACCTGGGCGGCGAAACGCGGATCGTCGACGATCATGCCGCAATGGGCGCAGTTTTCCTTGCCCCAGCGCACCTCGACCGGACCGGTGCCCTTGTCGGTGCAGGCCGGCAGGGTGGAGACGGCGATGAAAGCGGGCAACAGGGCCAGTACCCGGCGGCGGTTCATGCCACACATTTTTCGGCCTCCTTCAATTCCAGCCCGGCAAGGATGCCGGTATAGCGCGACAGCATGCCGAGAAAACGCAAACGGTCGGGACCGTTGACCATGCCGAGCCAACGCAGGCCCGAGCCGGTGAAGCCCCATTCGGTCAGGGCGCGGGCAAAGGCCGCATCCTCGCGCGTCATGGTCAGGGCGCAGGTCAGACGGCTGGTCATGTCCACCGCATCGGCGACGCGGTCATCCAGCGCCACCTTGCCCCGGTCCATCTCGATCACCCGGTTGACCAGGGCGGCCACTTCGTCCAGGCGATGGCTGGTGATCAGCATGACACCGTCGTCCTGGCGCGCCGCCAGCAGGCGGAAAAAGATGTGCCGGGCCTCGGGGTCCAGATTGGCCGCCGGCTCGTCCATGATCAGGATGTCGCTGGCCCGGCCGAGCGCGATGGCGATCAGGGTCTTTTGCTTCATGCCGCCCGACAGCTTGACGAAAGGCAGCTTGCGGATGCGGCCATACTCCAGCCCCAGATCGGCCATCACCGCCACCATCGCCTTGGGGTCGCTTTTGCAGATGCCGGCGGCGAAGCCGATCAACTCGCCCACCGGCATCTTGAGGGGTGGCGGAATTTGCGGGACGAAGCCGACACGGGCCAGCACGGTACCGCGATTGTCCCGGGGCGCCAGATGATCCACCAGCACCTGACCGTCATGGGTGTATTCGCCCAGCAGGCAGCGGATCAAGGTGGTCTTGCCGGCGCCGTTGGAGCCGACCAGGGCGATGCGCTCGCCCTTGTTCATCTCCAGGCTGACATCGTCGAGCACGCGCGACCGTTTGAAGGTCTTGGTGACGTTCTTGAAGGAAATCATCCCCCTACCCTCCCGCCATGCCGGAAGCCTGTGAACACGTCTCCACCTTTCACCCCGTCATACCCGCGCAGGCGGGTATCCAGGAGTCGCGGAAAAGGTGGTGGTGCACCCTCTGGACTCCCGCCTTCGCGGGAGTGACGGTGAGACGATGTCCACATGGGTTCCCCCTACAGCAGCTTGTCGAGACCCTTGACCTCGAATTTCAGCGAACCGGTGGGGCAGACATCGACACACAGGCCGCACCGGGTACAATCGGCGCCGATGCCCGAATGCATCCGCGTCGCGAAACCTTTCTTGGTCACGTCCAGCACATGCGGCACCAGACAGACCTTGCGGCACTCGCCTTCGTGATGGCAGTCCTGGGGCAGGTAAGCCACCCTGACCGGACTGACCGCGCCGACCACCGCATAGGTAATGCCGATGGGGCACATGTAGCGGCACCACAACCGCCTTGAGTAGAACACTTCCAGGACCAGCAGGAACACGACGATGGTCAAGGCCCAGGTCGGACCATAGATCATGGCCCGCGACAGGATGCCGGTGGGCGAAATGGTCTCGAACACCGTATAGCCCGAAGCCAGGGCGGACAGGGCGAAGATCACGTACAGAACGACGCGGGTGCGCCGGTGCAATTGGTGGTCCTTGACCAGTTTCTTCGCCGCCAGCTTCAGGTGCAGCGCCTCGGCCCATTCGGCCAGCAGGTGATAGGGGCAAACCCAGGAACAGAAAGACCGACCGCCCAGCAGCCACCACAGGATCAGCACGGTGGTGGTGCCGATGACCAGATTGATCAGGATGGTCTTGAAGGCCAAGGTGACCTGAAGCGCCGAGTTGAGGTCGGCGAAGTGAAAGCCGATGACGCGCGACGCGGTCAGCGCCCCTTCGATCAATTGCACATCGAAGCGATAGGACGCCACGAACAGCAGGTTGACCGCCAACAGGGTCAGCCAGCGGCGATTGCGCCAAGTGTGGACCTTGTGCGCCTCGTGCGTCTGGCGGTTGATTTCCTGGCGTTGCTCGGGACTCATCTTGCAGGCGCGCTTGGCTTCGTGCAGCGCGCGTGACTCGGGGCTATAGTCTTCGGGCCGCGGCTTGACGGGCTCGCGCCCCAGCATGATGGCCAGGGATTGGATCAGGCTCATGATGCCCTCCATTGCGCACGGGCATCGATGACGATCGCCGCCGGCTCCACCGGGCAGATCATCTCGCACATGCCGCAGCCGACACAGGATTGACGGATTTCCGGGGTGCGGCGCTTGTCGGCGGCGTCAGTACTCATGGGGACCAGGGCGATGGCCCCTTCGATGGGGCATTCGCGCACGCACAGGTCGCACAAATCCAGGTCATAGGGATGGTCGGCGATCTTGATGGGGTTCCAGCGGTCGACCTTTTCATAGCGGTGCAGGCCGGGGAAATCGGCGCCGCGCGCCTGACCCTTGAAGCCCAGGCCTTGGCGGGCTAGACAGGCATCGGGCTTGTCCAGCCGGGCCAGCCCCATACGCACCTCTTCCTTTTTCGAAAGCTCGTGCGTCAGGGCGCCGGTGGGACAAGCCAGGATGCATTGCACCGCGTCGCAGGAAAAATCGCAGGCCTGGGCCCGGCCATCCAGATAGGGCACGCCGATGCCGAAACCTTCGTCGATGTCGCCCAGGACGATGGCTTCGACCGGGCAGACCTGGACGCATTGGCCGCATTTGATGCAAGCGGCCAAAAAGTCGCTTTCGGCGATGGCCCCGGGCGGGCGCAGGCGCGGGGCGGCGCCGCGCGCCATGGGCAGCCAGCCGGCCATCCCGGCCCCCACGGCCATGCCGCCCAGCAGCAGCGAACGCAGGAAACGGCGCCGCGCCTCTTGCGTCACATGGGCGGGCGGCGGCGGCCGTTTGGGGGACTGGCTCATGATTTTTTCTCCGTCTTGACCGCCAGACGCGGGTGCTCGTCCTCCAGCATCAGTTCCGGTTCGCTGAACGGCGCCAGACGGTCGAGGAAGTCCAGCACCTCGAGGACCGGCGCGCCCTTGAAGAAGCGGGTATTGGGTACGTCCATCCACACCCGCCCGGCATAATTCAGCACCCGGTGCGGGGTGTCGCCGATGCCGTCGCCGTCGCGGTCGAAGCCTTCGTAGCTGTCCCAGGCATTGCCGTCCCAGACGTTGCGCTTGGCCGAGCCGCCGCCGAATACCGCCACCTCGGTCATGTTGGCGGTCAGGGTGTTGGTCTTGAACTCGTTGCCCTGCCAGTCGTTCAGGAACGAAATGGCGATGTCGTTGAAGGCGATGCGGTTGTTGGTGATGGTGTTGACGGTGTCGGGCTGAAACGGCGAGACATCCAAAAAGATGCCGTTGGCGCAATAGATGATCTCGTTGTTTTCGATCAGCACCGCGCTGGCCTCTTTCAACGAGATGCAGGTGCCGGTGGCGCCGACCGAATGGGAGATGACGTTGCCGCGCACGATGTCGCCTTGGTCGTACATCATGGAAATACCGACAGAATTGTCGGTGAAGGTGTTGTTTTCCACCAGATTGTCGGCGGCGAACATGAAATGCATGCCGTAACGGCCACCGCTGGAATGATTGCCGGTGACCCGGTTGCGCTTGGAATACCACAAAACGAAGTCGCGGCTGTCCTTGACCACGTTGTCTTCGATGGCATTGTCGTCGGAATACCAAAGCCGGATCGAATCACCGCGCAGCCCCAGATCCATCTGTTTCGAGGTGATGTGATTGCGGCGGATAACGTTGAAATAGGATTGCTGAAGGTCGATGCCAAACAGGGCGTCGTCGATGCGGTTATCCTTGAGGACGTTGTTGTTGCCGCGCACCTGGATGCCGGCATCCTCGGAATTGTGGTCCGACCCGGTACCGGTCAGGTGAAAGCCCTTGATGGTGACATTGTTGGCCTTGACCAGCATGACCGAGCCGGTACCGCCGGCATCGATGGTCACCTTGCCGTCGCCGTCCAGGGTCAGGGGCTTTTCCACCGCCACCTTGCCCAGGTAATGGCCGGGCGGAACCACCACCACCGCGCCTTCGGTCGCCGCATCGATCAGGGATTGGATGGTCGAGGCCGGAATCACTGTTGGGGTCGATGGACCCGCCACCACCGCCCCCACGGCCATGGGGGCGGCGGCAAATGCGGCGAACACAAAGCGGCGCCAAGAGGAGGAGAGCGCGCCGGTGATCATGTTCGCCATCATCGCCCGCTCCTAGCGCAAGGACTTGCGCCGCAGCAGGGCGGCCAGGATCAGGCAGGCGGCACCGGCCAGCAACAGCCCGAAACCGTAATGGGGATAGGAATAGGTATAGAACTGCGCCACCTTGCCCTGACCGAAGACGGTGGGCATGAACGGCTTGACGGTAAAGGCGCCCCACGGGTGCAGATTATGGCCGAACCACCACAGCCACGCCGAATAATCGGCGACGAAGGCCAGCGGAATGACCATGCCCGAGGCCGGCAACACCCACCAGAACGGGCCGGAATAGAACAGGAAGGCCAGCAACATCACGCCCACCAGCGAAAACAGATAGGGAGCGGCCTTGATTTCCAGGGCGGCGCCCTTCTCGATCGGTTCCATGCCGATGAAATGGTTGATGACGTTCATTTCATGGACGCAATCCAGCGCCTCGTCCTCGTAGACGTCGGCATCCTTGGACCGTTCCACGCAGCCGTTGAACACGCCGTTGACGTGGAAATGAATGCGCACCCCGTCGGGAAAGGTATGTTCGGGATAGTTCGGCGCCTTCAGCGACACCCACCAGATGGGCGAGAAATAGGCCCCGGCGATCAGCAATCCGGCGATGACGGTCAACGCCCGAAAGGCAAGGATCAGCTTGCCTCTGTCGTGGATGTGCATGGCAACCTCGTGGTTTTGGGGTTCCCGTCGCCCACGCGGGGGCGACGGGAGAAATGGTGAGATTTACTGGAAGTCGGGGTTCTGCCAACCCTTGGTGCCGATCAGATTAGCCGGCGGCTTGATGCGCGAGACGTAATCCAGCACCGCCTTGGTATCGCGGTCGGTGAAGGTCTTGATCTGCTGGACCATGTCGGGATTGGCGTTGCGGCGCTTGCCTTCCTTGATCCACTGGTACTGGCGGATCAGGTAATTGTAATGCTGACCTTCCAGACGGGGATAATACTTGTCGTTGTTGCCTTCGCCGTGTTCGCCGTGGCAACGGACGCAATTATCCTTGTAAAGCTTCTTGCCGTGTTCCAGATCCTTGCCGTCGCCGACACCCGGCTCGGGGTTCATCTTCAACTTCTGGATATAGGCGGCGACGTCGGCGATGGCCTGCGGACCGCCGATCTGGTCGGGTAGCGCGAACGGATACATGGTCGGATTGTCGCGGTTGAGCGCGCGAATGTCGGCCAATTGCTTGATGATTACCTTGGGGTGCTGGCCAGCCAATTGCGGGAAGGTGCCGTCGGTCTGGCCCCAGCCTTCCGGCAGGTGGCAGGCGGCGCACACTTCGTAGACGTCGCGGCCATTGACCAGATCGGGCTTCAGATGCTCGGCCTCGTCTTTTTCACCGCCATTGGCGTTCCACTGATAATCCTTGTCGCCCAACAACTTGCCTTGCGCCGGCTTGTCCTTGGCGCCGGCGGCCCAGGATTGGTCGATGGTGGCGGTGCCGATGGCGGCGGTGGCGACGAGCGTCAGGGCCACGACCTTGAAAATAGTCTTCATTTCGCGCTCTCCAGATATCGTTCTTTAGACAATGCTTATACCCCCCCGGGTTTGGGCATCACTTGACGTTGGCTAAGAATTCCGAGATGGCGGCCAGTTCTTCATCACTGACCAGATGCATGACCGGCTGCATGGTATTGGTGCCGCCGTTCTTGCGGATGCTGGTCTTGATGTCGGTGGCCTGACGGGTCAGATAGGCCGCGTCCTGGCCGGCCAGATAGGGATAGGTCTTCATGATCGGCTTGGTGCCGTCCTTGCCGTGGCAGGCGACGCAGGTCTTAGTCATGTACAGCTTCTTGCCCGGATGGGCCGGATCGCCCTTGCCGACGATGGGGCCGAGACCGGCCAGATAATCGGCCATGGCCCGCATTTCCGGCTCGGTGACGTCTTCCAGGATCGGCTTCATGGTGTCCACCGACAGGCCGTTGGCGCGTGCGCCGCCCTTGATGTCCTTCATCTGGTTGAACATGTAATCGGCGTTCTGGCCGGCCAGACGGGGATAGCCCGGCTCCAGCGGCGTCTTGGCGTCCTCGCCGTGGCAGGCGGTGCAGCCCTTGTCGGCGAACAAGGCCTTGCCGTCGGCGGCGAAAGCCGGCGTGGCGGCGATGACGCCCAGCACGGCCAACACCGCCAGCGATCTGGTTTTATTGACAATCATCAACATCTCCTTTGCCCCTTAGTCAAAGGGGGCGGATTTCTCCGCCCCCAGACCTTGGTTTCTTGTGAAAATCCTGAAGCTTTACTTGACCTTCTTGGCCCCGTTCTGCTCGAGGAAGGTCTTGGCCCGCAAACCGATGTCGGCGGTCTTGACCTGGTACTGGAACCACTGTTCCGCCCACAGGAAGGCGTTGTGGTAATCACCCTTGGCCGCGAACTCTTCCGACTTGGCCTTGGCCCCGGCGGCGAAGTTCAGCTGATCGGTGGCGTCTTCCACCAGGGCGACCACAGGGGCGAAGTCCTTGTAGTTGACGCTGGTGATGTAGCCGACGACGCTGTCGATGACCTTTTGCGTGTCGATATTGGCCTTCACGCGGGTGTCGTAATCGGCCTTGGCGTAGGTCACGCCTTCCTTGGCCTTGGTTTCGGTGGCCTTGTAGCCAGCCGGCTGCACGATCAGGTAACCCTGCATTTCAAGGTGCAGGGCCGAGCAGAACTCGGTGCAGTAATAAGGATAGACGCCGGACTTGTTGGCCTTGAAGGTGGCCGAGGCGGTCTTGCCCGGTTCCAGCGACAGGTTGACGTTGTGCTTGGACACGGCGAAGCCGTGGGTTTCGTCCTGGGCACGTTCCAGGTTGGTCAGGTGCACGGTGACTTCGTCGCCTTCGGTCACTTCGATGATTTCAGGCGTGATGTGCGAGCGGATGACCGAGCCGAACACTTCCACCTTGCCGGGGCTGCGTTCGATGCGTTCCTTACCGGCACGAACGGCAGCGGGGTGCTTTTCCTCGGTGCGCGAATCGGTGCCGTGCGGATAGCGCACATGCGGCTTCAGCTTGTCGGCGGCGATGGCCACCGCATAGTGGGGTTCACCCAAGGGCAGCGGCATGTCGTAGAGCAGCTGCATCTTGTCGTTGCTGGCGTCGATCAGCTGGTGGTTTTGCGGATGCAGCGGGCCGACCGGGTTGAAACGGTCGATGGCCAGCTTGTTCAGCGCCACCACGTATTTGCCGGCGGGCTTGGCCGAATCGCCTTCCATGGCCATCAGATGGCCGATGTTGTAGTGGATCGACACCTTGTCGATGATCTTGCCTTCGCAGAAATCCCACTTGGCCAGCATCGAGTCCACGTACAGCGAGGTATAGGCGACGCAGGGCTTGGCATCATACTGGGTATGAAGCGGCCCGAGGCCCAGTTCCACCTGCTTGTGGATGGTTTCCTTCATGTCGATGATCGGCACACCGTATTCGTCCTTGCCGGTGAACTTGCCGGCCTTGATGGCGGCCTGGATCTTCTCGAAGGAGAAAACGGTGACGTGGCTGTCGAGCTTGCCCGAGACGGTCAGCAACTTGCCGTCGGGGGTGACATCGACGCCGTGCGGCGACTTGGGCTCGGGGATCAGGTACAGCATGCCTTCCTTGATGGCGGTCGCCATCTCGATGACGGCATGGCCGTTGACCTTCTTGAACTTGCCGGCCTTGAACAGTTCCTCGCCCTTCTTCCAGTTCAACACGTGCAGGAAGTCGGTGTCCTTGGCCGAGCAGCCGGCTTCAAACGGCGGACGACCGCGTTCGATGCCGCCGACATAGCGTTCGGAACAGAAGGAATTGGTGAACGACCAGCCGTCCGATGGACCCTTGCCGAAATCGGACAGATCCTGGCTATAGGGCGGCAATTCGACCGAGAACGAGTTTTCCGGGTCGATGCGGCCCTTTTCGCGGTTGAACTTCCAATAGGTCACCGCGCCGCGATACTTGTCGTTGAACTCTTCCAGCGGCACGAATTCACCGCCCAGGGGGGCAGCGTATTGCGACGCTTCGATGATGTAATCGGTATTGGGCGAGACGAAGGCGCCGCCGTGTTCCGACTGCATGATCGGGTTCTTGACGATCTGCTTGGTCTCAAAATCCTTGAGGTCGATCACCGCCAGGCGCGGCGTGTTCTTGTCGTTGATGAACAGGAACTGACCGTCATACTCGCCATTGGTTTCCGAGATGGCCGGATGGTGGGTATCGCCGAAAGTGATGGCACGGCCATCGACGGAACCGCCCTCGGACAGAACCTTCTTGGATTCGTCGTCATAGCCATAGCCCTGCCAGGGCTCGGGGGTGAAGACGCCGATATACTTCAAGATGCGCATGGACGGGATGCCGTACACGATCACCTGACCGCTTTGGCCACCCGACGAGAACACGACGAATTCGTCGCGCTTGCCGGTGGGCGTGTAGGTCTTGGCTGCCGCCAGCACGTCCTTTTCATTGAGGCCGCGGCGCTTCATCACATCCTGCAGGGATTCGGCGGCCAGGGCTTGGCTGGCAGTCAGCGCGCCAAAGGACACCGTGGCGAGCAGGCTCGCCACCTTCATTGTACGATTCATTTTCCCCACCTTGTTTCTGTTAAAAGGGGACAGAGTTACCCAAACACTTCGCCAGCAAACATGCGCGCCCGCTAATGACCCAGCCGTGACCTTGATCAAGTCGCGTGAAACGGTGATCTGCTTCACTGCCTTCAACGATGACGGCAAGCGGAGTGCACGTGATGAAGCTCGGTTCCCTGATGCTGGCTGGCGCCCTGGCTTTGGCGGCGCTGCCCGCACAAGCCCAGGAGTTTTCCGGCCGCTTCCTGCTGGAAACCCACGACGGCAAGCGGGTCAATGACGAAAGCTTCAAGGGCAAGGTGCGGATGATGGCCTTCGGCTACACCTTCTGCCCCGACGTCTGCCCGACCGCATTGTCGACCATGGCCGCCGCCCTTGATCTGCTGGGACCGCAACGGGCCGAACAGGTGGTGCCTTTGTTCGTCACCGTCGATCCCAAACGCGACACGAGGGCGCAGTTGAAGGACTATATGTCCGCCTTCGGCCCCAGCTTCATCGGCCTGACCGGGACGGTGCAGATGACCGACGCCGCGGCCAGATCCTTCCGCGTCCGCTATGAAATCCACCAGCCGGCAGACAAGGATAGCGACCATTACGTGGTGGACCATTCCGCCGGAATCTTCATCATGGACAGAAACGGCGGCTTCGCCGCCAAGCTGGGCCACACCGCCAATGCCGAGGACGTGGCCGACCGCCTGCGCCAAGTCATCGACGGAGAAAGCAAGTGATCCTCAGCCGCCGCCATTTCATCGCCGCCGCCCTGGCGGCCAGCACATGGCCGGCTTACGCGGCCAAGGTGGCGCAAGGGCTGTTCATCACCGATCCGGCCAAGCCGTTGGCCGCAATCGATATCCGCGACAACCAGGGCCAGCCGGCAGGCGTGGCGACGTGGCGGGGAAAACCGACCCTGGTCAATCTATGGGCCAGTTGGTGCCTGCCCTGCGTCGCCGAATTGCCGGCGCTCGACCGGCTGAAACCGATGATCGAACCCGAGGGATTGCGGGTGATCGCCCTGTGCCTGGACCGCTCGGGCGCAGTGGGCGCGGTCAACACCTATGCCCGCCTGGGCATCAAAAACCTAGCCGTGCATGTGGATCACGAGCGCAAGGCGGGCGAGGCCTTCGGTGTGGCGGTGCTGCCGACCACCTTGCTGCTGGATGCCCAAGCACAGGAAGTGGCGCGCTTCGTTGGTGGCGCCGCCTGGGACGGGCCGGAATCGCTGGCACTGCTGCGCGCCCTGATCGCCGGCAAGAAACTGGAAGCGGCGATGGGCCCGCCCTTGGTCAAGCCCACCGCCAATCCGTGAGGCTTAATGCTTCATATTGGCCGGCATCTGCTGCATGTGCTGCATGTGCTGGCCGTGATCCATGGTCATGGGGGCAGCCATGGAACCGACGGCCACCACCGGCATGTCCAACTTGATCTCGCCAGCTTTCTCGAACTTCAAGGTGACGGCGACCTTGTCGCCATCCTTCAGGGGCGCGCTCAGATCGATGAACATCACGTGGTCGCCACCGGGCTTCAACTCGGCGCTGCCGCCGGCAGGCACGGTGATGGCATCGACCTTGCGCATGCGCATGATTTCACCGTCCTTGATGTGGGTATGCAGTTCCACGCTCTTGGACACGTTGGCCGAGGCGGCGATCAGCTTGTCATCCTGCTTGCCGGTATTCTTGATGGTGACGAAACCGGCACCGGCACTCGCCGCCTTGGGGGTGGCGCGGATGAAGGCGCCCGACACTTCCAAATCGGCGGCCAGAGCGGGAAAGGCAAAAGCAAGGGCGGCAACGGTCAACAGCAACGTCTTCATGGTGTGGTCCTTCGTTCAGACACAAATGGGGCGCATGCGGCCAAATCGGGCCGCGTCGTGACGGAAACATGGTGACAAAATCGGGATTATCAGGCGGCGGGCGGGGCGCGGGCCTGGGCCGGGCCGAAAATCCCAAAGGCGACGAACGATCGGGCGTCATCAGGCAAGCGAACCCGGACCGCGCTCTCGGTGGGGAGAGTGAAGTGCTGGGGCGGTACCGCGCCGTTGGCCAATTGCGCCGCCTGACAGATCAGGCAGCAACCGTCGTCTTGATCGGGAAGTTCCGCCCCGGGGGGGACGACAAGGTCGATCCCGCCCCTGACATGGCAGACATACACGCCCAGCGGACCGGCAACGCCGATTCCGGGGCCGGCGCCCGAAACCAGGGCCAGACCGGGCGTGGTCGAGGTGAACAGGAATCCCAGCAAGGCCAGCAGCGCGCCCAGGTCGCGGAACAGGCCGCGCCCTCGGAACAGGCTGAGAATCTGGTTGCGCCAGGGTAACACGTTCGCTTTCTCCTCGATGATCAGATTAGGGGGAAGCAACCCCCACTGATTTGACCACGGTCAAGAGTGGCCGCTTCCCCCCCATCCCGTCAATGCCCGGTATGCCCCCCATGACCGGCATGGCCGTCCATGGGCATGGCGGGCATGGCGGCGGAAGGGGCGGCACCGATGCCGTTGGCCGCCTGCATGGCCCGGATATAAGCCAGGATATCCTTTTCCTGCCCGGCCTTGACGCCTTCCGGCTTGGGCATGTCGCCGAACTTCCACATATGGCCCTGGGTGCCGTTGCCGATCACCTTGAGCACCTGGGTGTCATCATGACCGCCCCCGGGGGCGTACCACGCATGCAGCAATGGCGGCCCCTGGTCGGTACCGCGCAAGGACGGGCCGTGACAGCTGGCGCAATTGGCGGCGAACAGCCCCTGCCCCACGCTGGCGCCCGCATTCAAGGCCGGCTGCACCAGCGCCTCTTGGGCGAAACGGGCGGAAACCGCCTTGCCGCCGGCACTGAGCGCCAGCACGGCGACCACCTTGTCGGCGGTTTTCACCGGCGCTTCGCCCACCAGCCGGTCGCCGTCGGCCCGCAAGGTGATTTCGCTTTTGGCCCCGCCGAGCAAAAGCGTGACCTTGCCGGTGGCCGCCACCGGTTTTTCCGCGTGGTCGCGCACCCACACCCGCAATCCGCCGTCGCGGATGGCGAATTCCACGTGCAGGTCACCGCTGGCGGCGGTCTGGCCGCCATAGAACGGCGTCGCCGCCTGATGAGCGAAAGCCGGAGCCGACAAAGTGGCCAGGACAGCCAAAGCAAACAAAGATTTGTTCATTGATCTTCTCCCTTGGCGGTGGCACCGCCGAACAGCAGAAACAGGACAGGGGTGACGATGGTGTCCAGCAGGGTCGACGACAGCAGGCCGCCGAAAATCACCACCGCCACCGGATGCAGGATTTCCTTGCCCGGATCGCCGCCGGCCAGAACCAGCGGCATCAGGGCCAGGGCCGCCACCAGGGCGGTCATCAACACCGGCGACAGCCGTTCAAGCGAGCCCCTGACCACCATGTCGGGGCCGAAGGCCATGCCCTCGTGCCGCATCAGGTGGCGATAATGGGACAGCTTCATGATGCCGTTGCGGGCGGCGATGCCGGTCAGGGTGACGAAGCCGACCATGGACGCCACCGACAAGGTCCGGTCCGACAGCCACAGCGCCGCCACGGCGCCCACCAGCGCCATGGGCACATTGGCCATGACGATGGCGGCCAGCACGCCGGACCGGAAGTGCAGGTAAAGCACCAAGGCAATGCCGGCCAAGGACAGCCCGGCCAGCAGGCTGATCAGCCGGCTGGCCTGTTGCTGGCTTTGGAACTGACCCTCATAAGCGATATAGGCGCCGGGCGGCAGGGCCATACCCGCCAACCGGGCCTGTACGTCGGCCACCACCGAGCCGATGTCGCGGCCCTGGGCATTGGCCAAGACGACGATGCGCCGGCGCATGTCGTCACGGCTGACCACGTTGGGGCCTTGGGTTTCCACCACCTGGGCCAACAGGCCCAAGGGCACCGGCCCCGCCGGGGTATCGACCAATATCTGCTGGAAATCGTCGGATTGCGCCCGCCAGGTACTGGCCAGACGCACCACCACGTCAAAGCTTTGCTGGCCGTCGCGCACCTGGGCCACCACCTTGCCGTTCAGGGCCGCTTCCAGGGTTTCGGTCAGCCGATCCAGGGTCAGGCCGTATTTGCGCGCCTGCGCCCGGTCCAGCCGGATCTGGATTTGCGGGATCAGCACCTGCTTTTCCACCTGCAAATCGGCCAGTCCGGCCACGTCGGCCATGCGGGCGCGGGCCTGCTCGGCCAAGGCTCGCAACTGGGCCAGATCGTCACCATAGATTTTCACCGCGATTTCCGCCCGCACCCCCGACAGCAAATGGTCCAGGCGATGGGAAATGGGCTGGCCGATATTGACGGCCACACCGGGCAGAAACGCCAGATTGGCGCGCAGATCGGCCAGGATTTTCGCCCGGCCCCGCTGGCTTTGGCGCAGATCGACGTCGATTTCGCTGTAATGGACGCCCTCGGCGTGTTCGTCCAGTTCCGCCCGTCCGGTGCGCCGTCCGGTGGACACCACTTCCGGCACCCGGCGGATCAAATCTTCGGCGATGCTGCCGATACGGTTGGATTCCGACAGCGACGTACCCGGCGCCAACAGCACGTTGACGGTGACCGTCCCCTCGTTGAAGGCGGGCAGGAAAGCGCGGCCCAGAAACGGCACCGATCCGGCGGCCAAAACCACCAGCACCAGCGGCACCGCCAACACCATGCGCGGATGGGCGAACGACCAGTGCAAAAGCCGGCGGTCGCCCGCCTTCAGATGCCTGACCAGCCAGGAATCACCATGGACCACCACCTTGGCCTTGGGCAGCAGCACATAGGCCAAGGCCGGCGTCACCGTCAGCGACACCAACAGCGACGCGGTGATCGACGTCACATAGGCGATGCCCAAGGGGGCGAACAGCCGGCCCTCGATGCCCGACAGGGCGAACAGCGGCAAAAACACCAAAACGACGATGATGGTGGCGTAAACGATGGAATTCCTGATTTCCGACGACGCCCGGAACACCACCTGCATGGCCGGCAGCGGCTGGTCGAGGGTGGCGTTTTCCCGCAGGCGGCGCAGGATGTTTTCCACATCGACGACGGCGTCATCGACCAGTTCGCCGATGGCCACCGCCAACCCGCCCAGGGTCATGGTATTGATGGACAGACCGAGGAAATGGAACACCACCACCGTCACCACCATGGACAGCGGGATGGCGGTCAGGCTGATGAAGGTGGTGCGCATGTTCATCAGAAAGGCCAGCAGCACGATGGTCACCAGGATGGCGCCATCGCGCAGGGCCTCTTGCACGTTGCCGATTGCGCGTTCGATGAAATCGGCTTGGCGAAACAAGATACGGTCGGCGGAGATGCCCGGCGGCAACGACTTGGCCAACTCGGCCAGCGCAGCCTCGACCCGGCGGGTCAGCTCCACCGTGTCGGCGCCGGGCTGTTTCTGCACCGCCAAAATCACCGCTGCCTTGCCGTCGATGGAGGCGTCGCCGCGCTTCACCCCCGCTCCCAGCCGCACCTCGGCCACCTGACCGACGGTGATGGCTGCACCATTTTTCCATGCCACCACCGTGTCGGCCAGATCGTTGATGTCGGTGGTCTGGCCCAGATTGCGGATCAGATATTCCGCTTGGCGTTGTTCGAGAAAACCGCCGGTGGTGTTGCGGGAAAACCCGGCCAGCGCCGCTTCCAACTGGTCATAGGTCAGACCCAGGGCGGCCAGCCGGGTGGGCGAGGCCAACACCTGATATTGCTTGACCTCACCGCCGATGGGGATGACCTGGGCGATACCGGGAATGGACATCAGCCGCTGGCGCACCACCCAATCGGCCAGACCGCGCACCTGCATGGGCGAGGCGGCGCCGTCCTTGGCCTGCATGCCGACCAGCAGGATTTCGCCCATGATCGACGAGATCGGTCCCATGGCCGGATTGATGCCGTCGGGCAGTTGCTCGACCGCCGCCGCCAGCCGTTCCGACACCAGTTGGCGGTTGCGATAGATGTCGCTGCCCCACTGGAACTCCACATAGACGATGGACAGCCCCACCGCCGAGCTTGAGCGCACGCGGGCGACGCCCGGCGCGCCGTTCATGGCGGTTTCGATGGGGCGGGTGACCAGGGTTTCGGTTTCTTCCGGCGCCAGTCCGGGCGCCTCGGTCATGATGGTGACGGTGGGGCGGTTGAGATCGGGGAAGACGTCCACCGGTAGGCGCTGGGCGACGGTGATGCCCCAGGCCAGCAGCAGCACGGCGAAGGCCAGCACCAACACACGTTGGCGCAGGCTGAAATCGATGATGCGGTCGAACATGGCCTAACGCGCCCCCCGCACCTGATCCATGCCCTGGACCACCACCTTGTCGCCGGGTTTGACGCCCTCCAGTTCAGCCACCCCGCCGACGACACGGAGGATGCGAACCGGGCGGATTTCAAAGCTTTCCTGGGCAACGCGGACCAACACCACGCTGGTGCCGCCATGATCGATCACCGCCTGACGCGGCACCGCCACCGCCAGATGGGTGGTGCCGACCTCCAGATGCACATCCACCGGCATGCCGATGCGCAAGCCCGGCGGATGCCCCGGCTGCGGGGTGAAAATGGCATGAATGCCCTGGTCCACCGGATCGATGCGCGGGCTGACCCCCAGCAGGGTCAGGCCGTGGGCGCCGTCCGCCAACAAGGGCGTGGTGGCGCTGGCCGCACCGATGCGGGCGGCGATTTTGGGATCGTGGATCACCGCCTCGATGCGCACCCGGTCGGGGTCGACGATTTCCACCATCACCTTGGTCGGATCGACCACCTCGCCCGGGGTGACGTGCAGGTCGGCGACGATGCCATCCACCGGCGCGGTAATCAGCTCGCGCCCCAAGGCGGTGCCGGCGATCTGGGCGCGTTCGCGCCGCAATTGGTCAAGACGGATGCGGGTGGTTTCCAGCGCCTTGACGGTGACCACGCCGCCCAAGGATTCCTGGCGGGCCAATTCCCGCTCCTGCAAGGCGATGTCGCTTTCCACCCGATACAGGGCGCCGCGCTGGCCGCTGCGTTCCAGGCTGGACAAGGTGGGTTCCAGCACCACCAGCACCTCGCCGCGCTTGACCCGCTGCCCCGGCACCGGCAGTGGAAAGGCCGGATCGCCGACCACCCGGGCCGGCTGGCTGGGCTGTATCCGGGCATAGGCCACCGGATCGGGGATCACCCGCCCCGGTACCCGTACCGCGTCGGCGGCCATCCGGTGTGCCGCCGGCTCGGTCAATACGCCGACCAGGAATTGCGCCGCCTTGGGCACGGTGACGACTTGCCCGGCCACCGGTGCCGGTGCCGGTTGGTCACCGCCGCCATGGTCGTGGCCGGAATGGGCCAGGGCCGGACCATCGGGTGGCAACAGCGCCAGCACGGCGACGACGGCGACCCAACGGCGACGCAACAGCAGGGCCGCCGGCACACCGAGAACCGGGATCAAGGCCAAGGCCCAAACCCAGGACAAAGGTGCCGGGGCAGCGGCGGCAGCCGGCTGCGCCGGGCCAAAGCCGCCGATCAGCAGCAGATCGTCACGGCCTTGGGCGCTGATGGTCAGGGTCACGTCGGTAACGGCCAGCGGGTGCCAGTCCAGGCGATAAACGCCAGCCTGAGGGGTGGGCTTCCCCTGCCCCTGCCAGTCGCCGGCCTGGGCCTGGATATCGGCCCCGCTGATGGCGGCATTGGTGTCGGTATCGGCCAGATACAGCAGCGTCACGCCACCGGGGGCCGCTTGCAGCACCGCCTGGAACATCTCGGTTTCGGCAGCAGTTCCGGTTTGTGGCGATACTTGGGCCAGGGGCGGCGGCGGAGTGGAATGATCCTCGCCGCCATGGGCCAGGGCCAAGGGGATTTGAGCCGCCATCAATGCGGCCACCATCCCCCCGAACAGGGAAAATCTGGACATGGGAAATCCTGTAAATCAGTTGTACACAACCACCTCGCGGCCCACAGGCGGCAAGGTGCGGTCAACCAATCAGGATCTGGGCGGTTCCGAAGGCGGTTGCGAGCCCAGCCCGGCCCAGGCGATCAAGGCTGGCGGCATGGGGTGGCGGAACGGGATTTCACTCACCGTCAAGGTGATACCCACGGCGGGCAACACCGGCACGCAGCCGGTGAACATGCAATGGCAGCCGTCATGGTCGGCGGCAACGGGGGCCGGCGGCTGATGGTGCTCGGCCTCGACCTGACCGTGATGGTGGGCGTGTACTCCGTCATCGGCGCGCGCCGTTCCACCCGTGATCAACACGGTGAACAGAACCAGCAGGGCCAGCATGCCGATACGCAAGCTTCATTGTCCTTTGACGGTGAACCCCCATAGTATGGGAACCCGACGGGGCGTTGGCAATGCCCCTTGCAACTTCCGGACGGATCATGGCGACTATTCCCACCTTTGCCCTGCCCCCCACCTTTTTGGGCACGCCCCACACCGATCCCGGCCAGCGCTTCCAGATCGCCGGCATTCCCTTCGACCTCGGCGTCACCAATCGCAGCGGCGCCCGCCAGGGACCAGCCGCCATCCGCGCCGCCAGCCGCATGCTGGTGGACGGCGACAACCCGGCCACCTGGCGCGACCCGGCCCAGGCCGGCATCGCCGATCTGGGCAATTTCGCCCTCGCCTTGGGCGATATCCCCGGCTCCATGACGCTGATCGAGCAGCAGGCCTTGGCCTGTTCGCACCTGATTGCCCTGGGCGGCGACCACACCATCGCCCTGCCCCTGCTGCGCGCCTTGTCCAAGCGGGTGGGCGGCAAGCTGGCCCTGGTCCATTTCGACGCCCATGTGGATACCTGGCCCGACAATTTCGGCCAAGCCATCGCCCATGGCTCGGTGTTCTATCACGCCATCACCGAAGGGCTGGTCGATCCGGGCCGCATGGTCCAGATAGGCATCCGCTCGCCGGTTGCGCGCGATATCTATGAATGGGGCATCGCCCAGGGTATCACCGTGATTTCCGCCGAGGACGTGCATCTGTCCAACCCAGCAGCGGTGGCCGACCGCATCCGCGCCGTCATTGGCAGCCATCCGGCCTATCTGTCCTTCGACATCGACGCGCTTGACCCCGCTTTCGCCCCCGGCACCGGTACACCGGAAGTGGGCGGGCTGGCCTCCTGGCAGGCCATGGGCATTTTAAAGCGTCTCGACGGGTTGGATTGGCGCGGCATGGACGTGGTCGAAGTATTGCCGGCCCACGACGTGGCGGAAATCACTGCCTTGGCAGCAGCCACGGTGGCTTGGAACTATCTGTCAATTGTCACTTGATTGTCACGGTTCATAAGTCTATAAGCCTGTCTTAGACGCATAACGCACGTGCACACGGCCCATCCGCTTGGGTCAGCAACGACGGACGCGTCCTTTTTGGCGGAGAGTCGGTCATACAGTGGGCCGACAGCCCCTTAAGGGAGGTGGACATGGTTGTTCCGACCTGCGGAAGGCCTCAAATCCTTTCACGCAAATCCAGTATGTGACGGCAGTGCCGGGGCGCAATCGCGCGCTTCAACTTGCATTGCCGTGACATCGACCGCGCCCACGATGGAATGATCGCCATTCCGTCGTGATCCCGCCGTTTTCTCGCCTCGCCGCGAGGAGGATTGCGTCATGAGCCATATTCGTTCCCGTTTCACCATCACGCCGTCGCGCCGTAGCTTTGAATCCCGCCGCGCCATCTTCGTCGAAGACGTGGTGCGCGCCCGCCGCCCCGACGCGCCCCTGCATTGCCTGCGCCCGGCCACCCTGCGTGCCGCCGCCGCCACCTTTGTCGGCGGTTTTCCCGGCACCACGCTTTACGCGGTCAAGTGCAATCCCGATCCTGCGGTGCTGCGGGCGTTGTGGGATGGCGGCGTGCGCCATTTCGATTGCGCCTCGGCCGGTGAGGTGGCGCTGGTGCGCCACACCCTGCCGCGCGCCCAGATCCATTTCATGCATCCGATCAAGGCCCGCAGTGCCATCCGCGAAGCCTGGGAACGCCATGACGTGCGCGATTTCGTCGTCGACAGCGCCGCCGAACTGGGCAAGGTGATCGAGGAAACCCGTCATCGCCCCGGTCGCCTGGGCATCATCGTCCGTCTGGCCCTGCCCAAAGGCAGTGCCCGCTATGACCTGTCGGGCAAGTTCGGCGCGGACAGGGACGACGCCGTGGCCCTGCTGCACATGGCCGCTGCCGTCGCCGGACGCGTCGGCATCAGCTTTCATGTGGGCAGCCAATGCTGCGACCCCGCCGCCTGGACCCGCGCCCTGGATTTGACCGCCGAGGTGTTGGCCGCCTATGGGCGCCCGGTCGATATCGTCGACGTGGGCGGCGGTTTTCCGGTCAGCTATCCCGACCTGACGCCGCCGCCTTTGGCCGATTTCTTCGCCGCCATCGCTGCCGGCTTCGCCCGCCTGAACCTGCCCGCCGCCACCCAATTGTGGTGCGAGCCGGGCCGCGCCCTGGTGGCGCCGGGGCAGTCGCTGGTGGTGCGCATCGAGGGCCGCCGCGGCGACATGCTGTACATCAATGACGGTATTTACGGCAGCCTGTCGGATGCGGGCGCCCCCGGATTCCGTTTTCCCTGCCGGTTGATCCGGCTGAACGGCGAGTCCGTTGCCGCTGACCAACCCTTTGCCTTTTTCGGCCCCACCTGCGATTCCGCCGACCGCATGAACGGGCCTTTCCTGTTGCCGGCGGATTCCCGTGAGGGTGATTGGATCGAAATCGGACAGTTGGGAGCCTATGGCGCCAGTTTGCGCACCGGCTTCAACGGCTTCGACCTGGTGCTGAGCGCCGAGGTCGATGACGCCCCCCTGCTGTCCACCCCAGGCTTTGGCCCCATGGCCATGGCCGCCTGACCCCGCCGCCGCCCATTGGACGGGCGGCGATGTTTCAATTTACCAGGGGAGGTATCTGGTATGAGTAACCTTGTTTCTTTCGACGGCCGTGTCGTCATTATCGGATTTGGCAGCCTGGGCCCCGGCGTTCTGCCGCTGCTGTTGCGCCATTTCAATCTGGATGCGTCGCGGGTGACCATCATCACCGCCGAGGAACGGGGCCATGATATCGCCGACAAATACGGCGTCACCTTCATCAACGACCCGCTGACCCCGGACAATTACCGCGACCGCCTGATCCCGTTGCTGAAGCAGGGTGATTTCCTGCTCAACGTCTCGGTCGACGTGTCGTCGGTGGCCTTGATCGAACTGGCCTGGGAAGTGGGCGCCTTCTATCTGGATACCTGCATCGAGCCCTGGGCCGGCGGCTATACCGACCCCAGCCTGACGCCGTCGGAACGGACCAATTACGCCTTGCGCGAAACCGCCTTGAAGCTGAAGGCGGCGGGCAAGCAGCCCACCGCCATCATCACCAACGGCGCCAATCCCGGCTTGGTCAGCTTTTTCACCAAGCAGGCGCTGTTGGACATCGCCCGCGACACCGGGGTTGAAACCGTCGTGCCGCAGACCCGCACCCAATGGGCGGAACTGGCCGAAAAGCTGGGAATCAAGACCATCCACGTGGCCGAGCGCGACACCCAGGTGTCGGCCAGCCAGCCCAAGCAGGTGGGCGAGTTCGTCAATACCTGGTCCATCGACGGCTTTGTCGGCGAAGGCTGCCAGCCGGCGGAACTGGGCTGGGGCAGCCACGAGCGCCACTTCCCCCATGATGGTCGCCGCCATGATTTCGGCAGCGATTGTGCCATCTATCTGATGCGGCCCGGGGCCAGCACCATGGTGCGCACCTGGACGCCGAATGAAGGCCCGTTCCAGGGCTTTCTCGTCACCCACAACGAATCCATTTCCATCGCCGATTACTTCACCTTGAAGGACGGCGATGCCCTGCGCTATCGCCCCACCGTCCATTACGCCTATCACCCGTGCGACGCCGCGGTGCTGTCGGTGCACGAACTGGCCGGCAAGACCTGGCAGCAGCAACCCAAGCAGCGGTTGATGATGAAAGAGATCACCGACGGCGTCGATGAACTGGGTGTGCTGTTGATGGGCCACGCCAAGGGCGCCTATTGGTACGGCTCGCAATTGTCCATCCACCAAGCGCGCGAATTGTGCCCGCACAACAACGCCACCAGCCTGCAAGTCACCGCCACCATCCTGGCCGGCATGGTGTGGGCGCTGGAAAACCCCAGGCTTGGTCTGGTCGAGCCGGATGAAATGGATTTCCAACGCTGCCTGGAGATCGCCCGTCCCTATCTGGGGCCGGTGGTCGGGGTTTATACCGACTGGACCCCCTTGGAGCGGCGCGAGGAATTGTTCCCCGAGGATCTGGACCGCGATGACCCGTGGCAGTTCAAGAATTTCCGGGTGGTCTGACCAGACAAGACAGAGGGGCTTCGGCCCCTCTACTCTTTTGGATATAGGTGAAACACCTTAGCTTTAAGAATTCTTCAATAATAAATGTAGGTTTATTAGGGTCAGCACCTGATTGTTACGGCCTGTGATCTCGGCCATTCTCCGCCGTGTTGAGGGAATGGATAGTTCGGAAGATCAAGGTGACGATCATGTTGGTGACATGGAACGACGATTACAGCCTGGGATACAAGGCCGTGGACGAGGGGCACGCCCTGGTCATCGACGCCATCAACCGGCTGAACATGGCCACCAGCCGCGCCCACCGCGACGGCGAGGTCGCCGGCCTGCTGCCGGTGCTGGAACACCGGTTGCGGCAGCAATTCAGCGAAGAAGAATCGCTGCTGCGCCTGCTCAATTCCCCCAACCTGTCCGAACACATGGCCGAGCATGAACGCTTTTTGTCGGTGCTTGAGCACATCCGCACCCTGTTCAACCAGGGCCAGGACGTGGCGTCGGTACTGATGCTCAATCTGGTGTGCCATCTGGTGTCGCATTTGCGCGGTACCGATTGGGATGAATTCGGGGGCGCCGCCCATCGCCGGGCGGCGTAATCCACACGATGTTCCCGCCCCATGTGTCGACACCCCCATTGGGCGCGGGGACAGGAGGGAGTCTGGGGGGCCGGACTCCCTCCTTCTTTATTTTCCCCTCAGGCGGCAATAAAAAACCCCGGCACCGATCAGGTCCGGGGTTTTCATTAGGAACGGCGGAATCTCAGCCGTGCAAGGCTTCGTACTTGGCCTGCAACTGATCCGGGGTTTCCTCGGTGCCGATGACGATACAATCGGCGGGGCAGACCAACTGGCATTGCGGGGTGTCTTCGGCGCCGACGCATTCAGTGCAGCGATCTTCTTCGATGACATAGATCACTTCACCAGCGGAAATGGCGGTATTGGGGCAGACCGAAACACAGGCATCGCAGCTGGTGCAATCTTCGGTGATCTTCAGCGACATCTTTTCCTCTCCTTTAAACCCCGTCGGCCATCCAGGATACGCGTTGGCATCCCCCCTTGTGGACGGCTATCTGACCATGCGTATAGCCATACTGGCCCCCGGTTGACAATGACATTCAGCATTTTCTTAAACACGCTCGACGCATAGCATAATTGCGTCCGTCCCCCTGGACGGCTAGAAAGAACATAAGAGGGAAGGGAGCACGGCAGAAGGTGTTCGCCGTTACAGGGGCAGTCCACAGCGTGGAAGACATTCACGACGCCGTCCGCCGCATGGAGGAAGGCGCCGCCCTGTGTTATGACCAACTGGCCATCGCCGTCGATCTGATCACCGCCCCCGACGCGGCTGTCACCTTGCGCAATCTGGCGGCGGCGGCGCGGCGGCGGGCCAAGACCTTTTCCGGTACCGCCTCGGCCCCCACCGATACCGCCCGGATGGAGCCCCCCTTCCCCGCCGATGGGCTGGAACTGGGTAATTGGCAGGTGCTGGAACTGGCTCTCGACATGGAATACGCCATGCTGACCCATCTGGAGATTCTGGAAGCGCTGGCGGAAACCGACACCGGTCGGGCCGAAGCGACCAAAATGGCCGAGCGCAAACGCCTGCATCTAGCCGAACTGGATGTCCGCCAGAGCAAATACCCGGCCCCCGCCGATTTTCCGGAATAAAACCGGCGGCGATACGCGCCGATCTTAAAGAATGGCGGCGATACGCGCCGGCCTTAAAGAATTGCGGCGATGCGCGCCGCCAGGGCCGCCCCCAACCCATCCATGGCCGCCGCCCGCCGTTCCAGGGCAGCGCGCACCGGCAGGCAGTCCTGGCCATGGGCGGTCAGCGTCATTTGTGCCGCCTTAGCCAGCAGACCGGCCAAGGCCTGGGCCTGGATGTCCGGCTGGGTGGCGGCGCGGGACAGCAGATCCTGCAACTGGTTTTCCGGCAGCCAACCATCCAGCAACCCGGTGATGCGGTCCAGATACGAGGTCAGGCCGGTGGCGAAGAACGACACCCACAGCATATCCACATGCACCGGGTGGGTGGGGGAAAGGGCGGCGAAATCGGCGCCGTCCGCGTCCATGGACGCTGCCGCCGCCTCCCCCACCAGCTTTTCCATCAACCGCGTCCGCGCCGGGATGTGGCTGTAGTTCAGGGCCTGGGCGACGATCTCCACCTTGACCGGGTCGCCGCCGCGTACACCGTCCACCAGGATTGCCCCCAAGGATGGATCGGCATCCAGCAGATGCGACAGAAAAACCGGCACGGTCAGCACGTTCTCGGCCCGCCAATCCTCGGCCAAGGGCTGAGTGATGAACACATCAAGCAATCGCCGTGGGTCGGGTTGGCGCCAATAAGCGACAATGGCGTGATCGAGCGCGTTCATCATACTCCTTGCAGCAACAGACGTCCGGCCACCAGCCCCAAACCGCCGCACAGCACGGTAGCCAGCATGACCCAGCCCACCCGCCAAGTCATCATGCCACCGCACAATCCGCCGACCAGGGCGACCTTGACGCCGGTATTGACGAAGGCGGCGATGGTGATGGCGGTGGCCGCCACCGTCAAGGCCACATCGCGCCCGCCCATCTGCACCATGGACAGGGCGATGGCGTCCACATCGGCCAGACCGGCCACCGCCGACAGCAGATAGACACCAGCGGTGCCGGCCCAGCTTTGCAGAAGCTTGGACGCAATCATCACCAGGGCCAGCAGGACGGCGAACTTGACCGCCATGCCCAGCTCGAATGGATTGGAAAGCGTGGTGGCGCCCGGCTTGCTTTCATCCTCGCGCGCGCGCCACAACAGCCACGAGCCGATGAAACCGGCCACCGCCATGGCCCCCAAGGCCGGCGCCAATTGGATGCCGATGGGCTGGTTGAGGATGAAGACGATGGCCCACAGGCGCAGATACATGGTGGAATTGGCCACGGTGATCCCCGCCGCCAGCAAGGGCTGCATGCCCGGCGAGGTCTTGCCCATGCGGGCGAAGGACACGGTCAGGGCGGTGCTCGAGGCCAGCCCGCCGAACACGCCGGTCAACAGGCTGCCGATACGCGGCCCGGCGATCTTGATGGCGAAATAGCCCAGGAACGAGATAAAGGCCACCATCACCACCAAGAGCCACAGCTTGTACGGGTTCAAGACCTCGCCCGGGCCATAGCCTTGGTTGGGCAACACCGGCAGCAACACCACGGAAATCAGCAACAGCTTGATGACGGCGCGCAGTTCCAGCAGTTCCAGCCGACGGATCCAGGAATGCAGAACCTCCTTGGCCCCCAGGAAGGCGGTGGCGACGACACCGCCGGCCGCCGCCGCTTGCCCCTCGCCCATGGCGGCCAGGGCGGCCAGGGCGAAAGCGGTCAGCTCGGCGATTTCGGTGGTGAAGCCCACCTCGGGCTTGGTCCGCGCCCGCATGATGTAGCCCGAGACGATGATGGCGGACACGGCAACGAAGCCGCCCAGCAGGGCCAGCGGCCCAACGCTGAGGGAAAACCAGCCGACGACGCCGCCGAACAGGCCGATCAGGGAAAAAGTGCGGATGCCGGCGGCACGATGGCCGTCGGGGTCTTCGCGCTTGTCCCAGCCGCGCTCGACCCCCATCAGCAAACCGATGGCCAGGGCCAAGGCCAGACGCTCGAACAGTTCGGTGTGTTCCATGCCCGGTCCCCGTGGCGGTTGATCGCTTCTGTTTTCATTGTGGCTTGGCTGGTCGCATTTGCAACCCCGCAGCAATGCCCCCATATATCAGGGCGACGCCACCGGAGAATGCAGACGATGACGGAACTGGCCCATTTCCTCGCTCACGCCTTGGCCCTGGAAAATCAGGCGAGCCAAAGATATGGCGAGCTTGCCCGCCATCTGGATCTGGTCGGAAACCACGATACGGCGGCGCTGTTCGGCAAGATGGCCGATTTCTCGCGCATGCATGCCGACGAGATCAACACCATCGCCAAGCCGCATGCACCCTTGCCGGTGTTGCAGCCCTGGCAATATGAATGGACCACCCCCGAACCGCCGGAAGTGGGCGATTCCAGCCTGGTCGGCACCACCACCTCGGTCAGACAGGCCTTGGGGCTGGCCATCGCCAACGAGCGCCGCGGCTGGGAATATTATAATCACATCGCCGTCACCGCCACCGACGGCGAAACCCGGCGGCTGGCCCGCACCTTCGCCACCGAGGAAGCCGAGCACGTGCTGACCTTGGAACGCTGGTTGACCGCCCTGCGCCCCAACATCGTCTAAATCCTTTATTTGGCCCTGACGATCGGCTCTGTTATGCTACCCGTTGGTCGCGACCCATTCCGGGCCGCTATTTTTTTTGGGATGCGCATGGTGCGGATTTGGCCGGGGCGGCTGCTGATCTGCCTGACGACCGCCATGATGTGGTTGGGACTGGCCCTGCCGGCGCGGGCGGACGCCAGCATCAGCACCTTGCTGTCCAGCACGCTCAACGACCACAACATGGTCATGCTGTTGATCGAGCCCGAAACCGGGGCGATCGTCGATGCCAATGATGCCGCCAGCCGCTTTTACGGCTACAACCTGCCGCAATTGCGCAGCATGAGCGTCCAGGATCTCAACACCCTGGGCCAGGACGAGGTGGCGGCGGAACGGCGCCGCGCCAAGGTGGAAAAGCGCAATTACTTCATTTTCCCGCACCGTCTGGCCAGTGGCGACCTGCGTACGGTCGAGGTTTACTCCGCCCCCTTGCGCGATACCGGCGGTCGCACGCTGTTGCTGTCCATCGTCCACGACATCACCGGCAAGGCGGTGGCCGATGGCGAGCTTGCCGCCTATCGCATGCGGCTGGAGGAATTGGTCACCCGCCGCACCGCCGAGGCCACCCAGGCGCAAAGCCGCCTGCGTTTTTGGATGACCTTGGGTCTGGCCATGCAGACGGTGCTGATCGTCGCCCTGGTCATCGCCGTCATGCGGCGCCATTCGGCGTTGAAGGAAGTGGCGCACGAAGCCCATACCCGCCGCCGGGCCGAGGAAAAGCTGGCCATCGCCAACGCCGATCTTCAGCGTTTCGCCGAAATCGCCGCCCACCACCTGCAGGAACCGACCCGCCGCCTGATCGTGTTCTCGCAGCGTCTGAACAAGCTGCTGCCCAATCAGGCCAACGAGAACATCGCCTTTTCCCTCAGCACCATCGAGGAGCAGGCCGGCTATCTGCACGCCCTGGTGCGTGACGTCCAGGTCTATCTGGCCGCCGCCTCGCCCTTGGGGCCGATCACCGCCCTCGACCCGGCCCGCATGATCGAGCAGATCCGCAACGATCTGCGCGCCCGCTTCGCCGAACAGCAGGCCGAGTTGATTGTGGCGCCTCTGCCGACAATCCACATGGATACACCGCGCCTGCGCTATCTGCTCAACGCGCTGTTGGACAATTGCCTGCGCCACGCCCGCCCCGATACCCCACCGCGCATCGCCATCAGCGGCGAAACTCGCGATGGCCGCGCCATCTTGCGCATCGCCGACAACGGACCGGGTATTCCGGTCGATTTCCGCGCCCGCGTGTTGGAAGTTTTTGAACACCTGCACGCCCAGGCGGGCAGCCGCCCGGGAACCGGCTTGGGATTGGCGGTGGTCCGTCGTATCGTTACTAGTTGTGATGGTCATGTCGCCATCGAGGATTCTCCCTTGGGCGGCATTCAAATCGTTCTTGATCTGCCTGGAGAAGCACCGTGACCGGTCATATCGACACCCATTTCCATATCCTGCTGGTCGAGGATTCCCAGGTCGATGCCCATCTGACCCGCGCCGCCCTGGAAGAAAACCGCTTTGCCGTGTCCATGCATCACGTCACCGACGGCATTGAGGCGCTGGATTATCTGCGCCAGCAGGGGCAAAACTTCACGGATGGCCTGCGCCCGGACCTGATCCTGCTGGACCTGAACATGCCACGCATGAACGGGCGCGAGTTTCTGACCGCCATGAAGGCCGATCCCAATCTGTCGGATATCCCGGTGGTGATCCTCACCACCTCGGACGTGGAACAGGACGTCATCGCCTCGTACAAGCTGGGTGCCGCCGGCTATGTCACCAAGCCGGTGGACCTGGAGCAGTTCATCCACGCCATCAATCAGTTGGGCAATTACTGGTTCAAGCTGGTCCGGGTGCCGCATTCCTGATCGGCGTCGCGGTGACGATTGGACAGCTTGACCCATAGGATGGTGGCGGCCAGGACCAAGGTGACGGCATTGGCCACGATCACCGGCCACGCCCCCAGCATCAGTCCATAGACCAGCCACAGCGCCACGCCCGCGCAGAACAACAGCCACATGGCGGTGGAAATGTCGCGGGTCTGGCGGGTCTTCAAAGTCTTGACCACCTGCGGGACGAAGGCCAAAGTGGTCAGACCACCAGCAATGGCGCCAATATAATCCTGCATATCCATTGCCCCCGAGCCGATGGTTTTGGAATAACACCATGAGCATTCTTGGTTCTATCACGGTTTTGCTGGCGTGCCAGTTGGCCGGCGAGACCATCGCCAAGCTTTTCTCGCTGCCGGTCCCCGGCCCGGTGATCGGCATGGCCATCTTATTCGTCGGTCTGCTCATCCGTCGCGGCTTGCCCGCCGAGTTGGACAAAAGCGCCGCTTTCCTGTTGTCGCATATGTCGCTTTTGTTCATTCCCGCCGGCACCGGGGTGGTGGTGCATGCCAAGCTGATCGCGGCGGAATGGCTGCCCATTTCCACCGCGCTGCTGTTGGGGACGGCCATCACCATCGCCGTCACCGGCCTGACCATGGCGGCATTGTTGAAGTTGCGCGGCAGGGCCAAGCCATGACCGCGCTGTGGACCCATCTGCACAGCAATCCGCTGACCTGGCTGACCTTGACCCTGGTGGTGTATCAGGCGGCGCACTGGCTGTGGCGACGCTCTGGCATGATGCCGCTGCTGAACCCGGTCTTGCTGTCCATCGCCGCCTTGTCGACTGTCCTGACCGTGGCCGGCATCGATTACGCCCGCTATTTCTCCGGCGCCCAGATCATTCATTTTCTCCTCGGCCCGGCCACCGTGGCGCTGGCCATTCCGCTTTACAAGCAGTTGAACCGGCTGCGGCAATCATTCCTGGCCCTGCTGGTCGGATTGCTGGCGGGATCGGTTGCGGCCATCCTGGCGTCGTTGGCCTTGGGCTGGGCCTTGGGGGCGTCGCGGCAAACCATCATGTCGCTAGCGCCGAAATCGGCAACCTCGCCCATCGCCATGGGTATCGCCGAACAGATCGGCGGCCTGCCGTCGCTGACCGCCGTGTTGGCCATCCTGACCGGCATCATCGGAGCGGTGGGCGGTGGCTGGCTGATGGACCGCCTGCGCATCACCGACGACCGCGCCCGCGGCGTCGCCATGGGCACCGCCTCACATGGGATCGGTACCGCCCGAGCCTTGCAGATGGGGGAAGTGACCGGAGCGTTTTCCGGCTTGGCCATGGGCCTGAACGGCATCGCCACCGCGTTGCTGGCGCCCATCCTGGTCAAGTGGCTGATGGGGTGAGTTGGCCGTGAAAAAGTCCCTCGGCTTTGCCTCGGTGTACTTTTCCCCGATTTGGATCGGGAAAACCCGTGCTCAAGCAAGCTTTCCGCGCGGGTTTCAGTCTTTCTCCCGCCTTTGCCCGGCAAAGGCGGTAAAACGTAAAAGCGAAAAATAGGCGGAAGGCGCCACCCCAGGCCTATTTTCTCCTTTTAAACCAACGGGGAAAAGCCCTTCGAACGAAACGAAGGACTTTTCCCTGGGTAACAATACCGATCAGTGGGCGAATTCGGCGAAGAAGTCGTTGCCCTTGTCGTCGACGACGATAAAGGCGGGGAAATCCACCACTTCGATGCGCCAGATGGCTTCCATGCCCAGTTCCGGGTATTCCACCACTTCCACCTTCTTGATGCAGTCCTGGGCCAGACGGGCGGCGGCGCCACCGATGGAGCCCAGATAGAAGCCGCCATGCTTCTGGCAGGCCTCGGTCACCGCCTTCGAGCGGTTGCCCTTGGCGATCATCAGCATGGAGCCACCGGCGGCCTGGAACTGATCCACATAGGAATCCATGCGCCCGGCGGTGGTCGGGCCGAACGAGCCCGAGGCCATGCCGGTCGGCGTCTTGGCCGGACCGGCATAATAGACGCCCGTCTGCTTGAAGTATTCCGGCAGGCCTTCGCCCCGATCCAGACGTTCCTTCAGCTTGGCATGGGCGATGTCGCGGGCGACGATCATCGGGCCGGTCAACGAGACGCGGGTCTTGATCGGGTACTGGGCCAGGGTCTTGCGGATTTCATCCATGGGACGATTGAGGTCGATCTTGACCACCTCGCCCGACAGCTTGCTGGCGTCCACCTCCGGCAGATACTTGGCGGGATCGCGTTCCAGCGCCTCGACATAGACGCCGTCCTTGGTGATCTTGCCCAGAATCTGACGATCGGCCGAGCACGAGACGCCGATGGCCACCGGGCACGACGCACCGTGGCGCGGCAGGCGGACGACGCGGACATCGTGGCAGAAATACTTGCCGCCGAACTGGGCGCCGATGCCCATGTCCTGGGTCATCTTCAACACCACCTGCTCCAGTTCCAGGTCGCGGAAGGCACGGCCCTGGTCGTTGCCGCTGGTCGGCAGGCTGTCCAGATACTTAGCGCTGGCCAGCTTGACCGTCTTCAGGGTCATTTCCGCCGACAGGCCGCCGATGACGATGGCCAGGTGATAGGGCGGACAGGCCGAGGTGCCCAGGGTGCGGATCTGCGCATCCAGGAATTTCAGCAGCGATGCCGGGTTCAGCAACGCCTTGGTCTGCTGATAGAGGAAAGTCTTGTTGGCCGAGCCGCCGCCCTTGGCCATGAACATGAACTTGTAGGCATCGCCCTCGGTGGCGAACAAATCGATCTGCGCCGGCAGGTTGGTGCCGGTGTTGACCTCGTCATACATGTTGAGCGCGGCGGTCTGCGAATAGCGCAGATTGAGGTCGGTATAGGCCTGTTGCACGCCCTTGCTGATGGCCGCTTCGTCGCTGCCGCCGGTCCAGACCCGCTGGCCCTTCTTGCCCATGACGATGGCGGTACCGGTGTCCTGGCACATGGGCAGGGTGCCGCCGGCGGCGATGCAGGCATTCTTCAGCAGATCATAGGCGACGAACTTGTCGTTGGCCGAGGCATCCTTATCGTCAAGGATATTGCGCAGCGAGGCCAGATGGGCCGGGCGCAGCAAATGCGAGGTGTCCTTGATGGCTTCAAAGGTCAGCCGGGTGATGGCCTCGGGGGCGATTGTGACCACGTCCTGGCCGTTAAAGCTGGCAGTTCCGACGCCGTCGGTCGTGATCTTGCGATAGGGCGTGTCGTCGTGGGAAAGCGGGAACAGCTCCTGATAGACAAAATCGGTCATGGCTTTCTTGCGTCCTCGGGCCGGCGTGGAAACGGGTGGGCACACCCCACCCCCGACGGGTAGGCGTGTCGCCCTTCGTCAAACACCTTTTTCAGTCATGCGTCAAGTATTGGACGCGCGCTGGCTTTACTTCTTGCGGAAAGCATCCAGGGCGATGACCTTGCCCTCGGCATCGGCGGGGATGTCGGTTACCGGTGTGGCGGCGGTTTCCTCGGCCTCGGCCTCAACCGCCTCGCCCTCAGCCTCATCGTCGTCATCGCCGTCCATGGCCTGGAATTGCAGGCCGAACTTGGCCGACGGATCGGCGAAACCGGTCACCGCCGCGAACGGCACGATCAGGGTTTCCGACTTGCCGGAGAACGACAGGGTGACGCGGAAGAAGGTCTCGTCGACCTCGAGCCCCCAGAACTGATGCTGGAGGACGATGGTCATCTCCTCGGGGTGGCGGGCAAGGATGTGGTCGCCCATGCCGATTCCGGGAAAGCGGGTGCGGAAGGTGATATAGAAATGGTGATCACCGAACAGACCGTCGCGCGCGGTGATCGTCAGGGCTTCGCGCACCACGCCGCGCAGGGCGTCTTCCACCATTTTATCGTAACGCAGCGTGTCTTCGCTCATGGACCCTCAGTCCCGCACCGGCCAAACAGTAAGTGGGGGGAGTTCTGTTGCCCGGTTCCCCCCGGACCGCGCTTACGGATTACGCCGCAGCGGCAAGTTCAACGTTGTCGTTGGCACTTGTGAGATTTAGCCCGATAACGGTGGTACCATGCCGAGCACAAGCCAAGTCTTTACTACCCGCGTCGATCCTATTTCGCCCCCAATCGTCCGATCGTAACCTCGGATGGTTTGGTGGAGGCGCCGGGTACCGCCCCCGGGTCCGCAAGGCCTATTCCACAAGACGTTTAGCGCCATAGCCGGGCGAACCCGGCAAAACCAATATAGTGCAGCGCGGCGACAAGCGCCACCCCTCGCGTGCGACAATCGGGTGGAAGTGTCAGGCCTCGGACGCCTCGAGCGAACGGACGATGTGTTCGGCCAGCAATGCCGCCGCCTTGGACGGCGTTCCCGGCGCCCGGTACAGGGCGATCTCGGTGTCAGCCAGTTCGGGCAAGCCACGTTCCGGCCCGACCATGACCAGACCGGGAGCCACGGTTTCCTTGGCCAGCACGGTAAAACCCAACCCGGCCCGCACCGCCGCCTGCACCCCGGCCAGGCTGGGGCTGGTATAGACGACACGCCAGCGCCGCCCGCTTTGTTCCAGGGCGGCCAAAGCACGGCGGCGGTAGATATCGGGACTGGGAGCCAGGACCAGCGGGATGGATTGATCATCGTCCAGACGCAGCCGTTCCGGCCCGACCCAAACCAGGGGCTCGCGCCAGACGTTGATGCCGCCGGACGGACCTTGCGGCTCGCGCTTGCACAATATCAGATCGTATTGGCCCTTGGCGAAACCGTCCAACAGGTTGGCGGTGAAGTCGCAATTGACCTCGAGCGCCACCTGGGGATGGACGCGGGCGAAGCGTGACAACACGTCGGGCAGATGCAGGGTGGCGAAATCCTCGGGCGTGCCCAGCCGCACGGTGCCGCCGATATCCGGCTCCAGCAGGCGGATGCGGGCGGCATCGGCCAAGTCCAGCATCTGCCGGGCCATGGGCAACAGAATCTCGCCGGTGGCGGACAGGGCCAGTTGGCGACGGTCCCGCACGAACACGCGTTGGCCCAGGCCGTCTTCCAGACGGCGAATGTGGATGCTGACCGTCGACTGGGTCAGGTCCAGGCGGGCGGCGGCACGGGTGAAGCCACCGGCCTCGACCACGGTGACGAAAGTACGCAGCAAATCCAGGTCGAAGGGGGGCAGCGGCCTGGGCATCAGGGCACCCAGGCGTCGCAGATGAAAATGAACAAGGCATAGCCGGGGGCGAAGCGTTCCTTGACCCTGAGCGCCAAGGCCTCGGCCCGGACAGGGGCGCAGACCACGTCGACGCGAATGCTGGCCGATGCGTCCCAACTGCCGGAGCGGCGGCCCCGCGTTCCCCGTCCGCGCACGTCGGCAATGGTATAGCCGTCGATGCCCATGGCCTCGATTTCCCGCAGCAGCAGCGTTTCCACCGCCGCCTCGGTGACGATGCTGACCAGTTTGGCCGGCCCCTCCTCGGCGGTCATCACCATACTCCTTTCATCATTTGCGCCCGCTCGGCCATCCAATGATACAGCGGGATGCCGAGGACGATATTGAACGGAAACGTCACCCCCAGGGAAGTGGCCAGCGAAAAGGCCGGCTTGGCCTCGGGCACCACCAGGCGGAAGGCGGCGGGGGCGGCGATGTACGAGGCGCTGGCCGCCATGGTCGCCAGCAGCACGGTGCCGCCCAACGACAAGCCCAGGCCCAGGGCGACCATGGTTCCCACCACCGCGCCGATAAGCGGCATGGCCATGCCGAAGCCCAGCAGGAACAGGCCCTGCCGCAACAACCCGCCCACATGACCGGCGGCGATCAGTCCCATTTCCAGCAGGAACAGGGCCAGCACGCCCTTGAACAGATCGAAGAACAGGGGCTTGATCGACTGCACCCCATCCTCGCCGGCGACCCAGCCCACCAGCAGACCGCCGACCAGAAGCACCATGCTTTTGCCGCACAACACCTCGTGCAACATGCGGCCCCAGGCCTGTTGCCGCCCCAATCCCTTGGCCAGCAGCACGCCGATGATGATGGCGGGAATTTCCAAGACCACCACGAACAGGGGCATGTGCTGCTCGAAGCCGATCTGGCGATAGGTCAGATAGGCCGCCGCCACAGCGAAGGTACCGACGCTGACCGAGCCGTAATGGGCGGCGATGGCGGCGGCGTCAACGCGGGAAAACCGCCCCAGACCGCGTAGCAACGGAAAGGCCAGCAAGGTCAGCACGATGCCCATGACGGTCACCGCCGCTATTTGCGGCATCAGGTCCAAGGCCGGCTGGCGGGCCAGTTCGACGCCGCCCTTCAGGCCGATGGACAGCAGCAAAATCATGCTGACCAGCTCGTAGACCGGCGCCGGCAGACGCAGTTCCGACCGCATCAGGCCGGCGGCGACGCCGAGGACGAAGAACAGGATGACCGGATCGATGGCCATGGCACCACCCCCATGGACCGCCGGACCATTCCGGCGTCGGGGCGGACCCTAGCAATCGCGGAGTGCGGAAGAAACTCAATGGATTAAATAAAAGCCATTGAGTTTCTCAATGGAAACCTACCCCCTGGGCACCGTCCGGTACAACTGGAAGCCACGCCCCTCGGCGACGAAGGCCAAGTCATCGGGATCGGGATTGGCGGCACCGGGATCGGTGTACAGGATCATGACGAAATCATAATGGCCGGGCCAAAAATCCCAGAAGCGGGCGCCGCCAGGGGTGGAATCCTCGGCGGTGGCGATCAATTGACTGACCCGAGGCGGTGAACCGTCCTCACGGTCGACCAGATCGGCATGGCTGGGATGGATGTTGAGGATTTGCTTACCCGGCACCGAAAAGATGGTTGAAACCAGGGCATCGCGGGTGAGCACCGCGATCAGCGGCGCATGACTTAGCGCCTGGGTCAAGGCCGGGGTGACCGTCGGCGCGTCGGCCTCGGCCACCAGCACGGTGCTGCCCATGGGCATGGCCGACACCGCCAAGCTCATGTCATCGGTGACCTGGGCCAGATCCCGCCAATTGACCACCACCTCGGTGACCCGAGCCAGCGTCAGACCGCACAGGCACAGGTAGAACACCCGGCGAGAAAACCGCCCGCTCAGGTCCGGCGTCAGAAAGCCCAGCACCAGGAAAAACAGCGCCACCGGCAGTCGCTGATCGGCGATCCACGAGCCGAACAACTGACGCGGCATCAGCAGAAACACCAAGGCGCCCAGGCACAACAGCGTCAAGCCGGCGGGATGCAGCCCCAAGGCGCCCCGACGCCCCAGCCACAGGCCAGCGCCGATGATGATGCCGGCAAACAGCATGTCGACGCTGTCGCGATACAATTCCACCGCCAGATACAGACCTTCCAGCTTGCCGCGCGATTCCCACAGCATTTCATGCGACAGCCCCAAGGTGGGGCTGGCCAGGATCAGCGGCACGACCGGCAGAAACGGCAGGCCGAAGGCGGCCAGATCGGCCAGCAGCGGGCCGACGGTCAAATCACGACGCCGCCACAGCCGCCAAGCCTCGAAAGCCAGCAAGGTCATGCCATAAAGGCAGACGGCGAACAGGTGGCACAGGAACAAGGTCAGGACCACGACCAGCGACACCGCGCCACGCAGCCAGGGCGAGCGGTCGCGCAAGGCGATCCACAAGGCCACGCCCCACAGGGCGATGCCGGTGCCCAGCAGATAATTGACCAGCCCATACAGGAAGATGCCGTTATAGACCAACGGGAAAGCCAGCAGGGGCCACGGTGAAAACCGCCCCCATAAGGCCCGGTGAATGGCCATGGGACCGGTCACCAGCAGCCCCACCATCAACAGCAGAAAGGCCTGACCGGCGTGCAGCACCCCCATCTCGTGCACCAGCGGCGGCACCAGCACATCCATGATCAGATTGGGGATGACGGCCCAGCGGACTTCATAGAAACCAGCCAGAATGGGATTGCCGCCCATCTCCGCCATCACATACATACGGGCCAGATGGTTGACGTAATCCGTCAACGGCGGCAACGGGTCCGACAGAATCGGCGCCGCCACCAGAACCAGCAGGATGGTGAAGGACAGAGCAAAGGCCCGCCCCCGGGTCAAGTGCCCAAGCGCGGGGTGCAAGACGGTCAGGGCACGCAGCATTCAGCTTTCCCAGGGCAGAAGACAGGCCGAAAGATTGGCAAGGCGGAGCCGGGCAGGCGCGCAAACGCCGTGTCCGGCATCCCCTTAAGGTGGGCTTATTGGAAGCTGATCTTCGGCCCCTTCTTGGCGCCGCTTTGGATCAGTTGCACCTTGTCCCACACCTTCTTGGCGATATCGCGATAGGCCTTGGCGTGCGAGCTGGACGGCTTGGACACGACGATGGGCTCGCCACGATCGGCGGTTTCACGGATGACGATATCCAACGGCACTTCGCCCAAGAAGTCGCACGACAGCTTGGCCGCTTCCGCCTTGGCGCCGCCATGGCCGAAGATATGGGCCTCGTCGCCGCATTTCGGGCAGATGTAATAGGACATGTTCTCGATGATCCCCAGCACCGGGATATCCACCTTGCGGAACATGTTGAGCCCCTTCCGGGCATCGAGCAGGGCGATGTCCTGGGGGGTGGAGACGATGACGGCGCCGGTCAGCGGCAAATTCTGGCTGATGGTCAATTGGGTGTCACCGGTGCCCGGCGGCATGTCGATGACCATCACGTCCAGCTCGCCCCACTGGACGTCGCGCAGCAATTGCTGGATGGCGCCCATGACCATGGGGCCGCGCCAGATGATCGGGCTGTCCTCGGGCACCAGGAAGCCGATGGACATGCACTTGACGCCATAGCTTTCCATGGGCAGCAGGGTCTGACCGTCAGGGCTGACCGGCTCGCCCTCGATGCCCAGCATGCGCGGCATGGAGGGGCCGTAGATGTCGGCGTCGAACAGGCCGACCTTCAGGCCCTGCTGCGACAGCGCCATGGCCAGATTGGTGGCGGTGGTCGACTTGCCGACACCACCCTTGCCCGAGGCCACGGCGATGATCGCCTTGACGTCGGGCAGCAACGGGCGTTCCGCCCCCTGCTGGCCATGACCATGATCGTGACCGCCCTTGGGGCCACCATGGACGTGGCGTTCGGCGGTCAGCACCGCCGACACGGTCAGCACGCCGGCCAGATCGTGCACCGCCTTTTCGGCGGCCTTGCGCAAGGGCTCCAGCTTGGGGCCGCGCTCGGGCTCGACCTCGATGGCGAAGGTCACGTGACCGTCCTTGACCACCACACCCGACACCATGCCCAACGACACGATATCCGCTCCCTTGTCGGGATCGACGATTGTCTTCAGCGCCTCAATAACCTGGCTTTCGGAGATCACGGCCATGAACGTCCTCTTTGTTTGTTGCAGTGCGATAGGGCGAGCCGGTGCACAATAGTTTACTCATATAAGCAGCCGCCTTGACTTTGGAAAGCCCCCCAAGCGCGCTGCCTTGAATCATGTCATTGTTGCTCCATATGGGCACAAACCCGCCCCGCTCGCCAGCGTGCGTTGCGCCGGGCGGATGGGTGGCCTATAAGGCCAGGAACGACGATTGAACCAAGAGGAACGCGCATGCCTTGGAATTCCGGTGGAAACGGTGGCGGCCCCTGGGGCGGCGGTGGCGGTAGCGGCGGCAATGGCGGCGGCGGCAATAGCGGTGGCCCGTGGGGCCGTGGCCCCGGCAACGGCGGCGGCAACAACAACGGCCCCGACATTGAAGACTTGATCCGCCGCAGCCAGGACAAGCTGCGCAGGGCCATGCCCGGCGGCGCCGGCCTGGGCAATCTGGGCGGCAAGGGCTTGCTGCTGCTGGTGGCGCTGGGCGTCGCCGGCTGGGCGGCGACCGGCATCTATCGGGTTCAGCCCGACCAGCAGGGCGTGGTCCTGCGCTTCGGCCAGTGGGTCGACACCACCGAGCCGGGCCTGCGCTATCACCTGCCTTATCCCATGGAAAGCGTGCTGCTGCCGCAGGTGACCAAGATCAACCAGCTGCAATTGGGCTTCCGCGCCGTCGGCGATTCGCGCTTCGAGCGCAATTCGGGCCGCGATGTGCCGGAGGAAAGCCGCATGCTGACCGGCGACGAAAACATCGTCGAGGCCGATTTCACCGTGTTCTGGCAGATCAAGGACGCCGGCAAGTACCTGTTCAACATCCGCGACCCCGAAGGCACGGTCAAGGTCGCCGCCGAAAGCGCCATGCGCGACATGATCGGCCGCAACCCCATCCAGGCGGCTTTGTCCGACAAGCGCCAGCCCATCGCCGATGCCGCCAAGGTGGAATTGCAGCGCCTGCTCGATTCCTATGACGCCGGCATCCTGATCACCCAGGTGCAGTTGCAGAAGGTGGAGCCGCCGGCGGCGGTCATCGACGCCTTCAACGACGTCCAGCGCGCCCGTGCCGACCAGGAACGCGCCCGCAACGAATCGGAAGCCTATCGCAACGACATCATCCCCCGCGCCCGCGGCGAGGCGGAAAAGATGGTCCAGGACGCCGAAGCCTATAAGGAACAGGTGCTCAACCAGGCCCAGGGTCAGACCAAGCGCTTCATGGCGCTTTTCGACGCCTGGAAGCAATCGCCCGAGGTCACCGAGCGCCGCCTGTACCTGGAAACCATGGAAGACGTGATGAAGGGATCGCACAAGATCATCATCGACCAATCCAAGAACGGCCAGGGCGTGGTGCCCTATCTGCCGCTCAACGACCTGAAGAAGGGAGCCGCCCAATGAACCCGCGTTCGCTGCCCTTCATCGCCGCCATCATCGGCGGCCTGCTGATCGTCGCCGGCTCGTCCCTTTACGTGGTCAATCAGGCCGAACAGGCCCTGGTGCTGCGCCTGGGCGCCCACCGTGCCACCATCAAGGAGCCGGGCCTGCACTTCAAGGTTCCGTTCATCGAGGACGTGGTGCGCTATGATCTGCGCCTGCTGCCCTTGGACCCGCCGGCGGAAGAAATCATCCTGGGCGATTCCAAGCGTATCGTCGTCGATACCTTCGCCCGCTACCGCATCGAAGACCCGCTCAAGTTCTATCAGGCGCTGAAGAACGAGACCAACGCGCGGGGCCAGATGTCGCAGGTGGTGTCGTCGGCCATGCGCCGGGTGATGGGTCAGGTGATGCTGCCGTCGCTGTTGTCGGACGAACGCACCCGCATCATGGAAGATATCCTGCGCGAGGTCAGCGAACGCTCCGCCGCCTACGGCATCGTCGTCGCCGACGTACGTATCCGCCGCGCCGATCTGCCGGAAGAAACCAGCCAGTCCATCTACGACCGCATGAAGTCGGAACGCGAGCGTCAGGCCAAGGAACTGCGCGCCCAGGGTTACGAATGGGGTCAGCAGATTCGTGCCCGCGCCGACCGTGAAAAGACGGTCATCCTGGCCGAGGCCGAACGTCAGGCCAATTTCCTGCGCGCCAAGGGCGACGTCGAATCGTCGCGCATCTTCAACGAAGCCTACGGCAAGGATGCCCGCTTCTATAAGTTCTACCGCTCGCTCGAAGCCTATCGCACGGCGCTGACCAAGGACACCACCATGGTTCTGTCGCCCAACAGCGAGTTCTTCGACATCTTCAACGGCCCCAACCGCCGTTGACCGAGTTCCTGACCGCCCTGTGTCTGGCCGTGGCCATCGAGGGAATCGCCTATGCGGCGTTCCCCGATGCCATGCGCCGGACCATGGCGAAAATCGCGCTGATGCCCTCTGGCTCCTTGCGCCGTATCGGCCTGGGGGCGGCCATAATCGCCATCGGCGGGTTGTGGCTGCTGCGATCCGCCTTGATAACGCCATAGTTTCCTATAAACGTTAGTGTCGAGCGCGTTCCTTTTCACTGAGGAGGGTTCCTTTGGTGCCCAATCCCATGACAGTTTCCCGCCGGTTGATGGTTTGCGCCGTCACCGCCGCGGCCATTTTCGCCCAAGCCGCCGCCGCCACCGCGCGCGAAGCGCCCGGCAGCTTCGCCGATCTGGCGGAAAAGCTGCTGCCGGCGGTGGTCAACATCTCGACCACCCAGACCATCAAGAACCCCGAGCGCATCCCCGAGATGCCGCAATTCCCGCCCGGTTCGCCGTTCGAGGATTTCTTCAAGGAATTCATGGAACGTCAGGCGCGCCCCGACGCGGCGCCCAAGCGCGCCACCTCGCTGGGTTCGGGCTTCGTCATCGATGCCGCCGGCTATGTGGTCACCAACAACCACGTCATCGCCGACGCTGACGAAATCACCGTCACCCTGCATGACGACACCACCCACAAGGCGACGCTGATCGGACGCGATTCCAAGACCGATCTGGCGGTCCTCAAGATCGATCCGGGCAAGAAGACGTTGACGGCGGTGCCGTTCGGCAATTCCGACCAGTCGCGCATCGGCGATTGGGTGCTGGCCATCGGCAATCCCTTCGGCCTGGGCGGCACGGTCACCGCCGGTATCGTCTCGGCCCGGGCGCGCGACATCAATGCCGGTCCCTATGACGATTTCATCCAGACCGACGCCTCCATCAACCGAGGCAATTCGGGTGGACCGTTGTTCAATTCCGCCGGCGAGGTGGTGGGCATCAACACCGCCATCTTCTCGCCCTCGGGCGGCTCCATCGGTATCGGCTTCGCCATTCCCTCGACCCTGGCCAAGCCGGTGATCGACGACCTCAAGCAATTCGGTCGCACCCGGCGCGGCTGGCTGGGCGTGCGCATCCAGTCGCTGGACCCGGAACTGGCCGAATCCATGGGCCTGACCGAATCCAAGGGCGCCCTGGTCGCGTCCGTCAATGCCGGCGGCCCGGCGGCCAAGGCCAATCTGAAGCCCGGCGACGTCATCTTGAAGTTTGACGGCCGCGACATCACCGAAATGCGCAAATTGCCCCGCATCGTCGCCGAAACCGCCATCGGCAAGAAGGCGCCGGTGGAAATCTGGCGCGACGGCAAGCGCGTCATCGTCGACGTGGCGGTGGGCGAATTGCCGGAAGAGCCGGAGGAAGTGGCCAGCAAGTCACCGGAAAAGCCGCAGACCCAGGCTCAGGGCCAGGTCATCGCCGGTACCGGCCTGACCGTGTCGGCGCTCAACCCGGCCTTGCGTGAACGCTTCGGCCTGGAAGAGGACACCGCCGGCTTGGTGGTGACCGAGGTCAAGGACGGCCCGGCGGCGGAAAAGGGCATGAAGCCCGGCGACGTCATCATCGAAGCCGGCAACAAGCCGGTGCGCAACCCCGCCGATCTGACCAAGGCGGTGGAAGCGGCGAAGGCGTCGAGCCAGAAGTTCCTGCTGTTGCGGGTGGAAAACCCGCAGGCGCTGCGTTACGTGGCGCTGCCGCTGAGTGACGGCAAGAAGAAGTAAGCGAAAAAGGGGGGCTTCGGCCCCCCTTGTCATCCGTGAAAAAGTCCGCAGGTTTCGCCCCGGTGTACTTTTCCCCGATTTGAATAAGGAAAACCCGTGCGGGAAGCGAACTTTCCGCGCGGGTTTGCTTTTTTCAAAAGCGAAAAATAGGCGCAGGGGCGGCATGCCCACCCTTCCAAGGTTCGACACGCAAAAAAATACGGGGGGCCGAAGCCCCCCGTTTTTATTCGAACACCGTGACGATGATTATTCCACCGCCTCGGTGCGGGCCTTGGAATAACCGATGCTTTGCAGGCTCTCGTCGATTTCTTCCAAGATGGCCGGATCGTCGATGGTCGCCGGCATCTTGAAATCCTGGTTGTCGGCGATCTTCTGCATGGTGCCGCGCAGGATCTTGCCGGAACGGGTCTTGGGCAGACGCTTGACCACGGTGCAGCTCTTGAAGGCGGCGACCGGGCCGATGACTTCGCGCACCAGCTTGACCACTTCCTTGATGACGTCGTCATCCGCCTTGGTGACGCCGGCCTTCAGGCAGATGAAGCCCAGCGGCAACTGCCCCTTCAACTGGTCGGCGACGCCGATGACGGCGCATTCGGCCACATCCGGGTGGCTGGCCAGCACTTCTTCCATCTGGCCGGTGGACAGACGGTGACCGGCGACGTTGATGATGTCGTCGGTACGGCTCATGACATAGACATAGCCGTCTTCATCGATCATGCCGGCATCGGCGGTCTTGTAGAAACCGGGATATTCGGCCATGTACGATTCGAAGAAGCGCTGCTCGGCATTCCACAGGGTGTAGAAGGTGCCGGGGGGCAACGGCAGCTTGACCACCAGCGAACCGGTCTGGCCGGGCTTGCACTGGTGATGGCCTTCGTCCAGCACCTGCAAATCCCAGCCCGGAGCGGCCTTGGTCGGCGAGCCGGGCTTGACCGGGAATTCGTGCAGGCCCAGGCAATTGGCGGCGATGGCCCAGCCGGTCTCGGTCTGCCACCAGTGATCGACCACCGGAACCTTCAGATTGGTCTGCGCCCACTTGATGGTATCGGGGTCGGACCGCTCGCCGGCCAGGAACAGCGCCTTCAGGCTGCTCATGTCATACTTCTGCAAAAGCTCGGCGTTGGGGTCTTCGCGCTTGATGGCGCGGAAGGCGGTGGGCGCGGTGAACAGCGCGGTGATCTTGTGCTGGCTGATGACGCGCCAGAAGGCGCCGGCATCGGGGGTGCCCACCGGCTTGCCTTCATAGACCACGGTGGTGGCGCCGTGCAGCAAGGGCGCATAGCAGATGTAGGAGTGGCCGACCACCCAACCCACGTCGGACGCGGCCCAGAACACCTGGCCCGGCTCGATGTTGTAGACGTTCTTCATGGTCCACTTCAGCGCCACCATGTGGCCGCCATTGTCGCGGACCACGCCCTTGGGCTGACCGGTGGTGCCCGAGGTGTACAGGATATAAAGCGGGTCGGTGGCGGCGACGGTCACGCATTCGGCCGGGGCGGCCTTGTCGGCCTCGCTCCAGTCCACGTCGCGACCGGCGACCATGGCGGCGGCCACTTGCGGGCGCTGCAAAACGACGGTATGGGCCGGCTTGTGATCGGCCAGATCGATGGCATGATCCAGCAGCGGCTTATAGGGAATGACGCGGGCGGTTTCGATGCCGCACGAAGCCGAGACGATCACCTTGGGCTGGGCGTCGTTGATACGGGTGGCCAATTCGTTCGAGGCGAAGCCGCCGAACACCACCGAATGCACCGCGCCCAGACGGGCGCAGGCCAGCATGGCCACCACCGCTTCCGGCACCATGGGCATGTAGACGAGGACGCGATCGCCCTTGTCCACGCCCAGACCGCGCAGCAAGCCGGCGAACTTGGACACCTGATCCTTCAGCTCGGCATAGGTGATGGTACGGACGGTATCGGTGACCGGGCTGTCATAAATGATGGCGGCCTGAGTGCCGCGACCGTCTTCGACGTGCCGATCGACGGCGTTGTAGCAGGTATTGACCTCGCCACCGGTGAACCAACGATAGAACGGCTTGCGCGAATCATCCAGAACCTTGTCCCAGGTCTTGTTCCAGTGAATGTCCTTGGCGGCATCAGCCCAGAATCCCTCGGGATCCTTCAGCGAGCGCTCGTAAGCCTGTTGATACGCATTGGTCATTGGTGCCGTTCCCTCTGCTTTAACGAACTATCCTCGTGGTTGGGGTCCAGCCCCTCCCTTCGAGGCGGCAAAGATGCACCAGACGCGAAATTTTTGCAAAGGCACATTGAGAGTAAGTGCAACAGAACCCCACTTATTTCCGCTGCAACGCCACAATATGTCGTCTTAACCCAGGAATTCATCACCGGAATGCGGAAATAAAATAACCTGCAATCGCAAACTAAAAACGCAAAAGCACCCGCCGGGCCATGCCCGGCAGGTGCCTTGAACAGCTTACGATTCCTGACGATCAATGCGGACTGGCGCTACTAAAGCGCGTCAACTCGTCCTTGATGCGCAGTTTCTGGCGCTTCATATCATTGATCTGGCCTTCATTGGGAAAGGGACGGCGCGCTTCCGCTCGGATGGCGGAATCAAGCGCGGCATGGCGGACTTTCAAAGACTCGATCCGGTCCTGAAGGCTCATTACAATCCTCCCTGCATATGGGCTAAGGTGGATAGGGTAAGACAGCGGACCAAGCCTTGTCAGCAAAAAAATCGTGCTTTATGCCGTATTGCAGGCGCGAAGACAACCCCTATTTCGATCCATTGGGAGAAAGTTTGATGAACGTACATCCGCCCCGTCTGGTGGTCGGCATCAGCGGCGCCTCGGGCATCGTCTATGGCATCCAGGCCTTACGGGTATTGCGACGCCTGGGGGTGGAAACCCATCTGGTGGTCAGCAAGGCGGCGGAAATCACCTTGGCCCACGAAACCGACATGAAGGTGGCCGAACTGCGCGCCCTGGCCGATCATTGCCACCGGGCCGAGGATATCGCCGCCGCCCCCGCTTCCGGCTCGTTCCGCACCCTGGGCATGTTGGTGGCGCCGTGTTCCATCCGCTCCATGAGCGAGATCGCCAGCGGCGTCACCACCTCGCTTCTGACCCGCGCCGCCGACGTCGCCTTGAAGGAACGCCGCCGGCTGGTGCTGATGGTGCGTGAATCCCCCCTGCACGCCGGGCATCTGCGCACCATGCTGCAACTGGCGGAAATGGGCGCGGTGATCGCCCCTCCCCTGCCCGCCTTTTACGCCAAGCCGCAAAGCCTGGACGACATGGTGGCGCACAGCGTTGGGCGGGCGCTGGATCTGTTCGGCCTGGATGCCGGCATCAATCGCTGGGGGGAATAGTCGTCCGTGAAAAAGTCCCTCGGCTTTGCCTCGGTGTACTTTTCCCCGATTTGAATAGGGAAAACCCGTGCTCAAGCAAGCTTTCCGCGCGGGTTTGCTTCTTTTCGAAATGCGGAAAAAGGTGCGGGAGCGCCGATGGCCCCCCCCGCCGACGCCGAATTACGCCTTCATCTCGCCGATATAGATGCCCAGGCCCCGCGCCGTATGGGCGATGGTGCCGAAGGGGTCGACGGCGCGGGTGATGCCGGCGATTTCCGACAACGGCACGTCGACCACCTGGCCATGCTGCCAGGCGACCATGCGGTCCATCTTGCCCTGGGCGATCAGGTCGACGGCGTGGACACCGAAGGCCGAGGCGACCAGACGGTCGCGCATGCCCGGAGTGCCGCCGCGCTGCACATGACCCAGCACGGTGACGCGGGTTTCCGCCTCGATCATCTTGCCCAGGCGGGCGGCCAGATATTGGCCGATGCCGCCGTAACGGAACTCGCCATCGGCCTGCACCTGGGTCACCGGCAGGCCGGTTTCGGTCTTGCAGCCCTCGGCCACCACGACCAAGGCGTGGTTGCGGCCCTCGTGGTTGACCTCGGCCAGCTTGGCGACGATGCCTTCCAAGGAATAAGGGATTTCCGGGATCAAGATGACGTCGGCACCACCGCCGATGCCCGAGGAAAGCGCGATATGGCCGACGTCGCGGCCCATCAGTTCCAGGATCATGACACGGTGATGGCTGGCGGCGGTGGGGGCCAGCCGGTCGATGGCCTCGGTCGCCACGCCCAAGGCGGTGACATAGCCGATGGCATAGTCGGTGTGGGCGACGTCGTTGTCGATGGTCTTGGGGATGCCGACCATGGGCACGCCGCCTTGCTTGCACAGCTTGTTCAAGATGCGCATGGAGCCGTCGCCGCCGATGACGATCAGCGCATCCAGGCCCAGTTCCTTATAGCCCTCGACGAATTCCGCCGAGCGGTCCTTGGTGGTGCCGTCGGGCATGGGATAGGCGAAGGGGTCGCCCTTGTTGATGGTGCCCAAGATGGTGCCGCCCATGCGCAACATCTCGCCCGAGGCCACCGACAGGTCGAATTCGCAATAATCCAAAGGCCGGTTCATCAGCCCCAGGCTGCCGTCGCGGATACCGAACACCCGCCAGCCATAGCCCCGGATGGCGCGATGGACAACGGCACGCAGGGCCGCGTTCAGGCCGGCGCAATCGCCGCCGCTGGTCAAAATGCCGATACGCTTGGACTTGCTCATAGGACACCCCGCAATGTTCATGACCTTACCCATACCGTTTCACGCCAAGTTCTGCTAGTGTCAACGACGCTTCAGACTGCAAGTGTCGCCAATTCATAATGATCGACGAAAACATCGAAGAAATCCGGCGCCAATTGGCGGAACTGATGACCGAACATCGTGATCTTAACGATGTCATCGACCGTATCGCCGTCGATCCCCTGCAGAACCAGTTACAGTTGCAGCGGCTGAAAAAACGCAAGCTGGCGCTCAAGGATCAGATCGCCAAGCTGGAAAACCAGATGATTCCCGACATCATCGCCTGAACAGACAGCGGCGAAGCCCTTTCGCCCAGGACATCCCATGCCGGCGCCATCGCGACTGATTGTCATTATCCTGGGCATTTTCACTGCCCTGGCCCCCCTGGCCATCGACATGTATCTGCCGGCACTGCCGCAGATGCAGACCGATTTCGCCGCCAGTTCCACCCAGGTGCAGATTACCTTGGCCGCCTTTCTCGCCGGTTTCGCCCTGGGGCCGGCGCTGTACGGCCCCATTTCCGACGGTTGGGGCCGTAAGGGGCCGCTTTATGCCGGCCTGATCATCCACACCCTGTCGTCCCTGGCCTGCATGATGGCGCCGTCGGTGGAAATCTTCACCATCGCCCGCTTCTTTCAGGCCATCGGTGCCTGCTCCGGCGGCGTCATCGGTCGCGCCATGGTGCGCGACCTCTACCCGCCGCAAGAGACCCACCGCGTCTATGCCACGCTGATGCTGGTGATGGGCGCCGCCCCCATCATCGCCCCACTGGCCGGCGCCTGGTTGATCAATCTGCTGGGCTGGCGCTCGATTTTCGCCACCCAGGCGATCATGGGCGGGCTATGCCTGGTGCTGCTGCATCACTGGCTGGCGGAAAGCCACCCGCCGCATCTGCGCCGGCGTTCCGGCTTCATCGGCGCCCTGGTCGCCTATGGCCGGCTGTTGGCCGACCGTTCGTTCATGGCCTATGCCCTGGCCGGCAGTTTCGGCATGGCCGGATTGTTCACATACATTTCGGGCTCGCCCTTCGTGCTGATCCAGTACCACAACCTGCCGCTGGAGCAATTCAGCTGGGTCTTCGCCGCCAACGCCTTCGGCTTCATCATCGCCGGCCAGATCAACGGCCGGGTGCTGCATGGACTGGACCGCCACAAGGTGCTGGCGGTGGCGCAATGGGCGCAACTGGCCCTGGCCGCCATGCTGGCGGCGGTGGCCGCCAGCGATTTCGCCGGCGTGATCGGGTTGTCGGTGGCGCTGTTCGCCACCATCGCCTGCATGGGCTTCATCGCCCCCAATTCCTCGGTACTGGTCATGGCCCCTCGGGGTGGCGCCATCGCCGGCACCGCTTCCGCCCTGATGGGCATGCTGCAATTCACCATCGGCGCCGCCGCCTCGGCCCTGGTCGGCCTGCTGCATGCTCATTCCGCCCTGCCCATGGCAATGGTGATGCTGGGCTTCGCCGTTCTCGGGCCGTTATCGCTGAAACTGCTGCCGAAGGGATAGGGGCGCTCTCAGCCCATGCCGCGGCGATGGCGGTCGGCAGCGGCGACCACCTGTTCCGCCCCCTCGCCGGCACCAAGCACATGCAAGCCCCAAGCCGGCTGCAACGGGATACGCTGGCCCAACCAGGTAAAGGGCGGCTCGGCCATGTGGCCGACGATTTCATCCAATTTGTCACGCGCATGGCCGTAATCCGAGCCGGGCAACAAAATGGCGAAGTCCGACCCGCCCAGGCAGCCGACCATGTCGGTGGTGCGCAGGGCGCCGATGACGGTGGCGCAGATATGGCGCAACGCCCCTTCGCCGGCGGCTAGACCGTGCAATTGCCTAAGCGCCTCAACCCCAGCCACCTGCAACAGGGCGACCACACCACGCCCGCCACTGCCCAGATAGGCATCCAACTCACGCATGAAGGCGCGTCGGGTCAGGCAGGGAACGACGGAATGGCGGTCGGATTGCTGTTCCAGCCAGGTCTGGCGACGGTTGGATTGCTCGGCCTTCCAGCGCAACCGCTCGAGTTCGGCCAAAAGCGGCTGCAAGGCATCCAGGATTTCAGGGGTCAGCCGATCCGCCGGCAGCCCCAGGACCAGGGCCGCGTCCGATGCCGTGTGCGCGGGGGATTTGACCGGGTTTTCATAGGCATGGGGCGGCAAATGGCGACGCTGGCCGTCATACCCGTCCCGCGCGTATTCGTGAATATCCCTGGTTCGCGACACTTTTTCTGTGCGGTACTCGTCGCCCATGGCGCCCCCCGGTGTTCTTCCGGTTCAAGCGCGAAGTGTAGCACAAGCAAAGCAATGCTTGCACGGTTTACGCCGATTTCTATAATCCGTCCCTTTCCTGGCCCGGAAAGTAAATGGATATGAGCCCAAGCACCCCCGTCATCGGCATCATCATGGGTAGCCAATCCGATTGGGAGACCATGCGCCACGCCGTAGAAGTGCTGGTGGACCTCGGCGTTTCCTACGAAACCCGCGTGGTATCCGCCCATCGCACGCCCAAGCGGCTGTACGACTATGCCACCGGGGCCAAGGCTCGCGGTCTCAAGGTCATCATCGCCGGTGCCGGCGGCGCTGCCCACCTGCCGGGCATGGCCGCCGCCATGACCACCTTGCCGGTGCTCGGCGTGCCGGTGGAAAGCCGGGTGCTGAAGGGTGTCGACAGCTTGCATTCCATCGTTCAGATGCCCGGCGGCGTGCCGGTGGGTACCTTGGCCATCGGCAAGGCCGGAGCCACCAATGCCGGCCTGCTGGCGGCGTCGATCATCGCCCTGATGGACCCGGGCCTGGCCCAGCGGCTGGAAGACTGGCGCACCCGCCAAACCGAATCGGTGGCGGAAATGCCCGTCGATGCCGACAACCCGCATCTGGTCGTCTGAGATCATGAACACCCCCCTGCCCCCCGGCGGCACCATCGGTATCATCGGCGGCGGCCAATTGGGCCGCATGGCCGCCCTGGCCGCCGCCCGCCTGGGCTATCGCGTCCACGTCTTCACCCCGGAAGTCGACAGCCCGACCGAGCAGGTGGCGGCCACCGCCACCATCGCCGGCTATGACGACATGAAGGCGCTGGAAGCCTTCGCCCGCGCCGTCGATGTCGTCACCTTCGAGTTCGAGAACATTCCGGCGGCTTCGGTGCGGCTGCTGACTTCGCTGGTGCCGGTGCGTCCGTCGTGGAAAGTGCTGGAAGTGGCCCAAGACCGCATCAGCGAAAAGCGCTTCTTCAACGGCATCGGCATCGCCACCGCGCCGTGGGCGGAAATCAATTCCGCCGCCGATCTGAAGGCCGGGGTCGAACGCATCGGTCGTCCGGCGGTGCTGAAGACCACGCGGTTGGGCTATGACGGCAAGGGCCAGGTCAAGATCACCGCCAAGACCGACCTGGATCAGGCCTGGGCCAGCATGGACGGCGCCACCGCGGTGCTGGAAGGCTTCATCGACTTCGCCGGCGAGGTGTCGGTGATCGTCGCCCGTGGTCTCGACGGGGGGTGCGCCACCTTCGATCCGGCCTGGAACGTCCATACCAACCACATCCTCGACACCACCACCATCCCCGCCCCCATTTCCCAGCCCCTGGCCGAGCGTGCCATCCAAGTGGCGCTGAAGGCGGCTGAGGCGCTGGATCTGGTCGGCTTGCTGGCGGTGGAGATGTTCGTCACCAAAGCGGGCGACGTTCTGGTCAACGAAATGGCGCCCAGGCCGCACAATTCCGGCCATTGGACCATGGATGCCTGCGTCACCGACCAGTTCGAGCAATTCATCCGCGCCGTCTGCGGTCTGCCGCTGGGCAGCCCCGACCGTCATTCCGACGCGGTGATGACCAATCTGATCGGTTCGGACGTGGACAAATGGCTCGACTTCCTGAAAGAGCCGGGGGCCAAGCTGCATCTTTACGGCAAGGCCGAGGCGCGCTCGGGCCGCAAGATGGGCCATGTCACCCGAATCCGCCCGCGCCAAGGCTGAAACAACCATTTCCCGATTGACGCCCCTATGCCCGATACGGGATTTTGCTGATGCCGTGTCATAAGGCGGCCATGCAAAAAGCATAATGGGAGATACGTCACCATGTCGTCGCGCCTGATCAAGGACGTCATCAAGAACCAGTCCATCGTCGCCCTGCCCCATACCGCCACCGTACGTGAAGCGGCACAGGAAATGGCCAAGCGCCGCATCGGCGCCATCGTCATCGTCGATGACGGTAAGCTGATGGGCATCTTCACCGAACGCGACGGCCTGTTCCGCGTCCTGGCCGAGGGCCGCGACCCGGAAAACACCACCCTTGATCAGGTGATGACCGGCAAGTTGTCGACCATCGCCCCCGACCGTCCGCTGCTGCACGCGCTGCACATCATGCATGATAACGGCTTCAGGCACATGCCGGTGGTCCAAGGCGGCAAGCCGGTGGGCATGTTGTCCATCCGCGACGCGCTGGATTACGAACTGGTTCATTTCGTCAAAGAGATTGAAAAGAAGGAAGCTTTGACCGAGATCATTCGCTGAGGCGGCCTGGGGTCCGTTACAATTGGGCGACCTCCCCAGTTGTCCATTGACGCGGGCCCCGCCATGCCGGATGTATAGGTCCACATACCCAAGGATGATGGTTGCCGATGTCGTCTAACACCCGCCGTGTTTTGCTCGCCCTTGGCGCCTTGGTTTTGGTGGGGGGGATCGTTGCCCTGGGGGTGGTGCTCGGTCGTATCGGCTCGCCCAGCGAGGTCTTGGACCTGATCCTCACCGAATACAGCTACCTGCTGTATCCGACCATCCTGATCTGGACCTTCGTCGAAGGCGAAACGGTGGTGCTGATTGCCGGCATCATCGCCTCGGAAGGCAGTTACAACATCAACGTCGAACTGATCGCCCTGGCCGCCTTTTCCGGCAGCTTCGCCGGCGACCAGCTTTACTATTACATCGGTCGCCGCTATGGCACGCCGCTGTTGAACCGCTGGCCGACCATGGGCAGCAAGATCGACTGGGCGTTTGAACTGGTCAAGACCCACCCGACCCTGTTCATCCTGTCGTTCCGCTTCATCTACGGCGTGCGCAACATCGCCCCCTTCGTCATCGGCATCGCCGGAGTACCACGGCTGCGTTATGCCATGCTCAACGCCATCGCCGCCCTGATCTGGGCCCACAGCTTCGCCTGGGGCGGCTATTTCCTCGGCCGCGTGCTGGAAGACTGGCTGGGCGACCACAAATGGAAGATCCTGGGGTTCTTCGTCCTCGTCATCGCTGCGGTCGCCGTTTACGGCTATCTGGGACAGAAGAAGCGACTGAAGGCCATCGAGGCCAAGGAAGCCGCCGATGGCGTCTGCGACGTACCGCAGCGGTCGGACTGATCAGTACCCGTCCAACGACAATCCTTTGGCCCGGCGCACCTCGACCATACGGGCGCGACGCATCTGGTATTCGGACATGCGGGCCTGGCGATAGGCGGCGGCGATCAGCCTGGCCTCGTCCTGAACGGTGGATTGCTGATCACGCCAAGCCTTGCGCTGCTCCTCGACCCGAGCGTTGGACGGCACCGGCCCCGGCCCCTTTCCCGGCTTGATGGACGGCAATTGTGGCTGCGGACGGGAGGCCAGGGCGGCCATCTGGGTGCCGGCACCGTCCCACACCTTCATCAGCCGCTCGCGATAGGCGGCGGCCAGATGCGGGGTCTGACTATGATAATAGGACGCCGCCGTCACCCAATTGTCGGTGGCACCGAACAATCCCTTCAGGAAGCGGGCGGCATAGCCCACATTGGCCACCGGCTCGAACGCCTCGTCCAGCGAGGTGAAGGCGGTGGGGTGGTACATCAGATTGATCTGCATGCAGCCGACATCGATGCTTTTGACGCCCTTGGACTGCAAGCGCCGCACCTCGGCAATGGCTTCCCCCTTGGTGGGGAAATATTTGCCCTGCCCCTGCGAGGTCACCGTCCACGGCCAGGCAAGGGTTGCCTTGTAGTCACGGTCGTAACGCCCCGATTCGACCACCGAGATGGAATTGAGCAGACGGGCGGGAATACCGTAGAGGCGCTCGTTCTTGCCGGCTTCCTCGGCGCATTGGGCCTCGGGCGGCAGGGACGGTGCGGCCTGGGCGGCCTGGGACAGCGCGCACGCGGCCAGCATCGCCATCCCCATCGCCACCATTTGCCGTTTTACGCCCATTTCATCGACCTTGCGGAATGATCCAACGCCCGCAATCCATGCATACGTCGTGCCACTATTGGATTCATCGCAATCACCGGAACGACATGCCTGGAATGCGTTGATGCAAAATCAAGCAATTCCGTACCTTTAACACCTTTCTGCCAATTCGGGGGGCATTTTCCGCTTGCGCGAAGGCGGCGAACCCCTTAATTATTGCACTGCAACAAACGGAAAGTCTTCTGACCTATTCCCTTGTTGCCTTTCTTGGACGTTTCCTCCCTAAACTTGAGCCCCAGCTTCGTGCTGGGGCTTTTTTTTGGCGGATTTTCTAGGGTTAGCGCATTTATGTGCGATAGCTAATTTACGGCAGAATGTAATCTCAGATTGCTAGTTGCTGCACGGATTCTTGTTTTGTTTCTTTTTGCGCCTGCGGTCACAAATGGCGATCAACATTGGTCTTGGCTGCAAGAAGCCTAACGAGGTGGGTGAAATGTAAGCAAGCCACTTTTTAGCAGAATGCTTATAAGCGCGAAGATGTCGTAATCTGTCTGTTAGGCTTTAACCTGAACATGGTTTCATAGCTTCCCTCAGAATAATTCTATCTCCCCTTTCTCCATGTCTCGGCGCAGATTGAAATGGATTGGGTCGCGACCGACATTCACTCCGATTTGGACATCTGGCACCGTAAGCGCCAAGGCACGCCCGAAGTCCATCAGGAACTTCGCCTTCTGTCCTTGGACATAGGCGCTTTGCGGCGATCCTACGGTCACTGTGAAGTGGCTTGCCTTCTCCTCGGAATGGTCTGACTGCCGCAACAAGCCTTGCTGAAAAAGGGAAAGAATCTGCGAAACCTCAGACCCTTCAAGGCTGAATTCCTCGCTGGTTGCCGCATAATCAAGAAAACCGTCGCAGGAAGGAGCATCCCCCTCAGGAACGGCAAAAGCCATCGCCCACTCCCCGAATTCGCGCTCAGCGATTTGCTTCTGCGATAACAAGCGGATGTTGGTATGACGGTCATCCCTCATGATAGCTCCCATAACCGCCTCAACTGCCGCATCCGGGCCCTCCAGAACCTGTAGGAATGAACTATCGTCATACAGGAGAAACCCCGTAATATTCAGTTGCTCATTCTTTTCTCTGGCCTTCTCAAGAAGTTCTGTTAATTCGCTATTTGTCATGCGCTTGGCTTCAGCACTGGCATATATTATTTGAATCATTCCATGATATCCTAATATACACCCCGAACCGCCCTGAGAAGCAGGCCCTTCACTTTATGGCCAATATTCCACAGCCCGCAAGCATGCTTTAGAGCGGTTTCACGCCGAGCGGAATCGGTAGAGGATTCCCCCTGAGGTCATTTTGTGATTCAACATCTTCGGTAACAACGCTCCCGAGGATGATGCGATGACGTGGCGCTCAGGGCAGTCCTATTCTCAGGACTTGCGCGATAGAGTTTTGGCGGCTGTGGACAGCGGCATGAGCGCCTACGAGGTGGCGCCGCTGTTCCGGGTGAGCGTTTCGTACATCTACAAGGCCCAAGGCCGCCGCCGGGCCACCGGCGAGACGACGGTGAAGCCACGGCCTGGGCGGCCAGGACAGAAGCTGGCGGCTCACCTTGAGGCGTTGCAGGCGCAGATCAAGGTCGAGCCCGATGCCACGCTGGCTGAGTTGCGCGCCTGGGTTCTGGCCGAATTGGGCGTGTCGATCAGCGTCGGCGGCCTGTGGAACACGCTTGAGCGGCTCGACCTCAGTCTGAAAAAAAGAGTGCGCATGCTGCCGAGCAGGAACGTCCCGACGTAGCCGAAGGACGCATCGCCTGGCGAGCCGAGCAGCCGGCGCTGGACCCAACCCGCTTGGTCTTCCTTGATGAAACCGGGGCATCGACCAACATGACCCGGCGCTACGGACGGGCGCCGCGCGGTCAGCGGCTGCTGGCTGCGGTGCCGCACGGTCATTGGAAAATGACCACCTTCGTCGGGGCGCTCCGGCATGACGGAATCTCCGCCCCCTTCGTCATCGACAAGGCGATGAATGGCGCGATCTTCCTGGCCTATGTCGAGCAGGTCCTGGCTCCGACCTTGCGGCCCGGCGACATCGTCGTAATGGACAATCTGCCCGCCCACAAGGTGGCAGGGGTCAAGCAACTCATCGAAGCCCGAGGGGCCACCCTGCGGTATCTGCCGCCCTACTCCCCAGACCTCAATCCCATCGAGCTCGCCTTCGCCAAGCTCAAGAGCCTGCTGCGAAAGGCGCAAGCCCGCACCATCAACACCTTATGGGACGTGATCGGAAAACTCATCGACCTGTTTCCGCCCGAGGAATGCGCCAATTTCTTCGCCCACGACGGATATGGACGCTCGATGTGAAAATGCTCTAAGTGTCGCCTCCGAAACGAGGGCGCCTGCGGAACTCATCGTTGTAGGCATGCAGCACACTGGGCAAGGCTTCGAGAGCATCCGCACGGTCTGCCGTTCCCAACGCCTTATTGATGAAGGTTTTCGGGTAATGCGACCAGAGATCGAGCGAGATTTTGCGGAAGAAGTAGTACCGTCCATCCTCGAACAGCAGATATCTGACCTTATTCGCCATTCGGCACCGCCCGTATATCTGTGACGAGGAAAGCGCCTCTAACTTCACGAAGTATACGGAGAAAGTGTCAGAAGACGAGGTAAATCAAGGCGTTCAGATGGTTCACCGCTGTTTTCCGAGGCCTGCCTAAACTTGAGCCTGCACTTCGGTACAGGCTTTTTTAGCTGGAATCAGGGGGGGATGGAATAATCCCCCCTCTGAGGTGTGCCCATTGCAACGGCCATCGCACCGGTGAATTACCGCCCTTTCCGCTCCTTCTCCACCTTGCGCCAAGTGCCGACATTCCGGTTGTGCTCATCCAGGCTTTTGGCGAAGGCGTGGCCGCCGCTGCCATCGGCGACGAAATACAGCGCGTCGGTCCTGGCCGGGTTCAACACCGCCTCCAGGCTGGCGCGACCGGGATTGGCGATGGCGGTTTTGGGCAGACGGTCGATGACATAGGTGTTCCAAGCATGCGGCTTTTCCAGGTCGGCACGGGTCAAGGGGCGGTCCAACACCCCCATGCCCTCGGAGAGGCCGTAAATGACCGTCGGGTCCGATTGCAGGCGCATGCCCAGGCGCAGGCGGTTGATGAACACCCCCGCCACCATGGGCCGCTCGGCCTTCAACCCGGTTTCACGCTCGACCACCGAGGCCAGGATCAGCGCCTCTTCCGGCGATTTCAGCGGCAGATCGGCTGCGCGTTTCGCCCACAACTCGTCCAGAGTCTGGCGCATGGATTTTTCCATGCGCGCCACCAGCTCGGCCCGGTCGTCGTCGCGCGACAACACCCAGGTTTCCGGCAGCAGCCAGCCTTCCGCCGGCATTTTGGTCACCTTGCCGGCCAGGAAATCGGCTTGATCAAGCTCGGCCAGAATCTGACGCACGGTCAGGCCCTCGGCAATGGTCAGCTTGTGTTTGACGGTGCGGCCCTCGGCGATCATGCGCATGGCTTCCTCGGCGCTGATCCGGGCCGGGAATTCGTATTCACCCGCCTTCAACACCACCTGACGCAGGCGGGTGCCGATCATGAAGCTGAAGCGGTCGGGCACCACCTTGTTGGCTTCCAGCCGCCGGGCGATGGCCTCCAGCCCCGCCCCCTTGGGGATGACGATGGTGATCGGCTCAGCCAATGGACCGGGGCCGGTGAACCGGCGATGGCCTTCCAGGGCGGCCCAGGTGCCGACGGCAATGGCGAGGACCGCCAGGACGGCAATCAGCTTGGCGATAAGGCGCATGAATATCCCCATAAACGACAAAGGCCCCCATGCCTGAACACGGGAGCCTTCGTTACGTCAACCCAAGCGCCCGGTTACGACGGGGCGCCCTTGAAGATGACCGAGGCGTTGGTGCCGCCGAAGCCGAACGAGTTGGACATGGCCACCCGGATTTCGCGCTTCTTGGCCACCTTGGCCACCAGATCGATGTCGCAGCCCTCGTCCGGGTTATCCAGGTTGAGGGTCGGCGGTGCCACCTGATCGCGCAGGGCCAGCAGGCAGAAGATGGCTTCCACCGCGCCGGCGGCGCCCAGCAGATGGCCGATGGCCGACTTGGTCGAACTCATGGACACGGTTTCGATGGCGCTGCCGAACAGGCGCTTGACCGCGCCCAGTTCGATGACGTCACCCATGGTGGCGGTGCCGTGGGCATTGATGTAATCCACGTCGCCGGGGGTCAGGCCGGCACGATCCAGCGCCGCCTTCATCGCCCGGTAGGCACCGTTACCGTCTTCCGCCGGGGCGGTGATGTGGTGGGCGTCGCCCGACATGCCGTAGCCGATGACTTCGCCGTAAATCTTGGCGCCACGGGCACGGGCGTGCTCCAGCTCTTCCAGAACCACCACACCGGCGCCTTCGCCCATGACGAAGCCGTCACGATCCTTATCCCACGGACGCGACGCCTTGGTCGGCTCGTCGTTGCGGGCGGTGGACAAGGCCTTGCAGGCGGCGAAGCCGGCCACGCCCAGGCGGGTCACGGCGGCTTCGGTGCCGCCGGCCACCATCACTTCGGCATCGCCGAACATGATCAGGCGGGCGGCATCACCAATGGCATGGGCACCGGTGGCGCAAGCGGTCACCACGGCGTGGTTGGGGCCCTTGAAACCATATTTGATGGAAACGTGGCCGGAGACCAGATTGATCAGGGCCGAAGGAATGAAGAAGGGACTGACCCGGCGCGGACCGGATTCCCGCAGGACCAGGGCACCTTCGGCAATGGCCGGCAAACCGCCGATGCCGGAGCCGATCATCACGCCGGTGCGTTCCTGACCTTCGTCATCGGTGGGCTTCCAGCCGGAATCCTCGATGGCTTCCATGGCGGCGGCCAGACCATAGACGATGAAATCGTCCATGCGGCGACGTTCCTTGGCCGGAGCGACCTTGTCCAGATCCAGTTCACCTTCGCCGGTCCCGCGCGGAATGACGCCGGCGATCTTGGCGGGAAGGTCCGACACCTCGAAATGTTCGATGGCGCGAATACCGGAATCGCCGGCGATGAGGCGCTTCCAGTTGTGTTCGGCACCGCAGCCCAGCGGACTGACAATACCAATGCCGGTGACGACGACACGTCTCATGCGGATGGTCCCGTTGCAGTACTTAGAGAAAGGGCGCCGGTCCCATTGCGGGAGTCGGCGCCCTTGAAACCCGTATTACGCGGCCTTCGAGATGAAGTCGATCGCGTCCTTGACGGTCAAAATCTTTTCAGCGGCGTCATCGGGGATTTCGCAGCCGAATTCTTCTTCAAAGGCCATGACCAGCTCGACGGTGTCGAGGCTGTCGGCGCCCAGGTCATCGATGAAGCTGGCGTTCTCGGTCACCTTGGCTTCTTCAACGCCCAGATGCTCAACGACAATCTTCTTAACCCGCTCGGCGACGTCGCTCATGTGAATTCCCTCAAGGTGTAGTGCCATTTGGTGAAACTTGCGCCCGCCCCGTAAGACTGAAAGCCCCTTGGCGGCGGAAAGTGGCCCGTACCTAGCACACTTTTTCTGGCTTGGCCAGCACTGGAAACACAAGCTGTTGAAACTTGTTGGGCCAACAGCCCTAGATCATCGCCATGCCGCCATTGACGTGCAGGGTCTGACCGGTGACGTAAGCCGCCTCGTTCGAGGCCAGATACAGCACCGCCGCCGCGATCTCGTCGGCCGAACCCATGCGGCCGGCGGGAATCTGGGTGTTGATGCGGGCCTTCTGCTCGTCATTCAACTCGTCGGTCATGGCGGTGGCGATGAAGCCCGGAGCCACGGCGTTGACGGTGACGTTGCGGCTGGCCACTTCCTGGGCCAGCGACTTGGTCATGCCGATCATACCGGCCTTGGAGGCGCAGTAATTGACCTGACCGGGATTGCCGGTGACGCCGACGATGGAGGTGATGTTGATGATACGGCCCGAACGGCGCTTCATCATACCCTTGATGGCGGCGCGGCACAGACGGAAGGCGGCGGTCAGGTTGACATTGATCACCGAATCCCAGTCCTCGTCCTTCATGCGCAGGACCAGCCCGTCCTTGGTGATGCCGGCATTGTTGACCAGGATGTCCAGGCCGCCCAGGGCCGCCTCGGCATCCTTGGCCAGTTGCTCGACTTCCTCGGGCTTGGACAGGTTGGCGGGCAGCACGTGGACGCGCTCACCCAACTCGGCGGCCAGGGTGTCCAGCGCCTCGCGCCTGGTGCCATGGATGGCGACCGTGGCGCCGGCCTGATGCAGGGCCTTGGCGATGGCGCCGCCGATGCCGCCCGAGGCACCGGTGACAAGGGCGGTCTTGCCGGTAAGATCGAACATGTGGTTCCCCCTATCGAAGTGATTAAAGCGAAGCCAGGAAGGCGTCGATATCAGCCGGGTTGCCGACGGCAAGGCCCGACAATTCCTTGTCGATGCGCTTGGCCAGCCCCGACAGCACCTTGCCGGCGCCCAGCTCGACCAATTGGCTGACCCCCTGCTCCTTCATATAAAGCACACCCTCGCGCCAACGCACGGTACCGGTGACTTGCTTGACCAGCAGATCGCGGATGACTTCCGGGTCGGTGACGGCGGAGGCCACCACGTTGGCCACCAGCGGCACTTTGGGCGCGTTCATGGTGACGTTGGACAGCGCCTCGGCCATGGCGTCGGCGGCGGGCTGCATCAGGGCGCAATGGAAGGGCGCGGATACCGGCAACAGCACGGCGCGCTTGATGCCCTTTTCCGCCGCGATCTTCATGGCGCGTTCCACCGCTTCCTTGTGACCCGACACCACCACCTGACCGGCGCCGTTGTCGTTGGCGGCTTCGCACACCTGACCCTCGGCGGCCAGGGCGGCGATTTCCTTGGCCTGTTCATACTCGCTGCCCAGCAGCGCGGCCATGGCGCCGACACCCACCGGCACCGCCTTTTGCATGCTTTGGCCGCGCAATTTCAACAGCCGCGCCGTATCGGCCAGACTGAAAGTGCCGACAGCGGCCAGGGCCGAATATTCGCCCAAGGAATGGCCGGCAACGAAGCTGGCGGTCTTGGCCAGATCCATCTTGCCCTGGCCTTCCAGCACGCGGACCACCGCCACCGACATGGCCATCAGCGCCGGCTGGGCGTTTTCGGTCAGGGTCAGGGTGTCTTCCGGGCCTTCGAACATCAGCTTGGACAGGTTCTGCGACAGCGCCTCGTCCACTTCCTGGAAAACGTGGCGGGCTTCGGCGAAGGCTTCGGCCAGTTCGCGGCCCATGCCGACCGCCTGGGAACCTTGGCCGGGGAAGACGAACGCACGCGACATGATATCCCTCCGTCGGGGGTGAAATTAACGTGGCGGTGAGGAAAGGCATGAAGGGGGGCGCTGTCAAGGGCGGCGTTACTTCCATTGCGCTCCATCATCACCTTAAGGTTATATTGCATGCGACACTGTTTGCCCTCATGGTTCGCCCCCACCCGCGCTGGAGCCTTACCCCGTGCCCCCGGTTCTATGGACAGAAACGTATAGTATCGGCCACACCGCCATCGACCACCATCACCGCGAACTGGTCGAATGCCTGGTCGCCGTGCAAACGGCCATCGATGTCCAAGCCAGCATGGCGGAAATCCTGGGCCGCTTTGATTTCTGGCTCGACGCCTTCGCCTGCCATGCCCAGATCGAGGAGCGGCTGATGGACCGCCTGACCCTGCCGCCGGGCAGTGCTCACCGGGAAATCCATTGTGCCGAGCACGGCGATTTCCTGCACGAGGCCATGGCGCTGAGGACACGCATGAAAACCGGCCACTGCCCTTCGTCCATCATTGAAAATCTCGGCCTCAGCCTGATCGGATTTGACCTGATCCGCCGCGATTTCGAGATGATCGGCCACCTGCTGCACGAGGGCCAGCTGGAAATCGGTTAGGACATTCCGGCATTTCTTGCATCGCTTATGTTTTCGTGTATATTCCCCGCCTCCTACCCCCTTGCCGGTCAGCCAGTGAAGGCTGGACGGCTATGCCCGCGTCCTCATGGTGGGGGCGAGTGGGAAGAGAAAAGCCAGAAGGGATTATTGAATGCCTTTTTATGAATGCGTGATTCTCGCGCGTCAGGAAGTTTCGGCCCCGCAGGTCGAAACCCTGATCGACGAGATGGCCGGTGTGTTGGCCCAGGGCGGCGGTACCGTCGCCAAGAAGGAATTCTGGGGCCTGCGCAACATCGCCTACCGGGTCAAGAAGAACCGTAAGGCGCACTACGTTCTGCTGAACCTGGATTCCCCCTCGGCCGCGGTCAAGGAAATGGAACGCCAGATGTCGCTGAACGAAGACGTTCTGCGCGTCCTTACCGTTCGCGTCGACGAGTTGGAAGAAGGCCCGTCGGCCATGATGCAGGCCAAGAACAGCCGTGACGAACGTCCGCGCCGCGAAGATCGTGGCTTTGGCGACCGTGGCCCGCGTGAAGATCGCGGCCCGCGTGAAGATCGTCCCCGCCGTTCCGAGGGAGGTGAATAATGAGCGAAGTCAAGACCGAGCGTCCGCGCCCGACGGCCACCGCCGGCGCCCGCCGTCCGTTCTTCCGTCGCCGCAAGACCTGCCCGTTCTCGGGTGAGGGTGCGCCGAAGATCGACTACAAGGACACCAAGCTGCTGAGCCGCTTCATTTCCGAGCGCGGCAAGATCGTGCCGAGCCGCATCACCGCGGTGTCGGCCAAGAAGCAGCGCGAACTGGCCCAGGCCATCAAGCGCGCCCGCTTCTTGGGTCTGCTGCCCTACGTGGTGAAGTAAGCAGCTTGTCTTGCCGATGATTCGGCAACTCGGCCTTGGGCTGGCGGCGGGATTGCTGAGTGCGCTCCTGTTCCTGTCGCTGGTGAAAGGCATCGCGTTAGGGTTTGTACTGTCCTATGTGGCGCCTTTACCGCTGATGATGGCGGGACTGGCGCTGGGCATGGGCGCCTCGGTGACCGCTGGTCTGGTCGGCGCGGTGGTGGTGGCTTTGGGGTTTGGCGGCATGTCCGCTCTGTCCTTTCTGGCCGCAGCCGCGCTGCCTGCCCTGGTGGTGACGAACCGGGCCTTGTTGTGGCGCCAGCCGCAGGATGGTCCGACCGAGTGGTACCCGCCGGGTCTGATCCTGGCATGGCTGACCGCCGCCGTGTTGGCGCTGATGTGTATCAGCGCGATCCTGGTGGCGGGGCACCCCGAGGGGGTCAAGGGCTGGGTGACCGAGACGATCGGTCGCACACTTGATCTGCTGGCCACCGAATTGCCGCCCAACGAGCGGCCTAAGGTGGCCGGGTGGTGGTCGTCGTTCTTCCCCGCCATGGTGTGCGCATCATGGTTGGTGATGATCGTCGCCAATGCCACCGGGGCGCAAGGCGTGCTGGTCAGGCTTGGCCGCAACCGCCGGCCGTCGCCGGTCTATCGGCAGCTTTGGCTGCCCGATTGGCTGGCTGTGCTGATGGTGGTGGCGGCGTTGGCATCCCAGGTACTCGGCGGCGACGTCGGCTATGTGGGCGGCAACGTGGCCTTGGTGGTGCTGATCCCATTCATGTTCTTGGGATTGGCGGCCATTCATGGCTTCGCCGCGGGCAAGCCCCAGGCAAGGTTCATCCTTGCCGCGACATACGGGTTGCTGGCCCTGGTATTCGTGTGGACGGCCCTGGCCGTCGCCATACTGGGGATGGTGAGATTCTGGACGATGAGGTTCCGCCGCGGCAATAGCGGCGGCGGTATGGAGGGTTAAGATGGAAGTCATCCTGCTCGAAAGGATCGAGAAGCTCGGTCAGATGGGCGACGTGGTCAAGGTCAAGCCTGGCTTCGCCCGCAATTTTCTGCTGCCTCAGAAGAAGGCGCTGCGCGCCAACAAGGGCAACCTTGCCTTCTTCGAACAGCAGCGTGTTCAGCTTGAGGCTCTGAACCTCAAGCGCCGTGACGAAGCCCAGGCCGTCGCCGTCAAGATGGACGGTCTGTCGGTGCTGATGGTTCGTCAGGCCGGTGAAGGTGGTCAGCTGTACGGTTCGGTTTCTGGCCGTGACGTCGCCGACGCCATCAAGGAAGCCGGCTACACGGTGGAACGCCGCCAGGTCAACCTGGACAGCCCGATCAAGACCCTGGGTTCGTACCCGGTCCGCGTCTCGCTGCACCCGGAAGTCTCGGTGACCGTGACCATCACCGTCGCCCGCTCGCAGGAAGAGGCCGAGCGCGCCGCTGCCGCTGCGGCTGCCGCCGTCGTTGAAGCCGAAGCTGAAGAAGCCGAAGTCGAAGACGTGGTGGAAGAAGAAGAGATCGCCGAGGACGTGGAAGAGGCCTAAGCCCTTTCCCAGCCGAAGTGTTTTGCCGCCGGGCGGCGGACGGGAAACCGTCCGCCGCCCGTGCCGTTTCATTAGACTAATACCAAAGACTAGGTTTCCCCTTCGCCTGCGACGCGCCACCATGTGGCCGGGCGTCTACCGGAGCGCGAAACCCATGTCCCTTCTCGATCTGCTGTTTTCCAATCTGATCAACGAAGGATCGCTGGCGGTCATCGACAGTTCCGGCACCAGGCGCCAATATGGCGACGGCTCGGCCCCGGTGGCGGTGGCCCGCATCCTTGATGCCAAGACTGAACGCCGCATCGTCCTGGCCCCCGATTACCACCTGCTGGAATCCTATACCGACGGCACGCTGGTGATGGAGGAAGGCAGCTTCCACGACTTTTTGGACGTCTGCTGCGCCAATGTCGCCGGCGGCGGCTTCAACCCGGCGCACAAAATCTATCAGGCCATGGGGCGCGCCTTCTTGTTCTGGCAACGCTGGAACCCGGTGCATCTGGCGCATAAGCGGGTCTCGCACCATTACGACCTGCACGAAAACCTGTTCCGCCTGTTTCTTGACGACGACCTGCAATATTCCTGCGCCTATTTCCACTCGCCTGAAGACAGCCTGGAACAGGCGCAAGTGGCGAAAAAGCGCCATATCATCGCCAAGCTCGACATCAAGGACGGCCAATCGGTGCTGGATATCGGCTGCGGCTGGGGCGGCATGGCGCTGTCCATCGCTCGGGCCGCCGACGTCACGGTCCTGGGGGTGACCCTGTCGAAGGAACAGCTGGAGGTGGCGCGGCGCCGGGCCGAACAGGCCGGCCTGGCCGACCGCGTGCGGTTTGAATTGCTGGATTACCGCAAGCTCAAGGACAAATTCGACCGCATCGTCAGCGTCGGCATGTTCGAACATGTGGGGCCGCCGCATTACCGCCAGTATTTCCGCAAGGTGCGCGACCTGCTGACCGAGGACGGCGTCGCCCTGGTCCATTCGGTCGGCGAGTTCGATTACGGTTCTTCCAATCCGTGGATACAGCGTCACATCTTCCCCGGTTCCTACACGCCGTCCTTGGGTCAGGTGTTGCCGGCGGTGGAAAAGGCCCGGCTATGGACCACCGACGTGGAGGTGCTGCGCGTCCATTACGCCGAAACCCTGAAGGCTTGGCGCGATCGCTTCACCGAACATCGGGCCGAAGCGGCGGCACTGTACGATGAACGCTTTTGCCGCATGTGGGAGGCCTATCTGTCCGCCTGCGAAATCGGCTTCCGCCGCATGTCGCTGATGGTGTTCCAGATTCAGTTGACCAAGCACCGCTATGCCCTGCCCTTCACCCGCGACTACATGTTCGAACGGGAAAAAGACCACCAATCCGACTAAAGTATCCGGTGCCGACCGGGCGGGGCGACGCTATCTTTAATGATAGCGGAAACAAGGACAATCATATGACCGCCCCCGTCGTCTATTCTGATCGCGCTGCCTTCGAGCACCTGCTGCAACAGGTTCTGCACGACGACCAGGATGGCAGTTTCGGGCGCCTGCATATCGTCCGTATCTCCCCCGTCGGCGCCGATGACGATGAGTGGCATCGCCTGTTGCCCAAGGCCATGGCTATCGCCGAGAACATCCTGCATCACCGTCTGGGCGCCACCGATTCGTGCCTGCGGCTGGCCGAAGGCCGTTTCATGCTGCTGTTTCCGACCCTGAGCGCAATCGAGGGTCGCCTGCGCGCGACCGCCATAGCCACGGAAATCCGCCAGCACCTGACCGGCAGCCAGTCCCACGGCGTCGAGGTGGCGACCGAGGTTCTGCCGCTTTCCACCTTGCGCCATACCAAGGCCCCGGCCAGCGTCGAGACCATGCACAAGGCGATGGAGCACAGCCACCACCCGTCCATTTCGCTCAGCATTGAATATCAGCCGGTGTGGGACATGCCGCGTCAGGCGATCATCGGCAGCCGGGCGCGGGCACGGCGTGATTTCGGCGGCCAGACCATGTGGGAACGCGCCGTCATGTTCGGCGGCGAGGAAGACCCCATGGCGGTGGACGTCAACCGCCATCTGGCCCATGCCGGCGCCGCCTTCCGCCCCGATCGCGGTTTGCTGTTCCTGCCGGTGGTGGTCAACACCCACACCCTGTCGCATGGCAAGGGAATCGAAGACTTTCTCGACACCATCTGTCACCCCGGCGGCGGCAAGCTGGTGCTGGAACTGGCCGGGGCGGTGGCCAATCTCAGCCGCCCGACGCTGCGGGCGGTGATCGGCGCCATCCGTGCCCGCGGTTGTGCCGTGGCCATCCGGGTGGTGCCCGAGGCCGAGACCGCCCGCTTCCTGCGCGAGTGCGGCGCCGAATATCTGTGCCTGAACCAGTTACAGGCGCAACTGGCCGGCTTCACCCCGTCGGCCATCCACGCCCTTTACACCCTGGTCGCCCACGACGTCGGTGAATTGGGGTTTCAACTGGCCCTGTGGAACGCCACCAACCCCGAAGACATCAAACGTGCCGCCAGCCTGGGCTTTACCCTGTTCAGCGGCGCCCCGGTGGGGGTGACGACGAAAAGCACGGCCACTTTGAAGACCCTGCCCGTACCCGCAATCTTTGCCTGACCGTCGTCTTCTGCTAGGGTTCGGGCCATGTCGAACCCAGAAGAAACCATCACCTTCCGCACGCCGCCGCACAATTATGAAGCGGAGCAGGCGCTGTTGGGCGCCATCTTGCTCAACAACCGCACCTTTGAACGGGTGTCGGAATATCTGCGGCCCGAACATTTCGCCGATCCCACCCATGGCCGCGTCTTCGCCGCCTGCGCCAAGCTGATCGAACGCGGCCAGATCGCCAATCCGGTGACCCTGACCACCTATTTCCAGCATGACGGCGGCCTGGAGGAGTTGGGCGGCACCCCCTATCTGGCGCAATTGGCCAATGCGGTGGTGTCGATCATCGACGCCGAGGATTACGCCAAGCTGATCCACGACCTGCATCTTAGGCGCGAGTTGATCGAGCTGGGCGAGACCATGGTCAATCAGGCCCACGCCCCCAAGATCGACGAGCCGGCCATGGACCAGATCGGGCGGGCCGAGGCGCAGTTGTATGAATTGGCCACCACCGGCCAGACCGAGGGCGGTTTCGAAACCTTCGGCCAAGTGCTGGTGGAGGCGGTCAAGCAAGCCGAATCGGCGCATAAGCGCCAGGGCAAGCTGTCGGGTGTGCCTACCGGCCTGATCGACCTGGACAAGAAACTGGGCGGCCTGCATCCATCGGATCTGCTGATCCTGGCCGGGCGCCCGTCCATGGGCAAGACCTCGCTGGCCACCAACATCGCCTATAACGCCGCCAAGGCCTATCGCGAGGAAGTGGACGCGCTGGGCAACAAGAAGGCCGCCGATGGCGGCGTTGTCGCCTTCTTCTCGCTGGAAATGTCGTCGGAACAGCTGGCCACCCGTATCCTGGCCGAGGCGGCGGAAATCCAAAGCCACAAAATCCGCCAAGGCGAGATGTCCAACGACGAGTTCGAACGTCTGGTGGTCGCCGCCCAGGAACTGCACCGCCTGCCGCTTCACATCGACGACACCCCCGCGCTCAGCATTTCCGCCGTGCGCACCCGGGCGCGACGCCTCAAGCGCCAGCAAGGCCTGCACCTGATCGTGGTCGATTACCTGCAATTGCTGCGCGGCTCGGGGGCGACCGCCGAAAGCCGCGTGCAGGAAGTGTCGGAAATCACCCGTGGCCTGAAAGCCCTGGCCAAGGAACTGGATTTGCCGGTGATCGCCCTGTCGCAGCTGTCGCGCGCGGTGGAACAGCGTGAAGACAAGCGCCCGCAATTGTCGGATCTGCGTGAATCGGGCTCGATCGAACAGGACGCCGACGTGGTGATGTTCGTGTTCCGCGAACAATATTACCTAGAACGGGCCGAGCCGGGCCAACGCCCGGACGAAACCCCGGAAAAGTTCAACGAGCGCCACGCCAAATGGCAGGAGCGCTGCGAAGAGGTGTGGAACACCGCCGAAGTCATCATCGCCAAGCAGCGTCATGGCCCGGTCGGCACCGTGCGTCTGGCCTTCCAGGGCGAATTCACCAAGTTCGGCAATCTGATGACCAACGATCATTACGAAGAACCGGGGTATTGATGACCGCCCACGACCGTGCCACCGGCATTCTGTCCATCGATCTCGACGCCATCGCCGACAACTGGCGCACCCTGGCGGCGCACGCCCCCAATGCCGAGGCCGCCGGGGTGGTCAAGGCCGATGGTTATGGTCTGGGCGCGGCACCGGTGGCGCGGGCCTTGCGCAAGGCCGGGTGCACCACCTTCTTCGTCGCCACCATCGACGAAGGCATCAGCCTGCGCCCGCATGTGAACGACGCCCGCATCCTGGTGCTGGGCGGGGTGTTACCGGGCACCGGCGCCGATTTCATCGGCCATCAACTGATCCCGGTACTCAACAGCCCGGAACAGATCGGCCTGTGGTCGGGCTTCGCCGCCGCCGGCGGTCGCCCCCTGCCCGCCGCCATCCACATGGACAGCGGCATGAACCGCCTGGGCCTGGACGAAACGGCGGTGGAGCTGCTGGCCGCCGATAACCGCCGCCTGGACGGCATCCAGCCCGTTCTGGTCATGAGCCACATGGCCTGCGCCGACGAACGCGACCACGCCATGAACCGTCAGCAACTGGACCGCTTCACCGTGTTGGCCGACCGGTTGGGGGTAAGCGCGCCGCGATCGCTGGCGGCCAGTTCCACCATTTTCCTGGGTGCGGATTATCATTTCGACCTGATCCGTCCAGGAGCAGGGCTTTACGGCATCAACCCCATGCCGGACAGCCCCAATCCGTTGCGTCAGACCGTCCGTTTGCACGGAAAAATCCTGCAAGTCCGCGACGTTGACACCCCCCAGACCGTTGGCTATGGTGCCAGCCATCGGTTCAAATCCAAGGGCCGGGTCGCCACCATCGCCTGCGGTTACGCCGATGGCTTGTTCCGGTCCTTGGGCAATCGCGGCTTTGGTGTCATCGGGGGGGTAAAAGTGCCGGTCGTAGGCCGCATTTCCATGGATTTGATCACCCTCGACGTCAGCGCCGTGGCGCCTGCGCACGTGCATGCCGGCGCCCTGGTGGAACTGATCGGCCCCGACCACGACGTCGACGCCCTGGCCGCCGAGGCCGGCACCATCGGCTATGAAATCCTGACAAGTCTGGGCAGGCGTTACCTGCGCGACTACAGCGGAGGAAATACCTGATGGACTTCGTGGCGGCCATCGGCCGGATTTTCCTGGCCTTTCTGTCCCATGTGGGCCGGCTGTCGGCCTTTGCCGGCACCGCCTTGTCGCATGTGGTCCGCCCGCCGTTTTATCCGCGCCTGACCCTGCGGGCCATGGTCGAGATCGGCTATTACTCGTTGCCGGTGGTCGGCCTGACCGCCGTGTTCACCGGCATGGTGCTGGCGCTGCAATCCTATTCCGGCTTTTCCCGCTTCGCCGCCGAAAGCGCGGTGGCCACCGTGGTGGTGCTGTCGGTAACGCGCGAACTGGCCCCGGTGCTGGCCGGGCTGATGGTGGCCGGGCGCATCGGCGCCTCGATGGCGGCGGAGATCGGCACCATGCGGGTGACCGAGCAGATCGACGCGCTGACCACCTTGTCCACCAACCCGTTCAAGTATCTGGTGGCGCCGCGGCTGCTGGCCGGCCTGCTGATGGTGCCCTGCCTGGTGCTGGTGGCCGACATCATCGGCGTCTTCGGCGGCTATATCGTCGGCGTCTACAAGCTGGGCTTCAACCCGTCCACCTATCTGGCGCGGACCTGGGAATTCCTGGAGCCGCTGGACGTCATTTCCGGCCTGACCAAGGCGGCGGTGTTCGGCTTCATCATTTCGCTGATGGGCTGCTATCACGGCTATTATTCCCGTGGCGGCGCCCAGGGCGTGGGCGCGGCGACCACCAATTCGGTGGTGTCGGCGGCCATCATGATTCTGATCTTCAACTACGTCATCACCGCCCTTTATTTCGGGAAATGAGCATGACCGCGCCGGCCAAAATCGTCCTTTCCGACGTGCACAAATCCTTTGGCAAGAAGGTGGTGCTGGACGGTGCCGACCTGTCCATCGCCCAGGGCGAATCGGTGGTGATCATCGGCGGCTCGGGCACCGGCAAGTCGGTGCTGCTGAAATCCATCCTGGGTATCTTGCGGCCGGAAAAGGGCTCGATCAAGGTGGATGGCCAGGAAGTCATCGGCATGGGCGCCAAGGCCCGTGACCGCATGATGCTGAAATTCGGCATGCTGTTCCAGGGCGCCGCCTTGTTCGATTCGTTGAAGGTGTGGCAGAACGTCGCCTTCGGCCTGATCCAGGGCCGTGGCATGGAGCGCGAACAGGCCCATGCCATCGCCATCGAAAAACTGGCCCAGGTAGGACTGGCCGAATCGGCCGGGGAATTGTTTCCGGCCGAGTTGTCGGGCGGCATGCAAAAGCGCGTGGCCCTGGCCCGCGCCATCGCCACCAGCCCGGAAATCATCTTCTTCGACGAACCCACCACCGGGCTGGACCCGATCATGGCCGACGTCATCAACGACCTGATCGTCAAGTGCACCAAGGAACTGGGGGCGACGACGCTGTCCATCACCCACGACATGGCCTCGGCCCGCAAGATCGCCGACCGTATCGCCATGCTGTATAAGGGCCGCCTGATCTGGGTGGGACCGGCCAAGGACATCGACCATTCCGGCAACGAATTCGTCGATCAGTTCATCCACGGTCGCGCGGACGGCCCGATCAAGATGGAACTGCGCGCCTAGTCCCGGCCTGGACGCAAGTGCCCTAAAAGATCGCAGCATTTGCGACCTAAGCATCATCGCCGAAACCGAATCGCGCGTGATATCCTTACTGGCATGATGACTATTACCATCCGCCTATCCGCCATCATCCTGGCATTGGTTCTGCTGTCCCCCGTTGCGTCGGCCGCCGACACGCCGCTCAGCCTGACCACCGGCATGCGGGAACCGTGGACGACCGAGCATCGGGACGGCTTTACCGACCTGCTGATCGAAGCCCTGGCCAAGCGCACCGGCGTAGCCATGACCTTAAGCGTCAATCCCGCCGCCGCCCGCGCCATCAGCTTGACCAATGACGGCATCGACGACGGATTGGCGGCGCGGATCGGCGGCTTGGAAAAGGACTATCCCAATCTGGTGCAGGTGCCGGAACCCATCTTCGTCAACGACTTCGTTGCCTGTACCAATGCCGCCACGCCGCTGATCAGGACTTGGGCCGACCTGGCGCCGTTTTCCGTTGCCCATATCATCGGCTGGCAAATCTTCGAACGTAATTTGCCGAGTGTGCGCGAACTGACCACCTCGCGCGATTCACGCCAATTGGTGCAATTGCTGCAAAACGCCCGCGCCGACATCATCTTGCATGAACGCTGGCAGGCATTGTGGCAGGCGCGTCAATTGAACCATTCCCTCACGGTGCAGGAACCACCCCTGGCCCAGGTTCCCATGTACCTGTACCTGCATAAGCGCCACGCTGCCCTGGTCCCGATCCTCAGCGCCGAATTGGTGGCGATGAAGGCCGATGGCAGCCACAAAAGCCTGCAGGACAAGGCCTTTTCCCACATCCTTCCAGATCGCTGACCATGTCATCCGCCTTCATCATGCGCCGCCCCCATGGGGTGATCGGGCGTTTGCTGCGGCGGGTGATCTTGGCCGGCGGTATCGCCGCCCTGATCCTGACATCGGCGCTTTTGTACCTGGAATACCGCCGCGACCTCGGCGTGTTGATGGACCGGCTGACCCAGATCGAAAGCAGCACCCTGCCCAGCATCGCTGAAAACGTCTGGCTGGAAGACCGCGAGCGGTTGGAACTGGTGTTCAAGGGCCTGCTGCAATTGCCCGGCATGGCTCAGGTGGAACTGTTGGACGCCCAGGGCGGCACGGTCCTGCGCATGGGGCAGGCGCCCGACCATGCCATCGTCCAGGTGTTCGCGCTGACACGCCCGTACAATGACCGGCTCATGGATCTGGGGCAATTGCGGGTCAGCGCCACCACCGCACCGCTTCACCGGCGTACACTGGAACGCCTGTGGGGCATCCTGGCCGCCAATCTGGCGCTGATCGTGGTCTTGGTCGCGGCCATCTATGCGCTGACCCATCAATCGGTGATCCGGCCCCTGCGGCTGATCGCTCTTTACGCCGAAGAACTTGGCCGCCAGGGGCCGATGGCAACCCCTGAACAGGATTTGGGTCAGTTCCACAGCGGTGATGAAATGTGGGAACTGGTGCGTACGCTGAACCTGATGCGGCAGGAATTGGCACGCGGTCATCAGGAGCTTGCCGCCAACGAACAACGCTTGCGCATCCTGTTTTCCGCCTCGCCGGTGTCGTTGTGGGAAGAAGATTTTTCCGCCGTCGCCGCCGCCTTGGAAAAGCATCGGCCCAACATCGACGACATCGACGCGTGGATGCAGGCCAATCCGACGGAAGTCCTGGCCTTGGCCGACATGGTGCGGGTGATCGACGTCAACGACGCCACCATCAGCATGCACCACGCCCGCAGCCGGGAAGAATTGCTGCGCCGCCTGCCGCTGATCTTCACCCCGGAATCGCTGCCGGCGTTCCAGGCCCAATTGCGGGCCTTGTGGATGGGGGAGACGACCCTGACCACCGATACCGTGGTCCGCACCCTGGACGGCCAGCTTCGCCAAATTCTGTTGCGCTGGAAGGTGGCCACCGGGGACGAGCAGACCCTGAACCGGGTGATCGTGTCGCAAGAAGACATCACCGAGCGCAAGGCCTGGGCCAATCAATTGGAAGACGCCCTGGCCCGCCTGCGCGCCAGCAACGCCGAACTGGAAAGGGTGACCTTCGTCACCGCCCACGATTTGCTGGAACCCATGCGCGCGGTGATCAGCTTCAGCCAGTTGATCGAACGCCATGTCCGGGCCAGCGGCACACCGTCGACCGAACTGAGCGACGACCTGTCCTATCTTCAGGCCGCCGCCTTGCGCATGAAGCTGCAGATCGAAGGCATGAACCGCTATGCCTCGATCTGTCAGGAACAGGTGGTCATGCAGCTCATGCCCCTGTCATTGGCGGTAAACGATGCTTTGCAAAAAGTATCGCTGCCAGACGATATCGTACTGGATATCGGCGAATTGCCCGAGATCATCGGCAATCGCCGCCAATTGGCCGATCTGTTTTTTCAGCTTATCGAAAACAGCGTCAAATTTCGCGGCGGGGACAAACTGCACATCTCCATCGCCGCCCTGCAAGTGCGCGAGGGCTGGCGGGTAACGGTCAGCGACAACGGCATCGGCATCGATCCGGCGTTTTCCCAATCGCTGTTCGACCTGTTCCGTCGTCTGCACGGCCCCGGTCAGTATTCCGGCGTCGGCATCGGTCTGGCCTTGTGCCGCAAGATCATGGAACGTCATGACGGCCACATCGCCTTTGATTCCGGTTATTACCCCGGCGCCCGTCTGGTCCTAACCTTCCCCACCGCGCCGCTCGCCACTCCACTTGCCACTCCGGGGCCCGCGCTCTAGGATCGCGCCCAATCCGCGCTATAGGACCGCCCCATGTCCAAATCATCCGCCCGCTTCGTCTGCCAGGAATGCGGCGCCGTCACCGTCAAATGGGCAGGCAAATGCGAAACCTGCGGCGCCTGGAATTCCATCGCCGAGGAAGCCCCGCGCGAGAATGCGCCCAAGGGCTTGGGCGGCAAGGCCGGACGCAAGATCGAATTCGTCGGCCTGGAAGGTCAGGCCGCCCCGGTGCCGCGACTGATGACCGGCATCGGCGAGTTGGACCGGGTGGCCGGCGGCGGGCTGGTGCCCGGCTCGGCCCTGCTGGTCGGCGGCGATCCCGGCATCGGCAAATCGACGCTGCTGACCCAGGCGGCGGCCCAGCTTTCGGCCAAGCATGCGGTGGTCTATATCTCGGGCGAAGAGGCGGTCGATCAGGTGCGCCTGCGCGCCCGGCGCATGGGGTTGGCCCATGCCCCGGTGCAACTGGCCGCCGCCACGTCCTTGCGCGATATCGTCTCGACCCTGGATGTGGCCGACGCCCCCGCCGTGGTGGTCATCGATTCCATCCAGACCATGTTCGCCGACACGGTGGAATCGGCACCGGGTACCGTCACCCAGGTGCGCACCTGCGCCCACGAGCTGATCCGTCTGGCCAAACGGCGCGGCTTCGTCCTGTTCCTGGTCGGCCACGTCACCAAGGAAGGCACCATCGCCGGCCCCCGCGTGCTGGAACACATGGTCGACACCGTGCTTTATTTCGAGGGCGAGCGCGGCCACCAGTTCCGCATCCTGCGCGCCGTCAAGAACCGCTTCGGCGCCACCGACGAAATCGGCGTGTTCGAGATGACCGATGCCGGACTGGCGGAAGTGCTGAACCCGTCGGCGCTGTTTTTGGCCGAACGGCGCGGTAATGTCTCGGGTTCCTGCGTCTTCGCCGGCATCGAGGGGACGCGGCCCATGCTGGTGGAAATCCAGGCCCTGGTCGCCCCCAGCACCCTGTCTTCGCCCCGGCGCGCCGTGGTCGGCTGGGATACCAGCCGCCTCGCCATGGTGCTGGCGGTGCTCGATGCCCGTTGCGGACTTGCTTTGTCGGGCAATGACGTTTATTTGAACGTCGCAGGCGGCTTGCGTATCGCCGAACCCGCCGCCGATCTGGCGGTGGCCGCCGCCCTGGTCTCGTCGGCCAGCGATATCCCGGTTCCCGCCGACATGGTGGTGTTCGGGGAGATCGGACTTTCGGGCGAGGTTCGCGCCGTGGCGCAGACCGAGCTGCGCCTGAAGGAAGCGGCGAAACTTGGCTTCGCGCAGGGGCTGGTGCCCGCGATGCCGAGAAAGGGCAAAGGTCCGGTGGCCACGGGGGCACTGGGCATTCGCCCGTTAGGGCACCTGCAGGATTTGTTGGGGCTGTTCCGCCCCGCCTCGTGACGACAACAGAGCCGAATCCCCAATGGGCAATCTTTCCATCACTGCCGTCGATATCGTGGTGGCCGTCGTTTTGCTGGGGTCCGCCGGCTTCGCCTTCATGCGTGGTTTCGTCCACGAGGTGTTGGCCATCGCCGCCTGGGTCGGCGCCGCCCTGGCCGCCCTTTACGGCTTCCAATACGTCCAGCCGCTGGCCCGGCAATATATCGGCAGCGCCCTGGTCGCCGACATCGCCGCCGGCGCCGCCTTGTTCCTGGTCACCCTTCTGGTGCTGTCCATGATCACCAAGGCCGCCGCCGACCGGGTGCGCCGCAGCGCGCTGAACAGCGTCGATTCGTCCTTGGGTTTCGCATTCGGTCTGGTCAGGGGTGCACTTTTGGTCAGCCTTGCCCATCTATTGATCACCATGATCACTGAAACCCCGCCGTCCTGGCTGGCCGAGGCCCGAAGCTATCCCTGGCTGGAACGCGGCGCGACCATGCTGCGGGCCTTGGCCCCCGACAATTTCGGCACCACCCAGGGCCAAGCCCGGCAGATGTCGAAGGAGGCCCAGGATTTGATGCAGGCGGAACAGACGTTGCGCAAATACATTGCCCCGCAGCCGGCGGCCCCGGCGGCGAAAGAGGTCGAGACGGGCGCCAAGCCCGCACAAGGGTACGACAAGGAAAGCAGAAGCCAACTGGATCGCCTGATCCAGGCCAATCAATGATTACAGCGGCGAGAACCGGCATGTTGACCACCAATCCTTTCGACGACGATCACCTGCGCGAAGAATGCGGGGTGTTCGGCATCTATGGCCACCCCGAGGCGGCGGCTCTGACCGCCCTGGGTCTGCACGCCCTGCAGCATCGCGGTCAGGAAGCGGCGGGCATCGTGGCCCATGACGGCGACGTCTTCCATAACCACCGCGACCTGGGCCATGTCGAGGATTGCTTCGGCTCCGAATCCATCATCCGCAAGCTCAAGGGCGCGGCGGCCGTCGGCCATGTGCGTTATTCCACCACCGGCGAAACCTTGCTGCGCAATGTTCAGCCGCTGTTCGCCGAGATGGAGTTCGGTGGTCTGGCCCTGGCCCATAACGGCAACCTGACCAACACCAACGTGCTGCGCCGCTCGCTGGTCAAGCGCGGCTGCCTGTTCCAAAGCACCACCGACACCGAGGTGATCATCCATCTGATCGCCATCAGTCTGTACACCAGCGTCGAGGACCGCCTGATCGACGCGCTGCGCCAGATCGAGGGCGCCTATTCGCTGACCTGCCTGACCAAGGACGGGGTGATGGGCGTGCGTGACCCGCTGGGCATCCGCCCGCTGGTGCTGGGCAAGCTGGACGGGGCGTGGTGTCTGGCCTCGGAAACCTGCGCCTTCGACATCATCGGCGCCGAATTCGTCCGTGACGTCGAACCGGGCGAAATCGTGGTCATCAGCGCCACCGGCCTGCGCTCGCTCAAGCCGTTCGCCATCAAGCAGCGCCGCTTCTGCATCTTCGAGTACATCTATTTCGCCCGTCCCGATTCCATCATGGAAGGGACCAGCGTCTATGATGTCCGCAAGCGCATCGGCGCCCAATTGGCGCGCGAAAGCGCGGTGGATGCCGATGTCATCATCCCGGTGCCCGATTCCGGCGTGCCCGCCGCCATCGGTTATGCCGCCCAGGCCGGCATTCCGTTCGAGTTGGGCATCATCCGCAACCATTATGTCGGCCGCACCTTCATCCAGCCCACCGACCGCACCCGCCATGTGGGCGTCAAGATGAAGCACAATCCCAACCGCCATGCCATCGAAGGCAAGCGGGTGGTGCTGGTCGACGATTCCATCGTGCGCGGCACCACCAGCCGCAAGATCGTGGAAATGGTGCGTCAGGCCGGGGCCAGCGAAGTGCACATGCGCATTTCGTCGCCGCCGACCAACCATTGCTGCTATTTCGGCATCGACACGCCGGAACGGGAAAAGCTGCTGGCGGCGCGCTATGACGTGGACGGCATGGCCAAGCTGATCGGGGTCGATTCGCTGGCCTTCATCTCGCTCGACGGCCTGTACAAGGCGGTGGGCGAGGAAGCCCGCAACCCGGCGGCGCCGCAATATTGCGATGCCTGCTTCACCGGCGATTATCCGATCATGCCCACCGATTATGCCGATCAGTTGTCCGATCCCAAGCAACTTTCCCTGCTGGGCGAGGCGGGGAAATGAGTAATCGTCTGCAAGGCCGCGTCGCCCTGGTGACCGGGGCGTCGCGCGGCATCGGTCGTGCCGTGGCCAAGCGTTTCGCCGCCGAAGGGGCCGAAGTCATCTGCGTCGCCCGCACCCAGGGCGCGCTTGAGGAACTGGATGACGAAATCGCCAATGCCGGGGGCAAGGCGGTGCTGTGCCCGCTGAACCTGCGCGAATTCGACAAGATCGATCAGGTCGCCGCCGCCCTTTATCAGCGTTTCGGACGCCTGGATATCCTGGTCGGCAATGCCGGCGACATCGGCGGCGGACTGGCCCCCATCGGCCATGTTGACCAAAAGCACTTCCAGGAAGCCTTCGACGTCAACGTCACCGCCAATTACCGCCTGATCCGCGCTTTCGCGCCGCTCTTGAAAGCGTCGGACCATGGCCGCGCCGTTTTCGTCACCTCGGACGTGGCGCAGGCCAACATGCCCTATTGGGGCGTCTATGCCGCCGGCAAGGCGGCGCTTGAATCCATCGTCCTGACCTGGGCGGCGGAAATCGCCAATATCTCCAACATCAAGGCCAATCTGATCGATCCCGGTGCGGTGGCCACCCGCATGCGCACCATCGCTTTCCCCGGCGAGGATGCCGCAACCTTGGCGCAACCCGACGACGTGGCCGGTGCTTTCGTCGATCTGGCGGAAGTGGCCTGCCAACACCACGGACAAATCATTCGCCTCGGTCGATAAATAGGTCGTACGCCTGATTGACCTGTGCGTCACTGCGGGAGATCATGGCCAAACATACGACGGCACTTGCACCATCCGATCAGGTGGGGTAAGCCGAATGGGTGGGGGAAAATCGCCGACGGCGGCGGCAACGTGGGGACAGAGTCGCGGCCGGCGGTAACGTCCAGAAGGGCGATAGAGGGCGGGATGAGCCAACAACCGCGTGACAACAAAACGTTTGAAACCAAGGTTTCAAACCTGATCAACGCCACCCGGCACCTGGAAGTGCCGCAGATCCTGCTTTTGCGCCGCTTGACCATGGCCGACCCGGAAAGCCTGAAATGGGCGAACATCCGCGAATTGGACGTGGTTTTTTCCGTGATTCTGGGCAAGGCGGTGGAACGCCTTGGCGTCGACGCCCTGCGTCAGGCCCGCGACAAGAATTTCGAGACATTGCTGCCGCAGGACGTCAATCACCGCGATGAGGATTTGCGGGTTTTGACCGCGGTGGCCACACCGCTGCTGGGGCCGGCACCGCCGCAGGTGAGCGAGCAGGAATTGCTGCTGTCCAGGCTGTTGTCCATGGGGCCGGCGACGGCCAAGAAGCCCACCACCCGCCAGTCATCCACCATCAAAGAACCGCCGCCGTTGTTCGCCGCCCAGTTGGGGCCGGATTCCGAACGGCTGATGCCCGGCAGCGACAACCGCATGACGCTGGATTCGGACGAAAAAACCTATACCGACTTCCCCACCTTGTTCGACGACGCCATCTGTTCCTATACCCGCAAGGTGCTGAGCCTGTTGCAGGTCAAGGGCGACATCAAGCCAGGCCGCCGCCCCTTCGCCATGGCCCCCGAATTCGCCGCCTGCTACGAGGAAGTGCTGCGCCGTTTCGTGCTGCCGCCCATGCGCTCGTCGCGCCATATCCAGCAATTGGGTATCAACTATAATTGGGCCGATGTCGGTGGCGGCAAGCTGATCGAAATCATCCAAGGCGGCGAAGTCAACAACCCGGTGCTGCATAATTGGGACAATCGCTGGGGCGCTTTCCGCACCGTCAAGGGCAAGAAGCCCAAGCCCGAGGACGACCCCTGGCCGCTGTTCCGCGAGGATGCCACCAAAAGCGGCTATTTGCCGCCGGACGAGGACAGCATCCGCCTGATGCAGGATATCGTTCGCTTCGAGACCGATTCCATCGCCAAGGCCTGGCGCGAGCTGGCACAGTTGTACGAACAGGAATTCACCCCCAATGCTCGCCAGGAACAGGCGCGCGAAGGGGCCTTCCGCGACGGACTGATGAAGTGGATCAGCAAGCTGCCCGAGGGCATCGGCGAATTGTTGGCGATCAAGGCCTATTATCTGTTCCCGCGGATCGACGGCACCTTCGTCCGTCGCCTGCTGACCAATTTCGGTCGCACCGACAATGAGCGGCGGCGGGCGGCACCGATACTCAATGATTTTATCCTGAACATGGGGGAATGACCCGTTTGCCTGCTACGGGGGCAACGGATACCTTTCCACCCGACGGATTGTGACAGGGGGATGACCGGGGGCATGAGCACGGCAGGCGATGGCTTTGAAGCCAAGGTAGCCAATCTGGTGGCGGTGACCCAAAAGCTGGACGTGCAGCGCATCTTGCAGGTGCGCCGGCTGACCATGGCCGACCCGCAAAGCCTGAAATGGGCCAGCGCCCGCCAACTGGATCTGGTCTTCAACGTCATCCTGGCCAAGGCGCTGGAACGCACCGACATGGCCGAGATTCTGGCCGCCAGCACCCAGCATTTCGACCCCATGCTGCCGCCCGGCCCCGAGGATCAGGTGGACAAGGAACGTTGGCTGCTGTTTGACTTGGCCAAGCCCATCTTATCCGGTGCCAGCGCCAGCACCACCGAGACCACCGAAGCGGTAATGGACCAGATCGAAGCCGATGGCGACGATCATGGTGACGACGACGAATACAGTCCGCAAAGCTATGGCGATTTCGCCACCATGTTTGACGACAGCATCTCGCGCTACGTCAAACGTACCTTGGCGGTGATCGCCGCCGGCGGCAACCGTCCGCATATCCCCCTGCCCTTCTATCTGGCGCCGCCGTTCGCCTCGTGTTACCTGCACGTTTTGCGCGACACCTTGTTGCCGGCCATGCGTTCGTCACGGCGCATGAAGGAACTGGCGGTGTCGCGCAACTGGACCGAGGCCGGGGCCGGGGGGCGGATCATCGGCATGATCCAGGCCGGCGGCAGCGACAATGCCATTTTGCACCATTGGGACAGCCGCTGGCAGGTGTTCCACCCCGAGCACGTGATCAAGGGCAAGGACGGCAAGCCCAGGCCGCGCAAGGCCGAAGACGATCCCTGGCAATTGTTCCAAGATGACGCGGCCAAGCACGGCTACATCCCGCCCTATCCGTCTGACATCCCCATGTTGCAACGCATCGTCCGCCTGGATGGCGAGGTTTTGGCCGATGCCTGGGGGCAACTGGCGCAGATGTACGAACAGGAATTCCAGCCGAAAACTCGGGCCGAACAGGGCCGCGCCGGATCGTTCCGTGACGGCCTGCTGAAATTCATCGACAAGCTGGAATTCCATGGCGGCGATATCCTGACCATCAAGGCGTTTTTCGACTGCCCCAAGGTCGACCGCCTGTTCATCAAGCAGATGATCCAAATCCTGGGCCGCACCGACAAGGAACGGATGATGCGGGCGCCGCTGTTGATCGGCTTTTACAACGATCTGCCGAAATAACACCAAGTCTTGACGAGTTTAACTCATCAAGACTTGGTTAGGCGCAAAGCGCCGCGCGGCTTATGCCGCGTGAGGCAAGCATCCCGGAGGGATGCACCCGCCGCTTGAGGGCGCCGCTGATCGGCCTCGATCAGCGGGATATAGTATAGCGGTTCACCGGAGCAGGTCGATAACCGGCCCATCCATGGGGCGAGCCAAAGGCCCGGATTGACCGGGGCTTTGCGCCCCCAGACGCACCGCCTCGGCGGTGAAATCGGCCACCGCCACCGCACCGCCCAGAAACCGCCCGCCGCCCATGCCGAAGGTGGCCACATGGATGGCCGCCAGGGTTGGCACCCCGGCCCGCCACACCAACACCGGGGCGCCGGAATCGCCCTTCACCGCGTCGCAATCATGGGTAAGCGCCCCTTCCGCCAATTTGCCGGTGACGCGGCAGCCCACATGGGCGGCGGGGATATGCGCCTTGTCCTGACCATACCCCACCGTCACCAATCGATCGGCGGCATTGGGCGAGGTGCCCAGCCCGACCCAACCGACCTTTTCCCCCAACGGCTCGGCCAGAACCAGCAAGGCCCAATCCTTCGACGCCAGTTCCGCCGAATAGGGCAGATCGAAACGCCAGCCCGGGGCGATCAGGGTTTTCTCGACCGGGGCGAAGGCCAGATACTGGCCGCGATCATAGCCGGCAACGAAGCGTAATGACGACGCCGGCATGGGCTGGCGCGTCTTCTTGTTCCACAGGCAATGGGCGGCGGTCACCACCAGCCGGGGGCCGATCAGCATGCCGCTGCAATGCCCGCCCTGGCCGTTGTTCAGGCGCCCAACCGCGCTCCATGGATATTGACCGGCAACCACCTCGACGCGGTCATCAGCGCCTTTGATACCGTTCAGATTGGCGGCCATGGCGATTGTCGGCAGCACCAACGCGATAACGACGACCCATGCCTTCACGGCAACATCCTTTCCACCATGGCGGCGATGTCGGCGGCGGCATTCAGGGGCGGATGGCGCCATGGTGCCACCTCCTGCCCCGCTTCCGGCAGCGGACGGGCATAGCCCTGGTCGTAAAGCTGCCGGTGCAGACGGGCGTGCTTGTCCACCACCCAGCCCGCCGGCGCATAGAGATAGACCGGGGCGGGGCTGGCGCAGGCCTCGCAGGCCATGGACACCGAATCCCCGGTTACCACCAGGATGTCGGCCAGGGCGAGAAAGCCGAAATAGGGATTGTCGCCACCCGCCGCCCAGGAATGGATGAAACGCGGCTCGACAACCGTGCCCAACAGCGCCGCTTCGGCCTGTGGGCTGGTGCGGCGACTGGTGGTGACCAGCAGCGACCCGCCCACCGCCAGGGCACCGGCCCGACGGCCCAGATCGGTGGCCATGGCGGGGGTGAACGGGCGCTTGCGGGTGTCGCCACCGACGATCACCGCCACCCACGGACGCGGCAAAGAGGCGAAGCGGTCGCGCCAAAGCTCGGCCGCCTCGGCCAGCTTGGCGGCGGTGACCCGGTGGGGCGCACCGGTGATGGGCAACACCCGCGCCCCGGCCAAGCCGCTATCGTCGTGGCGCGGCACGGCGATCAGATCGAAATCCCCGCGCCCGCCCGGACCGGGGTCCATGATCTGCACCAGCTTGGCCGCCGATTGCCGCTTGATCCAGCGGGCGACCGGCGCGGTACGGCGACCGGCGGCGATGACCAGACGCGGCCAGGGCGCCGTCAGACCGGCCCGGCTGGCGGCGGCCACCCCCAGCAGGCTGGCGCCACGCAGGATGTTGGGCAGCCTTGCCCAGCCGTCATAGGCGATGGACTTGATGGTGAACGGACGGCCCAAGGCCTCGGCCACACCCAGGCACTGGCCCACATTGCCGGCACGGTCGTCGGCCAGCACCCAGATGTCGCCTTGATGGGTCATTTGCCGGTAAAGACCGGCTTGCGCTTTTCCTTAAACGCCGCCTGACCCTCGCGGTAATCATTGGTGTCGAGGAAATCGTAGCACTCATCCAGTTCGGCGGCGGTGATCGGGGCCGGATCGGCCAGACGCTGCAACAGGCGCTTGTGCCAGCGATTGACCAAGGGCGCGCCGCCGGCCATGCGCTTGGCCGCCGCCAGCACCTCGCCTTCCAGCGCCTCGTCATCGTAGACGCGGTTGACCAGACCCTTTTGCAAGGCTTCCTCGGCGTCGAAGATACGGGCTTCCAGCAAAATCTCGGCGGCCACCGCTGGGCCGGCGACGGCGCGGATGACGGCGATCTCCGGATAGGCCATCACCACCGAAATCTTGTTGATGGGCACGCCGAACTTGCCCGAACGCGCCGCCAGCCGCATGTCGCAGCAACAGGCCAGCTCCAGCCCGCCGCCGACGCACGGACCGTAAATCATGGCGATCACCGGCTGCGGACAGTTCTTCACCGCGCTCAAAGCGCCGCGCATGATGACGTCATAGGCCTTGGCCTGATCGGCATTGGCGCGCAGGGTGTCGAATTCCTCGATATCGGCACCGGGGGCGAAAGCCTTGGTGCCGGCACCGCGCAAGACGATGGCGCGGACATCGCATTCGGTGGACAAATCCAGGAAGGCTTCGGTCAGTTTCCGCCATACCGGCAGGTTCAACGCATTCATACGATCGGGGCGGTTGATGGTCACGGTGGCGATGGCGCCGTCGCGGCTGACCAGGATCTCGTCGGACATTTCGCTTCCCTTGTTGTTTGCCGTCTTGCAGGAAGGGGCGATTGTGGCCTATAGAGCCCCAAGCCGACAACCCAGTCGAAAGGCCGGACACATGCAAACCGCTTCCCGCACGCCCGAACACAAGAAGGCGGCCCTGACCACCGCCCGTATTTTGTTGGAGATCAAGGCCGTCAACTTCCGCCCGGAAGAGCCTTATACCCTGACCTCGGGCTGGGCCAGCCCGGTCTATGTGGATTGCCGCAAGGTCATCAGCTTCCCCCGCGCCCGCCAAAAGATCTGCGAGTTGGCCAGCAACGCCATCCTGCGCGAAGTGGGCTATGAAAGCTTCGACGCCGTCGCCGGCGGCGAAACCGCCGGCATCCCCTATGCCGCCTGGATTTCCGATCGGCTGATGGTGCCCATGCTGTACGTGCGCAAGAAGCCCAAGGGCTTTGGCCGCAACGCCCAGATCGAGGGCGAGTTCGCCAATGGCGCCCGCGTGGTGCTGGTGGAAGACCTGGCGTCCGACGGCGCCTCCAAGGTCAATTTCTGCAACGCCCTGCGTGAAGCCGGGGCCGAAGTCAGCCATGCCTTCGTCGTCTTCTTCTATGGTGTCTTCCCCGGCGCCCTGAAGGCGCTGAACGAGACCGGCGTCGAGCTGTCGTATCTGTGCAATTGGTGGGACGTCCTGGAAGTGGCCGAACAGGATGGCCTGTTCGACCGCAAGACCCTGGAAGCGGTACGCAGCTTCCTGCACGATCCGGTGCAATGGTCGAAGCTACACGGCGGTCGCGCCGAGTAAAGCCGCCGATCCCTTTGATCGTCCGCAAACCCCGCCCTCACCGGCGGGGTTTGTTTTTGCCTGTCCCGTCGGAATCAAAAACCCCCGCCGATGGCGGGGGTGAAGCGGTCCGATTATTCGGACGGGTGCTTTCAGGCCGCCTGGGCACGGCAGATATGGGCATCCAGGCGCTCCAGCAGCCACTGGCTGAATTCCGCCTTGGCATGGGTACGGCGATGCTGGCGCCAGGCGTTCAGCATGACGCTCATGACGCCATAGGCCGCCGACTGGGCGGCGAAGATACCGGCGAAGCGGCGATTGAGAGCGATGAAGTCGCTGGATTGCCCCTGAGCCACCGCCAGGGATTGATGGCGCAGCTCTTCGCGATGGCGCACCAGTTCCGGACCATCGGCGAGAAAACCGATCACCCGCCACAATTCGCGGTTATAGGTCAGGGCATCGGCCATGCCGCCCAATTGCTCGGCCCGTTCCAGACGAGTCAGCCCAACTTCAAGGGCCACAGCCACTTCAACATCGACGCAGATGTCATTGCGCTGACCGATCGACATGGTTCGTTCCTTCCCAGACCATTTCCACTGCCCGATACTCTTGACCGGTTGAGAACCAATATGCCGGGAATCAACCACGCCGCACAGATGCGCATGTGGATAGAGGGCCACCGCCATTACGACCAGAGACCCTACGCCCAGTAGGATATAAACTACGCCTTTAGAAGTAGTTTAAAACAGCGCCGACATTAAAAGTCGTCATGCCGGGGCAGTGGCGGGGCGGAACCGCCATCGGGCAGCGGGCGGTCGTCGTCACCCAGCACGCGGTGCATGATGACCACATCGACCCAGCGCCCGAATTTCAGCCCGACGCCGCGCAGCACGCCTTCCTGGCGAAAGCCCAAGGACCGGTGCAGACCGATGGACCCCTGATTGGCGGAATCGCCGATGACCGCGATCATGCGGCGATAGCCCAATTCGGTGCAGCGGTCGATCAAGGCCCCCAGCAGCGCCTTGCCGATGCCACGGCCTTGGACGAAGGGGGCGACATAGATGGAATCCTCGACCGTATAGCGATAAGCCGAGCGTGGACGCCAGGGCCCGGCATAGGTATAGCCCAACACCTCGCCGTCATCTTCGGCCACCAGATAGGGCAAGTTGCGATCGACCACGTCATCACGGCGCCGCCGCATCTCGGCGACCGACGGCACCTCTTCCTCGAACGAAGCGGCGCTGCGGGTGACATAATAGGCATAGATGGCCTGAACCTGATCCATATCGGCCGGTGTGGCCGGGCGCACCAGCACCGGCAAAGGGGATTGCACCGCCTTGCTCATGGAAAGGCCTGCCGGCGGGTCAAATCGGCGATGGCCGCCACCACGCCGTCCAGATCTTCGGCCAGCGGGGCAAAGCCGATGGTACGGGTGTGATCGGCCTCGTTCATGTAAAGCGCACGGTTCAGTTCGATCTGCACGGCGTGGCACCCCTGGCGGGGCTGCCCGTAATGGCGGGTGGTGTAGCCGCCGGCATAAGGCGAATTGCGCACCACCCGATAGCCACGCCGGCGGAATGCATCCTCGATCACGGTGACGATGGGGCCGGCACAGGCGGCGCCGAAGCAATCGCCCAAGACCACGTCGGCGCCGACGACGGACCCGTCGCCCACATCGACCGGCGCCCCCGAACTGGGCATGGAATGGCAATCCACCAACAATGCCCAGCCGAAACGGCGCTGCGTCGCCTCCAGCAGGCGGCGCAGCATGTGGTGATAGGGACGATAATAGCCGCCGATGCGGCGTTCGATTTCCGATGCCGGCAAACGCCCGGCATAAATATCGGCCCCCGACGCCACCACCTTGGGAATGGTGCCCAACCCGGCGGCAACCCGGGGGGACCGGGTATTGGCTCCCTCGGGCACCCGACCGGCGAACATGGATGGGTCAAGTTCGTAGGGTTCACGGTTGGGATCGCAAAAGGCGCGCGGAAACCGGGCAGCCAGCAACGGCGCCCCATGGCGCGGCGCGGCGGCGAACAATTCGTCGACGAAGGAATCCTCGGACCGGCGCAAGGCCCGTGCATCCAGGCGCGCGGCGGCGATGAAATCGGGAGTATAGTCGCGGCCCGAATGGGGCGAGGAAAACACCACCGGCACCGTCTGCTCGGACGGAGCAAGGACGGTCAAAACCTGATCCAGGGCCGGCAAGGTGATGTTTTGATCCATGCAAACGGTTTAGCAGGTTGCACCCCATCTGTCACAGGGGGAGTGAAGTGAAAAAAAACCGAAACAGGGGGGTTGCCAACCCCATCAAAAGCCGTTAGAAGAACGGCCCTCAGCCACGAGCACCGTGACTGACGGGCGGTTAGCTCAGCGGTAGAGCACTACGTTGACATCGTAGGGGTCACAAGTTCGATCCTTGTACCGCCCACCACCAAAGCCCCAGGGGAAACCCTGGGGCTTTGTCCGTTTCAGTCGGCCTTTGCCTGTGTTTTTACCGGCCTGGATTTGCTAAGGTTGTGCTCTTCTCCACATCTGGTATCCATCCGGTGAAGGACGCAGGGGGGGGGCGGCGTCAGGCGGCGACGGCGGAGGCCGGGTTGGCGTTCCGCCAGTTCCAGGGCAGGAGTTCGTCGATGCGGCTGGCGGGGTGACCCGCGATCCGTGCAAGGACATCGGCCAGCCAGGCTTGCGGATCGATGTCGTTCATCTTGGCTGTGACGATGAGGCTGTACATGGAGGCGGCACGCTGTCCACCGCGGTCGGACCCGGCGAAGAGCCAGGACTTCCGGCCGAGCGCGATGCCACGAAGGGCGCGTTCGGCGGAATTGTTGGTCATGCAGACGCGGCCGTCGTCGAGGAAGCGGGTGAAGGCGGGCCAGCGTTTCAGCATGTAGTCCATGGCCTTGGCAAGATCGTTGCCTCGCGACAGACCGGCGCGCTTCTCCGTCAGCCATCGTTCCAGGTCGGCGACCAGGGGGGCGCTGAGCTCCTGGCGGATCGCCCGCCGCCGGTCGGCGTCCTGGCCGCTGATGGCGCGCTCGATCTCGAACAGGGCGTCGATGCGCCGGACCGCCTCCAGCGCCAGGGGCGAGATCACCGAGGCAGCCCGGCCCTCGGCCTTGCGGCGGGCATTGGCCGCCAGGTCGGCTAGGGCGAAGAACGGACGCCTCGCATGCGCCCAGCAGGCGGCCTCCAGGATTGGCCCGGGTTTTCGGTCGGGCAGGTAGAGTGCGCCATAGCCCCCATAGGCGTCCGCCTGGAGCAGCCCGGCATACCCAGCGAGATGGGCCTGGGGGTGTTCACCTCTCCGGTCGCGCGAATAGTAGAACATGGCCGCCGGTGGTGCCGGTCCGCCGAAGGGGCGGTCGTCGCGGACATAGACCCAACATCGGCCGGTGTCGGTCTTGCCCTTCGCCAGGACGGGCACCGTGGTGTCGTCGCCATGCAGACGCGCGGCGGCAAACACATGGGCCTCGATGCGCCGGATCAACGGCTCCAGGGCGGCGCAGCCGGCGCCCACCTGGTCGGCCAGCGTGGACAGGCTGAGCGGCACACCCTCCTTGGCATAGCGCTCGGCCTGGCGGTTCAGCGGCTGGTGCTGCCCGAACTTCTCGAACAGGATCATGGCCAGCAGGCTGGGGCCGGCCCAGCCGCGCGGGGTCACATGGAAGGGCGCCGGCGCCTGGCTGATCTTCTCGCAGTCCCGGCAGCTGAACTTCTCGCGGACCCGCTGGATGACCTTCCACTGGCGCGGGATCACCTCCAGGGTCTCGGTGACGTCCTCGCCGATCTTGCGCAGACGGTCACCGCCGCAGCAGGAGCAGGCCGACGGAGCCGGCTCGACCACCCGCTCGCGCGGCAAATGCTCGGGAAACGGCTTGCGGGCAGGCCGGTTGCGGGTGAAGGCCGCCACGTTGGTGGTGCGCGCCGCGGCCTTCTCGGCGGTGATCTCGTCCTCGGTGGCCGCCGCCGCCAGTTCCTCGAACGCCAGCTCCATCTGGTCGATCAGGCGGGCCGAGCGTTCCGCCTGGGGGCCGTAGAGTTCGCGCTTCAGTTTCTCGATCTGCAGCTTCTGGTGCGCGATCAGCGCCTGGTCCTCGGCGGCCCTGGCGCGCGCGACCGCCAGCTCCGCCCTCAGGGCGTCGATGTCGTCTGTCGGGGTCTCGCGGCCGATTTCCATGCCCCAATGGAATCATAAAACCCGGCCGCTGACTCGCTAAAAATGTGGGTTTCCGCCCTATCCGGCACTTCGCGGGCGGAAGGTGTGGCGCGGGTTGCGCCAGTCGATCCCGTCGAGCATGTAGGCCAGTTGGGCCGACGAGATCGCCACCACGCCGTCAGCCGGAGAGGGCCAGATGAACCGCCCCTTCTCCAGGCGCTTGGCGTACAGCGACATGCCCAGGCCGTCGTGCCAAAGGACCTTGATCAGATCCCCCCGAGCACCCCGGAAAACGAACAGGTCACCGGCGTGGGGATCGCGGCCGAGCGCCTCCTGCACCTGCAGCGCCAAGCCGTTCATGCCGCGCCGCATGTCCGTCCGCCCGACCGCCAGCCAGACCCGGACGCCCGTCGGAACCGGGATCATCGCCGCTCCAGCACGTCCAAGACCCGGCACAGCAGCTGGGCACCGACACCATCGCCGACACGGACACGGTAGCCACCAGCCAGATCGATCTCCACCACGCCGGCAGAAGAAGAGGCTTCCTTCCGCCCGGAGGCCGCCATGTCCTCGGCCACCACCACCGGCACCATATGGGCCGGCACCGTCTCGCCCTGTTGTCCCCCGAAACGCTTGCGCCAAGTGAAAACCTGATTGTCGTTGACCCCGTACCGCCGCGCCACCCCGGCCACAGAGGCCCCGGGCTCGTAGGTCGCCGCGACGATCTCCCGCTTCAGATCCTCAGGCCAAGAACGGTTCCGCCGCCGCCCGGTCGAGTTTCTGTCCATAAATGAATCCGTGGACACTTCCGCCAACTTCAACGCCAATCAGGCGATCAGCTTCGCCGAAGCTCACCCGGCCGGGAAGGCGGTCCACGCCGGAGGGATACAATAAAAACGACGCCCATATGCATATGCCGTTATCGGCGCGCCTCGGCGAAGATTTTGTGACTGAGGCCCCTGTCCCCGCAATTCCACGATGACGCAAAAATAAAGGGGGGGAGCCTTGGGGTGCTCCCCCCCTTTGCTGCCTGCCGCCGGTTTCTTGGGGTTCGGGGACGAAACCGGCGGCGACAAGAATGGAGGAAGAACGTTTGGGGGCCGTTCTTCCTCCTGAAGTTTTCCGCTGCACTGGGGTTCGGGGACGTGACAGGCGGAAAACCCCATGGGCATCGGGGATGAGAGAGGCCCCGTTGGGGGACGGAACCTCTCTCGAACGCTTGTTTCCGGCTTTGGGGTTCGGGGACAGACGGAAACAAACGATGGAAATTCTATTCGGCGGCCTTCACCTCCCCGTCCACCACGGTCAGGCGCAACGGCTTGCGTCGGGGCAAGGAAAAGCTGAAGGTGCTGCCTTCGCCCAAAGTACTGTCCACCCAGACCTTGCCGCCCATGTGCTCGACCATGCGGCGCACGATGGCCAGACCGATGCCGGTGCCGCCGCCGTCGATACCTTCGAGACGGTGGAAAATTTCAAACAGCCGGATACGGTCGCGCGGATCGATGCCGGCACCGTTGTCGCGCACCGAAAACACCAGGCAATCGCCTTCGCTGCGGGCACTGACATGGATCAGCGGCTTGCGACTTTCGCAGCGATAGCGGATGGAATTGTCCAAAAGCTGGGTGAAAATCTCGGCCAGCGCCCGTTCATCGACCAGGGCCGAAGGCAGCGGATCGACCACGATCGTGGCGCCGGTGCTGCGAATCTGGTCGGCGAGCCGATCCATGGCGGTGGACACGGCGGTGGACACCGCCACCTCGCCATCACAATCGGGAATTTGGTCGACGGCGACAAAGGCTTCCAGATCCTTCACCAGCTTGCGCATGCGCTGGGCGCCGTCAACCACGTGGGCGACATAGCCGCGCCCCTCATCGTCTAGGGCCGAGGCCACGTGACTGGACAGCAACTGGGCATAGGCGACCACCCGGCGCAACGGTTCCTGAAGATCGTGGGCGGCGACCTCGGCGATACGTTCCAGATCGGCGACATAACGGCGCAAACGGACACGGCTGGCCAGCAATTCCGCTTTTTTCACCGCCAGATCGGCAGCAATGCCTTCCTGCGCCCGGACCATGCGGTAAAGCGCGATCAGGGCGGCGCCCAAGGCCAAGGTCACAGCCGCGCCGATCAAGAGATGCCACGTGACCGAACGGTCATAGACGGCCATGGCCTCGACCTTCGAACGACCGACCAAGACCGAAAGCGGCACATTGGGCAGCGGACGCAGGCTGCTGATGCGGTCGATACCGTCCAGCGGACCATTGCTTTCCAGCGTCGTCGCTTCCTGCCGGCGCACCGCTTCCAAGATGGCGCCGCCTTGCAGGCTTTTCCCCAGAAAGCCGCCACCGCCATGAGAGGCGACGCGAACCACACCGTCAGTACCGATGACGGCAATGGCACCGTTTTCACCCACATCAATGGAGCCGTAAATGTCGCCCAGATAATTGGGATCAAGGGAAACCACCAACACACCGGCGAAATTGCCATGGCCGTCTTCAAGCCGGCGGGTCAACTGGATCGACCACTTGCCCGAAGCCCGGCCCAGCACCGGCTTGCTGATGAACAACTCGTCCTTGACAGCGGCTTTGTGGACGCGGAAATGCTCGCGGTCCGACAAATCCATGTGCGTAAATCCCGGCACGTTGCTGTCGGCCAGCATACCGTCGGCATCGATGCGGGCGATCTGCACCGAAACCCGCTTCAGGATGACATTGTTGGCCACCGACCGATTGAGGTCGAAACGATCGGGCGCCTGCTGAAACTCGGCCCGCAAATAAAGCAGGGTCTGGTCCAGGCCGGCTATGGTACGCTGAATGTGTTCGTCAAAGGCACGGGCCAGATTGGCGGTGTCGGCACGGGTATCGGCCAGCACACGGGTGCGTTCCGAACTCAGGCTGGCATAGATGGCCACCCACACCATGACCAGCAGCGCCGCGCCAAACCAAGCGACGGCCCGCGCTGCCCGCAATTTCACCGCGCCCACGGGGGTGGCGGCAATCATAGCCACCCCCCCCGAGGACGCGAGGCCGCCGCCCTGGCCCCGGCTTTGAAGCCAAGAACCAACGCCCATCCCTGTGCGGCGGCGGCCATCCCGTAAAGGCGGGAAACTGCACTGTGGTCGATACGCGTGGACATCGTCACGCTGGACCTCCTCAATTCGTGGGTTTACTTATAACTGCCCCCTTTCAATGGAATATCGGGTGTGCTTGAATTCGTGTGAAACACGATGTCAACAACATGTAAACATCCGCAGATAACTTAGGAGAGACATGGTGAACGCCCCAGTCAAAGCGCATGTCCTGATCGTTGAAGACGAACCGGTGACCCGTGCCAAACTGGCGGCGCATCTGATCTCGGAAGGTTTTCAGGTCAGCGAGGCCGCCGACGCCCGCGACATGCGCACCATCGTCTCGCGCACCATCCCTGATGTGGTCTTGCTGGATATCAATCTGCCCGACGAAAGCGGCCTGATCCTGGCCCGTGACCTCAGGGCCAAGTCGTCGGTGGGCATCATCCTGGTCACTGCCCGCCAGGACGAGACCGACCGTATCGTCGGCCTGGAACTGGGGGCCGACGATTACATCACCAAACCGTTCAACGCCCGCGAACTGGCGGTGCGGGTGCGCAACCTGATCCGTCGCGTCGCCCCCAGCATGGCGGCCGAGCGTCAGGCCAGCGGCGTCTATACCTTTTCCGGCTGGAAATTGGATTGCGACGCCCGCCAACTGATTTCGCCCGAGAGCGAGGCGGTGCGGCTGACCCGGGGCGAGTTCGACGTGCTGGCGGCCCTGGCCCGCAATGCCGGACGCGCCCTGACCCGCGACCAGTTGCTGGACCTGACCCAGCATGACGGCGAAGCGGTGATCGACCGCACCATCGACGTGCTGGTCGGTCGTCTGCGCCGCAAGATCGAGGCCGATCCCAAGCATCCGGCGATCATCGTCACCGTGCACGGCATCGGCTATCGGCTGGCCGGAAGCTGACGACAGCTCGCGCTTAGACCGTGATGCCCAAAATGTGCATCACGGTCTAAACTTCATCATTTTCCCTCGCCGGGCGCCCGCCTCCGCGGGCTTGGCCGCGCCCGCAATGGGCGCAGGAGCGCCATGCCTTAGACATAAGGCACCGCGCTCAAACCACCACTTCGTTGAGCGCCTTCAGCGACCGGTCCCACAACTCGCCCAAATCCTTGGCCAGGTTCTGGGCCTTGCCGTCGCGGGCGCGGGCGGCGTTTTCGATGGCGCGGCAGCGCGCCGCCAGGGCGGTCAGATGCAGGCTGGACGAGGCCGAGGCCAGACGGTGCACCGGCGAGGCCAGCCCCTCCAGATCGCCGGCGGCGGCGCGGACCAGGGCCGCTTCCAAATCCTGAACCGCTGAGCGCCCGAACAAATCCACCAACCCGCGCATACGTTCGTGCCCCAGGTCGCGCATGTCCGCCAGTAAGTCGGGAAGATTGACCAAGGACGGCCCGCCCGACGATTGTCGCCCGGCGCCAGCGGTGCCGCCGGCCAGGATACCGGCCACCTCCTCGACCCGGAATGGCTTGGCCAAGCAGCCGTCGATACCCGCGTCACGCCAGGCGCGCACATCCTGTTCCACCGGATTGGCGGTCAACAGCCAGATATGCTGGGCCGGGTCGGCATCGGGCAGCCCCCGCAGGCACCGCGCCACCTCCAATCCGTCCATATCGGGCATATGCTTGTCCAGCAGCACCAGATCGAAACGGTGGCGCCGCGCCAGATCCAAGGCGGCGGGACCATCGGCAGCGGTCATCACCGTATGACCATGACGTTGCAGCAGGCCCGAGGCGACTTGCAGATTGACCTCGTTGTCATCCACCAACAACACCACCTGGGGCATCAGGGTGGGGATTTCCTTGGCATTGGCCGTCGTCGTCGCCAAGACCGCATCGCTGAAGGGGATACGGAACCAGAATTGGGTGCCGCTGCCGGGCGTGCTGTCAAAACCGATGGCGCCGCCCATCAGCGTCACCAGCCGCTTGCAGATGGCCAGGCCCAAGCCGGCACCGCCATAACGCCGTGCCACCGACGAATCGGCTTGGCTGAATTCGTTGAACAGGATGTCGCGGGCTTCTTCCGGGATGCCGATGCCGGTGTCGGAGACGGTGAAGCGCACCATCCCGCTCGTCTCTTCCTTCGCCACCGCGATCATCACCGAGCCGTTGGCGGTGAACTTGATAGCGTTGCCGACCAGATTGAGCAGCACCTGCCTGAGCCGCAGCGGATCGCCGCTGACCTGACGCTGGACCTCGGGCGGGAAACGGCAGCCCAGGGTCAGTCCCTTGTCGGCGGCACGCGGCGCCATCAGCAGACGGATGTCCTCGACCATGTTCAACAGGTCGAACGAAGTGGTCTCCAGGGTCAGTCCATCGGCTTCCAGGCGGGAAAAGTCCAAGATGTCGTTAACCAGCCCCAGCAGCAATTCCCCCGACGACACCACCGTCTCGGCGAACACCTTCTGGCGCTGGTCCAAGGGCGTGTCCAGCAGCAGCCGGGCCATACCCAGGATGCCGTTCAAGGGCGTGCGGATTTCGTGCCCGACCGTGGCCAGGAACAGGGATTTGACCTGGGCCGCCTCTTCCGCCTTGTCGCGGGCCTCGCGCAGCGCCTGTTCGGCATTCTTGCGCTCGACCGCATAACGCACCACCCGCGACAGGATGAAACCGTCGTCGCGGCCCTTGACCAGATAATCCTGGGCACCGTGCTTCAACGCCTCGATGGCCTGGGCATCATCGTCATTGCCGGTCAGCACCACCACCGCCATGTCGGGGGCGGTGTCGGTCAGCGCCTTCAAGGTCGCCAGACCGGACGAATCGGGCAGGGACAGGTCGGCGAGGACCACGTTGAAGCCGCCTTGGGCCAGGCGCTCCACCGCCTGGGCCAGCTTCGAGCAGATTTCGACGCTGAACAGGGTGCGCGGCGCCTTGCGCAGCATCAGGTCCACCAGCCGGGCATCGGCGGGGTCGTCTTCCAGCAACAATACGCGAATGGGATCCATGGTCACGCCGCCGGCAGTCTGACGATATCGAACCAATAGGTTTCCATGATGTGGATATGCTGGGCGAACTCGTCCGCATCCATGGGTTTGCTGATGAAGGAATTGGCGCCCAGGTTATAGCTGCGGACGATGTCGCGCTCGGCTTCCGAGGTGGACAGCACGATCACCGGAATACCGCGCAACGTGTTGTCGCCCTTCAGTTCCTGCAGGATTTCATGGCCCGACCGTCCGGGCAGGTTCAAATCCAGCAAGATCAGATGCGGGCGCGGCGCCTGGGCATGGTTGGGACCGATGCGGCGCAGAAAGGCGAAAGCCTCGGTGGAATCCTTGGCGTGGTGCAGGTTGACCGTATGCCGGCCCCGGCGCAGGGCGATACGGACCAAGCCGGCATCGGCCAGATCGTCTTCCACCAGCAAAATATGATAACCGCCCTCGACCTGCCGCATCATCCATCACCCATCCGTGTTGCAGGGTCTGGCAATTCCCACCGCCCCGCAAGTCTTATCTTTGCCGTCACACCGGCAGGGACACCGCCGCGCGGCGCATTTTCGGCCACGTGAACTGGAAAATGGCGCCGTCGCAATCCTTGCCTTCCACCCAGATCTGGCCGCCTTGGCGCTCGACGATCTTGCGGCAGATGGCCAGACCGATACCGGTGCCTTCGTATTCGTGCCGGCCATGCAGGCGCTGGAAAATACCGAAAGCCCGCTCGCGGTGTTCGGGCGGAATGCCGATGCCGTTGTCGCTGATGCTGAACTGCCAATGGGGGCCGCAATCACGGCAGGCGACGACGATGCGCGGCACCTGCTCGGCCTTGCGGTATTTCAGCGCGTTGCCGATCAGGTTCTGGAACAGGCGGGTCAATTCACCGGAATCGCCCTCGATCACCGGCAACGAGTGGGGAACGGTGATCACCGCCTGGGTCTCGTCGATTTGCGCCTGCAAATCCAACAACGACAGATCGATCATGCGACCGACATCGACCGGACCGTCGGCCACCCGCCGCCCGACGCGCGAATAGGCCAGCAGATCGGTGATCAGCGCATCCATGCGCTTGACGCCGTCGCGGATGAAATCCATGAACTCGCGGGTTTCGTCATCCAGCTTGTCCTCGATGGAATCCTCGATCAGGGTCAGATAGGACCGCACCGTGCGCAGGGGCTGGCGCAAATCGTGCGACGCCACATAGGCGAATTGTTCCAATTCCTCGTTGGACCGCTTGAGGTCGCGCACCACCCCGTCCAACTGATCCTCCATGCGCTTGCGCTCGGTGATGTCCTGGATGGTGGCATCGACGCGGATGGCATGGCCGTCGTCGTCGCGGGCGACCTCGGCCCTGAACTGCGCCACCCGCTCGACACCGTCGCCGCGAATGATGCGGAAATCCTCGACCACCCGATTGCCGCCGCCTTGCACGGCGGCACTGACCGCCGCCGCCAGACGCGGGCGGTCATCGGGATGGACGCGGTCGAAGAACACCTCGCGGCTGGGCATCACGTCGCCGGGATTGAGCCCCAAAATAGTGTGGAACTGATCGGACCATACCTGCTGGCTGTGCCCCGGTTCCCAGATGGCACTGCCCACCTGGGCGACGCGTTCGGCATTGGACAGCAAGGCCTGGGAGCGGCGGTCAAGATCGCGATAGGCCTGATCCAGACGTTCGACCATGCCGGCGAAGGACTTGCCCAGGCGGGCGATCTCGTCGTCGCCATCCACATGGAAATGCGCGCCGCTGCCGGCGGCGAAATCAAATGACCCCGCCGCATCGGCCAAGGCCGACAGCCGCCGGGTCAGGCGCCGGCTGGTCACCGTCGCCAGGGCTGCCGCCAAGGCGGTGGCGGCAACGCCGATCAGTGACAGCCACAAGGCATATTGCCCCAACGACAGGTCCAATTCCCTGCTTTTGCCACCGACCCGAATGACCGCCTGACCGCGGCCAAAGCCGTTGGGCAGCAGGACTTCCGCCTCGGCGCTGATGGCGTTGCCCGGTATGGGGGCGCCCCACGCCGCCTGGGCACTGCGCCCACCGACCCGCAACACCACCTCGCCGCCCGAGACATCGCCCGGCGTGACCAGACGCTGACTGAGACGGTCAAGACGCAATCGCCACACTATGCTTTTGTCCGCAGCCTTGGTCCCGGCGAGCACGGGAATCATCATCTCGATCATCCCGCCGCCATCGGTGGAAATCCGCCCGGCGCTCACCCCCAGGATCATCGCCGCCTTGTTCCAGTCCCCCAGTTCGGCCATACCGACCACCCGGATGTCCACCTGCACCCCGGCAATGGCCAGACTGGGCGGCACGCTGGCATCCTGTGCATGTTCGGCCACGTGGCTGGCGATGGTGTCCAAGATGCCGGAAACATGGGTGGCATGGGCGTGGGCCAGCTCGGCCATCTGGCGCTCGGCCTGGGCCCGCATCATGCCGAGCGCCACCAACCAGGCGCCCACGCCCATGCAGACGACGAAGAACAGGGCCAGGGCCGATGTCGCCGCCGCCACCCGGGTGGAAAGTCGCTGACTGAATCTGTCGAACACCATGGCCGGTTTAATTGTTTGCGTTCCATCCCGACCATAGGACTAGCCACGCCCGCCAGCAAGCTTGCTATAGTGTTGATATGAGCCGCGATTACCCCACCCACCCACTGCCCGCCGTTTTGGCCGCGCTGGTCCACCAGAACCGCCTGGCCCTGGTCCAGCGCGACAAGGAAGTGCCGCCGCGCCGCTGGGGCCTGCCCGGCGGTTTGATGGAACTGGGCGAAAGTCCGGCCCAGGCCGCCTTGCGCGAACTGGCCGAGGAGACCGGCATCCACGCCAGCGCCGGGTCGGTCATCGACGTCTTCGACAAGATCGACCGCGACGGCGACGGGCGGGTGCGCAACCACTTCCTCATCCTGGTGGTGGAATGCCACTGGCTGGCCGGCGACGGCGCCGCCGCCAGCGATGCCGCCGCCTTCGGCTGGTTCGACCGGGCCGAAATCGGCACTCTGGCGCATGTGCACGACGCCCTGCCCCGTCTGGCCGACCGTTTATTGGGAAAGCAGCCATGAACCAGGACGACATCATCCGCTTTCTGTCCGACCCGGCCACCCATGGCGGCCAAACGCCCGAAATCATCAGCACCCATATTTCGGTGGTGTTCCTGGCTGGCGACCGGGCCTGGAAGCTGAAAAAGGCGGTGCGGCTGTCATTCCTGGATTTCAGCACCCTGCAAGCCCGCCACACCGCCTGCCTGTCGGAACTGGAGGTCAACCGGACCGCCGCCCCCGACCTGTACCTGGGGCTGATGCCGGTGACCACCGACGACACCGGCGGCCTGCATCTGGGCGGCGCAGGGAAGGTGGTGGACTGGCTGGTGGAAATGCGCCGCTTCGCCCAGGACGACCTGTTGTCGGAATTGCTGCGCCGTGACCGGGTCGATCGTCGGATGATCCAACAGGTGGCGGAAGCCGCCTTCGCCGCCCATCGGGCCGCCCCTTTGCGTCCCGACAAGGGCGGCGCGGCGGGGCTGGACTGGACCATCACCACCAACGCCACCGCCATGACGGCACAAGCCGCCATCCTGCCGCCGGCCAAGGCCGCGCATCTGGCGGAAGCCTCGCGCGCGTGGCTGCACAAGCTGACCCCCCTGCTGGAGGAACGCCGGGCACAGGGCAAGGTGCGGCGCTGCCATGGCGACCTGCATTGCGGCAATATCTGCCTGTACCAGGGTAAGACGGTGCCGTTCGACGCCATCGAATTTTCCGAGGACATCGCCTGCATCGATGTTTTCTACGATCTGGCCTTTCTGCTGATGGATCTGGACCAAAGGGGCGCCCGCCCACTGGCCAGCCATGCCATGAACCATTATCTCGACCTGTCAGGCGATTATCAGGGCGTGGTTTTACTGCCGCTGTTGCTGTCGCTGCGCGCCGCCATCCGCGCCCATGTGGCCGCCGCCATGGGCCGGGGCGACGAGGCCAACCTCTACCTTGACGCCGCCTTGGCCTATCTGGCGCCGCCACCGCCGCGCCTGCTGGCGGTGGGCGGGCTGTCGGGCAGCGGCAAGTCGCACATGGGCCGTGAACTGGCGCCGTTGCTGGCGGTGCCGGGGGCGGCGGTGGTGCGTTCGGATTCCTTGCGCAAGCAGATCATGGGCGCTGCCCTGCTGGACCGCCTGCCACCCCAGGCCTATGATTCCGAAACCGGCCAGCGCACCTATGCTGCCTTGTTGGACACCTGCGAAACCCTGCTGCGCGCCGGTCATGCGGTGGTCGCCGACGCGGTCTTCGCCAAGCCCGAGCAGCGCGCCGGCATCGAGGCGGTGGCACGGCGATTGGGTGTGCCCTTCGACGGCCTGTGGCTGTGGACCGAGCCGGATTTGGCCGCAAGGCGCATTGAAAGCCGCCAAGCCAATGTCTCTGATGCCACCACGGCAGTGTTGCAGGCCCAGCTTTCCATCGACCTGGGGCCGATGACCTGGACCCGCATCCATACCGGTGGATCAAAGCAGGATGCGTTGGACGCGGGCCGGGCCGCGTTGTGCTTGTGATCACTTAGGCGCATAATCGGAAGGTCCGTTTCAGGGGAGATCCGCCATGTCCACCATCAAGACCATCCTGGCGCCCATTGGCGACGCCGCCGCCGCCGCCGCGCCGCTTGAAGCGGCTTTCCGTCTGGCCCGCCTGTTCGGCGCCCATGTCGCCGCCTTGCATGTGCGCCCCGACCCCACCACCGCCGTGCCGCTGATCGGTGAAGGCATGTCAGGCGCCATGGTCGAGGAAATGCTGAACGCCGCCGACAAGCAATCGCGCGAAGCCGCCGCCGCCGTGCGCCTGGCCTTCGACGAGATCAAGGACCGCCACGGCATCACCTGCCAATCGTCACCGCCGGCTGACGGCGTCACCGCCGATTGGGTCGAAGCCGTGGGACGGGAAGAGGAAATCATCGCCCGCAAGGGCCGCGTCCATGATCTGGTGGTCATGGGTCATGCTGTCCAAGGCGACGGCTCGGGCTTGGCGCTCAACGCCGCGCTTTTGGACAGCGGTCGTCCGTTGCTGCTGGCCCCGGCGACCATGCCCGCCGCCCTGGGCCGCCGGGTGGTGGTGGCCTGGAACGGCAGCGCCGAAGCCGGTCGCGCCGCCGCCGCCGCCCTGCCCATCCTGGAACGGGCGGAAACCGTCACCGTACTGACCGTCAACGAACACGACGACATGGCCGGTGCCGACGATTTGATCGCCTTTTTCGGTTGGCACGGCATCAACGCCATCCATCAGGACATCCCTGCCGGCGGCAATGCCGGCATGGCGGTCCTGGAGGCCTGCACCACCGCCGGTGCCGACCTGCTGGTGATGGGCGCCTATACCCATTCGCGCCTGCGCCAGTTGATCCTGGGCGGCGTCACCCGCCACGTGCTGGCGCACGCGGCCATTCCGGTTCTGCTCAGCCATTAAACGACCGGGGAAAAGTCCCTCGGCTTTGCCTCGGTGTACTTTTCCCCGAAAGCAAAGGACTTTTCGCGGGCAACGGCAAACCCGCTGCTCAATCCACCGGCAAACTGACCTGGAAAGTGCTGCCCTGGCCCGGCACCGAATCGATCCAGATGCGTCCGCCCATGTTCTCGACGATCTTCTTGCACACGGCCAAGCCGATGCCGGTGCCTTCGCATTCACTTGACGGCACCAGACGTTGGAAAATCTTGAACACCCTTTCACGATCAGCCTCGGCGATGCCGCGACCATTGTCGGCCACCCAAATCCGCCAGCACTGGCCGTCACGCTGGCACCCCACCTGAACCCGGGGGGGACGATCGGGAGTACGGTATTTCAAGGCGTTGCCGATCAGATTCTGGAACAGACGCACCACGTCGTCCCGATGCCCGGACAAGATCGGCAAGGTCTCGGCGACAATGACTTCCCCGCCTTGCTCGTCGATGACCGGTTGCAAATGTTGCAACGCCTCCTGCACCGCCTGATGGAAATCCACCGGCGCCTCGGCATCGCTGTGTCGACCCGAACGGGAATAATCCAGCAGATCCTGAATCAGCCGGTCCATGCGCTTGGCCCCATCCAGGGCAAAACCAAGATATTCGCGCAATTCGGGGCTGGCCTGGGTCTGGATGTCGCGCCGGATCAGCCCCAGATAACTGGCGACCATGCGCAAAGGCTGACGCAAATCATGTGACGCCACCGAGGCGAATTGCTCGAGATCGGCGTTGACCCGCATCAACTGACCGGCCTGTTCGGCCAGACGCTGGTTGACCGCCTGCAATTCCGCCTCGGCCCGCTTGCGGTCGGTGATGTCGGTCCACCCCACATACGCAAGGCGATGGCCGCCGATGGTGATAGGGGTCAGCGACACCTCGACCACGAATTCCTGACCGTCGGGCCGCACATGGACCCAATCGAAACGGGCCGAGGAATAATGCGACACATCGTCCAGAAACTCGCGCGCCAAATCGCGGCTGGACCGACCATCGGGCTGAAGCGGCGGCGAAATCTCTTCGGGGCTGCGCCCGATCAGTTGATCGGCCCGCGCCCCGGCCAAATCCAGGGCGGCACGGTTACAGCGCTCGAACCGGCCATCGCGGATGATCAGAACCGGAGTGGGGGCATCCTCGTAAAGCCGGCGAAAAACCTCGTCGCTTTCCTCGGCTCGCTGATGGGCTTGCCGCAGGCGCCGATTATTGACCACCAATTTCAGCGCCAGCAAAGCGATGACACCGCCGGCCAGGGCCAGCACGACCAGAACGTCGCGATAACGGCTGATAATGTCGGAAAAGGTGAAATCAGGCGCATGCTCGAACGGCGACAGGCGCAGGGCGCGGGCCAGATTTTCCACCGGCAGGTAATCGGCGGGAATGGTGAAGCCGTGAATAGAGGCGGCCTTGGCCGCCGGATGGTCGGGCTCGAGTGCCAGCAACGCGCTGGTGATGCGGCGCACCACCCGTTCATTCACATGGGGCAAGGCGGAAAAGGCCCATTCCGGGTATTGCCGGGTCGAGAGCTGAAACGGAAATCCCGGCGGATTCTGGGGGTTGACCACCTTCAAACTATCGGGCGACACCCGGCCTTCGCGGATCATGGCTTCCAATATGCCGGTGCGGATGAATCCGGCATCCGCCTTGCCCGCGGCCACCGTCTGGACCACGCCGTCATGGCCATCCACATTCAGCAGCGAGGCATCGTCCGGCAGGCGGATGCCCGCTTGCAACAATTCAAAGGCCTGGGTCTGATATCCACCGAGAAACTTGGTGCCGGGTATGGCGATGGTCTTGCCGCGCAAATCAGCCAGCCTGGCGATATCGTCCCGCCCGGTACCCGTGATGATCACCCCGCCCAGGCTGCTGACCGCCACCCCCTGCTCCACCGCCACCAGGGTGGCCAGGGCGCCGGTCAGGCGGTTGCGCTGACGCAGAACAATGAAATGACTGGGATTGGTGAACAGCAAATCCAGACGTTGGGCGCCCAGTTCCTGTTCCATTTCCTCCTGGTTCAGCACGACCAGACGCAGACGCGCCTCGGGCACCGCCTGGTTCAGATAGTCCACCAACGGCTGATAAAGCTGCACCATCACCGGCTTGGGCCGGAAGGCGAAAACCGCCAGGGCCAATCCGTCCTGTGCCTTGGCCACATTGCCCGCAACCAACAGCACTAACACCGCCAAAGCGGTCAAACGCAGAAACAATGGCGCCACTGGTCGTCCCCGTCATACATACTTGGGGATAGTACCATTGCCGACACTTAAGCACATCCCCGGATGTCGCGGATCAGGGACGCCGCAAACGCTCGCGTTGCTGTTCACGCCGCAGCCAACCACGTGGATTGCGCCGCAAACCGTCGCGCAGGGCATCCAGGGCGTTGACGATGGGCTGGCCGGCATAGGCGCGCATGGGCACCACCTTGGCCCGGGCCAAACCGGCCTCGCCTTCCGGCCCGACATCGACGACGAAGACCATGCGGCAGCCCCGCAAGGCCCGCAGACGCGGCGCCAACTTGTCGTGATCGCCGTCCTGGGCCAGCCCCTGGCGGAAGGCCCGGGTGCCCATATAGCGATAGCCCTCGGCGGTGACATCGAACAGCAGCAGATGCCGGGCCCAGCCGAGATGGGCATCCACGTGGGTCAGATCCTGGGTGGCGATGGCGACCTTCATGCGCTCCCCCGTTGTTCGGCCAGATCACCGCGGGCGACGGTCACCGCCTTGATCATGGCATGCACCGCATCACCCGGCGCCAGGGCCAGATCGGCCAGGGCATGACTGGAAATCTGCGCCCACAACCGGGTGCCGCCGCAATCGAGCACCACGTCGACCATATTGCCTTCGCAGGCGGAAACGCTGGCGATTGTCGCCGGCAGGATGTTGCGCACGGACACCCGACCGGGCCGATCCAGCGCGATGGCGATATCGCTGGCATGAATGCGCAGCCGCACCTGGGTGCCGGTCGGCAGATGATTGCGGGCCATCAGCAGATGGCCGCCGGCAAAGGCCAGCCGGGTGATGCCGGTGGCTTCATCATGATCCTCGACGGTGGCGCGGATCACCGATCCGGCTTCCCAGCGCCCGGTCAGCGGGCGCAAATCGGTGCGCGACAGGATGTCCTCGGTCGGCCCCGCCGCCGCCACCTTGCCCTGATCCATCAACACCAGGGTGTCGGCCAGGGCCAAGACCTCGTCCATGGAATGACTGACATAAAGGATGGGAATGGCGAAGCGCCGCGACAGGGCGGCAATGAACGGCAGCAACTCGGCCTTGCGGTTGGAATCCAAGGCGGCCAGCGGCTCGTCCATCAGCAGGATGCGGGGATTGGCCAGCAAGGCGCGGCCAATGGCCACCCGCTGCTTTTCCCCCCCCGACAACAAAGCCGGGCGACGATCAAGCAGATGGCCGATGCCCAGCACCTCGATGACGGCGTCGAAATCGATGCGACGCTCCGCCGCCGGCAGCCGGTTCATGCCGAAGGTCAGGTTGGCCCGCACCGACAGATGCGGAAACAACCGCCCATCCTGGAACACATAGCCCAACCGACGATGTTCGGGGGCGACGTCGAGGCCCAAGGCCGCGTCGAACAACACCTTGCCGTCGACGACGATGCGGCCCGTATCGGGCCGGGCCAATCCGGCCACCATGTTGATGACCGAGGTCTTGCCCGACCCCGACGGCCCGAACAAGGCGGTGATCCCCGCCCCCGCCTTCAACGTCACCTCAACCTGGAAGGCGCCCTGCCGCCGATGAATGCTCAGGTCCAGCATGGCCTTCAGCCTTTCAGCCGGGCTTGCACCCGGCGCGACAGGATTTCCGCCGCCAGCAGCGCGGTAAAGGCCACCACCACCGAGATGACGCACAGCCGCATGGCCGCTTCGTCGCCGCCAGGCACCTGGGTCAGGGCATAAAGGGCGATGGGCAGGGTGCGGGTTTCACCGGGGATGTTGGAGACGAAGGTGATGGTGGCGCCGAATTCCGACAGCGAACGGGCAAAGGCCAGGATCACCCCGGTCAGGATGCCGGGCATGACCAGCGGCAAGGTGACGGTGAAGAACGTCGCCACCGGGCCGCAGCCCAAGGTGCGCGCCGCCTGCTCCAGCCCACGGTCGACGCCTTCCAGCGACAGCCGGATGGCGCGGACCATCAACGGAAAGGCGATCACCGCCGAGGCGATGGCCGCCCCCTTCCAGGTGAAGGCGATGGTGATGCCGAACCAGTCGTACAGCGCGCCGCCGACCACGCCGCGCCGCCCCAGCACCACCAGCAGGAAATAACCGACCACCACCGGCGGCAACACCAACGGCAGATGGATCAGCCCGTCCACCACCGACTTGCCGGGAAAATCCCGCCGCGCCAGCAGCCAGGCGCAGGCCACGCCCAAGGGCAACGACCCCGCCACCGCCCAGCCCGACACCAGCAGGGACAGATACAGCGCCTCGATTTCAAGCGGTGTCAGGGTGAACATGGGGTCGGCCTCTCCCGCACTGCAAACCGTTATATAGGTCAGCTATACACCCATACTTTGCCGAAGACAACCACCCCCGCCATCCCTTACCTTGGGCCGATCCATTGCAGCAACGGGGACGATCATGGCTTCCAACATCGACGCGCGTCTGGCCGAACTGGGCATCACCTTGCCGGTGCCGGCGGTGGCGGTGGCCAATTATGTCCCCTTCGTCATCACCGGCAATCTGGTGTTCGTCTCGGGACAATTGCCCATGGAAGGCGGCAAGCCGGTGGTGTTTGGCCATTTGGGGGCGGAAGTGTCGGTGGAAGACGGCGTGCGCGCCGCCCGCCTGTGCGGCCTGAATTTGTTGGCCCAGGCCAAGGCGGCGTGCGGCGGCGATCTCGACCGCATTCGCCGGGTGGTGCGGCTGACCGCCTTTGTCGCCAGCACCCCCGATTTCACCGATCAGCCCAAGGTGGTCAATGGCGCCTCCGACCTGATGGTCGAAGTGTTGGGCGATGCCGGCCGCCATGCCCGCGTCGCCGTCGGCGCCCCCAGCCTGCCGCTTAACGTGGCGGTGGAGATCGAAGCGGTGTTCGAGATCGGGTAACCAGCCAAATCCCCGCCGCCACCGGGACGATACCGGCGAAATCCGCCCACATCACCTGTTCGTCCATGATCAGCCAGCCGAACAACACGCCCAAGGGCGGGATCAGGAAGTGCCAGGCGCTGGCGGCGGTGGCGGTGCTGACCCGCAGCAGGTGGAACCAGATGGCATAGGCGATGACCGAGGCCAGCACCACCTGATAGGCGAGCGAGAACCAGAATTCCGCCACCGGCTCGATCGCCGCCAAGCCGCCTTCCAGCCCCCAGGCGGGAAAGGCCAGGAACAGGGCGGCGGCGGCCAGTTGCACCGCCAATCCGCCAAAGCCACCGCCAGCCAGACCAATGCGCTTGAACAAGATGGCGCCGCCCGACAACGCCACCAAGGCCGCCAGCGGCCACAGCATATCCAACCACGCATCGGTACCTGCGACGATGCGGTGGCGCAGGATGAAGGCGACGCCCACCACCCCCAGGGCCAGACCGGCCAATTTGCGTCCGTTCAACCGCTCGTCCAGCACCAGCGCGGCAAGCAGCGCCGTCAGCACCGGATTGGCGCTGACGATGATGGCGGTCAGCCCGGCGGGCACGTGACGCATGCCCAAATAGGACAGGCCCAGATAAAGGGCATGGTTGGCGATACCGATCAGCGCCAGCATCAGCACGGCGCGCCCGCGCGGCAATCTTTCGCGTAACGCCAAAGCCAAAGCCAAGGCTACCAGGGCGGCCAGGGCAAAGCGGATGGACAGCAAGGTCAAGGGCGGAGAATGGGCCAGCCCCAGCCGGGCCACCGCGAACACCGACGACCAGATCAGACAAAACAGGGCGATCAACCACGGCAGCAGATTGGTGGGTGATAATCGGGCGACCATGGCCGGTTCCTTTCCCTCAACGACCGGATCAGCCTAACCGGCAGCGGTGACATTTGGAAATTAGATGATAGAATATTTACCATCCATTTTATGAATGATACCGCCATGCTCCCCCATAGCCTTGATCTGGACTTGCTGCGCACCTTTGTCGGCATCGTCGACAGCGGCGGCTTCACCCGCGCCGGCCAGCGCCTGCACCGCACCCAATCGACCATCAGCCAACAGATCAAGCGGCTGGAAGATCATATCGGCCAGCCCCTGCTCTTACGTCAGGGCCGTCAGGTGCAGGTGACCGAAGCGGGAGAAACCCTGCTGGGCTATGCCCGCCGCCTGCTGGCCCTGGACGACGAGGCGCGCGCCACCTTGGTGCGGCGCGAAGTGGGCGAAATCATCCGCTTGGGAGTCTCAGAGGATTTCGCCAGCCGCCACCTGCCCAGGGTGCTGACGGCCTTTTCCCGCGCCAATCCCCAGGTGCGACTGGACATCCGTGCCGACCTGTCGGTGAAGCTGCGCGCCGATTTCGATTTGGGCGAATTGGACGTTGCTCTGTTCAAGGGCGAGCAGCCCATGGCAGGCGCCGTCGGCGTGTGGCCGGAGCCGGTATTTTGGACCGCTTCCGCCCATGAATCCCTGCCGCCGCTGCATCCCCTGCCCCTGGCCTTGTTCCCCCAGGGCTGTCTGTTCCGCCGTCAGGTGGTGGATCGTCTGGATCAAAGCCGCCGGCCCTGGCGTCTGGCCTATGCCAGCCCCAGCCTGGCCGGAATCCAAGCGGCGGTGGCCAGCGGCATGGCCCTGGCCCCCCTGGGGCAGACCGGCTTGCACCCCGATCTGCGGGTGTTGGAGGCGGCGGAAATGGGATTGCCGGACTTATCGCCGGTGTGGTTCTCGCTGGTGGTCCGCCCCGGCGGGGCCAGCCGTCACCACTTGGCCGCCGATATCGCCCGAGTGGTCGGTGCGCTGGATTTACCGGTGGCGGCGCAATAGAGCTGCGTGCCTTTAATCGGAAGCACATTCATGGCAACAATCGTCACCCCCGCGCAGGCGGGGGTCCAGGAGTCACGCGCTTATGCCGACACGGTTCGCTGGATTCCCGCCTACGCGGGAATGACGATTGATAGAATGGATGCGTCTGGTTTAAGGCTTGACACTCTAGCCGGTCAGCCGGCGGCGGCGCTTTCCGCCAGCACCTTGTTGTCGATGCCGATGACCTTGTTCTTGCCGGTCTGCTTGGCCATGTACATACGCTGGTCGGCCTTTTCCACCAGTTCCGACCATTGCCCGGCCTGATCGGCCAGACGCTCGGCCACACCGATGGAGGCGGTCACCGGATTGCCGTCGGGGCGCAGGCCCAAACCGGCTTCGCGCAGACGGGCCAGGGCGATGCGCGCCCCTTCCTCGTCGGTATTGGGCATCAGCGCCAGGAATTCCTCGCCGCCCCAGCGCACCAGCACGTCACCGCGACGCAACACCTTGCGCAGCGCGGTCGAGGCATTGCGCAGGGTATTGTCGCCCTCTTCGTGGCCGTAATGGTCGTTGATGGATTTGAAATTGTCCAAATCGACGAAGGCCAGGGCCAGCGGCCCCTCGGTGCGCAGCGAGGTCAGGAATTGCTGGGCGACGATTTCCTCGCCTACCCGGCGGTTATAGGCCCGGGTCAGACCATCGTGCGACGATTGGTCGACCAACTGGCTCATGAAATGCAGTTGGCTCATGCCGGCCAGCGACGACACCACCGCCAGCAACAGCAGCAGCCATTGCGCCCCCAGATGCGAGGCGAACGGCAGCAATTGATAGCCCAGGATGCCGGTCAGCAGATAGGCCAGCAGCAAGGGCGCCGACAGCAGCGCCCCTTCCAGGGCGGTGATGGGAAACACCGACAGGCCGGCGACCATGACGAAGGGCAGGAAGGCATAGCCGGCGGCGATCACCTGCTGGGCCGGATCGGTGATGGCGAACTGGGCCAGCAGCGGATGACTGATCAGGAAGAACACGGTGGGGATGGACAGCAGCCACACCAGCCCCCAACGGGCGACGACAATGGAATCGGCGCCGCGATAGGACAGGCCCAGCAAGACGAAGGCGATGGAAGCCAACACCCGAAGCGCCGCCAGATACATGCCCAGCGCCGTCTCGAAGATGAACAGATCCACCGGAATCCAAAGCGGCGTCAGGATGGCGAAGGTAAAGGCCACCAAGCGGACACGCGACAGGATCAGCAGAGCGCGCCGTCGCAGGACGAAAGCCGACTGCCGATTTGGAATGAGAATATCTACGATCTCGGCCAAGGACATGCCGGTGAAAACCACCGACAGGATTTTGGCGATTGTCTGCTTAACTAAGGTCACCTTACGGTTTCCTTTACCCCACCACGTACGAAAGCTGACCGTACTGCCTGTTTAAGGCGGGTGCAAGAGGTTTAAACATAACAAAAACGCTCATGTTATGCACAATTTGAATGCACAGCCTGTCTCGCGCGATATCTGTAAATAGTGTAAAAATATACCGACAATGATCGGCCGACCCGCGACTGCCGGGTACAAGACCGAATGACCGGAGGAAGTCGTGAGCCCCAAACATTCCCGCCGTTGCGGTGCACCCCGCCATTTGCTCGACCCCATCGAAACCGCCAGCCGCGACGAAATTGCCGCCCTGCAACTGCAGCGGCTGCGCTGGTCGCTGCGCCATGCCTATGACAATGTCGGGCATTTCCGCGCCAAATGCGATCATGCCGGCATCCATCCCGACCATTTGCAGAGCTTGGCCGACCTTGCCAAGTTTCCCTTCACCACCAAGGACGATCTGCGCCAGACCTACCCGTTCGGCATGTTCGCCGTGCCCATGGACCGGGTGGTGCGTATCCACGCCAGCTCAGGCACCACCGGCAAACCTACCGTGGTCGGCTATACCGGGAACGACATCTCCATGTGGGCCGACGTCATGGCCCGGTCCATCCGGGCCGCCGGCGGCCTGCCCGGCGACCGCTGCCACATCTCTTACGGCTATGGCCTGTTCACCGGCGGCTTGGGCGCCCATTACGGCGCCGAGCGCCTGGGCTGCACCGTCATCCCCATGTCCGGCGGCCAGACGGAAAAGCAGGTGCAGTTGATCCACGATTTCCGCCCCCAGATCATCATGGTCACCCCCAGCTACATGCTGGCCGTCGCCGACGAGATGGAACGCCAGGGCATGGGCCCGACCGATTGCTCGCTGGAAATCGGCATTTTCGGGGCCGAGCCGTGGACCGATTCCATGCGGGCCGAGATCGAGAACCGGGTGGGCATCGACGCGGTGGATATCTATGGCCTGTCGGAAGTGATCGGCCCCGGCGTCGCCAATGAATGCATCGAGACCAAGGACGGCCTGCATCTGTGGGAAGACCATTTTTATCCCGAGATCATCGACCCCGAGACCGGCCGCGTGCTGCCCGACGGCGAAATGGGCGAGTTGGTGTTCACCAGCCTGACCAAGGAGGCGCTGCCCATCATCCGTTACCGCACCCGCGACCTGACCCGGTTACTGCCGGGTACGGCACGGTCGTTCCGACGCATGGGCAAGATCACCGGGCGCTCCGACGACATGATGATCATCAGGGGCGTCAACGTCTTCCCCACCCAGATCGAGGAATTGATCTTGAAGGATTTCCGCCTGGCCCCCCATTACCAGTTGGAAATCACCCGCGACGGCCACCTGGACAGCCTGACCGTCAATGTGGAAATGCGCCCCGACCAGCCGTTCGACGATACCGCCTGCGCCGCCGCCGGCCACGATCTCAACCATCACATCAAGGCGCTGATCGGTATTTCCACCCGGGTCAACGTGGTCACGCCGGGCAGTATCGAGCGCTCCATGGGCAAGGCCAAGCGGGTCATCGACAAACGCCCCAAGGGATAACCGCAGACGGGCGTCAGGCGGGATGCGACTCCCGCTTCGCGCGCTTGCCCGCCGGTGCTTTCGGCTTGGGCAGGCTGCTCAGCCATTTGGTCAGCTTCTGACGCGCCTTGGTCACCCGCCCCACATCGGCCAGGCGACGGTCGAGAAAGGCCCAGGTGTCGGCGCAATCCTCGGACGCATCGTCCAGCCAATACAATAAGGTGGCGGTGTAGATTGCGGTCAGGGTGGCCCGGCGGGTGTACCAGGAAAAATCACTGGACGTATCCCCCGCCGCCCGCCACATGGTGTCGATGGTCCGCGCCGTCACCTTGGCGGCGACCAAGGCATGGGCGGGCATGGCCAGCAGCGACAGCGCCCGGCGCAGCGCCTCGCGGTGCGGGGCCCAGCGGGTCAGGCGGGCGCGGATCAACGTCTTGATGCGGTCGGGAATCTTCATCACCGGCAAACCCTGATCCAGGCAATCGGCCAACATCAGCCGGTCGCCCAGATCGGCGAAATGGGCCACCGCCTCGACCGGACCGCCCATGAAGGCGCGTTCGCCCAGGGAAACCTCCAGGTCGAGATCCAGCGCGGCCAAGGCCAGGGTCTTGGCGGTCCAGCCGTCGAAAACCGCATGCGGCAGGGCGGCGATGACCAGCCGGTCACGAATGTCTTGAAAGTCCATGGCTTTAGCCCCTATATGCAGTCCCCAATACCTAGCTCAGTTAGGCGCCTCGGTCGAGAACATCAAGATGATGTGTAAATCTCTTTCCAAAGGCAATACACTGTGCTATCAGATCGCCCTCCCGGACGGCATGGGGTGCCGTACGTCGGGTTTCTATTCAGCGTAGAGGAGCTGTGAAGAAACGTGCAAGTTCTCGTCCGTGACAACAACGTCGACCAGGCCCTGAAGGCCCTCAAGAAGAAGATGCAGCGCGAAGGCGTCTTCCGTGAAATGAAGCTGCGCCGCAACTACGAGAAGCCCTCGGAAAAGCGCGCTCGCGAGAAGGCCGAGGCCGTGCGCCGCGCCCGTAAGCTGGAGCGCAAGCGCCTGGAACGCGAAGGCTTCTAATGGTTTGCCGCCGCGATTGACGGCGGCCCTTGGCGAGCCTCCTCTACCCCTGCGCTGCCATGAAAATGGCGGCGCGGGACACAAGAGCTGACCAAAGTCAATTGCACCAGGGCGCCGCGATGGCAATGTCGCGGCGCTCTTGGCGTTTGACCGCAGGCGTGCCCGGAAATCTCCCCCTGTCCCCCGTCTCCCGGCATGCCGACGGACACCACGCCAAGAGCACTTTATCCCCCAATAAAAATAAGCCTATTATTTAGGCATTCGTATATAGAGGGGGGTTATGCATTTTTTTTATGCACATCAAAATAATCCCGTGCTATGGATGCTGCAACGCACACAATGCGCACGAGGATAAAATGGCATCTGTCGAACATCTGCTGGAAATAACCGGGACCGTCGCCGCCGTCACCGATCAAAAGATCGACCGCATCCACGGCATCACCCGCAGATCACGGATGTTGGCATTGAATGCCTCGATCGAGGCCCAGCGCGTCGGCCAGATGGGTCGCGGTTTCGCCGTGGTCGCCGACGAGGTGAAGGCCATTTCCTCGGAAATCGCCGAACTGACCGATTCCCTGCGGGGTGAATTGCGCGGCAAGCTGGACAGCCTGTCGGGCTTTGGCCGCGCCCTGGCCGAGGAAGTGCGTCAGGTCAGGGGCGAGCGCCTGGCCGACTTGGCCCATAACGCCGTGGAAATCGCCGACCGCAATCTGTACGAACGCTCGTGCGATGTGCGCTGGTGGGCCACCGATTCGGCCATGGTCGATTGCCTGATGGACCCGGCCAAGGCCGGCCACGCCAGCAAGCGCCTGGGCGTCATCCTCGATTCCTACACCGTCTATCTGGATTTGTGGGTCGCCGATGCCTCGGGCCGGGTGATCGCCAATGGCCGGCGCAGCCGTTATCCCAATGCCATCGGCACCGACGTGTCGCGTCAGCCCTGGTTCCGCGACGCCATGGCCACCCAAAGCGGCAATGATTTCGCCGTCGCCGACATCAGCCGCGAGGGAGCCTTGGGCGGCGCCCTGGTCGCCACTTATGCCACCGCCATCCGCGAAGGCGGCGAGGCCGACGGCGCCCCCATCGGCGCCCTGGGCATCTTTTTCGACTGGGAAGCCCAGGCCCAGACCATCGTCGATGGCGTGCGCCTGTCGCCGCAGGAACGGCAGAAAAGCCGCTGCCTGCTGATCGACCGCGACCATCGCATCATCGCCGATTCGGCCCGACGCGGTCTGCTGGTGGAAAAGTTTCCGCTGCGCACCAAGCTGGGCGACCGCGGCTGCTATCAGGACATGGACGGCACCGTGGTCGCCTATGCCCTGACCCCGGGCTATGAAACCTATGCCGGCCTGGGCTGGTACGGAATCATCATCCAGGAAGAATAGGCGACAGCAAACCACCAACAAAAAAGGCGCCGGAGAGTTCCCTCTCCGGCGCCGTCTTTTTGTGCAGCCCCCATCAGCCCAGGGCGCTGCAGATTTCTTCCGTCACCTTTTTGGCATCGCCGAAAAGCATCATGGTGTTGGGGCGGAAGAACAGTTCGTTGTCGACGCCGGCATAGCCCGAGGCCATGGAGCGCTTGATGAACAGAACCGTCTTGGCCTTTTCCACGTCCAGGATGGGCATGCCGTAGATGGGCGATGCCGTGTCGGTCTTGGCCGCCGGGTTGGTGACGTCGTTGGCGCCGATGACGAAGGCCACGTCGGCGGTGCCGAATTCGTGGTTGATCTCTTCCAACTCGAAGACTTCGTCATAGGGCACGTTGGCTTCGGCCAGCAGCACGTTCATGTGACCGGGCATGCGACCGGCCACCGGATGGATGGCGTACCGCACGTCCACACCCTCGGCCTTCAGCATGTCGCCCATTTCCCGCAGCGCGTGCTGGGCCTGGGCCACCGCCATGCCGTAACCGGGCACGATGATGACCTTGGACGAGTTCTTCATGATGAAGGCGGCGTCGTCGGCCGAGCCGGCCTTGACCGCCTTGTCGCCGCCGGCGCCACCGGCACCCGCCGGACCCGCCACCTCGCCGCCGAAGCCGCCCAGGATGACGTTGAAGATGGACCGGTTCATGCCCTTGCACATGATGTAGGACAGGATGGCACCCGACGAACCGACCAAGGCGCCGACGATGATCAACAGCGGGTTACCCAGGGTGAAGCCGATACCAGCCGCCGCCCAGCCCGAATAGGAATTGAGCATGGAGACGACGACGGGCATGTCGGCGCCGCCGATGGGCAGGATCAGCAGGAAGCCCAAGGCCAGGGCGATCAGGGTGATCAGCACGAACAACGGCACCGAGCCACCCGACACCGAGAACAGGCCGATCAGCACCACCATGGCGATGCCGAGCGCGGCGTTCAGCTTGTGTTGCAGCGGGAAGACCAGCGGCTTGCCGCTGACCAGGCCTTGCAGCTTGCCGAAAGCCACCAGCGAACCGGTGAAGGTGATGGCGCCGATGGCCACGCCCAGGCTCATTTCAATGAGCGAGGCGGTCTTGATGCCGCCGCCCGAACCGACGATGCCGAAGGCTTCCGGCGCCGACAAGGCGGCCCCGGCCACGAACACGGCGGCCAGACCGACCAGCGAGTGGAACGCCGCCACCAATTGCGGCAGCGCCGTCATCTCGATCTTCTTGGCGACGATGGTGCCGATGGCGCCACCGATCAGCAGCCCCAGCGGGATCAGGATGTAAGACGTGTCCGGCGTCAGGATGGTGGTGACGATGGCGATGGCCATGCCGACCATGCCCCACATGTTGCCGCCGCGCGACGTTTCCGGGCTGGACAGGCCACGGAGCGCCATGATCATGCAGATGGCAGCGACGAGATACGCGAATTGCGTCAGGCTTGCAGACACGGTCGCCCCCTTACTTCTGCTTCTTTTTGAACATGGACAGCATGCGCTGGGTGACGATGAAGCCACCGAAGATATTCACCGAGGCCAGGATCACCGCGAAGAACCCCAGCACCTTGGCGGCCATGCCGTCGGTGGAGGTGGCGATCAGGGCACCGACGATGATGACCGACGACACCGCGTTGGTCACCGCCATCAAGGGCGAATGCAGGGCCGGCGTCACCCGCCAGACCACGTAATAGCCGACAAAGCAGGCCAGCACGAAAATGGTCAGCAGGCTGACGAAGCCGACGCCGCCATCCACGGGCGAAACCGACAATTGGGTGGCCTGCTGGGCCAGCAGAGCCGCTTTCGCGGCCATCTCCTGGGCGTCGGTGGCAAGTTTTGCCGCGCCGTCGACAATATCCTTGGGATCCATTTCCCGTCCCTCCTTAACCGGCCAAGGCCGGGTGCACGACCTGACCGTCACGGGTGACGCAAGACCCCTTCAGGATCTCGTCGTCCCAGTTGAAGGCCAAAGTCTTGTTTTCCTTGTCCACCAAGGGCGTGATGAAGTTCAGCAGGTTCTTGGCGAACAGGGCCGAGGCATCCACCGCCAGCCGCGCCGGCACGTTGCCGTGGCCGACCAGGGTGACACCGTGCTTTTCCACCACCTGATCGAACTCGGACAGCGGGCAATTGCCGCCCATCTCCACCGCCAGATCGACGATGACCGAGCCCGGGCGCATGCCCTTGACCATATCCTCGGTGATCAGCACCGGGGCCGGCTTGCCGGGGATCAGGGCGGTACAGATGGCGATGTCGGTCTTGGCCAGCACCTCGGCGATCTTGGCCGCCTGCTTGGCCTTGTAATCCTCGCTCATTTCCTTGGCATAGCCGCCGGCGGTCTCGGCGTCCTTGGTCGCCTCGGGGTCGACCTCGACGAACTTGCCGCCCAGGGATTGCACCTGTTCCTTCACCGCCGGGCGGACGTCGAAGGCATAGACCACGCCGCCCAGACGCTTGGCGGTGGCGATGGCTTGCAGGCCGGCGACACCGGCGCCCAGGATCAGGAAACGGGCCGGAGCCACGGTACCGGCGGCGGTCATCATCATGGGGACGGCGCGCTTGAACACATGCACGCCATCCAGCACCGCCTTGTAACCGGCCAGATTGGCCTGCGACGACAAGATGTCCATGCTTTGGGCGCGGGTGATGCGCGGCACCAGCTCCATGGCGAAGGCGGTGACCTTGCGGGCCGCCAGCTTCTCCACCATGTCCTTGTTGGTCAGGGCCGACAGACCGGCGATCAGCACCGCGCCTTCGCGCATCATGCCGATTTCATCATCGGTGGGGCGCGCGATCTTCAGCACCACATCGGCGTCGAAAGCGGCCTGGGCATCGGCGGCGATGGTGGCGCCGGCCTCGGCATAAACCGCGTCGGCGATGGAGGCGCCGCTACCGGCACCGGCTTCGACCTGCACCTCGAAGCCCATCTGGACGTACTTCTTCACCGTATCGGGCGAGGCGGCCACCCGGGTTTCCCCCGCGCGACGCTCCTTCGGTATGGCGATCTTCATGTTCTTTCCCCTGCTTAAAGAGACGGGCCGCTCTATATTAGAAAGGCAGAATGCACGGCTTACGCCACGCTGCCAAGGGTGTTCAGGAAATTTTATATATCATGACGTCCTTGGCCCTGTCTTTTTATTGCGCTGCATCAGGTTCATCTGAACTAAAGATTCCCCTGTTGCGCTTTTGTGCGGCGCACCATGGTGATTGCCTACACGACATTGCGGGCTTAGGCGAGCCCCTGTTGGCCACTTATGACCTCTGAGTAGTTGACACGGGCGGATCAACCCCGCCCATGCGGGTGGGGTGTGAAGGCCATTCCCCTGCGATACAGTGGCCACAGGATGAAAATGGTACTCCAATGGGGGATAAAGCGGCATGACAATCATCAGGCAGCAGCCATGACCGGCAAGGCAAAGGCCAAGATGCGGGCGGCTGCCCTTGGCGCCGTCGCCCTGGTGCTGGCCGTCTTCGCCCTGCTGCTGGTGCCGCAGGCGCGTACCCGGCTGGACCATCTGGCCTTCGACACCCTGCAAAACCTGTGGCCGCGCCCCTATGTGCAGGTACCGGTGCGCATCGTCGATATCGACGAGGAATCCCTGGCCAAGCTGGGACAATGGCCGTGGCCGCGCCACTCTCTGGCGGCTTTGGTGGAAAGCTTGCGCGCCGCCGGAGCGGCTGCCATCGCGCTCGACATCATCCTGGCCGAGCCCGACCGCACGGCGCCGGCCCGCGTCTCGGCCGATTGGCCGCTGTCGCCGGCCATGCGCCAGACCATCCAGACCCTGCCCGATCCCGACGCGGTACTGGCCGCCGCCATCGCGGGCGGCAGTGTGGTCACCGGCTTCGCCGCCAGCCATCAGCCGGCGGGGGCGCAAAGCACAGCCAAGGCCCGTTTCATCTTTTCCGGCCCCAATCCGCTGGCCGCCCTGCCCGATCTGGGCCAGGGCGTGCGCTCGTTGCCCGCCTTGGAACAGGCCGCCGCCGGCACCGGCGCAATCGCCTTCACCGCCGATGGCGACGGCATCATCCGCCGGGTGCCGCTGATCGTCCGCCTGGGCGACCAATTGCACCCGTCCCTGGCCCTGGAAGCCCTGCGCGTCGCCACCGGCAAGCGCAACATCCTGGTCAAAGCGGCGGCGGAAACCGGGGCACTGACCCAATTGGCCCTGGGCCCCTTGCAAATCCCGGTGGATGCGCAAGGATCGGTGCACCTGCACTACACCAAACCACAAGCCGAACGCTTCGTCCCCGCCTGGAAGGTATTGGACGGCAGCGCCGATCCCCGTGCCCTTGACGGCCACGTGGTCTTCGTCGGCGCCTCGGCCAAGGGCCTGCTGGATTTGCGCCTGACCCCGCATGGCGACATCGTCCCTGGCGTGGTCATGCACGCCGAGGCGGCGGAAGCGGCGCAACTGGGCGCCCTGCCCCAGCGGCCTGATTGGATGGAGGGGGCGGAAACCCTGCTGGCGGTGATCGCCGGCCTGATCCTGATCGCCGCCGCCGCCTGGATGGCGCCCCTGGCAGGGGCCTTGACCACCCTGGCCGTCGCCACGCTGTTGCTGGGGCTGACCGCCCTGTTGTTCCTGGACATGCGGCTGCTGGCCGACCCGCTGCCGGCCCTGGCCGCCGCCATCATCGCCCATGGCATCACCGCCCTGGTCCGCCATCGCCAGGATCAGGCGGAACGCGCCTTCATCAGGGGGGCCTTCGCCCGCTATATCTCACCCAATCTGGTGCGCCATCTGCTGGACAACCCGCAATCGCTGGCGGTGGGCGGCGAACGCCGCGAATGTTCCTTCGTCATGACCGATCTGGCCGGCTTCACCACCTTGGTGGAAAAATCCGACCCGGCCACCTTGCTGCACGTGCTGAACGGTTATATCGACGGCATGGTCAGGATCGCCTTCACTCATCAGGGCACGCTGGACCGCATCGTCGGCGACGCGGTGGCGGTGATGTTCTCGGCCCCGGTGATGCAGCCCGACCACGCCGCCCGCGCCGTGGCCTGCGCCCTGGAGATGGATGCCTTCAGCCGCGCCTATGTCATCCGCATGCGCGAACAGGGCCACGCCTTGGGTATCACCCGCATCGGCGTCAATACCGGCATGGTGACCATCGGCAATGTGGGCGGCGGCAGCATTTCCGATTACCGCGCCCTGGGCGACGCGGTCAACGCGGCGGCGCGGCTGGAAACCGTCAACCGCCACCTGGGCACCCATATCTGCGTCGCCGGCAGTACGGTCGAGCGATGCCCGGATTTCCATGGCCGTCCGGTGGGCGAACTGGTGCTGAAAGGCAAAAGCGAAGCCACCCTGGCCTATGAGCCGCTGCCCGCCGGCAGCGATGCCCAAGCCTATCTGGCCGCCTATGCGCTGATGGCGGCGGGGGATACGGCGGCGGCAGCGGACGCCTTTGCCCCCTTGGCCGACAGCGACCCGTTGGCGGCGTTCCACCTGAACCGGTTGCACGCGGGGGAAAGCGGTGTGCGGGTGGTGTTGGCGGAGAAATAGGCCCGGCAGCCGTCAGTGCAGGCGGATAGATCCAGCCGCAACACGGATGGACGGATGAACACGGATAAAAACAAAATCCGTGTCTATCCGTGTAGCCGCGAAGCGGCATCCGCGTCCATCCGTGTTGCTGCTGGTTCTTTCCACTCACGGCGCCACAACGGGGAGACCTACCGTACCGTCACTTCCACCCGGCGGTTCTTGGCCTCGCCCTTGCCCTTGGCTTCCGGCACCAGCGGGTTGCTTTGGCCATGGCTGGTCACCTCGATCATCCTGGGTTCGATGCCCAAGGCGGTGACCATGGATTGCACTTCCTTGGCCCGGCGCAGGCCCAGTTCATAATTGTACTTGGCGTCGCCCATGCCGTCGGTATGGCCGATGATCGACAGATCGGGGGCCGGGCGCGCCTTGACCTCGTCCAGCACCGACGGCAGCAACGCCTTCGATTCGGGGGTCAGGTCGGTGGACTGGAACTGGAAATACAGCAAAAAGGATTTGGGCGTGCGCGGCTGCGCCTTGATGGCTTGGCCGAAGCGGTCCTGAATATCCTTTTCCGGCACGGCGAAGACGTCCGCCGGCTTGGCATCGGCACGATCGGCGCCGGTACCGCTGCCGGGGGTGGCCACCACCTGGGTGCCGGCCTGATTGGTCCAGGTGACGGCGCTGCCGGGATGATCGGGCTGGTCCAACAGAACCACATAAGCCGCCGGACGGGCGCAGCCGGCCAGCAGGGTGAGCACCGCCAGGGCGGCGAGGATGCGGGGCATGCTCATTCTTCCACACTGGCGACGAAACGGGTGCCGCGCACGCCGATAGTGCCCGACTTGGTCACCACCGACACTTTCTCGGGCGCCAGCTTGGCGATGGTCCCCGACGTCATCATCATGGTGCCGCGCGCCACCGAGGTGACCAGCTTCATGTTGCCCGCCGCCGGCTCGAAGTCGAATTCGTCCAGACCCATGCTGGTGCGCGGCCCCACCGACAGCGTGGTGTTGTCGCGCAACGTCAGGCCGACGCTGCCGTCATTGCCGGTGACGATGGCATCGCTTTGCTCCAGCGCCAGCCCCGGCGCCGCCGCCATGTTCTGGCCGCCGCGCTGCACATGGGCCTCGCCCGTCACCGTCTTGATCGTCCCCACCGAACCGGCCCAGGCCGGAGCCGCCAGCAGCAGCGCGGCAAAAGCACATCCCATCTTCCAAACCATGGGCCTATTCCTTTCCGGTTGGTTCAACCATCTCGCCATCATTGGTCATCGACAGTATCATGGCCGCCTTAATCTGGGGAACGATCCATGAGCGAATCCAGCGTCATGCTGCCGGGAACCTTGTTCGACCGCTATCGGGTGCAATCCAGCGAAGTGGAATGCGGCATCATCCACGCCCGCTGCCAGGACACCAAGTCGGACCGGCAGGTGGTGATCTATGGCATCCCCAAGGATATCCTGAACCATGCCGGCACCGGCTATGGCCCCGATCTGCTGAAAGCGGATGTCAGCCAGGCCCGCACCACCACCCATCCCAGCGTGTTGCAGGCGGAAGACCTGTTGCAGGACGACCACCGCCTCTACGTGGTGTCGGAACCGCCCGACGGCCTGCCCCTCAGCCGCCTGCCCAAGCGGGTGGAGAACATCAGCTCGGCCTTTGCCGCCTCGGCCATGGTCCGGCTGTTGTCGCTGTTCGAACTGAGCCAGCGCATCGGCCAGACCGGCCTGTGTCTGTCGCCGTCAGAGGCCTATCTGTCGCCCAAGGGCGTCCTCAAGGTGGAAAACTTCGCCACCGCCCGCCTGCTGCACGTGGCCCGCTCGATCCAGTCCAGCAACGGCGCCGGCAAGCTGCTGGGATCGTTCGGCGCCTTCCGCGAGCCGGCCTTGTGCCGCGCCGACGACGCCGAGCGGGCGGCGGTGATGATCGAAGCCCTGGCCGAACTGCCCGCCGACGAATCCCTGCGGCCCATGGCACTGCGCATCGCCGGCACCTTGCGCAACTCGTCGAGCATGGGCAACGCCATCGCCGACGCGGTGGAACAGATGCGCGGCGCCCAGGCGGTGATCGCCGGCAAGCCCCAGGTCACCACCTCCGGCCCGGCCACCCATAACCGCCGCACCTTGCGTCCGGGCGAATACCTGTTCCACCAGGGCGATGCCAGCAACGGCGAATGCTATGTGCTGGATGACGGGCTGGTGCAGATTTCCAAGACCACCCCGGACGGGCGCGAGCTGTATCTGGACCTGTCCAAGCCCGGCGACATCATCGGCGAGATGGCGGTGCTGGACGACCGCCCGCGCATGGCCTCGGCCCAGATCCTCGAGCCGTCGGAAGTGGTGGTGATCAAAGGGGCGGAATTCATGGCCCGGCTGGAAAAAAGCGACATCATCGCCGTCAAGCTGTTGGAAGTGATGGCGGCACGCATCCGCTATCAATCGGGCGAGATCGCCCGCCTCAAGACCATGCTGGGCTCAAAGGCTTAGGGTCTGTCCGCCCCTGGCGCCAATCCAGACGGACAGAACCAGCAGCAACACGGATGAACGCGGATACCCGCTAGCGCGGGCAACACGGATAGACACGGATTTTGTTTTTATCCGTGTCTATCCGTGCCCATCCGCGTTGCGGCTGGTTGTTTCCGCCGCGAGGAACGGGCGCCGAGCAAAACCCGGCGCCGCGCCCCCCTTCTTACATCGCTTCCAACTCGTCGATGAAGCCGACCACCACGTCGAGACCCTGACGCCAGAACGCCGGATCGCCGGCATCGAGACCGAACGGGGCCAACAGGTCCTGGTGCCGCTTGGTGCCGCCGGCGCGCAGCATGTCCAGGTACTTCTCGGCGAATTGCGGCGCGCCGTTGCGATAGACCGAATACAGCGAATTGACCAGGCAATCGCCGAAGGCATAGGCGTAGACGTAGAACGGCGTATGGACGAAGTGCGGAATATAGGTCCAGAACGACTTGTAGCCGTCGTCGAAGCGCAGGGCCGGGCCCAGGCTTTCCACCTGCACCTGCATCCACAATTCGCCGATACGGTCGGGCGACAATTCGCCGCGCCGGCGCTCATCGTGAACCAGACACTCGAACTGGTAGAACGCCACCTGACGCACCACCGTATTCAACATGTCCTCGACCTTGCCGGCCAGCATGGCCTTGCGCCGCGCCGGCTCGGTTTCCTTGGCCAGCATGGATTGGAAGGTCAGCATCTCGCCGAACACCGAGGCGGTTTCCGCCAAGGTCAGCGGCGTGTCGGCCATCAATCCGCCCTGGCCCGCCGCCAGCACCTGATGGACGCCGTGGCCCAACTCGTGCGCCAGGGTCATGATGTCACGCACCTTGCCCTGGTAATTGACCAGCAGATAGGGGTGGGCGGTGGTGACGGTGGGATGGGCGAAGGCGCCGGGCGACTTGCCCGCACGGACCGGGGCATCGATCCAGTTGCCGTCGAAGAAGCGCTTACCCAGAGCCGCCATGTCGGGGCTGAAGGCGCCATAGGCGTCGAGCACGCTGTCGCGCGCCTGTTCCCAGCTATAGGTACGGTCGGCGACATCGGGCAACGGCGCGTTGCGGTCCCAGTAATCCAGCTGATCGACGCCGAACCACTTGGCCTTCAGGGCATAATAGCGGTGCGACAACTGGCCGTAACAGCCCTTGACGGCGGCGGCCAGGGCATCGACCACTTCGTCCTCCACCTGATTGGACAGGTTGCGGTACGATTGCGGGCGGGCGTATTTGCGCCACTTGTCCTCGATCTCCTTGTCCTTGACCAAGGTGTTGGTGATCAGGGCGAACAGGCCGGTATTCTCGGTCAGCACCTTGCCCAGGGTCTCGGCGGCGGCCTTGCGCTTGGCCGGGTCGCGGTCGCTCATCAGGTGCAGCGCCTCGGCCGAAGTCAGCATCTGACCGTCGAGCGGAAAACGCAGCCGCGCCATGGTTTCGTCGAACAGACGGTTCCAGGCCGACCGACCGGCCACCGACTTGTCGTGCAAGAGGCGCTCGACCTCGTCCGACAATTGATGCGGGCGGAACACGCGGACGTCGCGCAGCCACGGGCCGTAATGGGCGGTCTTGGCCGCTTTCAGCTTGTCTTCCAGCACCGCGTCGTCAAGGCGGTTGATTTCCAGGGTGAAGAACAAGGTGTGCGCCGAAATGTCGGTGATGCGCTCGTGGATGCCCTGATGAAAACGCCCGCGCTCGGGGTCGGTCTGGTCGCCGGCATAGTAGAGCTGGGCATAAGACATGGCCCGATACATGATTTCGCCCAGGCGCTCGTATTCGGCGATGGCGTCGCCGAAATCGTCGCCGGAAATCGCCGCCAGCTTGCCGTCGTAACGCTGGCTGAACGCCTTGGCCATCGCCTCCGCCTTGTCCAGATCGGCGGCCAACTCGGCGGAATCCGGGGCCGGATACAGGTCGGACAGATCCCATTCGGGCAAATTGCCCAGATCGGCGGCGGTATTCTTGGTGCTCATCCAGTGACTCCTGTCCCGGTTGGGATTATCAGTAAAGGCAACGTGCCCCTATAAGATGGCGCGAAACGGCGCGGATCAAGTGCCAATGGGAGGAATCATGCCTGTGGATTTCGCATCCTGCCCCAGCATCCCGGCCATGGTCCTGGATCAGGCCGAAGACTTGGGAGACCGCCCCTTGCTGGGGGCCAAGCGTGACGGCGCCTGGCATTATCTGTCGTGGCGGCAGACCATCGACGCCGCCCTGTCCCTGGCCGGCGGTCTGGTCCGCCTGGGGCTGGAACCCGGCGACCGCGTCATGCTGGTGTCGGAAAACCGGCCCGAATGGGCCATCGCCGATCTGGCCGTCATGATCGCCGGCGGCATCACCGTGCCGGCCTATGTCACCAACACCACCGACGATCACCGTCACATCCTGGAAAACGTCCAGGCCCGGCTGGTCATCGTCTCGACCCTGGCCCTGGCCGAGCGGGTGATGCCGGCGGCGGCCAGGGCCAGCCAGCCGCCCACCCTGATCTGCCTGGAGCCGCCGCGTCTGGCCCAAGCCCCCGGCTTCGCCGTGCTGGATTGGCAACAGGTGCTGGCGATGGGCGCGGACACCCACCAAGCCATGCGCGACCGGGCCGCCCGACTGCGCCGCGATGACACCGCCTGCATCATCCACACCTCGGGTACCGGCGGTGCACCGCGCGGGGTGATGCTGTCCCATGGCGCCCTGCTGGCCGATTGCCTGGGCGCCCATGCGCTGTTGCGCGACCTGGGGCTGGGCGATCAGGTGTTCCTGTCCTTCCTGCCCTTATCCCATTCCTACGAGCACACGGTGGGGCTGATCTTTCCGCTCAGCATCGGCGCCACCATCGCCTATGCCGAAAGCCTGGACCAACTGGCCGCCAACATGGCCGAGGTGCGTCCCACCATCATGACCGCGGTGCCGCGCCTGTATGAAAGCATGCGCGCCCGTATCCTCGGCGCCCTGCGCCGTCAGGGCGGGGCCAAGGAAAAGCTGTTTCTCGCCACCCTGCGCCTGGGCACCAAGCGGCTGACCGGGCAAAGACTGACATGGGGCGAAAGACTGGCCGATCTGGCCCTGGACCATCTGGTCCGCGCCAAGGTGCGTCAACGCTTCGGTGGACGGCTGAAGGCGCTGGTCTCGGGCGGCGCCCCCCTGGCCTTCGAGGTCGGCGCGTTCTTCGCCGCGCTGGGCGTGCGCATCCTGCAAGGCTATGGCCAGACCGAGGCGGGGCCGGCCATTTCCTGCTCGCCGCCGTCCCTGGTCAAGCTGGACACGGTGGGACCACCGCTCGAAGGCATCAGCGTGCGCATCGCCGAGGACGGCGAAATCCTGGTCAAGGGCGAGGTGCTGATGCAGGGCTATTGGCGCGACGCCGAGGCGACCGCGCGGGCCATCGGCGCCGATGGCTGGCTGCACACCGGCGATATCGGCGAAATGGACGAAGACGGCTATATCCGCATCACCGATCGCAAAAAGGACATCATCGTCAACTCGGGCGGTGACAATATCTCGCCCCAACGCATCGAGGGCTTGCTGACCCTGCAACCGGAAATCGCCCAGGCCATGGTCCATGGCGACAAGCGCCCGCATCTGGTGGCGCTGCTCGTCGCCGCCGAGGAATGCGATGCCGCCCAGGTGGCCAAGGCGGTCGAGCGCGTCAATAATGGGTTGTCAACCATCGAGAAAATCCGTCGCCATGTGGTGATCGACCAATCCTTCACCACTGACAACCTGATGTTGACACCGACCATGAAGATTCGGCGGCACGTCATCCGTCAGCATTTCGCCGAGCAGATCGAAAGACTGTATGGCGACCGGACAGACTGACCGCCTGCTTTAACAAAGCAGCCCATTGACTTGATTCAAAACACACAAATAAACGTAAACAGGGTTGACAGGGACCGACTTGCTACCTTTTGAACACCCTCAATACTTGTGATGGCAAAACCTTGCCATGCGCGCTATGCTTTGCTCGGTCCGTTATGTGGGGGGCGGGGCAAGGTATGGCCCGGACGGCGCTGATAATGCTGATGCTGCTTCTGTCTTTCGTCCCGGCGAGAGCGGGAGAGCTGCGCTTTATCACCATCGACGTGGCGCCCTGGGCTTCGCTTGATCCGACGACGCAAAAGCCGGTGGGGGTGTTTCCGGCGGTGGTGGCCGAGTTCCAGCGCCGCACCGGCCACAGCATCGCCATCACCTTGCATCCCTTCGCCCGCATCGATCGCGAACTGGAAACCGGGGCGCAGGACTGCACCATCATCGTCTGGAACGACACCCGCGCCGGCATCGTCAAAAAAGGCGAGTTGTTGGCCCATCACCCGGTGGGCATCATCGCCGCCAAGGGGGTCAGGCTCGACGGCTTCGACGACCTGCACCGGCTGAACGGTATTTCCGTGCTGCGCGGCTTGGCCATGGGCGGCGGTTTCGACGAGAATGCGCGGCTGCGCAAGGAATTCGACACCGACTACCAGACCGGCCTGCGCAAGCTTGCCCATGGCCGGGTCGAAGCGGTGGCCGGGGCCATGCCCACCATCCGCTATCTGGCGGCACAGATGGGCCTGGACCATCACCTCGGGCAGCAATTGCTGCTGAGCCAGATGGATCTGGTGCTGCAATGCTCGCTGAAATCCCCGCACCTGAACGCCATGGAGCAGTTCAACCGGGCCATCCGCGACATGCGCGACGACGGCACGCTGGACGCCATCTTCCGTAGCAATTTTTTCTCATGAACAAGCATCGTCCGTCCTTGCGCGGTATCGGCCTGCGGGTTCTGGTGCTGATCGTGCTGTTCAGTTCCATGGTCACCCTTGTGTCAACCGGGTTGCAACTGTACTTGGATTACCGCCACGACATGGGCACGATCGACAACCGGCTGCGTGACATCGGCAACAGCACCCCGGACAGTCTGGCGGTGGCACTGTGGAACGTGGATGCCGCCGGCCTACGCCTGCACTTGGACGGCTTGCTGCGCCTGCCCGACATACAATTCGCCGAAGTGCGGGAAACCACCAGCGGCGTCGCCAAACCGCTTCGGGTCCAGGCCGGAATCCTGGGCGACGGCCCCAGCCGGGGGCGCGACTACCCGTTGCTGCGCGAGAATCGTGGGCAAACCCGCCAGATCGGCGTGCTGCGGGTCGAGGCCAGTCTGGACGGCGTCCACGACCGTCTGCGCGAGAAAGTCATGATCATCCTGGCCAGCCAGGGGATCAAGACCTTCATCGTCTCGCTGTTCACCCTTTACATCGTCCACCGCCTGATCACCCGCCATCTGGTGACCATCGCCCAGTATTTCAGCCGCTACGATGCCCACGGCTCGGCCCCACCGCTGAAACTGCACCGCCGCCAGCCGGCCACTCCGGATGAACTGGACCAGCTGACCGCCTCTTTCGCCACCATGGCCACCAATCTGGAAGCGGCCTACCGGGAATTATCGGGCGTCAACGCCGAACTGGAACGCGACATCGCCGAACGGCAAGCGCGTGAACGGGTGCTGCAACAGACGCTGGATAATCTGGCCGCCGCCAACCGCGAGCTGGAACGCTTCGCCTTCGTCGCCTCGCACGATTTGCAGGAACCGCTGCGCAGCATCGTCTCGTTCGCGCAATTGCTGTCGCGCCAATATGCCGGCCAACTGGACCAGCGCGCCGATGAATATATCGGCTTCATCGTCAGCGGCGGCCAACGCATGCACGCCCTGATCAATGATTTGCTGACCTATACCCGCGTCGACGGTCAGATGGCCGAGTTCACCACATTTTCCAGCGCCGAGTCCTGCGCCCAGGCCATGGAAAACCTGGACGAGGCGATCAAATCCAGTGACGCCCATATCCAGGTCGCCGCCCTGCCCGTCATCGTGGGCGACCCGATCCAGATGATGCAGTTGTTTCAGAACCTGTTGGCCAATGCCATCAAGTTCCAGCCGCCCGGCCAGCAACCGGTGATCACGGTCGGTGCATGCCAAGAGGGCGCGATGTGGCGTTTCACCATCACCGATAACGGCATCGGCATGGATCTGTCCGGCCCCGACCCGTTCGAAATCTTCCGCCGCCAGCATCCGGCGCATAAATACCCGGGCACCGGCATCGGCCTGGCCATCTGCAAACGCATCGTCGAGCGCCACGGCGGCACCATCTGGATCGAGTCACCGGCCGAAGCCGGCACCCGCTTCCATTTCACCCTGCCCGGTGCCGCTCACACCCCGTGATAGGTCTTGAACCAGTCGATGAACTTGGGCACGCCCACGGTGATCGGCGTGGTCGGTGCGAAACCCACATCTTTTTGGATGGCGGAAATATCCGCATAGGTTTCCTTGACGTCGCCCGGCTGCATGGGACGGAAATCGTATTCCGCCTTGCGACCCAGGCACTGCTCGATCAAACCGATGAAGTCCATCAGCTTTTCCGAGTTGTTGTTGCCGATGTTGTAAAGCCGGCACGGCGGTGCCACGCCGTCGTCGGCGGGCGGATTATCGAGCACGCCGACAACGCCCGAGACGATATCGTCGATATAGGTGAAGTCGCGGCGCATGTCGCCGTTGTTGAACACGGTGATCGGCTTGCCGGCCAGGATGGCGGTGGCGAACAGATAGGCGGCCATGTCCGGGCGCCCCCACGGGCCGTAGACGGTGAAGAACCTGAGGCCGGTGGTGGGGATACGGTAAAGATGGGAATAGGAATGGCTCATCAATTCGCCGGCGCGCTTGGTGGCGGCATAAAGCGAGATGGGCTGGTCCACCCGGTCGTCCACCGAGAACGGCAGCTTGGTGTTGGCGCCATAGACCGATGACGAGCTGGCATAGACGAAATGCCGGCAATTCTTGTTGGCGCGGGCCAGTTCCAACATGACCAGATGGCCTTCGACGTTGGAATGGCTGTATTCGTGCGGCGCCGTCAGCGAATGGCGCACCCCGGCCTGGGCGGCCAGATTGATATAGGCGGTGATGTCGGGATGGGCCTGGGCCACCGCCGCCATGCCAGCACGGTCGGCGATGTCGGCCTGGACGAAGCTGAAACCGGGATGCTGGCGCAGATGATCCAGCCGTTTGGCCTTGAGCGCCGGGTCGTAATAGGCGTTCAGACTATCGACGCCAACTACCTGCTCGCCTCGCGCCAACAGGCGCAGCGAGGTGTTATATCCAATGAAGCCGGCGGCTCCGGTGACAAGCACACTCATCAGACCAATCCCAACTTTTCAGGCTGCCCCCATATAGCCTGCCTGCGGGCGGAAATCACCCCCCCATTTGGTCGAGCCCATGGCAATTTTATTGCGCCCGTCCTGCCCGACCCTGGGTTTTGTTGCGTTTTTCACCTCCCCCCTTTGCGATGCTCCCACCCCTTCCCACCTGCCGGAAAGGAGGTGCGCCATGTCCATTTCCAGCAAGATCACCTTGGAAGACAAATACACCGCCAGAAGCGGCCGCGTGTTCCTGTCCGGGGTTCAGGCCCTGGTCCGCCTGCCCATGATCCAACGCGACCGCGACCGTGCTCAGGGGCTGGATACCGCCGGCTTCATCTCCGGCTATCGCGGCTCGCCGCTGTCAGGCTTGGACAAGGAATTGTGGCGGGCGCAAAAGCATCTGGCCCTGCACGACATCCACTTCCAGCCCGGCCTCAACGAGGATCTGGCGGCCACCGCCATCTGGGGCAGTCAGCAGGTGGGGCTGTCGGGTGAGGCCAAGACCGATGGCGTCTTTTCCTATTGGTACGGCAAGGGGCCGGGGCTGGACCGCGCCGCCGATGCCTTCAAGCACGCCAATTCCGCCGGCACCGCCCGCCATGGCGGCGTCCTGGTGCTGGCCGGCGACGACCACGGCGCGCGGTCGTCGACCATGGCGCACCAGTCGGAACAATTGTTCATGGCCATGAACATGCCGGTGCTCAACCCAGCCAATGTTCAGGACTTGCTGGATTTCGGCCTGACCGGTTGGGCGCTGTCGCGGTTTTCCGGCCTGTGGGTCGGGGTCAAGGCGGTGACCGAAACGGTGGAAAGCTCGGCCACCATCGACGTCAATCCGTGGCGCGTACACAATGTGACGCCGTTGGATTTTCCCATGCCCGAAGGCGGGCTGTCCATTCGCTGGCCCGACCGCTTCCTGGCCCAGGAAGAACGCCTGCTGCGCCACAAGCTGCCCGCCGCCCTCGCCTTCGCCCGCGCCAACCATCTGGACCGCACCATTATCGGCGCCCGCCACCGCCGCTTCGGCATCGTCACCACCGGCAAGGCGACACTGGACGTGCTGCAAGCCCTGGACGATCTGGGCATCGATGCCGACTATGCCGGCGCCATGGGGCTGGCCATCTACAAGGTAGCCATGACCTGGCCGCTGGAGCCGGAAGGCATCCGCGCCTTTTGCCAGGGCTTGGACGAAATCCTGGTGATCGAGGAAAAGCGCCCGGTGATCGAGGACCAGTTACGCGCCCAATTGTTCAATTGGGATGGCGCGCTGCGGCCACGGGTGGTGGGCAAGACCGACGAGGCCGGGGCGCCGCTGCTGCCCAGCCATGGCGAACTGAACCCGGCCCTGGTCGCCCGCGTCATCGCTGGTCGCATCGGTCGGTTCTATACCAGCCTGCGGGTGCGCGAGCGGCTGGACTGGCTGGATGCCAAGCAGGCGGCCCTGGCCGATGTGCCCCAGGGCTTTGCCCGCGTGCCCTATTTTTGCGCCGGCTGCCCGCACAATTCCTCGACCCTGGTGCCGGAAGGCAGCCACGCCATGGGCGGTATCGGCTGCCACATCATGGCCACCTGGATGCCGGAACGCCACACAGAGACCTATACTCAGATGGGCGGCGAAGGCACCAACTGGATCGGCCAAGCCCCCTTCACCCGTCGGCGCCACGTGTTCCAGAATTTGGGCGACGGCACCTATTACCATTCCGGCCTGCTGGCCATCCGCGCCTGCGTCGCCGCCCACGTCAACATCACCTACAAGATATTGTTCAACGACGCCGTCGCCATGACCGGCGGTCAACCCATGGACGGCCCGCTGGACGTGCCGGCCATCGCTGCCCAGGTGCGGGCGGAGGGGGTGGAGCGCATCGCCATCACCTCGGACCGCACCGTCACCTATGCCGACCGGCTGCCGCCGGGCACCACCCTCCACCACCGCGACCACCTCGACGCGGTGCAACGGGAATTGCGCGACTGGCCCGGCGTGTCGGTGCTGATCCACGACCAGACCTGCGCCGCCGAAAAGCGCCGCCGGCGCAAGCGCGGCCTGATGGAAGACCCGCCGGAACGCCTGTTCATCAACCAAAGGGTCTGCGAAGGCTGCGGCGATTGCGGCGACAAATCCAATTGCGTCGCCGTGGTACCGGTGGAAACCGAATGGGGCCGCAAGCGCGCCATCGACCAATCGGCCTGCAACAAGGATTTCAGTTGCGCCAAGGGCTTCTGCCCGGCCTTCGTCACCGTTACCGGGGTACAGACCAAGAAACCGGCGGAAGTGGAAGCCGACGTCTTCCCCCCCTTGCCGGAACCGGTCCTGCCATCGGCGGAACAGCCCTATGCCATTATCGTCACCGGCATCGGCGGCACCGGTGTGGTTACCGTTGCCCAGGTTCTCGGCATGGCCGCCCATCTGGACGGCAAGGGCGTCACCAGCCTGGACCAGACCGGATTGGCGCAAAAGAACGGCGCCGTGGTCAGCCATCTGCGCCTGTGCGACGATCCGGCCAAGCTGTTCGCCACCCGCATCGCCGATGGCGGCGCCCATCTGCTGCTGGCCTGCGACATGGTCACCGCCGCCGGCTTCGACACCCTGAGCAAGCTGAAGGCGGGGGTAACACAAGCGGTGGTCAACAGCCACCAATCCATGCCCGCCACCTTCACCCACGCCCCCGATCTGGACTTTCCCGATACCGCCATGCGCCACGCCATCACCGCCGGCGCCCAGGCCGATTTCATCGACGCCACCCGGCTGGCCAAGGCGCTGATGGGGGATGCCATCGCCGCCAATCTGTTCGTGGTCGGCTTCGCCTGGCAGCGCGGCCTGCTGCCGTTGTCGCTGGAAGCCATCCTGACCGCCATCGACCTGAACGGCGCCGCCCCCGATTTCAACAAGCGCGCCTTTTTGTGGGGCCGCCGCGCCGCCCATGACCGGGCAGCGGTGCAGGCCCTGGTGACGCCGCCGCCCCTGCCCGCCAGGACCATCGACGACATCATCGCCATCCGCGTCGCCGAGTTGCGCCGCTGGGGCGGGAGAAAATGGGCCGAACGCTATCAGGCCCGGATCGATCAGGTGCGACGGGCCGAGGCGGCCATTTCCGGCTCTACCGCCCTGACCGAGGCGGTGGCCCGCGCCCTGGCCAAACTGATGACCTACAAGGACGAATACGAGGTGGCCCGGCTTTACAGCGATCCGGCCTTCGTCCAATCCCTGGCCGGGGAGTTCGAGCGTTGGGACAAGGTCGAGCCACATCTGGCGCCGCCCTGGTTCGGCGCCGCCAAGCACCGTTTCGGCCCGTGGATGCTGATTCTGATGAAAGGGCTGGCACGGCTGAAAGGATTGCGCTTCACCTGGGCCGATCCCTTCGGCCACAGCGCCGAACGGCGGATGGAACGGGATTTGATCAAGGAATACGATTGCGTCATCGATCGGCTGCTGGCCCGGCTCGATGCGTCCAACCACGATGCCGCGGTGGGCATTGCCCTGTTGGCACTGCACATCCGGGGCTTCGGTCCGATCAAGGCGGCATCGGTGCAAAAAGCCCGCGCCGCCATCACCACCGCCCTGGAAGAATACGAAAAAACCAATGCCGGTGGATGACGTTTGTCGGCTATGGGCCTATCCTGGTTTTGTTTACACTTGACCCTTAGGCACAGCCGCGCTTGACTGCCTGGGGGTGTGAGTAACGCACGATCGGGGGAAGAGCGTCATGGACCACATGGGCGAGCCGGCTATGGACAGTGCCGCCATGGAAGCCGAATTGTATGCCGCCCGTGCTGCCCGCGATGCCGTCGATTACGCCAATGCGCTGGCCGCCTATGACGCGGCGCTGACCATCGACCCGGCTCATGCCGGCGCCCTGGCCGGTAAAGGTGCCATGCTGCGCGCCCTTGGCCGCACGCGTGAGGCGCTGCCGGTGCTGATGAAGGTGCTGGACCACGACAGCCATCATCTGGAAGCCCGTCTTGAACTGGCCCTCACCCTGCAAGGGCTGGGCCGCCCGGACGAAGCGCGGGTGATCTTCACCGCCTTGGTGCGTGAACCGGCGCCGCCGGCCCAGGCCTGGCATGGTCTGGCCCTGCTGCTGTTGAGCGAAGGGCACGAAGCGGCGGCGGAATCGGCCCTGCGCCGGGCCATCGCCCAGGCGCCCGACCTGATCGACGCCCGCCAGCAATTGGCCGATCTTTTGGCCCGGCGCATGGATCTGGCCGCCGCGATCGATCTGTATCACAGCATCCTGGCCATGGATGCCGACAACGCCCTGGCCCTATCGGGGCTGGGACAGACCCTGATCGGCCTGGGCCGCATGGACGAAGCCCAGGATCAGTTGGAACGATCCCTGGCGATCATGCCGTCCAACCCCCATGCCCATCTGGGCCGGGCGCGGCTGAACCTGCTGGACGGCCATCTGCAAGGGGCGTGGGACGACCTGGAATGGCGCTGGCAGGCCGTGGGCCGCACCCGCCCGCAACCGCCCGGCCAAAGCTGGAACGGCGACGACGAACTGGTCGGCCAAACCATCTTGCTGTGGGCGGAACAGGGCATCGCCGAGATCATCCATCTGCTGCGCTATGTGCCGGAAATCGCGCACCGCGCCGGCAAGGTCGTGCTGGGCCTGCCGCAGCCCTTGACCGGACTGGTCAAGGGGCTCGAGGGTGTGTTCGCCGTCATCGCCTCGGGCGAGAAACTGCCCAGCGGCCTGCGCATCGATTACAACGCCTCGCTCAATGATTTGCCCCGCCTGTTCGGCACCTCGCTGTCGGGCATTCCCCGTGCCCCCTATCTGGCGCCGCCGCCCGGCCACCGGGTGCCGGTTTCCGCCCCGCCGGCGGCGTTGCTGAAGGTGGGTTTGGCCTGGGCCGGCCCCCGCGCCGCCTGGAGCATCCCCTTCACCCAGGTGATGGACCTGCTGGGCTTATCGGGCGCCGCCTTCTTCGGCCTGCAATTGGGCAATCGGGCCCAGGATGCCGCCCGTATGGCCCATCCCGCCCTGATCACTGATCTGTCGCCCAGCATTTCCGATTATGCCGATCTGGCCGGACGCATCGCCGAGATGGATCTGGTCATCACCGTCGACGGCGCTGTCGCCCATCTGGCCGGCGCCCTGGGCAAGCCGGTCTGGGTCATGCTGCCGACCGCCCCCGACTGGCGCTGGATGCGAGGCCGCGACGACAGTCCATGGTACGGCTCGGCCCGATTGTTCCGCCAGGCCCGCCCCGGCGACTGGATCGGCACCATCACCCAGGTGATGAACGCCCTTGACGAAAGACTGGCGCAGGAACGCGCCCAGCGTCAGGACAACACCCAAACCCAGACCGGCCCGCGCGCCGCCCAGCGGGCCATGCTGTCCACCCATCTGATGGATGGCGACCTGTATGTGGACGTGGGCTGCGGTTCCGCCGCCCCCCATGTGCTGGATATCGCCAGCCAGGACATGGACTCGCTGCGTGTCCTGGCCATCGACGCGCGCTCCGGCGAAGCGGCCATCTTGGACGACACCATCGGCATTTCCGGCCTGTCCGACATCGTCACCGTCCGACAGGCGGTGGTCGGCGCCGCCCGTCTGCCGGTAGCGGTGGCGGCGAAAAAGCGCGATGGACGCGCCGTCTATGCCCTCCCCGCCTGGGTGGAGGCGGCAGAGCACTCTCTGCCCCTGGCCGAAATCCTGGACGAGTTCCTGGACGACGGGGCCGATGACAAGACGTGCCGTCTGGTCCTGCGTCTGGGCGCCAAGGGTGACGAGGCCGCCATCATCGACGGCCTGGGCGATTATACCCCGGCGGCCATCGTCTTCAGCCATGCTCAGGGCAGCGAAGCGGCGGAACGGCTGAACCAGCGCGGTTATCGCCTGTTCCAATTCCCCGGTGACGTCGCCGCTGGCAACGTTATCCCCTTCACCGGCCATGATGGGACCGTCGTCCTGGCCCTGGCGCCGGGACAGGCGCCGGCCCCGCTTTACGGCGATGCCGGCGACCCCACCTCGCCGGCCAGCATGGGCAAGGTGGCGGTGATGGCCACCCATCTGGCCAATCGCGGCAATGCCGAACTGGCCAAGGGTTTGCTCAATCAGGCCGGCGCCTCCTTTGCCCGCGCCCTGGCCATGGACCCCAGCAATGTGGACGCCAACGCCAATCTGGGCGGCTTGCTGCGCCGCATCGGTCGCGCCACCGCCGCCGCCGCCTGTTGGCGCCGTGCCCTGGCCGCCGGGGCGCCGCCCTTGGTCCGGGCCAATCTGGCCAACGTCCTGCGCGAAAGCGGCCATCTGGCCTCGTCCGAAGCCGCCTTCCTTCAGGCCTTGACCGATCTACCCGACAATGCCGAAGTGCTTTATGCCTTCGGCCTGCTGGAACGCGAGCGCGGTCGCCCCCGGGAAGCCCTGGGCTTGTTCGAACGGGCCGAGCATTTGCGCCCCGGCACGGTACCCGGCCACGAAATGGCGGCGACCTTGCTGAAATCGGGCAATCTGGCTCGCGGCATGGCCGAGATGATCAACCGCCCGGCAATATCCCTGCCCGAGGTCAAAGCCCCGGAATGGGACGGCAGCCGCCTGGATGCCCGTACCATCCTGGTGCGCGACGAAAACGATAGCGTCGACACCATCATGCTGTCGCGCTACATCCCCTTGGTCGCCCTGCAAGGCGGTCTGGTCAGCGTTGAATGCGTCCCCGAACTGGCCCCCTTGCTGACCGGACTGGCCGGGGTCGAACAGGTCATTCCGCGCGGCCAAAGCCTGCCCAAGGTGGATTGCACCGTGCGCCTGCTGGACGTGCCGCGCCTGTTGGGCACCACGTCGCGGACCACGCCGCCGCGCAACGTGCCCTATCTGCATCTGCCCGACGGGGTGCTGCCGTTCCGTTTCCCCGACGATCAGCGCCTGCATGTGGGATTGTCATGGGTAGGCCAGCGCGAACGTGATCGCGGTATCCCGTTGCCGGTGCTGATGCGGCTGGCGGCCTTGCCGCAAATCGATCTGGTCAGCCTGCAACGGGGCGATCAGGCCACGGATTTGATCAGCACCGGCAACCGCCTGTTCGTCGAGGAAATGGGCAGCCATTGCCGCGATGTGGTGGACTTGGCCGCACTGGTCGCCGGGCTCGACCTCATCGTCACCACCGACACGGTGGAAGCCCATTTGGCCGGCGCCCTGGGCAAGCCGGTCTGGGTTCTGCTGCCCCTGGGCAACGACTGGCGCTGGGTTGATGACCGTGACGACAGCGTGTGGTACCCGACCATGCGGGTGTTCCGCCAATCCACCGACGGCACCTGGACCCGGGCCATGACCCGCATCGCCGAAGCCATGTCGGCCATGGCCGCCGGCAAGCGTGGGCGGCGGGGATAAAACGTGCCGTCATCGGTAGCGGTGTCTTTGGTGGATAGAACCAGCCGCAACACGGATGGACACGGATGAACACGGATAAAAACAAAAAATCCGTGTTCGTCCGTATCACGGCTGGATTTCTCCGCCCGCAACACCCTCACATATTCGGATAATTGGGGCCGCCGCCGCCTTCCGGCACGGTCCAAGTGATGTTCTGGGTCGGGTCCTTGATGTCGCAGGTCTTGCAGTGGACGCAGTTCTGGGCATTGATGCGCAAGGCTGGACCATCGACGATTTCATAGACGCCGGCGGGGCAATAACGCTGCTCGGGGGCGTCGTACAGGGCCAGATTGACGTCGATGGCGACGCGTTCGTCCTTAAGCTTCAGATGCGCCGGCTGGTTTTCCTCGTGATTGGTGTTGGAAATGAACACCGAGGACAGCTTGTCGAAGCTGATCACCCCATCAGGCTTGGGATAAGCGATCTTGGCGAAATCCTTGGCCTTGCCCAAGCCTTCGTGATCCGCATGAATCTTGAAGGTCCACGGCATCTTGCCGCGGAACAGATAGGTCTCCAGGGCCGAATAGGCGATGCCCAGCCACAGCCCCTTGTGGAAGCTGGGGCGGATGTTGCGCACCTGATGAAGCTCGCTCCACAGCCAGGTCTTCTTCAGCTCGCGCGGATAGGCATGGGCCTGATTGCCGGAATTCTCGCTCAACAGGGCGGCGACCGCTTCGGCGGCGACCATGGCCGATTTCATCGCCGTGTGGCTGCCCTTGATCTTGGGCACGTTGAGGAAGCCAGCCGTATCGCCGATCAGCAGACCGCCGGGGAAGGTCAGTTCGGGGATCGACTGCAAGCCGCCCTCGGAAATGGCCCGCGCCCCATAGGCGATGCGGCGCCCGCCTTCAAAGGTGGAGCGGATGGCCGGATGGGTCTTGAAGCGCTGGAACTCGTCGAACGGCGACAGGTGCGGGTTCTTGTAATCCAGGCCGATGACGAAGCCGACCACCACCTGATTGTCTTCCAGGTGATAGAGGAACGAGCCGCCATAGGTCTGGCTGTCCAACGGCCAGCCGACGGTGTGGACGATTCGGCCCAGGCTGTGCTTGGCCGGATCGATTTCCCACAATTCCTTGATGCCGATGCCGTAAGTCTGCGGGTCGCAGTCCTTGCGCAGGTCGAAACGCTCGAACAGCGTCTTGGTCAGCGAACCGCGGCAGCCCTCGGCAAAGATGGTCTGGCGCGCGTGCAGTTCCATGCCCGGGGTGTAATTGGCGGTGGGCTCGCCATCCTTGCCGATACCCATGTCGCCGGTGGCCACACCCTTGACCGAACCGTCGTCGTGATACAGCACCTCGGACGCAGCGAAGCCGGGATAGATCTCGACCCCAAGTTCCTCGGCCTGACCGGCCAGCCAGCGGCAGACATTGCCCAAGCTGATGATGTAATTGCCGTGATTGTTCATCTGCGGCGGTGTCGGCAGCCGGATCGCCTTGCTCTCGGTCAGAAACAGGAAGGCATCGTCCTGGGCCGGGCAATTGAGCGGCGCGTCGCGGTCGCGCCAGTCGGGCAGCAACTCGTCCAAGGCGCGGGTCTCGAACACCGCCCCCGACAGGATATGGGCGCCCACTTCCGAGCCCTTTTCCAGCACGCACACCGAAAGCTCCGGGTTCAGCTGCTTCAGGCGGATCGACGCCGACAGACCCGAAGGCCCGCCGCCAACGATCACCACGTCGAATTCCATCGCTTCGCGTTCCATCGCGTTCATCCCCATCAGAAAAGGGGGCCGGGCAATCGCTTGCCCGGCCCGTCAAGTTGCGGCTCGGCAGAGGGAGACAACCAGCCCCTGGGGCGTGTGCATGACCAAGGGACCAGTACCGCCGGGAGCCGACCGGCGGTAAAACGGGTTACAGCAGCGCTTCGTCCAGGGCCATGATCGCCTTGGACCCGGCCTGGATCGACTGGCCCAGGCCATCGACCTTGGACAGCACGTGATCGGCATAAAAATCGGCGGTGATCAGCTTGGCGGCCAGGAAACCGTCGGTGGCGCCTTGAGCGGCCAGTGCCGCCTTGGCCATCATCTGAGCACCGACCACGATACCCATCAGTTCCAGGAACGGCACGGCGGCGCCGGCGGGCAGACGCGGGTCTTCCTTGGCGGCGCCGACCAGCCAGTCGGTGCAGGCGATGGCGGTATTGATGGCCGCCTTCAGCTTGGCGCCGATGGCCAGACCGGCAGCGGCATCGGCGGTGGCGGCGACGTCGGCCAGCAGCACGCGGATGCCCTGACCGCCGTCGCGCAGGGTCTTGCGCAGCACCAGATCGTTGGCCTGGATGGCGGTGGTGCCTTCGTAGATGGTGGTGATGCGGGCATCGCGGAAATGCTGGGCGGCACCGGTTTCCTCCACATAGCCCATGCCGCCGTGGACCTGCACCCCCAACGAGGCGATGACGTTGCCCAATTCGGTCGACCAGCCCTTGACCAGGGGGGTGTACAGATCGGCCAGCAACTGGGCGCGGGCGCGTTCCGCCGCATCGTCATGGTTATGGGCGATATCGACATGGGCCGCGGCGGAATAGATCAGGCCGCGCATGGCCTCGATCTGGCACTTCATGGTCATCAGCATGCGGCGGACGTCGGGGTGATTGACGATGCCGGTGGGGCCGCTGCCGGTCCAGCCGGTGGGCTTGCCCTGCACCCGTTCCCGCGCATAGTAAAGCGCCTGCTGATAGGCGCGCTCGGCGATGGCCAGACCTTGCAGGCCGACGGCCTGACGGGCATGGTTCATCATGGTGAACATGTATTCCAGGCCGCGATTGGCCTCGCCCACCAAGGTGCCGATGGCGCCGTCTTTTTCACCGAAGGCCATGACGGCGGTGGGGCTGCCATGGATGCCCAATTTGTGTTCGAGCGAGGCGCAGACGGCATCGTTGCGCGCGCCCAGCGACCCATCGGCATTGACCAGGAACTTAGGGACGATGAACAGCGAGATGCCCTTGACCCCGGCAGGGGCGTCGGGCAGACGGGCCAGCACCAGATGGATGATGTTTTCCACCATCTCGTGGTCGCCATAGGTGATGAAAATCTTCGAGCCCGAGATCCGGTAATGATCACCCTCGGGCACCGCCTTGGTGCGGATGGCGGCCAGATCGGAGCCGGCGCCCGGCTCGGTCAGGTTCATGGTGCCGGTCCATTCACCGGTCACCATCTTGGGCAGATACAGCGCCTTCTGTTCGGCGGTGCCATAGGATTCGACGGCGTTGACCGCGCCCTGGGTCAGCATCGGGCACAGGGTAAAGGCCATGTTGGCCGCCTGCCACATTTCATGCACGGCGGTGTTCAAGACATTGGGCAGGCCCATGCCGCCATGCTCGGGCGAGAACGGCAGGCCGTTCCAGCCGCCGTCCACCAGCACGTTCCAGGCTTCCTGCCAGCCCGGCGACACCTGGACCTTGCCGTCCACCATACGGGCGCCATCGGTGTCGCCGATGCGGTTCAACGGCGCCAGGGTATCGGCGGCGATCTTGGCCGCTTCCTCCAGGATGGATTCGACCAGATCGGGACTGGCTTCGGCGAAGACCGGCAGTGCCGTCACCTTGCCCAGACCGGCAACGTTTTCCAGAACGAACTTGATATCGGCCAGCGGCGCGGCATAGGTCATGTGTAACGTCTCCGTAAAAGCAGAAGTGCCCTAGCGGGTCGGCACCGGGGTTTCGCCGGTGTAATCATAGAAACCGCGACCGGTCTTGCGCCCCAACCAACCGGCTTCCACATATTTCACCAACAACGGGCACGGGCGGTACTTGCTGTCGGCCAGGCCTTCATGCAGCACATGCATCACCGCCAGGCAGGTGTCGAGGCCGATGAAATCGGCCAGTTCCAACGGCCCCATGGGATGGTTGGCACCCAGCTTCAGCGCAGTATCGATGCTTTCGACGCTGCCGACGCCTTCATACAGGGTGTAGACCGCCTCGTTGATCATGGGCAGCAGGATGCGGTTGACGATGAAGGCGGGGAAGTCTTCGGCGGACACCGAAATCTTGCCCAGCCGCGCCACCAATTCCTTGATGATGGCGAAGGTGTCCTCGGCGGTGGCGATGCCGCGGATCAGCTCGACCAGTTGCATCACCGGCACCGGGTTCATGAAGTGCATGCCGACGAAACGGGTCGGACGGTCGGTGGACGCCGCCAGCCGGGTGATGGACAGCGACGAGGTGTTGGACGCGATGATGGCGTCGGCCTTCAGCACCGGGCACAGCTGGGCGAAGATGGCGCGCTTGATCGTCTCGTTTTCGCTGGCTGCCTCGATCACCAGATCGCACCCCGACAACAGGGCGTAATCGGTGCCGGTGTTGATGCGGGCCAGGGTGTCGGCCTTGTCGGTGGCGTTGATCTTGCCCTTGGCTTCCAACCGGCCCAGGTTCTTGGTGATAGCCCCCACCCCCTGGTTCAGGCGTTCGTCGGAAACATCCAGCAACGCGACCTGATAGCCGCGTTGGGCGAACACCTGGGCGATGCCGTTGCCCATTTGGCCGGCGCCGATCACGCCGATCTGGCGGATATGGGCGGAAATGGGGGCATCAAGGGTGGGGAGCGTGGTCATGAGCTATAGTTTCTCCGCGAGTTCAGGCACCGCTTTGAACAGGTCGGCGACCAATCCATAATCGGCGACCTGGAAGATGGGGGCCTCTTCGTCCTTGTTGATGGCGACGATGACCTTGGAATCCTTCATGCCGGCCAGATGCTGGATGGCACCCGAGATGCCGACGGCGATGTAAAGGTCCGGCGCCACGATCTTGCCGGTCTGACCGACCTGCAAATCGTTGGGGACGAAACCGGCGTCGACGGCGGCGCGGCTGGCGCCGACGGCGGCGCCCAGCTTATCGGCGACCGCTTCCAGCAGCGGGAAATTTTCGCCCGATTGCATGCCGCGACCACCACTGATGATCACCCGCGCGCTGGTCAGCTCCGGGCGTTCCGACTTGGACAATTCCTGGCTGACGAAGCTGGATAGGCCGGGATCGGTCGCCGGGCTGACCGCCTCGATGGCCGCCGTGCCGCTGGTGCCGGCGGCTTCGAAGCCGGTGGCGCGCACGGTGATGACCTTGACCGCATCCTTGCTTTGCACGGTGGCCAGGGCGTTGCCGGCATAGATGGGACGAACGAAGGTGTCGGCACCAACCACCGCAGTGATTTCCGAAATCTGGGCCACATCCAACAGGGCGGCGACGCGCGGGCAGACATTCTTGCCCGAGGTGGTGGCCGGGGCCAGGATATGGCTGTAGCTTCCAGCGATACCGACGATCAGCGCCGCCAGCGGCTCGGCCAGATGATGGCCGTACTGGGCCGCATCGGCGCTCAGCACCTTGGCCACGCCGCTGATCTTGGCGGCTTCGGCGGCAACAGCGGCGATATTGTCGCCCGCCACCAGCACATGGATGTCGCCACCGATCTTTTGGGCGGCGGTGACGGTGTTCAAGGTGGCGGCCTTCAGCGCACCGCCTTCATGTTCGGCGAGAACCAGAATGGTCATCGTCCTGTTTCCTTCCTGTCTTCATCTGATGAGAAATAAAATTCAAGTGACACGGATGGACGCGGATAAACACGGATGAAAAAGAAAAACCTATCTGTGTTCATCCGTGTCCATCCGTGTCACTCACTTCTTTCCTCAGATGACTTTGGCTTCGTTCTTCAGCTTGTCGACCAAGGTGGCGACGTCGGGCACCTTGATGCCGGCGGCACGCTTGGGCGGCTCTTCCACCTTCAAGGTCACCAGTCGCGGCGCCACGTCGACGCCCAGATCGCCCGGATTGGTGACGTCGATGGGCTTCTTCTTCGCCTTCATGATGTTGGGAAGCGACGCATAGCGCGGCTCGTTCAGGCGCAGATCGCTGGTCACCACCGCCGGCAGGGCCAGCGACACGGTTTCCAGGCCGCCATCCACTTCGCGCGTCACCGTCAGTTTGTCGCCGATCTCGATCTTGCTGGCGAAGGTGCCTTGCGACCAGCCCAGCAGCGCCGCCAGCATCTGGCCGGTCTGGTTGCTGTCGTCGTCGATGGCCTGCTTGCCCAGGATCACCAGACCCGGAGCCTCCTTGTCGACCACCGCCTTCAACAGCTTGGCCACCGCCAGGGGCTGAATCTCGTCGTCGGTCTGCACCAGGATGCCGCGATCGGCCCCCATGGCCAGGGCGGTGCGCAGGGTTTCCTGCGCTGTCGCCGGGCCGATGCTGACCACCACGATCTCGGTCGCCTTGCCGGCTTCCTTCAGGCGAACCGCCTCTTCAACCGCGATTTCGTCGAACGGATTCATGCTGAACTTCACGTTCGCCGTCTCGACGCCCGAATTGTCAGCCTTGACCCGAATTTTCACGTTGTAATCAATGACGCGCTTGGCGGCCACCAGGACTTTCATGACTTACAGCTCCTTCGCCTGCTGACGCAGCATGAACTTTTGAATCTTGCCGGTGCTGGTCTTGGGCAGCGGGCCGAAAACAATGGTGCGCGGGGTCTTGAACCCGGCCATGTGCGCCTTGCAAAAGGCGATGATGTCGTCCTCGGTGCAGGTGGCGCCATCCTTCAGGCTGACGAAGGCGCACGGCGTCTCGCCCCACTTTTCGTCGGGCCGGGCGACCACGGCGGCTTCCATCACCTCGGGATGCTTGTAAAGCACGTCTTCCACCTCGATGGACGAGATGTTCTCGCCGCCCGAGATGATGATGTCCTTGGAGCGGTCCTTGATCTCCACATAACCGTCGGCGTGCCACACGGCCAGATCGCCGGTGTGGAACCAGCCGCCCTCGAAGCTTTCCACCGTCGCCTTGGGGTTCTTCAGATAGCCCTTCATGACGTTGTTACCGCGCATGAAGATTTCACCCATGGTCATGCCGTCCTTGGGGCAGGGTTCCAAGGTCATGGGGTCGGCGACCATCACCGCTTCCAGCATGGGGCCGCGCACGCCCTGGCGGGCCTTGATCTTGGCCTTGTCGTCGATGGACAGATCGTTCCACTTGTCGTGCCAGACGCATTGGATGACCGGACCATAAACCTCGGTCAGGCCATAGACGTGGGTGACTTCCCAGCCCATGCGCTCCATGCCGGCGATGACGGCGGCCGGCGGGGCGGCGCCGGCGGTCATCACCTTGACCGGCTGGCTGATGCCCTCCTTCAAGGCGGCGGGGGCGTTGTTGATCATGTTCAGCACGATGGGGGCGCCGCAGAAATAGCCGACATTCTCGCTGCGGATCAGGTCGAGAATCGGCTCGACCCGGACATGGCGCAGGCAGACGCTGGTGCCGGCGGCGGCGGCCATGGTCCAGGGGAAGCACCAGCCGTTGCAATGGAACATGGGCAAGGTCCACAGATAGACCGGGCCGTCGGGCAGGTTCCAGCCCAGGGCGTTGGACACCGCGTTCAGATAAGCGCCGCGATGGTGATAGACCACGCCCTTGGGGTTGCCGGTGGTGCCCGAGGTGTAGTTAAGGGCGATGGCGTTCCATTCGTCGCCGGGCATGGTCCACGGGTGCAACTCGTCGGCCAGCAAATCCTCATAGGTGCCTTCGCCGATCAGCTCGCCGCCCACATAGGTGGGATCGTCGATGTCGAACACCGGAATCTTGACCTTGAGGCCTTCCAGCGCCTTTTTCGTCACCTTGGAGAACTCGCGATCGACGATCAGCATCTTGGCTTCGCCGTGTTCGAGGATGAAGGTGATGGCCTCGGCGTCCAGACGGGTGTTGATGGCGTTGAGCACCGCCCCGGCCAGCGGAATGGCGAAATGGCCCTCGAACAGTTCCGGCGTGTTGGCGGCCAGCATGGCCACGGTGTCGCCCTTGCCGATGCCGCGCGCGGCCAGACCGGCGGCCAGACGGCGCACGCGGACCAAGGTTTCGCCCCAGGTGCGACGCACCGGGCCATGAATCACGGCGACACGATCCGGCCAGACGGAGGCGGTGCGCTCAAGGAAGGTCAGGGGCGTCAGCGCGACGAAATTCGCGGCGTTCTTGTCCAAATCCCGATCATACGCGTTGGTGACGGCCATGGTCTGTTTCTCCCTAGGGCTTTATCGCGAGCCGGCTGCTGGTTCCAGCGTTGGATGGGGTCTAACAGCCCAGCTTTTCCCAAGTTTCTCAGGATTATGACGAATTGTATCCGCGCAAAAAACCTGAGCAGGAAGACCGCTCATCTCAACGCTGGCAGCGATGGACGGCAAGACTAGCACAGAGATTTTGTCAAACACCGGCAAAACGGTGACGGAAGCGCCTGGGAACCACCCCGGGCAGCGGGCGGATCGGCTATGCGTCGCCCGACAGCCACAGCACTTCGGCGGTGAACAGATAGCCGGCGCCGTAGACGGTCTTGATCAGGCGCGGCGACTTGGCGTCACGCTCGATCTTCTTGCGGATGCGCGAAACCCGCACATCGATGGAACGGTCATAGGGAAAGTCGTCGCGCTCGCAATCGGCGCCTTGCAATTGCTCGCGCGACAGCACCCGCTTGGGCGATTTCAACAGCGCCAGCAACAGGCCGGCCTCGGCGGCGGTCAGGCTTTCCTGATGGCCGTCATCGGCGACCAGGGTCAGATTGCCGGGATCGAACACCCATTCGCCGAAGCGCGCCCGCTGGGTGTCGGCGGCCATGGCCGCTCCGGCCAGTTGCTCGCGCCGGCGGATCACCGAATTGATGCGGGCGACCAGTTCGCGCGGCTCGAACGGCTTGACGATATAATCGTCGGCGCCCAGTTCCAGGCCCAGGACGCGGTCGGAAACACCGCCGCGCCCGGTCAGGATGATGACGCCGAAACGCACGTCGCCCCAAAGCTCGCGCACCAGGGTCAGGCCATCCATGTCGGGCAGGCCGAGATCGACCAGACACAACTCGGGGGCTTGACGGCGGATGGCGGCACGGGCGTCGCGGCCCGAGCCGAAGGCCTGGACCTCATAGCCATAGCCTTCCAGCACGGTACGCACCAGATTGCGGATATCGGCATCATCCTCGATCAGATACAGAAGCTTCCTGGCGCCCAACCCGCGTCCCTCAGTTTCTTATGGCGGATCCCGACCGGCCGATGGCCTCGATCAGATCCTGTTTTTCCCATGGTTTGGCCAAGACTACCAGATCGGATCGGTCCTCGCTGCCATCAAAGGAGAAGCCGCTGATCAGAACCACCGAAATTTCCGGCCTGGTTTCCTTCACCCGCCGCGCCAGATCAACCCCTGATAGTCCAGGCATGACGATATCGGATATCACCAGATGCAGGTCTTCGATCTGCTCGACCAGGGCCGCGGCCTCGTCGCCGCTTTCCGCCTCGACCACGGAAAAGCCCAGTTCGACCAATTGCCGGCGGATGATCTGGCGCACGTCCTCGTTGTCCTCGGCCACCAGAGCCAGACGACCGGGCCAGCGCTGATCGGAAGTGGCCGAAATCAGGGCTTCCGGCTGCGCCACCGGCTCGGCCCTGGGCAGCAAGATGGTGACCCGTGCCCCTTCGCCCGCGTCGGAATCGATACGGATATAGCCGTGCGACTGCTTGACGAAACCATAGACCATGGACAGGCCCAGACCCGAGCCCTGTTCCTTGGTGGTGTAGAAGGGCTCGAAGGCGCGGGCCAGACTTTCGGGACCAAAGCCTTGGCCGTGATCGGCGACGATGATTTCCAGATAATCGTCGGCGGGGGCCATTTCGTCGAACATGGCCGGTTCGGTCAGGGTCCGGATGCGAGCGTTGATGTCCAGGCGACCGCCGCCGGGCATGGCGTCGCGGGCGTTGAGCACCAGATTGACCAGGGCGTTTTCCAACTGGTTCTGGTCGGCGATGGCCCAGCACGGCACGTCTTCGGGCGGCAGGATCATGTCGATGGAACTGGGGAGCGAGCGCCTGAGCAGCACCGCCATTTCACGAATCAGCGCCCCCACGTCCACCGGCTGCGGCTTCAACGGCTGTCGGCGCGAGAAGGCCAGCAGGCGGCTGGTGATGTCGGCGCCGCGCCGCCCGGCCCGCTGCGCCGGTTCCAGAAACTCGTCCAGCCCCTCGACGCCGCCATAACGTTCGCGCGCGGCGGCCAGATTGCCGATGATGATGGACAGCAGATTGTTGAAATCATGGGCCAGCCCGCCCGACAACTGCCCCACCGCGTTCAGGCGTTGGGCTTCCATCAGCCTTCGTTCGGTGTCTTTTTCGTCGGTGACGTCGAGCGACAGCACGAACATGCCCAGCACCGCCCCTTCCGGCCCCAGTTCCGGGATCAGGCTGTTCTTGGTGATCAGGCTGCGGCCATCCTGACCCGAGGGAAAGGCGTATTCGAACGACGCGGCTTCACCGGCGAAGGTACGGGCCAGATAAGGCGCGATGCTGTCATGGGCGTGGCGACCCACCACCTCGGCCAGATAGCGCCCGACCACCTGATCCTTGTCGCGCCGCACCAGATCGGCCCAACGGCGATTGGCGAAGCGGATGCGCTGGTCGCGGTCCAGATAGGCGATGGCCGCCGGAATGGCGTCGAGGATCAGGCGCTGACGCGCCTCGGTGTCGGCCAGGGCCATTTGCGCCCGGTCCTGCAATTCCACCGCCTGCAACAGGCGGCGATTGCTGTCCTCAAGCTCCATGGTGCGGTGGCGGACCCGGCTGTCCAAGGTGGCGATGTTGTCGCGCACCCGCTGGATCATGCCGTCGAAACCGGCGGCCAGGATGCCGATTTCGTCATCGCGGACGATACCGGTGCGGGCGCTGAGATCGCCGGCGCTGACCTGCGCCGCCGTCTCGGCCAACCGGCGCAAGGGTTCCACCAGACGCCGCGCCGCCAGCCAGGCCAGGGCGATGCCGATGACCAGGATGGCCAAAGCCACCATCATGATGCGGTTGGACAGTTCCACCGCCGATTTGCGCAAGTCTTCCACATAGACCGACGAGGCGATGTACCAATCGAAGCCGGGGAAGTGCCGCACCCACGAAATCTTCTGATAGACGTAATTGTCGGGGTCTTCCGGCTTGTCCCACAGATAATAGACCGGCTGGCCGCTATCGGCGGCGGCCTTCAGCTCGTCGGCGATGGAATGGCCCGACAGCGGGTTGTTTTTACGGGAAAACTCCGTCCCCTCGATATTGGAATTGGGATGGATGATCATGTTGTTGCGGGCGTCGAAGATATAGACGTAGCCGGTGGCGTTGATGCGGATGGCGCGCAGCACCTGGCGCAGATCCTCCACCGCTTCGTTCATGCGCTTGGCCACCTCGGCATCGATATCGGCCAGATAGGCCCCCGTCCCCACCACCAGCCGGTGACGGGGCAAATCCTTGAAATAGGAAATCTTCTGATCGGTCAGGGCCGGGCTGTTGCCCTTGGGCCGCGCCCACGGATAGGTGTGGAAGCCCTCGCCCCAGGCGCGCGCGGTGGAAATGATCACCGGAATGATGGTGTTGCCCGACTGGTCGCGGAAATCGGCGGCGTTGCGGCCCTGAAAATAGGGGTCGGGATGGGACAGCAGGTTGGAATAGTAGTCGGTGACCCAGATGTAGTCGTCGTTGCCGTACTTCATCGCCCGCAGGCCTTCGAACACCTGGCGCCGTGCCTCGGCATCGGATATCTCACCGCGATCGCGCTGGGCGAACACCCAGTCTATGTAGGCGGCGGCCAATTGCACCACGTTGCGCAATTGCTGCTTGTACGATTTTTCCGTCTCGGCCCGCTGCTCTTCCAGGCCGCCCTTGATCTTCGCCGCCATCTTGAAGACGTTTTCCAAGATGGCGCCGCTGGCGTTCAGCTCGATCTCATAGGCCTTCTGCTCGACCAACGGCACCACCAGCAGATAGACGGCAGCCGAAAACAGGCCGACGACGATCAGCATGGTGGAAAACAGGCGGTGAAATAGACGAGACCGGATCATACCGCCTTATTATCCACAGCCTTCGTTTTTTCACAAGCATTGCCCGCAACAGCGCAAATGTAACCAAATGTGAAAAATGATATTTATTCGTTTCAATAAAAACAAGATCACATCAATCAGCAGCAAGTCTTTTCTTCAAATCATTCAACACAAATAAACGAATGGCTGATGACAAATTGCCATCACGGTCGGTATCGATAACGCTGACAAGCTGATTGATGGACACCCCATCGCGTTCGGATATTTTCTTCAATTCATCCCAGAATGCCGGCTCCATCGTTATGGAACTGGCATGACCGGCAATGATGATCGAGTGTTTTTTCAGCATGGCGTGACACTTTTAAGAACAGGGACAGATATATCAGGATGATTTCATAATTCTGTAAATGGAAACATCAAGGATCGTCGGTATAGCATACTTGCCGCAGGGTTGGACAAAGCCCACCCCAAACCTCCGGTGGATTGAGGATGCGCACAACCCATCCTACACTCGTCGCCGCTGGGAAAGAACAGGACTTAGGGAGGACAGAAATGGAATCCGCGCCCATTCCCGTACGCCTGACCTTGAACGAAAGCACCGCCGCTGCCCTGGCCGAGGCCGCCGACGACCTGTGCAGCGCCTGCGACACCGACCATTTCGTCGCCGCGCTCGACATCAACCACCGTCTGTGGCTGACCCTGTCGCGCATCGCCAGCGCCAAAGCCTGGCTGGACCCCAACCGCCATCTGGCTGATTTCGTCGTTTCCGCCTCGCGCACCGCCGGGCGCGGTCTGTCGGATGACAAGCTGGAAGCCCTGGTGGAAATCAACCGCGAGGTGTCCAAGCGGCTGACCAGCGGGCGGGCGCTGCCACCCATCCGCCAACGGGCCAAGCTGGCTTGGCAGGAGCGTGGCCGCCCCTATGGGGTGCCGCTGGAGCGCTGGCTGATCGCCGAAATGGAACGCCAAGCCAAGGCCCACTGATCACAAACCGTCATCATGGCGTTCGTCGCCTTGCAGGCGCAAACGCCACATCAGCGCCACCGTCGCCCCCTTGAAGGCCGGCAGCAGCAAGGCGGTCAGGACACTGGCGGCCAACAGCGCCACCACCATGAACCAGCCCATGGGCGGCGCCCAGGCCTGCTCGATCCACAGGCACAGCGGCACCACCAGATGGGCGACGGCGAAGAGGGTGAAATAGGCCGGGCCGTCATCGGCACGGATATGGCCCAGGGGCTCACCACAGCATTCACAGGTTTCCACCACCCGCAAATAGGCGTGCAATACCCTGCCGTGGCCGCAACTGGGGCAAAGACCGCAGAAGCCGCGCGCCAGAACACGGGCGATGGAGACGGGCATAGGCATGAAGTCTAGATGGCGCCGCCCGGCAGCGATTGCCAGTCCCGGACGGACATGAAAAAAGCCCGAAACCACAGCTTCGGGCTTTTCCGGCGATCAGATCCGGGATCAGGCGTTGGAAGGAACGCCCTTATCCTTCAGCAAAGCGGCCAGCTCGCCGTTGCCGGCCATTTCGCGCACGATGTCGCAACCGCCGACGAACTCGCCCTTGACGTAAAGCTGCGGCAAGGTCGGCCAGTTGGTGTACTGCTTGATGCCTTCGCGCAAGGACGGATCGACCAGGATGTCGATGCCCTTGAACTTGACGCCCAGCGCGGTCAACACCTGGACGACGGCGGCGGAGAAGCCGCATTGCGGGAACATGGGCGTCCCCTTCATGTACACGACCACGTCGTTTTCACTGAGGTCCTGCTGAATGCGTTCGAAAACCGGATTGCTCATGGATGCGACCTATCTGCGAGAAGTAAGGCGGAATTGGAATTGTTTCAATGTAGGGTGCCAAAGCCGCCGGTGCAACATGCTTGCCGCACGCCATGTCGGCTTTGACGCCGATCAACCCTTGGCCCAGTCCGGTGCCGTCTCGGGGGTCGCTGTCTGCAGGGCCAAGGCGTGCAATTCGCCGCCCATCTTGCCTTGCAGCGCGCCATAGACCATCTGGTGCTGGGCGACGCGGGACTTGCCCTTGAAGGCTTCCGACACCACCATGGCGGAATAATGATCGCCGTCGCCGCGCAGATCCTCGATGATGACCTTGGCGTCGGGAAAGGCCTCTTTGATCATCTGTTCGATCACACTGGCTTCCATGGGCATGAACAAAATCTCCTGCTGGGGCTTTAGGCGAAAGCGCGGGCATCTTGCGCCAAACAGACGGGAAAATCAAAGCCGGCGGCTGGGCCAGGAATACAGGCACAGCCCGCACCAGATGGCGGCGAAGGCGACCATGTGGGCCTGGGTGAAGGCTTCGCCGAACAAAAACACCGCCACCAGCATCTGCACCGTCGGATTGATGTACATCATCAAACCCAAGGTCGACAGCCGCAACCGCCGCGCCCCATAGGCGAACAGGGCCAGCGGAATGGCGGTCAAGGGGCCGGCAACGGCGATCAGGGCAATCACCTGGGGCGCAGCGTCATGCACCACCACGCCGCCGCCGCTCCACAGCAGATAGCCCAAGGCCAGCGGCACCAGCACCACGGCTTCCACGAACAATCCGGCCATGGCGCCGACGACGATGGTTTTGCGCAGCAAACCATAAGCGCCGAAGCTGACGGCCAGCACCAGAGCCACCCACGGCAGACCGGTTCCGACCGCCACCAGCCAGCCGACGCCCAGGGCGGCCAATGCCACCGCCGCCCCCTGCCGCCGGCTCAGGCGTTCGCCCAGCACGACACGGGCCAGCACCACCGAAATCAGCGGAAAGATGAAATAGCCCAAACTGGCTTCCAACGCCCGACCATTGGCGGTGGCCCAGATGAACACGCCCCAATTCACGGCGATGGCCACCGACGATCCCAACAACCCGCGCAGCACCTTGGTATCGGTCAGGGCGACGCGGATTTCCGCCAGACGCCCCCAGGCCGATTGAAACAACAGGGCGAAAAGCGCACCGCCGATAATGCGATGGGCCAGCACCTCGGCGGCGGGAACGGCACCCAAGGCATGGAAATAGATGCCGAACACCCCCCAACACAAAAAGGCGGTCAGGGCAGCGAAGGCACCGGCACGGGCAGGCTCCATATCAACTCCAGGGTGATAAAGCCGATATAAGTATAACAAAATAAAACATACCGATTACAAAAGCTCTACATTTTACAACAAAATTCATGACAACAACCAAATCACAACTCATATGATATTTGGGAAGCGCTGAAATTAATCACAGCATTAATACATATGTATAGTTATTGGGGTCGGGCATGCCAACACCAGAACAACTAATGGAAATCATATCGATCCAGACCGAAATCGCTAAGCTTGGATTGGATTTACCCAATGTCATGCAACTGGTGACGGATCGCACCTTATCACTGATCGGGGCGGATGGGGCCGCCATCGAACTGGCCGAGGGCGACGAAATGGTCTATCGCGCCACCGCTGGCAGTGCCCAGTCGCAAATCGGCCTGCGTATCAAACGCGACAACAGCCTGTCGGGGCTGGCGGTCAGAGAGGGGGAAACCCTGCTGTCGGCGGATTGCGAAACCGACCATCGCGTCGACATCAATGCCTGCCGCAAGGTCGGTCTGCGCTCGATGATCGTGATGCCGCTTCATCATAACGGCGCGACGGTGGGGGTGCTGAAGGCAATGTCGGCCCACCCCGCCGCATTCAGAGACCAGGATGTCAAGCTGTTGAACCTGCTGTCGGAGGTGGTCGGCGCCGCCATGTTCTTCGCCACCAAATACAATGCCGACGATTTGTTTTATCAGGCCACTCATGACAGCCTGACCGGGCTGGCCAACCGGGCGCTGTTCATGGATCGCCTGCGCACGCTGACATCACAACATGCGCGCGAACAAAAGGCCGCCGGTATCCTGATGATCGACCTGAACGGCCTTAAACAGGTCAACGACAGCTTCGGCCATCGGGCCGGCGACGCCATGATCAAGGAAGCGGCCAATCGCCTGAAGCAGGTGGCCCGCCAGTCGGACACGGTCGCCCGCTTGGGTGGCGACGAGTTCGGCGCGATCTTGTCGCCGGTGGAAATGGAAAACGGTATCCAGGCCGTCATCGACCGCATCACAGCCGAAACCGCCTCGCCGTTCCAGTTCGAGAATCGCACCTTCCAACTGAGCGCCAGTATCGGCGCCGCCCACTTTCCCGATGAAAGCGTCGAGATCGAGCATCTGATCGAGTTGGCCGACCAGCGCATGTACGAGGTCAAACGCCGTCACCACGACCGCACCCGCCCCGAAATCCACTGAGGCGGCAAAAGAAAAGGCCGGCCTTCACCGCCAAGGGTGAAGACCGGCCTTTGTCATGATCATAATCAGTGACCGGACATTTCCGCGCCCATGAAAGTGGGCATCCAGGACTCGTTGACCGATTTCAGTTCGGCCACGGCGACACAGGAACCGCCGACGCTGATGTCGGCGCCACCGGTCTTGCCGATGACGCGGGCGACACAATCGTGTTCCTGCGCCGCTTCCAGCACGGCGACCAGATCGTCCTGGCCCACTTCCAGCACATAGCGGCCCTGGTCCTCGCCGAAGCACCAGGCATGCAGCGGCAGGCTCGACGGCGCCTCCAGGCTGGCGCCGATGCCGCTGGCCATGGCCATTTCCGCCACCGCCACCAGCAGGCCGCCATCGGAGACGTCGTGACAGGCGGTGATCTGACCGTCCTGGATCAACTGGCGGACCAGTTCACCCTTGCGCCGCTCGCGGTGCAGCGCCACCGGCGGCGGCGCCCCTTCCTCGCGGCCACAGACTTCGCGCAGGTACAACGACGCGCCCAGCCAACCCTTGGTTTCGCCCAACAGCACGATGTGGTTGCCACCGGCCTTGAAAGCCACGGTCATGTGCTTGGACACGTCGTCAAGCAGGCCGACGGCGCCGATGGCCGGGGTCGGCTGGATGGCCGTGCCCTGGGTTTCGTTGTAAAGCGACACGTTGCCGGAGACGACGGGGAAGTCCAGCTCGCGGCAAGCCTCGCCCATGCCTTTGATCGCTTCCACGATCTGGCCCATGATCTCGTGCTTTTCCGGGTTGCCGAAATTCAGATTGTCGGTCACCGCCAGCGGCACCGCGCCGGTGGCCGAGATGTTGCGATAGGCTTCCGCCACCGCCTGACGGCCGCCTTCATGCGGATCGGCCTGACAATAACGCGGGGTGCAATCGGTGGTGATGGCCACCGCCTTTTGCGTGCCGTGGATGCGCACCACCGCGGCATCGCCGCCGGGGCGCTGCACGGTGTCGCCCATGACCATGTGGTCGTACTGCTCGTAGATCCAACGCTTGGAGGCCAGATCGGGGCAGCCCAGCAGGGTCTTCAAGGCGCTGGCCGGGTCGACCGCTTCCACCTTGTCGGCGGCGATCACCGGCAGCTTGGCCGGGGCCGTCCACGGACGGTCATATTCCGGCGAGGCCTGGGCCAGCGGGTCGATGGGCAGATTGGCGACGATTTCGCCATGACGCTTCAGCACCATGCGACCGGTGTCGGTCAGGGTGCCGATGACGGCGAAATCCAGTTCCCACTTGTCCATGATCGCGCGGGCCACATCTTCCTTGCCCGGCTTCAGGATCATCAGCATGCGTTCTTGCGATTCCGACAGCATGATCTCGTAGGCGCTCATGCCCTCTTCGCGCATGGGGACGCTGTCCAGATCAAGCTCGACGCCCAGTCCACCCTTCGACGCCATCTCGAACGACGAGCTGGTCAAGCCGGCGGCGCCCATGTCCTGGATGGCGACGATGACATCGGTGGCCATCAGTTCCAGGCAGGCTTCGATCAACAGCTTTTCGGTGAAGGGGTCGCCGACTTGCACGGTCGGGCGCTTTTCTTCCGACTTTTCGTCGAATTCGGCTGAAGCCATGGTGGCGCCGTGGATGCCGTCGCGACCGGTCTTGGAACCGAAATAGACGACGGGATTACCGACACCGGCGGCGGCCGAATAGAAAATGTTGTTCTTGTCGGCCAGACCCACGGTCATGGCGTTGACCAGGATGTTGCCGTTGTAGGATTTGTGGAAATTGGTCTCGCCGCCCACGGTGGGGACGCCGACGCAATTGCCGTAACCGCCGATGCCGGCGACCACGCCCGCCACCAGATGGCGGGTCTTGGGGTTGGCCGGGTCGCCGAAGCGCAGCGCGTTCATGTTGGCGATGGGCCGCGCGCCCATGGTGAAGACGTCGCGCAGGATACCGCCCACACCAGTCGCCGCGCCCTGATAGGGCTCGATGAACGACGGGTGGTTATGGCTTTCCATCTTGAAGACGATGGCCTGATCGTCGCCGATATCGATGATGCCGGCGTTCTCGCCCGGGCCGCAGATGACCCACGGCGCCTTGGTCGGCAGGGTCTTCAGCCACTTCTTCGACGATTTGTACGAGCAATGCTCGGACCACATGACCGAGAAGATGCCCAGCTCGGTCAGATTGGGCGCACGGCCCATGATCTCGAGGATCAGCTTGTACTCGTCGGGCTTGATGCCGTGTTGGGCGATGACTTCAGGGGTAATCTGGCTCACGACAACGCCTCCACCAGCGAATCGAACATCAGCTTGCCGTCGGACCCGCCCAGCAGATCCTCGGCCAAGCGTTCCGGGTGCGGCATCAGGCCCAGCACGTTCTTCTTGGTATTATAAACACCGGCGACGTTGCCCAAGCTGCCATTGGGATTGAACTCGGGCGCGACAGTACCGTCGGCACCGCAATAGCGGAAGGCCACCTGACCGTTGTCTTCCATTTCCCGATAGGTCTTGGGATCGACGAAGTAATTACCCTCGGCATGGGCGATGGGGAAGCGCACCACGTCGCCGCTGCGGTAATAGCGGCAGAAATCGGTGCGGTCGTTCTCCACCCGCAGATGCACGTCGCGGCAGATGAACTTGAGCGCGGCATTGCGCATCAGCACGCCGGGCAGCAGCCCCGCTTCGGTGATGATCTGGAAGCCGTTGCAGATGCCCAAGACCCGCGCGCCCTGATCGGCGCGGGCCTTGACCTCGCGCATGATCGGCGAATGGGCGGCCATGGCGCCGCAGCGCAGATAATCGCCATAAGAAAAACCGCCGGGAACGACGATCAGATCGACGTCGGGCAGTTGGGTGTCGCGGTGCCAAACCATGTGGGGCTTGGCGCCCATGCTTGCTTCCAGCGCCACGGCGACGTCGCGGTCGCAGTTGGAGCCGGGAAATACGATGACGGCGGCTTTCACGGGCAATCCCTGATCGGTTGGGATGGGGAACGTCTTCTTAATACGGAACCGTGACGGTTTCCAGTTCAAAGCAGGAAATCGTGCAGGAAGATGGATTGCCGTTGCTAATCACTTGCAATATCCTATCGATCTTTCCTGCTCCCTTTCCGGGATTTTCGCGTGCCCGCATATCCACACAAAAAAAATGGCTTTAAGGCGCCGCTGCCCTGGCTGGCGGCGGTTGTGGTGCTGGCGGCGCTGGTGGCGCTGCCGGTCGTGGTCGTGGCCGGCAATCTGCTGGTGCCGTCGGGCGGCATCTGGACCCATCTGGCCGAGACCGTGCTGGGATCGTATATCGGCAATTCCATCATCCTGATGATCGGCGTCGGCGCCGGCGTCGCCTTGGGCGGCGTCGGCACCGCCTGGCTGGTGACTATGTGCCGGTTTCCCTTCAGCCGCGTGCTGGAATGGGCGCTGCTCTTGCCCATGGCCATGCCCGCTTATGTGGTCGCCTATACCTATACCGGCCTGCTGGATTATTCCGGTCCGGTGCAGGGCGCGCTTCGTGCCCTGATGGGCTGGACCAGCGCGCGCGATTACTGGTTCCCGGAAATCCGCTCGCTCGGCGGGGCGGTGACGGTGATGGTGATGGTGCTCTACCCCTATGTCTACATCCTGGCCCGCGCCGCCTTCCTCGAGCAATCGGTGTGCGTGCTGGAGGCCAGCCGCACCTTGGGCCGCGGGCCGTGGCGGGCGTTTTCCCAGGTCGCCCTGCCGCTGGCGCGACCGGCGGTGATGGCCGGCATCGCCCTGGCGCTGATGGAAACCTTGAACGATTTCGGCACCGTGCATTATTTCGCCGTCGACACCTTCACCACCGGCATCTACCGCACCTGGCTGGGCATGGGCGAACCGGCGGTGGCGGCGCAATTAGGCGCGGTGCTGATGATCTTCGTCGCCGGTCTGATCGCCCTGGAACGCTGGTCGCGCGGCGGCGCCAAAAGCCACCACACCACCAGCCGCTATCGCCGCCTGCCGCGCATCGCCCTGCCCGGCTGGCGCGGTGGGCTGGCCCTGGCCTTTTCGCTGTTGCCGGTGTTGCTGGGCTTCGTCATCCCAGCGGCCATGCTGGCGTGGTGGACGTTTCAGGTCGGGCTGGCGGCATCGTTCGGCGGCGACTTCACCCGTCTGGCCGGCAACTCGCTGATCCTCGCCCTGGTCGCCGGGCTGGCGGCGGTGGCGGTGGCGGTGGTGCTGGCCTATGCCCAGCGCCTGCATCCGCGCCCATTGATCCGTCTGGCCGTGCGGGTGGCGTCGTTGGGCTATGCCGTGCCCGGCTCGGTCATCGCTGTCGGCATCATGGTGCCGCTGGTGGCGCTCGACCGTTCCATCGCCCGCACCATCGAGGGCTGGACCGGCGCCTCGCCCGGCCTGCTGCTGACCGGCACCATCTTCGCCCTGATCTATGCCTATCTGGTGCGCTTCCTGGCGGTCTCCGCCAACACGGTGGAAGCCAGCCTAGCCAAGGTGACGCCATCGCTGGAAGCCGCCGCCCGCACCCTGGGCTGCGGCACGGTGTCGGCCTTGCGCCGGGTGCATCTGCCCATCATCAAGGGCAGCCTGCTGTCGGCGGTGCTGCTGGTCTTCGTCGACGTGATGAAGGAATTGCCGGCCACCTTGATCATGCGTCCGTTCAATTTCGATACCCTGGCGACCCGCACCTTCACCCTGGCCTCGGACGAACGTCTGGCCGATGCCGGCGCCCCGGCCCTGGCCATCGTCCTGGTCGGGCTGGTGCCGGTGCTGCTGCTCAGCCGCGCCATCGCCAAATCCCGCCCCGGAGAACCATCATGAATTCCACCACCGGATTGGTGATGAGCAACATCACCCACCATTTCGGCCAAACCCGCGTGGTGGACGACGTCAGCCTGTCCATCGCCCCGGGCGAGTTGCTCTGCCTGCTGGGGCCGTCGGGTTGCGGCAAGACCACCACCTTGCGCATCGCCGCCGGGCTGGAATCGCCCAGCGCCGGCACCGTGGTGCTGAACAGCCAGTTGGTGTCGGGCAACGGCGTGCATCTGCCGCCGGAACGCCGCCATGTGGGCTTTCTGTTCCAGGATTACGCCCTGTTCCCCCATCTCGACGTACTGGGCAACGTCGAATTCGGCATCCAAAGCCTGACCGGGACCGAGCGCAAGACCCGCGCCCTGGAGATGCTGGATCAGGTGGGGATGAAGGATTATGCCCAGGCGTGGCCGCATCAATTGTCGGGCGGCCAGCAACAGCGTGTCGCCCTGGCCCGCGCGCTGGCCCCCAATCCCGGCCTGATGCTGCTGGACGAGCCGTTTTCCGGCCTGGACAAGCGCCTGCGCGATCAGGTCCGCGACGAAACCCTGCACGTCTTGAAGCGCAACCGGGTCTCGACCTTGATGGTCACCCACGACCCGGAGGAAGCCATGTTCATGGCCGACCGCGTCGCCGTCATGCGCCAGGGCCGCATCGTCCAGATGGACCAGCCGGAGGCGCTGTACAACAGCCCCGCCGACCCGTTCGTCGCCTCGTTCTTCGGCGAGGTCAACATCTTCGACGCCCTGGTGAGCAATGGCATGGCGGATACGCCGCTGGGCCGCTTTAGCGTCGATGGCCCTGTCGCCAAGGCCCAGGTGCTGGTCCGCCCCGAAGGCATCGGCATCACCGACGATGCCGGCCCCGAGGCGGTGGTGCTGGCCGCGCGCCTGCTGGGCCGGGTCAGCCTGATCCATCTGCGGGTGGAACACCCCCACCTGCCCGCCGCCCATCTGCATGCCCGGCTGGCCAGCCGGGCCCTGCCGGCGGAAGGCGAGCGCCTGCGCCTGAGCATCGATCACAGTCAGGTTTTCATCTTTCCGGCGACATAGGCCTTTCGCTTAGCTCTCCCTCGTGCTAGTTTTCGCACATGCAAATCACTCGCATAATCACGGAGCCTTTCCCATGCGTCTGTTCAGCCGTCTCGCCCTGACCGTCGCCGCCTGCATGGCCGCCGGCACGGTGTCCGCCGCCGAGGTCAACGTCTATTCCGCCCGCAAGGACCATCTGCTCAAGCCGGTGCTGGACGCCTTCACCCAATCCAGCGGCATCAAGGTCAACCTGCTGTCGGCCAACGAGACCCAGTTGCTGGAACGTCTGAAGAGCGAAGGCAAGGACAGCCCCGCCGATCTGTTCATCACCACCGACGTCGCCCACCTGCACGCCGCCCGTGTCGCCGGTATCCTGGCCCCGGTGCAAAGCGCGGTGCTGGCCAAGAACATCCCGGCCCAGTATCACGACCCCCAGGGCTATTGGTACGGCCTGTCGGCCCGCGCCCGGGTGATCTTCTACGCTAAGGACCGGGTCAAGCCCGCCGATCTGTCCACCTACGAGGATCTGGCCACGGCCAAGTGGAAGGGCCGCATCTGCGTGCGCTCGTCGTCGTCCACCTACAACCAGTCGCTGCTGGGTGGCCTGATCGCCGTGATGGGGCCGGAAAAGGCCGAAGCCTGGGCCAAGGGCATCACCGACAACATGGCGCGCAAGCCCCAGGGTGGCGACCGCGACCAGATCGCCGCCGTCGCCGCCGGCCAATGCGACGTGGCCATCGCCAACACCTATTATTTCGGCGGCATGCAGACCTCGGATAAGGCCGATGAGCGCGACGCCGCCGCCAAGGTCGGCCTGTTCTTCCCCAATCAGGCCGATCGCGGCGCCCATATGAACGTGGCCGGCGCCGGCCTGACCGTGTCGGCCAAGAACAAGGCCGAAGCCTTGAAGCTGCTGGAATTCATGTCGGGCGAAGCGGCGCAAAAGCTGTTCGCCGAAGCCAACAACGAATTCCCGGTGCTGGCCAGCGCCAAGATGTCGCCCACCGTCGCCGCCTGGGGGCCGTTCAAGGGGGAAAAGATCAACGTCGCCATGCTGGGCGAAAACGCCTCGCAGGCCGTGCGCATTTTCGATCGCGTCGGCTGGCGCTGATTTCCTTATCTCCCCTCTATCCTTTAGGTCAGGGGGGTAGGCCATCGCTTGCCCCCCCGTCACACCCCAGCTATGCTTTCGGACGAGCAACCTGCGCCTTGCCAACGTGCCTAGAAAAATGGCACTGATGTGTACGCACAGAAATTGTGCAGGAACGTAGGGGCAAGAGTTTGGACGGTGGCGAGATCATGACCGAAGGGACTGGGCGGAAGGAAAAGGCAAAAGCCATTTCCAACCAATACCGTTCCTTGTTCGAGAACGCCGTCGAGGGCATCTACCGCACCACGCCGTCGGGCCGCTATCTCAACGCCAATCAGGCTTTGGCCCGCATTTACGGCTATGACAGCCCCAAGGCCCTGATCGAGGGCCTGACCGACATCGCCCACGGGCTCTATGTCCATCCCGAGGACCGCGACCGTTTCAAGCGGCTGCTGGACCATGAATCGGTGGTGCGCAACTTCGAGGCCCAGGTCTATCGCAAGACCGGCGAGATCATCTGGATCGCCGAAAACGCCCGTTTGGTGCGTGACGACGACGGCAACGCCGTCTGTTACGAAGGCACCGTCCAGGACATCACCGAGCGCAAGCTGACGGAAGAGCGCCTGCGTCTGGCCGCCACCGTCTATGAAAATGTCGGCGAGGCGATCATCGTCACCGACACCGACGATGTCGTCCACGCCATCAACCCGGCCTTTTCGCGCATGACCGGCTTTGCCGTCGATCAGGTGGTGGGGCTGAAATCGAAATTCATCGCCGACGAGATCAACGACCCCAAGACGGTGGCCGAGGCCTGGGACTTCGCCCGCAGGGGCGAAACCTGGCATGGCGAATTGTGGGGCCGGCGCTCCAACGGCGACGTCTTCCCGGCTTCGGTGGCGCTGACCGGGGTGCAGGGCGAAAACGGCGAAGTGGGCAGCTTCGTCATGGTGGCGTCCGACGTCACCCGGCGCAAGATGGACGAACAGCGCATCCGCTTCCACGCCCGCCACGACGCCCTGACCAAGCTGGCCAACCGCCACACGGTGATGGAAGCCCTGGGTGACGCCATCGTCCGGGCCGAGAACGAAGGCAACCGGCTGGCGCTGTTGTTCCTGGACGTCAACCACTTCAAGGACGTCAACGACAGCTTCGGCCATGCCGCCGGCGACGAATTGCTGAAACAGGTGGCGCGGCGGCTGAAGGGCTGCGTGCGCGCCAGCGACATCATCGGGCGCCTGGGTGGCGACGAATTCGTCGTCGCCTTGCCGTCCATCACCGATGCCCAAGGGGCGCTGGCCTGCGTGGAAAAGGTGCTCTACGCCTTTTCCGAACCGTTCAGCCTGCCGGAGCAGGAGCTTTACGCCTCGACCAGCATCGGCGTGGCGCTGTATCCCGACCATGCCGATTGCGCCGAAACCCTGTTGTCGCACGCCGACGCCGCCATGTACCACGCCAAGGCCGGCGGCAATGCCTATCGCTTCTACGACAGCGACATGGACCGTCAGGCGGCGGAACGGGTCAATCTGGAAAACGACCTGCGCCACGCCTTGGCCGAGGGCCAGTTCCGCCTGAACTACCAGCCCAAGATCGACGGTATCTCGCGCAAGGTGGTGGCAGCCGAGGCGCTGATCCGCTGGAAACACCCGACGCGCGGCAATGTCAGCCCGGCCTTGTTCATCCCGGTGGCCGAACGTGCCGGCCTGATCGGTGCCATCGGCGATTGGGCGCTGGCCGAAGCCTGCCGACAGATGCGGCTGTGGCTGGATGACGGCATTGAATTCGGTTGCATCTCGGTCAATCTGAGCCCGGCCCAGTTCCACGATGCCAGCTTGAAACAAAAGGTCGAGCGGTCGCTGTCGCAATGGGGATTAAGCCCGTCGCTGCTGGAACTGGAAATCACCGAAACCATGATGGCGACCGAGGTCGACCGCGCCATCGCCATCGTCGGCGAGTTGGGGCAGATGGGCGTGCGCATGTCCATCGACGATTTCGGCACCGGCTATTCCAGCCTAGCGTACCTGAAATTGTTCCCGGTCAACGTGCTGAAAATCGACCGCGCCTTCATCAAGGAATTGCCGGGCAACCGCAAGGACGGCGCCATCGTGTCGTCCATCGCCACCCTGGCCGCCAATCTGGGCTTCGAGGTCATCGCCGAAGGGGTGGAAACCCAGGCCCAGGCCGGTTTCCTGCTGACCAAGGGGGTAACCCTGATGCAGGGCTTTTTGTTCAGCCCGGCGGTGCCGCCGGACGAATTCGCCCAATTGGTCCGGACCGGGGTGTAGCTCCCGTCACCCCCGCCTACGCGGGGGGACGGATCGAGCGTATGTACATCAAATTTAGCGCAGGGGGCCTTATTCGTCGTCGAAACGCCCCGGCGCCATCACTGGCACGATCAGCGGTTCGCCGTCTTCTTCCGGCTCGGCTACCGCCTTGGCTTTCAACGCCCGGCGCAAAATCTTGCCGGTGGTGGTCTTGGGCATGCTGTCGACGAAGTGGATTTCCCGCGGCGCCAGGGTGCCGCCCAGGCATTGACGGGCGAAGGTCAGCAATTCCACCCGTAACGCCTCGCCCGCCTCGAAGCCGGGATTGAGCGAGATGAAGGCCACCGGCACTTCGCGCAGCAGCAGGTCGGGCTTGCCGACGACGCCGATCTCGGCCACCGCCGGATGGTCCATCAGGCCGCATTCCACCTCGAACGGGCCGATGGTGTGCGACGCCGACTTGATCATGTCGTCGGCACGACCGACGAACCAGAAGCAGCCATCGGCATCACGACGCACCAGATCGCCGGTCAGGTACCAGCCGTCGATGAACGACAGGTCGTAATTGGCGCCCTCGCCCATATAGGCGGTGAACATGGACGGCAGATCGGCGCGCAAGGCCAGTTCGCCCACCTCGTCGGCGCGGCCCACCGGGGTGACGCTGGACAGGTCGCGGCTGATCACCGCCGCCTCGACGCCGGGCAACGGCATGCCCATGCTGCCGGCCTTGGCCTTGCCCGGGCAATTGGCGATGGCGATGGCCCCGGTTTCGGTCTGCCACCACGTGTCCAGGAACGGCACGCCCAGGGCTTTTTCCCCCCAGGCCACCGCCTCGGGGTTCAGGGGCTCGCCGACGCTGGCGGCGACGCGCAGCGAATTTTCCTTGTAGGCGCGGGCCAGGGCGGCGCCATAGCGCATCATCATGCGGATATTGGTGGGCGTGGTGTACCACACCGTCACCTTCTCATCCTTCAAGATGCCGTACCAGCGGCGGGGGTCGAAATCGTCCTCGTCCACCACCACTTGGCAGCCATTGGCCAGGGGCGCGATCAGGGCATAGGCGGTATTGGTGATCCAGCCCGGATCGGCGGTGCACCAGAACACGTCATCGGGCACCAGCCCGAACACTTGGCGCGCCGTCAGCGCTTCCGCCACCACCGCCGAATGGGAATGCAGCACGCCCTTGGGCGTGCCGGTGGTGCCGCTGGTGAAATGCAGGAAGGCCGGCATCTCCGGCGTGGTCGCCAGGATCGGCGCCGGCTGGGCGGCGTTGATGGCCGCATTGAAATCCAAGGCGCCGTCCGTCTCCACCATCTCGCCATCGGCACCGACCAGCAGCACCGTTTGCAGATCGGGCAGCGCCGGGCGCTGGGCGGCGATCTTGCGGCGATACAATTCCTCGGTGGCGATCAACACCTTGGCCCGCGACAGTTCCAGCCTTGATTTCAGCGGGCCGGGGCCAAAGGCGGAAAACAGCGGGCAATAGACCGCGCCCACTTTCCAGCAGCCGAAGGCGGCCACGTACAATTCCACCGACCGCCCGGTCAGCACCGCCACTTTGTCGCCGGCACCGACGCCGTGCGCGGCCAGAACGGCGGCCAGACGGGCGGACAGGTCGGCAAGCTGGGCATAGCTCAGGCGACGCTTTTCATAGCGTCGGCCCAGGCTGAGAATGGCCGGGCGACCCCCCCGCCCCGCCGCCACATGACGGTCGACAGCCGCATAAGCAATGTTCATCCCCGCGTTGCCAGGGCCGCTCAGACTTTGACGCGCATGCGTCCAGTCAAGCTCGGGCGATACCGTGGCATCACCGAAACACTGTTCGGCAATGGTTGGGCCGGAATTCGGCGGAACCATTCATCCTCCCGCTTTGACTCTGTGCATGGCCGCCGGACGGCCATGGCATGATGGCGGTGCATTCTGGCGACACTCCGCCCACGACGCAACGCCTTGATATGCAATCCTGCGATGCATCGCCCGGTCAGCGCCGGGGCAAGGTGGCCAAGCCGATGCCGGCGAAGATCAACAGACCGCCCACGGAATGGAACCAGGCAAAGGTTTCCCCCAGCAACGCCACCCCCAAAACGGCGGTGAACAAGGGGATGAGGTTGGCGAACAACCCGGCGGTGGGCGCCCCCAGGGCGGCCACCCCCACATTCCAGAAGTAATAAGCCAAAAGCGATGCACAGACTGCAGTATAGGCTATCACCCCCAAGGTCATCGGGCGCACCTGCACCGTGTAGCCCAAGGACAGCTCGAACAGATAAAACGGCACGATCATCACCCAGCCGACGATGATCAGCGCGGTCAGCAAGGTGAAACCCTTCACCGGAATGGGGAAGCGGCGCAGCATGACCGAATAGGCCGCCCACGAGGCCGAGGCCAGCAGCATCAGCCCGTCACCCGGCGTCAACGTCAAGGTGGCCAGCCGCGCCGGCTCGCCCCGGGTGACCACCGCCAGCAGGCCGATGATGGACACCACCATGCCCATGGCCTGACGCGGTCGGATCGGATCGCCCAGCCACAAACGCGCCAGCAGCAGCACCATGATCGGCAGCGAGGTGCCGACCAAGGTGGCGTTGATGGCGGTGGTGGTCTGCACCGCCAGATACAGCAAGGTGTTATAGGCGGCGACACTGGTCAGGGCCAGCCCCAGCACCGCCCGCCAATGAGCCCAAAGCACCCGGCGATGAGCCCATAGATCACGCCCGGTGAACGGCAGGATCAGCACCAGGGCCAAAATCCAGCGCCAGAAGGCCAAGGCCACCGGCGGCAGGTCACCGGCGGTGGCCCGCGCCAGCAGGGCGTTGCCGGCCCAGAACAAGGGCGGCAACAACAGCAGCAGAAGCGCCCGGTTCTTCACTGCGCCGCCGGCGGATTGGCCGCCGGACTGGCGCCATCGAAGGCGGTGGCCGGCAACAGGTCGCCCACCCGCCGGGCCAGGGTTTCACCGATCAGACGGGCAAAGGCCGGGGCGTAATGGACGGGGTCGATATAGGCGTTGGCCTCGCCCGGTTCCAGTTCGGCCAGCCACAGCAAATCCTGTTCCCACAACTTGCCGGTACCGCGCATTTCGGCCAGCCGGGCATAGCCCTTGGCCACCGGCACGTAGGGTACCATCAGGTGGGGTTCCACCGGCACCGCCCGCTTGGCGTTGTCGTAATGATAGGTCGGCACCGGCTGCTGAACGAAGACCGGCTTGACGCCGAAACGTTCGGCCATGGCGGCGATCAGACGGCGGTTGGCATCCAGACGGGCCAGCGACGCCTCGGCCTGGGAATCGCTGGCGCAGGCCGGATTATGGGGCACCGGACCGGACGGTTCGGGCATGCCGGTCAGTCGGCGGACCAAGGCGGCCAGGGCCGATTGGCGGACCACCGTTTCCAACCCGGCGGGGATGCCGACCCGGGCCAGACGGTCGCTCCAGGCGGTGCGCTCGGGTTTGCCGCAAGAGAGGAAATCATCGACACCGTGGATGAACACCGCCACATCCGGCTTGTCGCCGGTGGCCAGCATCTCGGCAAAGGCGATGCGATCCTGGGTCGAATACCAACCGGGGGTCGCCCGGTTTTCCACCCGCGCCGGACGACCGTCCTGGGCCAGCTTGGCCGCCATGATCGCGGCAATGGTCTCGCCATCGGTCAGGCCGTGGCCGAAAGCGGTGGAGCCGCCAAAGACGACGACGCGCGGCCCATCGGCCCCCATCACCCCACCGCGGATGCCCTGGCCGTCGATGGTCAGGTGCCGGCCCTGGCGGGCGGGCATGCGGTATTCGGTCAAGGGGGCATAGGTGCCGTCATGGGCCTGGGGCATTTCCGCCAGCGCCTCGCGGTACTGCGCCGGCTGGTCGGTGCCATACAGTTTGACGATATCGTCGTCGGACAGCGTCACCGCCTTGGCACGGCTGTCCAGCCGGGCCATGATGGCGCTTGCGCTCCATTCGGCGATGGGCAACAAGACGACAAGCAGCAGCAGCAGGCGGGGCAACTTGCCGAAAGCCAGGGCGGGGGAAGCGGTTTCACTACGGTTGCGGGACCGGCGACGGCGCATCACATTCTCTTCATCGTGGTCATCCGCGCCGGTCATACCGCGAAAACACAAGACTAGGCAATTGGGAGCTTTCAAATGTTTGAACTACACCCCCGTTTGAAGGCGGACACCATCCCCGTCATCGACTGGCCTTTGTGCCGGATTTTGTTGATGAATGAATGCGCTTGGCCTTGGCTGGTGCTGGTTCCCCGCCGCCACGGCATCACCGAAATTCATGAACTGGATGCCGGCGACCGCGAAATGCTGATCCAGGAAATCGCCGCAATTTCCACCCGGCTGCAAAATCTGAGCGGTGCCGACAAGATGAACGTGGCCGCCCTGGGCAACATGGTGCCGCAGTTGCATATCCACATCATCGCCCGCTTCAAGGACGATCCGGCTTGGCCGAAGCCGGTGTTCGGCTTTCAGGCGCCCAATCCCTATGATGCGGAATTCCTGGCCGAACACATGCCGCAGATGGTCGACGCCCTGGGCGACGGTCCGGGCTGAGCCATGTTGTTGAACGGCGTCCACCTGCTGCCCGATGCCAGCGGCGCCCTGATCTGGCCGGCGCGGCAATTGCTGGCGGTGGCCAGCCCGCCCGCCGCCATGGCCGCCCAGGCGGTGCGCCGGCTGGCGGCGCTGGCCCGACAACGCCGGCCACGCGTTATCGTCTGGATGGGTGAGGCCCCGATCGCCTTGCCCGACCGCGAACAACGGGAGTGGGACCGATTGCAGGCCGAGCATGAATGGATCGCCTGCGAAGACGAAATCCAACTGTCGCCCTTGACCTTTCGCCTTCAGGCCGGCGCGGCCACCAAGGCGGGCGAGATCATCGCCCGCCCCAACCCGCTGGCCCGCTACGATGGCCAGGTCTGGCCCGCCTTCGTCATCGACGGGCGCCGGCTGGCCCTGCCCGCCTTCGGCCCGACCGGGGGCGGCACCGAGGTGATGAGCACAGCCTTCCTGTCGCTGTTCCGCCGTCCGTTCCAAGCCCTGATGCTGGTCAATGGCCGCATCGTCACCCGCCCGCGCGCCCGACTGGAAAACCCGTCATGACCAATGCCCCCATCCTGGTCTGGCTGCGCCGCGACCTGCGCCTGACCGACCACCCGGCGCTCTATCACGCCGCCCAGCAAGGCCCGGTGGTGCTGGCCTTTTGCCACGACGACCAGGATGGCCGCGCCCTGGGCGGGGCATCGCGCTGGTGGCTGCATCAATCCCTGACCGCCCTGGGCGACACCGTCACCCTGGCGCGGGGGCGCTGCGAAGCCGAAATCCCGCGTCTGGCCCAAGCCTGCGGCGCCCGCGCTGTCTACTGGAACGCCTCGGCCGATCCGGCTTTGTCGGCGACGGAAGCGCGGGTGCGTCAGGCGCTGAAAATCCCCACCGAGCCCTTTGCCGGCGACGAATTGTTCAGCATCGGCGCCGTACGCACCAATGCCGGCACTCCGTTCCAGGTGTTCACCCCGTTCTGGCGCGCAGCCCTGGCCCTGCCGCCACCGCCCCAGCCCCTGCCCCGGCCGGCGCCGCTGGTCTTGGCCCCCTGCCCCGGCCTGCCCCTGGCGGCGCTGGAGCTGATGCCCAAGCTGGATTGGTGGCGCGGCATGGCCGAACTCTGGCAGCCGGGCGAAGCGGGAGCGGCGGCGCGGCTGGCCGATTTTCTCGACGGACCGGTGGAAACCTATCAGCGCGACCGTGATTTGCCGGCCAAGCCGGGCACCTCGCTGCTGTCGCCGCATCTGGCCTTCGGCGAAATCTCGCCCCGGCAAATCTGGCACGCCGCCCGGGCGCTGCCCCCCGGCGACGGAATCCACACCTTCTTGAAGGAACTGGGCTGGCGCGAGTTCAGCCGCCATCTGCTGGCCCGCCAGCCGGATTTGGCGACCATCCCGCTCAGGCCCGAATTCCGTGCCTTTCCCTGGCGCGACGACCCCGAGGCTTTACGCAAATGGCAGATGGGCCGCACCGGCTATCCCATCATCGATGCCGGGCTGCGGCAATTGTGGCAAACCGGTTGGATGCACAACCGCGTGCGCATGATCGTCGCCTCGTTCCTGATCAAGGATCTGCTGATCCCCTGGCAGGCTGGCGAGGCGTGGTTCTGGGACACCCTGGTGGACGCCGACAGCGCCAACAACGCCGCCTCGTGGCAATGGGTGGCCGGCAGCGGCGCCGATGCCGCCCCGTTCTTCCGCATCTTCAACCCGGTGACCCAGGGCGAGAAATTCGACCCCGACGGCACTTATGTACGCACCTGGGTGCCGGAACTGGCCCACCTGCCCAAGGCTTTCGTCCATCAGCCGTGGAAGATGGGCCGGGTCCCGGGCTATCCGCCGCCCATGGTCGACCACGCCTTGGCGCGCACCCGCGCCCTGGCCGCCTTCAAGGGCCTGAAGGACGATCCGGTGCAACACTTGTTGCTGTAGACGGGTGTTTCAGCACATACCACGCGCCGAAGGCGCACACCGCCCCCATACTGGCCATGGCCGGCCACGGCGCCTGCGACCAGCCAACCATCCACACCATGGCCGCTGCCATGCTGCCGATTGCGATGATCTTGGCCCGGATCGGGATGATCCGGTGCAGTTCCCAGTCGCGCAGGCTGGGACCGAACCAGCGGTGATGCAGCAGCCAGGAATGAAAGCGCCGCGACGAGCGGGCGAAGCACCAAAGCGCCAGCAGCAGAAACGGCGTCGTCGGCAATAGCGGCAAAAAAACGCCGATCACGCCCAAGCCGGTGAACATCCAGCCCAGAAAGAACATCGCCCAGCGGCGCAGCGGTGTCGCGTCGAAATCAGTCATGGGGAAATGATAAGGCGGAATCCGCTCGGCCCCAAGGTTTCAGCTTTTGCGCATGAAGGTGGCGGTGAGATAGCCGGCCAAGGCCACGCCGCAACAGGCCAACAGGGCCAAGATCACCGCACGCGGTGAACCGGTGGCCGACCACAGCCCGGCCAGGGCCAGCGGCGACGCCGCCTTGGCGATGTTGATGGGCAGGGCCAAGGCGCCGTTGGTGGCGCCATAGCGGGCATTGCCCAGATATTCCGGCACGGCGGTGCCGCGCACGATGGTCATGATGCCGTTGCCGGCGCCATAGAGCAGGGCAAAGGCGACCAGGGCGGGAAAATAACCCGGCGCCAGCAGCAAGATGGTCACCGATCCCAACATGGACACGACGACGAAGGCGCCGGTGCCGCGCGCCGTCTGCCGCCGTCCCAAAGCCAGCAGGACGATGCGCCCGAACACCTGCATGGGACCGATCAGGGCCATGACGACGATGATGCGGCCAGAATCCAGATCATGAGCCGACATCAGCGGAATCAACTGGAAGGTCAGGCCGGTGAAGATGGCGCCATAGGCGGTGAACCACACCGCCAGCCCCAGGAAAACCGGGCTCAGCACCAGCGGTCCGCCCGTTTTTTCCACCGCCTGGGGCTGATGCGGCGCTTTCCCATCGCCGGGGCGCAGCAGCAATGCATGGATGCCGCCGACGAAGACGATGCAGAACAGGCCGATGGTCAGGATGGCGTGACGCCAGCCCACGGCGTCGCACAACAATTGGGTCACCGGGATCAGCACCGTGCTGGCGAAACCGCCCAGCAACGTGATGGCGGTGATGGCGCGGCGGTAATCGGCGCCGTAAAGGGCGGTGACCACGGCGAAGGCCGGTTCGTACAACAGACAGGCCATGGACGCCCCCATGGCCGCCCAGATCAGGTAAAACTGCCAAATCTCCCGCACCTGCGACCACGCCACCATCAGCAGGCCGCCAGCGACGGCGCCGCCGATCATCACCGCGCGGGCGCCGTGGCGGTCGATCCACTGGCCGACCAGGGGGGCGCACAGGCCCCAACTCAACAAGCCCACCGACAAGGCGCCGTTCAAGCTGGTCTTGGACCAGCCCAATTCCGCCTCCATCGGCACCACGGCGACGGCGAAGGCATAATACAGGCTGCCCCAGGCCACCAATTGCGCCGCCGCCAGCAGCCAGACGAAGGAATAAGGCCGGGTGCCACCGCTCATCATCAGCCCTGCCCGTCCAGATAAGCCCCGACCTCGCGCCACGCCTCGACCGCCACGGCGAAGGCCCGCTGTCCCTTGTCGGTGATGGTGTAGACCTTGCGCTGGCGCCCGCCGGTGTGTTCGATCAAGGCGGTGACATAGCCGCCCTCCTCGAATTCCCGCAGCACCGGATACAGCGCCCCGGCGGTGGGGGCGCAGCAGCCCTTGGTCGACAATTCCACCTGACGGGCGATTTCATAGCCGTGCATGGGACGGCGCTGCAACTCGGCCAGGATGAAGAACTTGGACAGGCTCATCTTGATGAGCCCGCTCCAATACTGGCGGTCGGTGTAATCCACCCCGCCGCCCTTGCCCTGATTGCGTGTCGCGCTGGTCATGGCGACCACGGTGGCAGCGGCAAGCTTATCAGGCAACAATATATTGATGAATGATATATTACCCATCCCATGCCGATGGGACGGACGCCCCCCTGGATAAAACCGGCGACCTTGACAAAGCCCTCCGCCGGTCGCATTGTGAGTGAACGTTCACATTATCGGTAACGGACTATGAAGGACGGACGACCAACCCGACAGCGCATTCATGACGCAGCCCTGCGGCTGTTCGTGGAAAAAGGGGTGACCGAAACCAGCGTGCGCGATCTGGCCCAGGCCGCCGGCATCGCCGAGGGCACCTTGTACCGCCACTACGCGTCCAAGGACGATCTGGTCGCCGACCTGTTCGCCCGCAATTACACCGCCTTCGCCCACCATCTCACCGCGCTTCAGGCGCCGCTTCACGGCTTTCGCCCCCGCCTCGCCGCGCTGATCGGCGAAATCTTCCGCTTCCACGACGACAACCCGACGCTGTTTCGCTTTCTGCTGTTGGTGCAGCACCAGGGATTGCCGCGTATCGCCGATGGCGCCGACAACCCGGTCTCGGTGCTGCATGAATTGGTCGAACAGGGCATCAAGGACGGAGATTTGGGCCTGACCGACCCGGCCCTGGCCACCGCCATGATCCTGGGGCTGATGCTGCAACCGGCCACCGCAATCATCTATGGCCGCCTGCAAGCGCCGCTGTCCCGCTTTACCGATCAGATCAATTCCGCCTGCCTGCGCGCACTCGATTCCACCGGCCAACCGACCGAGGTCCATCATGGCTGACGCAACCTTCCACCTGCTGGCCTGCCGTCGTTTCCTGCCGCTGTTCATCAGCCAGTTCCTGGGCGCCGCCAACGACAATTTCTTCAAGAACGCGTTGGTCATCCTGGTGGTCTACCAATTGGGGGCACAAGCCGGCATGGACCCGCAGGTACTGGCGACCACCGCCGCCGGCCTGTTCATCCTGCCTTACTTCCTGTTTTCCGCCACCGCCGGCCAGATGGCCGATCGCTACGAGAAATCCGGACTGATGAAGTTCTGGAAAGGGGCCGAGATCGCCATTTCCGCCTTGGCCGCCTGGGCCTTGATGGCGCAAAGCATCACCGGCATGCTGGCGGCGCTGTTTTTGCTGGGACTGCAATCCACCTTCACCAGCCCGATCAAATACGCCGTCCTGCCCGAATATCTGCGCGATGGCGAATTGGTCGGCGGCAATGCCCTGATCGAGGGCGGCACCTTCCTGGCCATCCTGATCGGCACCATCGCCGGCGGCACCATCGTTCTGATCGACGGCGGATTGGTTATCGTCGCCTGGTCCATGATCGCCCTGGCGGTGCTGGGCTTCGGCGCCAGCCTGGCGCTGCCCCGCGCCCATGGCGGCAACACCAGCGTCAAGGTCGGCTTCAACCTGCTGGGCGAGACCATCGGGCTTTACACCCTGGTGCGCCGCCAGCGCGATCTGTACCTGTCGGTGCTGGGTATTTCCTGGTTCTGGCTGGTCGGCGCCACCTATCTGTCGCAATTCCCCGCTTTCGCCAAGAACGTGCTGCACGCCGACGAACACGTGGTGACGCTGATGCTGACCATGTTCTCGGTCGGCATCGGTCTGGGCTCGGTGCTGTGCGGACGCTTGCTCAAGGGCGAGGTCTCGGCCCGCCATGTGCCCTTCGCCGCCCTGGCCATGACCGTGTTCGCCGTCGATCTGTGGTTCGCCGCCAGTCCCGTCGCCGGCGACGGCACCCTGGCCAGCCTGTCGCAGTTCCTGGCACGCCCGCAATCGTGGCGGCTGCTGGCCGATCTGCTGCTGTTCGCCATCTGCGGCGGCCTCTACATCGTGCCGCTTTACGCCATCTTGCAGGCGCGCAGCGACGAGGCGGTGCGCGCCCGCGTGGTCGCTGCCAACAACCTGTTCAACGCTGCCTTCATGGTCGCCGCCGCCCTGGCCAGTGCCGGCCTGTTGGCCGTGGGCCTGAGCGTCACCGACATCTTCGGCGTGCTGGGTCTGGCCAATCTGGTGGTGGCCGTCATCATCTGCGGCCTGCTGCCCGACACCTTCGTCAAGGGTGTGCTGTCCTGGCTGTTCCGCCGCCTGTATCGGGTGGAAGTGCGCGGGCTGGAACATTTGCCGCAAGCGGGCGAGGCGGCGGTGATCGTGGTCAACCACACCTCGTTCCTCGACCCGGCGCTGCTGGCCGCCTTCATGCCGGAAAAGCCGGTCTTCGCCGTCAACAGTTTCATCGCCCAACAATGGTGGGTAAAGCCGTTCCTGCGGCTGGTCGACGCCTTTCCCGTCGATCCCACCAATCCCATGTCGACCAAAAGCCTGATCCGGGTGGTGCAGGAAGGCAAAAGTCTGGTGATCTTCCCGGAAGGACGGCTGACCGTCACCGGGGCGCTGATGAAGATCTATGACGGCCCGGGCATGATCGCCGACCGCGCCGGGGCCAAGCTGGTGCCGGTGCGCATCGACGGGGCCGAGTTCACGCCGTTCTCGCGCCTGAAAGGCAAGCTGCGGCTGCGCTGGTTCCCCACCATCACCATCACCGTGCTGCCGCCCACCCGTTTCGACGTCCCGTCCGAGATCAAGGGCCGGGCGCGGCGCCGCCGCATCGGCGTCGCCCTTTACGACGTCATGTCGGCGATGATGTTCGAGACGGCGCCGCACCACCGCACCTTGTTCGGCGCGCTGTTGGACACCAGCCGCATCCATGGCGGCACCGCCCTGGCGGTGGACGACATCAACCGCAAGCCGCTGAGCTATGACCGGCTGATCATGGGCGGTCTGGCTTTGGGTCGGGTACTGGCCCGCCAGTCGAAGCCGGGCGAGGCCATGGGCCTTTTGTTGCCCAACGCCGCCGCCACCGCCGTTACGTTTTTCGCCCTTCAGGCCTGCAATCGCGTGCCGGCCATGCTCAATTTCTCCACCGGTCCCGGCAATGTGGTGGCGGCCTGTCAGGCGGCCTGCATCCAGACCGTGATCACCTCGCGCCGGTTCATCGACCAGGCCCGGCTGTCGGCGACCATCGAGGCGCTGAGCGCCCAGGTGAAAGTCGTCTACCTGGAAGACATCCGCAACATTATGGGCCTGACCGACAGGCTTTATGGCCTGCTGGCCCGCCCCTTCGCTGGCCGCATCCACCGCCGCTCGGGGGCGCAGGCCGACAAGCCGGCGGTGATCCTGTTCACCTCGGGCTCGGAAGGCATGCCCAAGGGGGTGGTGCTGTCGCATGCCAACATCCTGTCCAACTGCGCCCAACTGGCGGCGCGGGTGGCCTTCAGCCCCACCGATATCGTCTTCAACGCGCTTCCGGTATTCCACTCCTTCGGCCTGACCGGCGGCCTGCTGCTGCCGGTGCTGGCCGGGATCAAATGCTTCTTGTACCCGTCGCCGCTGCATTACCGCATCGTCCCCGAGATGGTCTACGACACCAACGCCACCATCCTGTTCGGTACCGACACCTTTTTGTCCGGCTATGCCCGCGTCGCCAATGCCTATGATTTCTATAGTGTCCGCTATGTCTTCGCCGGGGCCGAGAAGGTCAAGGACGAAACCAGGCGGGTATGGATGGACAAGTTCGGCCTGCGCATCCTGGAAGGCTATGGCACCACCGAAACCGCCCCGGTCCTGGCCGTCAACACGCCCATGCATTTCAAGGCCGGCACCGTCGGCCGCCTGCTGCCGGGCATCGCCTTCCGGCTGGAGGCCATGCCCGGCATCGACGAGGGCGGCAAGCTGTGGGTCAGCGGCCCCAATATCATGCTGGGCTATTACCGGGTGGAGAAGCCCGGCGAGTTGGAACCGCCGGCAGATGGCTGGTACGACACCGGCGACATCGTCGAAGTGGACGAATTGGGCTTCGTCCGCATCGTCGGCCGGGCCAAACGCTTCGCCAAGATCGCCGGAGAAATGGTGTCCCTGGGCAAGGTGGAAAGTGAACTGGCGCTGCTGTGGGCAGAAAACCACCACGTGGTGGTGGCCATCAGCGACGACCGCAAGGGCGAGCAATTGGTGTTGCTGACCGATCGTCCAGCCCCGACCCGCGACGCCGTTTTGGCTCATTTCCGCGCCCGGGGACTGGCGGAATTGCTGGTGCCGAAAACCCTGCTGACGGTGGAGCGCATCCCGCTTCTGGGCAGCGGCAAGACCGATTACGGCGCGGCGAAGGCCATGGCCGAATCCTTCGTCCGCCCGGGAGGCGGAGCATGATCGACCGCCGCACCGTGCTGGGGGCCGCCGCCGCCATCCCCTTGCTGCCGCTGGGTCGGGCCCTGGCCTCGCCACTCGCCTGCCCCGCCGCCGATCGCGTCACCTTGAGAACCGCCCGCCGTATCGACCTTGATGCCGCCACCGCCGCCGATCGCTGGGCCGATATCGGCCATGCCGAGGATGTGTCGGCCATGCGCGGTCTGGCCCAGGCGGTGATGGGGGACATCCGCCGCAAGCGGTCGTGGGAAATCGCCTGGAAGGTGGCGACCCGGGCCGCCTATGGCGCCATCTACCAACCCTTCGGCCTTTATATGGACGAAAGCAATCATCTGGCCGACCGCATCGGCGACCATATCCTGGCCCGATCCGATCTGGCCGCCATGCAACGCCTTTATACGCTGTCCCATGCCGGCTGCTCGACGGTGATGGCTTGGGATCGCCGCCAGGGCCATATGGTCCATTTCCGCAGCCTGGACTGGCCCTCGGCCTCGGCCATCGCCGCGGCCAGCCGCATCTATGTGGGACACCGCGCCAACCGCGAGGTCTTCGCCGCCGCCGGCCTGCTGGGCATGGTCGGCTTCCTGACGGCGGTGAAGCCCGGCTTTTCCATCGCCATCAATTTCGCCCCCTGGCGCGGCACGTCGTTTTCGCTCAACGCCGATCCCACCTTCCTGATCCGCCGGCTGATGGAATCCCCTATTTCCACCTATGCCCAGGCCTACCAGCACATCAAGGACTGGCGCCCCGGTGCCCCCGTTTTCATCAGCCTGTGCGGAATCGCCAAGGGCGAGGCCTGCATCTTCGAATTCGGCACGCGGGGACAAGCCCATGTGGTCGCCATGGCCGAGGCCGATTACCTGATCCAGACCAACCACTTCGCTCCCGGCTCCCCGTTCGCCGAGCACACGAAGCCGCAGGCGGCGGACAAGCCGTGGGACCATCAGACCTGGGACGGCCATGCCATCTTGGAAACCTCGGTGGCACGGTGGCGGCTTCTTGACGAAAGTCTGGCCGCCGCCTATGGCAGCGCAACGGAATTCGACCTGATGAGCGTGCTGGAACAGGCCTATGGCCGTCGACCACTTTGGAATTGCGAGACGGCCCAATGGGTCGGAATGATCCCGCAGACCGGTGACATCCACACCTGGGTCCGGGCCTAATTCAAACGCCGGGAGGCGGAAATGTTTGATGGTTACATGCTGCTTGGGGCTTTGGTCGGGCTGTTCTTCGCCGTTGGCGTCCCCGCCGCCGCCTTTATCGCCCTGTCGCGGTCGAACCGGCTGGAAATGGAAGTCCGTGCCTTGCGCAAGCGTCTGGCTGCTGTCGAAATCAGCCAGACGCAGGCACATACGGTGCCGGTCCCGGTACCGGCGGTTCCCACACCGCCACCCCCCGAGCCCGAATCAATCGAAATCCCCGCCGAACCGGCCCGGACACCGCCGCCGCTGCCCACCCCCTCGCCCATTCCCATGGCGGCGGAGCGGGCCTTGACCGAACGCTGGCTGGTGTGGCTGGGCGGCATCGCCCTGGCCCTGGGCGGCGCCTTCCTGGTCAAGTATTCCAGCGACCAGGGATTGCTGGGCCCGGCGCTGCGGGTGTCGCTGGCCGCCGCCGCCGGCGTCGCCTTCATCGGCCTGGGCCATTGGCTGTCGCGCCGCGACCTGCCCCTGCCCGGCCTGCCCTGGCAGGTGCCGCCGGCCCTGGTCGCCGGTGGCGCGGCCATGGTCTTCGCCAGCATTTACGCCGCCTATGGCCTGTACGACCTGCTGTCACCCATGGCCGCCTTTACCGGCCTTGCCGCTACCGCCGCCGCCACCGTGCTGCTGTCGTTGGGTCACGGCCCCTTTGTCGCCCTGCTGGGCCTGATCGGCGGTTTCGCCGTGCCCATGCTGGTGCAATCGGACCATCCCAGCGCCATCGGCCTGTTCACCTATCTGCTGGTGCTGTCGGCGGGTGCCCTGGCCTTGTTGCGCTGGCGCGGCTGGTGGTGGCTGGCCTGGGCGGTTCTGGCCGGAAGTGCCGGCTGGAGCCTGATATGGCTGGTATTCTCGTGGCGCGACGGCGATGCCGTGGTGCTGGGGGCTTTCCTGTGTGCCTTGGCCGGCCTGTTCGCCGCCTTCCGCCTGGGCCTGCCGGCCATCCCCCATCTGGCCGGAACGGCCGAGCACCCCATGGTCCACCGGGTGGTGTTCATCGCCGCCGCGATCATCTGTGTCGTCACCCTGGCCTTGGCCCATGGCGACGACTTCTCGCCCCAGGCCATGACCGTGCCGGTCATTCTGTCCGGGCTGTTCCTGGCCTTCAGCTGGCGCGATCAGGTCTTTGACCGGGTGCCGTGGATCGCCGCAACCCTGGCGGTGCTGATTTTGGCCGGCTGGGATGCCGGCCTGCGCGAGATCGACGCCATCGGCGACATCCTGTCGCCGCCGCTGCCGGGCGAGGCCGGGCGCTTCGCCTGGGTGGCGCTGATCCTGGCCGCGCTGTTCGGCATGGGCGGTTTCATCGCCATCGGGCGGACGGAGCGGCCCTGGCGTTGGGCGGCACTGTCGGCAGCGGCGCCCTTGGCCCTGCTGGCGGTGTCCTATTGGCGGCTGGTGCCGCTGGGCCATGTCTGGGCCTGGGTGGCCGGGGCCCTGGCCGTAGGCGCCGTTTTGCTGCTGGCGGGCGAACGCATGGCCCGACGGCGCGGCGAAACCGGAATGGACGGCGCTCTGGCCGCCTATGCGGTGGGGACCATCGGCGCCGTCGCCCTGGCCGCCACCTTCGCCCTGGAACAGGCTTGGCTGACCGTCGCCCTGGCGGTATTGCCGGCGGCCATCGCCTGGGTCGAACGGCGCCTGTGCCTTGACGGCCTGCGCAATGTCGCCCTGCTGTTGGCCGCGATCATCCTGATCCGGCTCGGGCTCAACCCCTATGTGCTGGATTATCCCATTGCCGAGGGCAGCGCCTTCAACTGGCTGCTGTACGGCTATGGAATCCCCATGCTGGCTTTTGCCGGGGCCGCCCGCCTGTTCCGCCAGCGCGCCGACGATCTGCTGGTCGCCGTGCTGGAAGCCGGTGCCATCGCCCTGGCGGTGCTGCTGGTCAGCCTGGAAATCCGCCACCTGACCGCCGACAGCCTGACCGCGGGGACGTATTCCCTGACCGAACGCGGCTTGCATACCATCGCCTGGCTCTCCGGCTCGGCCCTGCTGTTCCTGGCCCACCGGCGCAGCGGGCGGTTGGTGCCGCTGCGTGCGGCCCAGGCTTTGCTGCTGCTGGCCACCGCCCAGGCGGTGTGGTTGCAGGCGGTTTTCGGCAATCCGCTGATCAGCCGCGAAACCGTGGGGGAGACCCTGGTCTTCAATCCGCTGCTCTTGGTTTTCGCCGCCCCCGCCCTGCTTTATGCCGTTCATGTCCGCTTGGCCCCCTCCCAACCGTCATGGCAACGCCCGGCCTGCGCCGTGCTCGGGCTGGTCTTCGCCTTTTTGTGGGCAACCTTGGAAATCCGCCACGTCTTCGCCGGTGCCAGATTGTGGGTTGGTCCTGTGGTCCAGACCGAATTGTGGGCCTATTCCGTGCTGTATCTGCTGGGCGGGGTGGCGGTGCTGCTGGGCGGCGTGCGGGCGGGTTCAACCGCTTTCCGCCGTGGCGGGTTGGCCATCATCTTGCTGGTGGTGGCCAAGGTCTTCCTGATCGATCTGTCGCAGACCACCGGCATCTGGCGGGCCCTGTCGTTCCTGGGCTTGGGCCTGGGCCTGGTGGGAACGGGCTGGCTTTACCGCCGCTTCGTCCGGCTGGCGGATGAAGTGCGCTGAGCCCACCGAGGCAGACGTCGAAGGCGGCGGCGCAATTGGCTTTTGACCACCCCCCATACCATCGCTATGATTGAAGGGATATGGTGGATGGGGGGCTAAATGGGCGACAGTCTTACGCTAGCTATGACCCAGTCACGACAGGACATCAGGCCCAAGCTTGTCGTGCTGGATGACGACCCGGTTACCCGGTCGATGATCGCCCGGTATTTCTCGGATGAAGGCTTTCATGTGCGCGAAGCGCCGTCGGCGGCGGAATGCCGTACGTTGTTGAAAGCCTCTCCCCCCGATCTGCTGTTTGTCGATATCCATCTGCCCGATGCCAACGGCATCACCTTTGCCCAGGAAATCCGGGCCAGCAGTCAAGTCGGCATCATCTTCGTCACCCAGCGTGACAGCGAAATCGACCGTGTCGTCGGGCTTGAATCGGCAGGCGACGATTATGTCACCAAACCCATCAACCTGCGTGAACTGATGGCGCGGACGCGGTCTTTACTGCGTCGCAGCAAGCAGAGTTCGGGGCAGCCCAGCCATCGTTCCGTCATCACCTTCGGCGCCTATGTCATGGATATGACGCGACGGGAACTGTCGAGCAAAGGCGGCAAGCTGATCCCATTGACGCGCGGCGAGTTCGATCTGCTGGCGGCGCTGGTCGAAGCCAACGGACGCCCGCTTTATCGCGACTTCCTGGCCGAGGTGGTGAACAACCGCACCGGCGGCGGCGAAGGCGCCCTGCGCACGGTGGATACCTTGGTGGCGCGGCTGCGCCGCAAGCTGAAGCAGGCTGAAGGCGACGAGACACTCATCATCACCATGCCGGGCATCGGCTATCGTTTCGGTCGCGTCGTCGGACTTACCTGAGCGACCGGGCATAAACCGCCAAGGCCTTCAGCCCCGCCAACCGACCGGCACGCAACTGCCCGAGCATGCCGGCCAATTCTGCCGACGCCACCTTGGCGGCGGCCTCGACCTCGGACGTCATCGCCCCCAATTCCATCATTCCCAACGAGCCCGAGGCGCTGCGCAGCCGGTGCGCCAAGGCCTGAACACCATCCCCGTCACCTGATTGAGCGGCTTTTTCCATGCTGGCGATCATATCGCGCGATACCTTTTGGAACAGACGGACGAGCCGGATCATTTCGCGCGGCCCCAAGATGTCCACTTGCTGGGCCAAAAACCCCAGATCCAGCCCCCTCGAACTCGGCAGCACCGGTCGGGCGGTCGCCGCCAGGCGTTGCAGGTCCTCAATCCTGACCGGCTTGGCCAAGGTTTCGTCCATGCCCGCGTCCAGACACTGACGGCGCACCTCGTCATTGAGATCTGCGGTCATGGCGATGATGACGGCCCGGCCCCGGCCCACCGCCGTTTCCTGATTCCTGATCCGCAGGGCGGCTTCCATGCCGTCCATATCCGGCATGCGCACATCCATCAGCACGACGTCGAAAGCGGATTGAACCATGGCCGCCACCGCATCGTGACCGCAGGTGGCCACGCTGACGTGATGGCCCATATGGGTCAGCATGCGCTCGGCCACCCTTAGATTGATTTCCTCGTCATCGACCACCAGCACCCGCAAACCGCCGGACCCGGTGGGATCGGGCAAAGCCTCCACCGTCGGTGCCGGCGGCGGCGCCCCCCATTCGGCCCGGAAATCCAGGCGGAACCGGCTGCCGTTCGCCACCGTGCCGTCATGGACCAGTTCACCGCCCAGATGGGTGGCCATGCGCCGCGACAGAGCCAGTCCCAAACCGACACCGCCGAACCGGCGGGTGATGGAATCATCGGCCTGGATGAATTCACTGAAAATGGCTTGGCTCATGTCCGGCGGCACACCGATACCGGTATCGGTGACGGTGACGACCACATGGCGGCGGGTATCGTCGTCAGTGACCGCCACGGTGATGGTGACCGATCCGTGATCGGTGAATTTGACCGCGTTACCGATCAGGTTGAGCAGAATGCGCGACAATTTGACCCGATGGGACCGAATCCACATTTCTTCGTCCGGCAGAACCTCAAGAATCAGGGCCAGTCCCTTGGCCTCGGCATGGGGGCGCAGCATGGCGGCGATTTCCTGGGCCAGGGCCCGCATATCCATGTCATCCAGGGTGATTTCAGCGGATTGCGAGCCTTCGCGGCCATATTCAAGCACGCTTTCCACCAACAATCGCAAATTGTCGCCAGCCTGTTTGGCCCGCGACAGCGACTGGCGTTGATCCTCGTCCAGCCGGCCCAGATCAAGGATCTGCAACATTCCCAGCAGACCGTTCAGCGGCGTCCGGATTTCATGACCGATGATCGCCAGAAACCGGGATTTCATGGCATCGGCGGCTTCCGCCACCTCCTTGGCCCGGCGGGCGTGCTCTTCTCCGGCCAAGGCCCATTGCCGTGCGGCCTCGGCTTCGGCGGTTTTGGCGATCACCTGTTGGTTCAGTTCCGTCTCGCGCCGCTGGTGATAGGCCTTGCGCATCAGGATAAGGCCGATACCCCCGCCCAGGATCGACAACCACAGTATGGAGCGGAACCACGCCGTCTGATACCAGGCCGGCAGAACGTGGATGCTCAGTTCCAGCGGTTCGCCCCATTTACCGATGCTGCTTGATCCCATCAGCTCCAGTTTATGCACGCCCGGCGGCAGATTGGTGTAGCTGGCGGTGCGGTGATAGGCATCGGTATAAACCCAATCGGATTTGTCCAGGCGATAGGCATAGCGATTGCGTTCCGGAGCGGAATAATCGAGGGCGGAATAATCCACCTGGATACTGTCTTCGCCGGAGGGAATCTCGATTTTTTCAGCCAGCAGCACCGGCTGGCCGCCAACCCGTATGTCCGTCACCACCACCGGCGGACGGAAATCCCAACTGGGCAAGACGGTGGGGCGGACCACGGCCATGCCGCCGAAACCGCCCAAAACCAGGGTTCCATCCTTCATCCTTGTGGCCGATCCGGCCCAGAAGGTCTTGATCTCAAGCCCCTCGGGCGGGCCCAGGGTGCGCACTTTCAAGGTTTCCGGATCAAGCACCGACAGGCCGTCGCCGGTGCCCGCGACCATCAGGCCGCCTTCCCCTTCGATGACCGACAAGACGGTGCCGCTACCCAATCCCTGGGCCCGGCCCACCCGCGTAAACCGCAACCGGCCTTCCTGTTCGGGATCGAAGATGCCGATGCCGTTGCCGGTGGCCAGCCACAAGCGGCCGAACCGATCCTCGGCGATGCGGTTGATGATGTCGCTGGGCAGGCTGGCGGAATCGCCGGGATCGTTGAAAATGCGCCTGAACCGACCGGATTGCGCGTCTTCCAGCAGATCGAAGCCGCGTTGGGTTCCGACCCATAAACGCTGGGCGCGGTCACGGTGGATGGCCTGTACGCTGTTGTCGCTCAGCGTCGTCGCGTCATCGCGCACCGACCGGTAGAACCGCGGTATCCCGCCATCAGGGGGAATGTTGACCAACCCCATGGAGCCCCCGGCCCACAGCGAATCATGGTCGCGGTACAAGGTCTGGATGTTGCTATCCTTCAACGGCGCATAAGGCGTGACCCTGCCGGTTTTGATATCGATCTCGAACAATCCCGAAGGCAAACCGGCCCAAACCCGGCCATCGGCGGTATCGGCCACCGCCTGAACCGGGCCGCCGGGCAACCCTTCGGGCCATGGTCCGGTGGCGGGCATGTCCGCCGACAACCTGGCGCCGGGCTCCACCAGAGCCAGACCGGAGACGCGGAAGCCCAGCCAGACGCCGCCATCATCGGCGGCGGCGACGCTGCGGACATCGTGTCCGGTCAGACCGCCGTCACGGTGGGTCACCACCGTGACGACGCGCTGATTGGTGGGAATATGACGGTCGATGCCGCGTAGCGTCCCGGCCCAGACCAGCCCCGAGCGGTCCACCAGCAAATCGGTCACCGTGTCGTCGCCAAGACTGGTGGCGGCGGTGGGGTCGCGCCTCAGCCCGCGAACACGCTTGGACTCCAGGTGGAACTCACGGATGCCGCCACCATATTCGGCCACCCACAACACCCCCGGCCTGGGCTCGGCAAAGGCGGTGACGCGATAATGCGACCGCTCCAGCACTGTTTCCAGCACGGCCTTGCCACCGTCGGCGGAGATGTAGCCGACGGCGCCGTGGCGGGTGCCGAACCAGATCTTGCCGTTGACGTCCTCGTATAAAGCCGTGGCCGCGTCGATTCCCAGATCGACCGGCATGGTGACCGGCACGAAAGTACCGCCGGGTTGGCGCTTCCAGATACCGCCGCCGGCCGTCCCCACCCAGATTCGCCCCCCCCGGTCGATCAATATGCTGGTGGCCTCGCCCTTGGGAATGCCTTCCTCGCGCTGCCAGGTCCGGGTCGCCACGTCCAGGCGGAAGGCCCCCTGACGGCTGGCGGTCCACACGCCCCCCTTGCCATCCCCGCAAATGCCGTTCAAGCGCCCGAAATCACCCTGCGGATGGCGATAGGTGACGAAACCCTGGCTGGCTTCGTCAAACCGAACCACCACCCCCGACACGGTACTGAACCAGGGGCGGCCATATTCGTCGGCAAAGGCCTTAGTGATGATGTTGTCGGGCAACGAATTGGGATCGTCGTCATCATGGCGGAACACCGTCATGCGATAACCGTCCCAACGGGCGACGCCGCCGGGCGTCGCCGCCCAGATGAACCCCTTGCCGTCCTGAGCCAGACCCAAGGCCACCGGATAGGGCAATCCCTCGGCCGGGGTCAGATGGCTGAACACCGGGGGCACATTGTCATCCCAGGCATCCTGATTGGCGCGATCATCCCTGGCCAATGCCTGACCAACGGATAAAACGACGCACAGCCACAATGCCAGGACGTTGCGCACATCGCCTCCCACGGTTTTTGCCCTGCCCGGAGCCTATCCCCCAAGCACCCCAGGAAACAACCGCGGCCACGGCCCCTGTGAACGTTTATCGACACCTCGTCCATATCGCATCGACCGGATGATCAAGTCGATGATTTATCGGCAAAATCCTGTAAACATCGGTGGATGACCGTCCACAACAGGTCGACAGCACGTTCACAACGATCCTCTAGCGTGCCGAAAGTTTGTGGACGATGTCATCTTGATCCCATAGCCCCCCCGCATCGCACGGGGGGCTTTCTCTTGGCATCAAGTCACATCGAATGGAAGGGGCGATCACATGAATTTCATTAAAAGCATTGTGGAAAATAAGATTTTCCAATGGTTTATCATTGGCGTCATCCTGGTCAACGCTGGCATCCTCGGCCTGCTGACCATGGAGCATACGCCCGAGACCTTGCACGCTCTCGAAGTGCTCGACCAGATTTGCCTGGTCATCTTCTGCATTGAAATCGCCATGAAGCTGATCGTCATGCGTGGCGCCTTCTTCAAGGACGGCTGGAACGTGTTCGACGTCATCGTCGTCGGCATCGCCCTGGCTCCGGCCACCGGCGAATTGTCGGTACTGCGTGCCCTGCGCGTGCTGCGACTGATGCGCTTGGCCTCGGCCATTCCGTCCATGCGCCGGGTCATCAACGGCATGTTCGCCGCCATCCCCGGCGGTGGTTCGGTCGCCGCCGTGCTGTTCGTCATGTATTACGTCGCCGCCATCATGGGCACCAACTTCTTCGGCAAGACGGTTCCCGCCCATTTCGGCGACCTGGGCACCACCTTCTTCACCTTGTTCAAGATGATGACGCTGGAAGGCTGGCCGGACATCGCCTCCGATGTGCTGGAGCACCATCCCAGGGCCTGGATCTTCTTCGTCATCTTCATCGTCTTCACCACCTTCACCACCTTGAACCTGCTGTTCGGCATCATCGTCGACGCCATGGAGCAGGCCAAGGAAGCCGACGCCCGTCAGCAGATGGCCGAACAGGGCGTGGAAGTGACCGAGCAATCCAACGAAATGCGCCTGGCGATCATCGAAGACGACGTCAAGCACATCAGGGCCTTGCTGACCAACATGTCGGCCAAGCCGGCTGGGGAATAACCAAAATGGCTTTCTGGCGCGGGCTGCTGTCCACATCGGCAAGTGTATTGACAGTGATGGTGGCCAGTGCGGCGGCGACTTCCGCCGCCGAGCCGGGGCGCGGGCAGGTGTTTCACAGCATCTTGCAACGCTACCTGGACCAGGAAGATTTGAATGGCGGGGTGCTGCTGGTGTCGGCACCCCACCACCGCGAGGTCGCAGCCTTGGGCTTCGCCGACGACCGGACCAATACCCGCATCACCGCCGACAGCCGCTTTTACGTGGCTTCGGTGGGCAAGATGGTGACCGCTACCACCGCCCTGCAATTGGTGGAAGAAGGCGCCCTGTCGCTTGACGCCCCGGTGCTGGGATTGGTGGGCAGCGTGCCCGACATCGCCAAACTGCCCAATGTCGGCAAGGCCAATGTCGAGCAATTGCTCAACCATTCCTCGGGCATTGCCGATTACCTGACCGACAAGTTTTCCGAGGATTTTCACGCCAACCCGACGCGCCTGACCGCGGCCAGGGTGCTGCCTTATGCCTATAAGGAAAAGCCGCCCGGCCAGACCGGTAAGGTCCATGAATACAGCAACAGCAATTATGTGCTGTTGGGCGACATCATCGCCAAGGCCGATGGTGGTTCGTTCGAGGAATCCATCCGCCGCCGCGTGCTCAAGCGGGCCGGTATGGACAACACCACCGTGGGGGCCGATCCCAAGGACCGCACGCTGGCCCATGGCTACGCCGATTTGGAAGAAACCGGCGAAAACCAGGATGTCAGCCGTTATGCCTGGAACAGCCCGCTGGGCGACGGGCCGCTGGTGACCACCGCCGACGATCTAGAACGCTTTCTGTTCGCCCTGTTCCGCGACGGCAAGCTGCTGAAGCCGGCCACCTTGGCACGCATGACCGCGCCGTCCAAGCTGGAGGCGGAATACGGCCTGGGCGTCGAACTGGGCCACGACCGTTGGGGCGATTGGTACGGCCATTCCGGCCTGGAAGACGGCTTCGAGGCCGAAACCCGCTATTACCCCGGTCGCAAGGCCGTGCTGGTGGTCATGGTCAACGGCAACACCGAATCGGAAAAATCCATCCTGGACCGGGCGGCGGCGGCACTGTTCCGCGCCACATCGGGCGACACGAGGAAATAAGGCCATGGCCGACGACGACAGCTTCACCGTCACCCAACACCGCAACTGGTTTTCCCGCTTCGGCGATTCCATCGCCGGGGTGATCGTCGGCCTGCTGCTGTTCGCCGTCAGCTTCGTCGTGTTGTTCTGGAACGAATCACGGGCGGTCGACGCCATCACCGCCCTTGATCTGGGGGCGAAGACGGTGGTGTCGGTCAGCGCCGAGCGCGTCGATCCCGCCAATCAGGGCCGCCTGATCCACCTGTCCGGCCCGGTGACGGTGCCCGCCGCCTTGGAAGACAAGCAATTCCGCGTCAGCGCCGCCAACGCCCTGCGCCTGTCCCGTCAGGTCGAGATGTACCAGTGGGTCGAGACCGAGGAACAAAAGACCGAGAAATCCGTGGGCGGCGGCGAGACCACCACCACCACCTACCGCTATTCCCGCCAATGGCGTGAAGGCGCGGTGGAGTCCAGCCGGTTCAAGCGGCCCGAGGGGCACCACAACCCGGCCATGCACCATACCTCGCGCCGGATCGACGTCCAGGGGGCCAAGATCGGCGCCTTCACCCTGGACCACAGCCAGATCACCCAGTTGGATGCCTTCGAGCCGCTGCCGGTGACCGGCGACACCCCCGCCCCACAAGGATTCCGGTGGGTGGGCGAGCAGCTTTATCGCGGCACCTCACCCCAGGATCCGCAGGTAGGCGACCTGCGCGTCGGCTTTTCCATGGTGCCGGCCACAAGCCTGAGCGTGGTGGCGGCGCAATCGGGCAGCACCTTGGCCGAATACACCACCAATCAGGGCTATGGCATCAATCTGTCCGCTATCGGCACCCACACCGCCGCCGCCATGTTCACCCAGGCGAAACGGGACGAGGCGACACTGACCTGGATTTTGCGCGGCGCCGGCTTTTTGCTGATGCTGTTCGGGCTGATGCTGATGAGCAGCCCGCTGCATTGGCTGGCCAGCCTGCTGCCCTTGCTGGAATCCCTGGTGTCGGCGGCCACCTTCGTCATGGCCCTGGCCGTCGCCATCCCTTTGACCCTGGTCACCATCGCCCTGGCCTGGCTGACCTATCGTCCCTTGCTGGCGGGGGGGCTGATCCTGGGCGGATTGGCCGGCGCCTTCATCATCAAACGCATGGCCGGCAAGAAAGTCGCCACCTGAGCAGAGACAAGGATAAAGGGAGCAAAATGGTTAAAATTTTAAATTAATGCGATTGTTATGGTTGAGCCATTTCGGCATATGACTTATTATTGTGCGATTTTAGACGACACACAAAAACAGCAAACGATTTGCTTTGATACTTTTGCCTTGCAACTTAGAGGGTGGCCTCATCGTGGACAGGAAATTTGTCCCGATTGGGTTTGAAGGAGGGGTGAATGAAAAACTTGCTACTCAGTCTGAACGGACGCATTCCGCGCAAGACATATTGGATGTTCTTTCTGGCGATCATCGTCTTGAACGTGGTGGCGCTGACCTTGGACAGCCTCATCGCCGGCGACGATATCGAAGCGTTTCCGCTGTTCAGCCTGATCATTTCGTTGGCCATGATCTGGCCGTCCATCGCCGTGAGCGCCAAGCGCTGGCATGACCGCGACAAGTCCGGCTGGTGGATGCTGATCACCCTGATCCCGCTGGTCGGCCCGATCTGGGCGTTGGTGGAAAACGGCTTCCTGGCTGGTACCGAGGGCGATAATCGCTTCGGCCCGGCTTGTGTTTGATCAAACTGTTTACCTGTGCAACTGAAAACAAGGGGATTACCATGAAGAAATTTGCTTTCGCTGTTCTGGCCGCCGCCATGTTCACCTCCGCCGCCGCTCAGGCTGGCGATCAGGATTTCGCCTTGGTCAACAAGACCGGTTACCAGATCGACGAAGTTTACGTCGCCACCCCGAGCTCGAAGAGCTGGGGCAAGGACATCATGGGCGACGGCGTTCTGTCCAATGGCGCCAAGAAGAACATCATTTTCCGCAACTCCACCACCGCCTGCAAGTGGCAGCTGGCCGTGAAGTTCGAAGATGGCAGCGACGTTGAATGGGAAGAGCCCTTCGACCTGTGCACGGTCGAAGTGATCACCTTGAAGTACAACAAGAGCACCGGCGTCACCAGCGCCGAAGCCAAGTAATCATATCCGTTACAGTGCCCGGAGACCCAGGTCTCCGGGCATTTTACCGCCGCCATCGGTAAAGCCAAAAAACCCCACACATCATCACGTCCCCACACCAGACCGGCAAGGTCTGAACCCTTACTCATGGGAGAAGGCCATGCGCCTGACGACTATTGCAAAAATGTTGACGGTGGTCATGGCCACCTGTTTCGCCGGTACAGCCCTGGCAGCGGAACCGGCGGCAAAAAAGGAAGCCCCAAAGGCGGAACCCGCCAAGGTGGAGGAAGAGGCCAAGCCCGACCAGATCCGCCTGGGTCTTTTCATCACCAATATCTATAATATCGACTTCGCCAACAACCAGTTCAGCACCCAATTCTGGGCTTGGTTCAACCATGACCGCAAGTCCTTCACGGCGCAGTCTGGCATCGAATTCCCCAGCGCCAAGAACTCCCGCATCCTGAACACGGTCAAGGAAGAGCGCGACGGCAAGATTTGGGCGCAAGCCAAGTACGATGTCCAGTTCAACCAGTATTGGGACATCCGCAACTATCCCTTCGACCGTCAGGTTCTGACCTATATCCTGGAATGCGCCGACGCCGATTCCTCTGGCGTGCAGTTCGTCGCCGACCAGGGCAGCAAGCTCAGTGACGAGTTGACGCTGGATGGCTGGGATATCTCGAACTTCCGCGTCAAGAACGTGGATCACGAGTACAACACCTCGTACGGCGATCCCGATCTGGGCGCCGATGGCCCCTCGGCCTACAGCCGAGTCATCGCCGAGCTGGAATTGAAGCGCAACGGCTGGCGTCTGCTGTTCTACAACTTCCTGGGTTTTGTCTTCGGCATCAGCCTTTCCGGCGTCGTGCTCTACGTCAACGCGGTGCCGCGCCTGTCGGAAACCATCGTCCTGGCCACCAAGGTCGCCATGGGCACCGGCGCTCTGTTCGCCTCGGTCGGTGCGGCCTACGTGTTGCAGGCCCGCCTGCCCTCGACCACCGCCTTCACGGTCGCCGACGCCATTCAGGGCACCGCCTTCCTGGCGACGCTCTTGGCCGTCATATCGTCCCTGGCGGCGGAAGCGCTGACCAAGGCCAAGCGGACCGAGGCGGCAACCCTGATGGGGCGGCTTCTGTTCGCATCCTTCCTGCTGATGCTGGCGGTCGACGCCTATCTTCTGACCATGGCGGTCAAGTCCTGATCCTGGTCGCCACCGCGAAAAGCCCTCGCCCTCGGCGGGGGCTTTTTTGTTGCGCACCGTCGCCAAGGCGGGTACCTACTCCGCTCCCAATTTCCAAGAGGCGCGGCAGATGTTCGTAGGCATGGATTTCGGCACCTCCAACAGTGCCGTCGGCATCGTTGACGCCAGCGGCGCCGCCCGCATCGTCAGCCACGACAATGCCGGCCTGTCCGAGCGGGCCACCAATGATACCCTGCGCTCGATGATCGCCTTCGACCGTGCCCATCGCGATAGCGACGGCTGGCCGCTGCCCCTGGTCGGCCAGGCCGGCATCGCCGCCTATCTCAACAGCGGCGACGAGTGCCGGTTGCTGCAATCGTTCAAAAGCCACCTGACCAGCCGGCTGTTCACCAGCGCCACCATCTTCAACCGCCCTTACAGCCTGGAACGGCTGATCGCCATCGTCGTCGAGCGGTTGCGCCTGAGCGCCGAGGGCCAACGCGGCGCCCCGCTGACCCAGGTGGTGGCGGGACGCCCGGTGCGCTTTGTCGCCGAGGACGGCAAGGATGTCGACGATTACGCGGTGGAGCGGCTGACGGAGGCCTTCCGTCAGGCCGGCATCGCCGAAATCGCCTTTGAATTCGAGCCCATCGCCGCCGCTTATTATTATGAACGCACGCTCGACCACGATGAAACCGTGCTGGTCGCCGATTTCGGCGGCGGCACCAGCGATTTTTGTCTGGTGCGGCTGGGGCCGGGACGGGCGGGCATGGCCGATCCGCGCGACGCCATCATCGGCACCGGCGGCGTCGGCATCGCCGGCGACACTTTCGACCGCCGCATCGTCGAACGCGGCATCGCCCCGTTCTTCGGCAAGAACACCACCTATCACAGCAACAAGAAGGATTTGCCGGTTCCCGACTGGATCTACGGCAAGTTCGCCCGCTGGCACCATATCGGCTTTCTCGGCACCGGCTCGACCCTGCGCATGCTGCGCGACATCCAGCGCCACGCCAGCCACCCCGAGCGCATCGAGGACCTGCTGACCCTGATCGAATACAATCTGGGCTATCACCTGTATCGGTCGGTGGAACAGGCCAAGGTCGCCTTGTCGCAAGGGACGGAAACCACCTTCGTCTTCGATCATGATCCGGTGCGGGTGGAACGCCCCATCACCCGGGCCGAGTTCGAGGACTGGATATCGCCCGAACTGACCGAGATCGAAACCTGCGTCGAGACCCTGTTGACCAGCACCGGCACGCCGGCGGGCAAAGTCGATCGGGTGTTCATGACCGGCGGCTCGTCGCTGGTGCCGGCGGTGCGCGCCATCTTTGACCGCCGCTTCGGCGCCGAAAGGGTCCGTGCCGGCGGCGAGTTCGTCTCGGTGGCCAGCGGTCTGGCCTATCGCGCCGCCGAACTGTTCGGGCGCGGCTGAGCTTTCAACCCGGACCGCCCGGAGGCCGAGCCTTTCGCTACCGCGAAAAAACTCATTCAGTTGTTGCGTGAATATAAATTACACCCTTTGGTCGCTGACGGGGCGATCAGACTGTGATGACGTACCATTCCGCCTTTCGGTTGAGCCGGAATCTAGCTATTCTGACGCTAATCAGTGGTGAATGCACTGCTCATACGGGAAATTTTGACTAAGGTTTGAACTCATGCGGCGGGCAATACTGGGATTGGGTGTGACGGCGCTGTGCCTGTGCGTATCGGCAGCCGAGGCGGTCGAGCGGCTGCGTGTCGCCGGCACCGGCGTTGGTGTGGCACTGATGCGCCAATTAGGCCAGACCTATCAGGCGGCCAATCCCGGGGCGTCGTTGTGGGTGCCCGACAGCGTCGGCACCATCGGCGCGATTCGTGGTCTGGCGGCCGGTAAGCTGGATGTCGGTTTCGTGCTGCGCACACCGACCGCGGATGAACTGCCCGGTGGGCAGGCCATCGAGATCTGCCGGACTCCGTTGGTTTTTTTCGCCGCTGCCGACCGCAAAGACGTCACGCTGACCCGCGCCGACCTGCCTGCACTTTATAACAGCTCGCTTTCCGGCTTTGCCGGCGGCGCGGTGCGACCGTTACTGCGTCCGCCCACCGATACCGGCACCATGTTGCAGGTCGGCTTTTTTCCTGAATTGGCCAAGATCCTGCCAGCGGCGCGCGAAAGACGCGGCGCAATCATGGCGCTAAACGACCAGGACGCCATGGACGCGGTCGAAGGATCACGCACCCTGGTGGCGTTTGGCGCGCTGGCGCCGATCATCGCCGAACAGCGCAAGATCACGGTGGTTCCATTGGACGGTTTGGCCGGCACGGTCGATGAGATGGCCGCCGGTCGTTATCCCTATGACACGCCGCTCTTGCTGCTGTTGGGGGCCAATCCGTCCGACGAGGCTTCGCGTTTCGTCGCTTTCGCCCGCTCTCCCCAGGCCGCCCAGATCCTGCGCGCGCAGGCCTGCCTGCCGTCGTCCGGAGGCTAGGACGTGAGGTTTTCGGGAGAAACGGAGTTTCATCGGTCGGTCTTACGGGTACGTTGGCTGTTCTCGGTGGTGCTGTGGGCGATGGGAGCCTTGTGGCTGGTGGTGGTTCCCGCTCTGGAGCTGGAACGCTCCTATCAGCGCATCCGTACCGAGGCCGGCATTCGCTTGGCGCTGGCGGCCGATCTGGTGTCGTCGCACATCGCCAACAATCTGGAAACCTGGGAGTTCGAAGGCGTCCGCCTGCCATCGCTGGTAACCAGCGTCACCCGCGGCAGCCAGATCAGCATCAGCCACCTGGAGCTGCTGAACGGCCAGAACCGATCAATCATGGCCATCGAAGCCGGCCCGGTTCCGACCTTGCCGCTGGTATTGCGCGAGCCGGTGACCGATGGCGTGGTACCGGTCGGTGAGGTGGTCATGACGGTCGCGCTCGACCCGGCTTTCACCGCAGCCGCTCGCTCCGGCGGGATTGGCCTGGTGTCGGTGCTGGTGTTGCTCACCTTGGCGCACGTGGTCGGGCGCCGGATGCTCGACCATGCCATGGCGGTGGTGGGCGATACTACCCTGCGATTGGCCCAACAATTGGAACAGCGCGACCGCGACCAGCGCCTGCTGGCCCGGCAGGCCCTGCATCTGCGCCAGGCCGGCGAGGATTTTGCGCATGTGGCGCGCATGGCCGCGCATCACCTGCAGGAGCCACTGCGCACCGTACTGGCCTACGCGCAATTATTGTTGCGCTGGCATCGCGAAGGCGGCGGGGGTATCGAACGGGCCGACGGCTATGTCGAGTTCGTCCGCGCCGGCATCGAACAGATGCGCGGTCAATTGTCGGCCCTGGCCGCATACATGGACCTGCGCACCAAGGATTTTTCACCGCAGCCGGTCGAACTTGAGGCGGTGGTGGCCAAGGCGGCGGCGGCCATGGCCGCCTTGGATGTGCGGTTGAACTGGCAAGACTTGCCGGTAGTGGCGGCGCAACCCGATCGCCTGTACGATCTGTTCTTCGATATTTTCGGCTGGTCCAAGCGGTATCGTCTGCCGGACCAACCGCTGGAGGTGAGCATCTCGGCCGAGCCCAGCCCCGAAGGTTGGGTCATCGCCATCGCCGACAACGGTCGGTCTCTAGGCGACCGCGATCCCGAGCGAATGTTCGGCCTGTTGGTGCATGACGGTGATGGACGTATGGTCCTCGGGTTGGCAGCCGCCCGCCTGACCGTCTTCATGATGGGTGGTCGGCTGTGGGCGGAACCGACGGATACCGGTGCGCGGCTATCTCTGGAAATACCGAATGCAGACGCGTGCACGAATCCGTAGCCGCTAGGATGTCTTTTCAATAATGCGGTGGCGGACGGTCGTCCTGGGGCGAGCGTTCGCCGCCGGCCTCGACATTTTGCAGGCGATCGACCAGACGGCGGACCATCAGGTTCAGGCGGGTGATCTCGTCTTGCTGCTGCGCCATCACCTCGGACATGTCCTCGGCCATCCGTTCGTGATGGGCCAAGCGGATTTCCAGATCGGTCAGACGGGATCGGGTGTCGTCGGTCATGAATACTCCTGGACGGCCATGGGTGGATTGAATTGAAGCCGTTAGCGGCATTCTTATAACCATTCACCGAACCGCGCTTTACATTTTGCCGGAGGATGAGAAAATCGGGCCGGTATTTTACCGTGCCTTCGGAGAGCCATATGCCTGTACCACGCCTGCAACCACGGTACCGCGCCGGTGGAAAATTCCGCGCAATGCTGGTACTGGCGGCCATCGGCCTGATAGCGGCCCACACCGCCAGGGCCGCTGAAAGCACCGTGCATCTGCGCGGCACCTCGGCCCTGGTCCCGGTGGCGCAAAAAATCGCCGAGGCCCACATGGCCAAGGATGCCGATGCCACCATCGTCATCCGCGCCGCCGACAGCGAACCGGGATTGAAATCCCTGCTCGACGGCACCACCGACATCGCCATGGTGTCGGGCGACATCCCCGCCGAGATGGAAAAGCGGGCCAAGGCCATGGGCCTGAAGCTCGAGGTGCAGACAGTGGCCCAGGATGCCATCGTCCCGGTCGTCCACCCGACCAATCCGATTTCGTCACTGTCCATGGACCAGTTGACGGCCATTTACGGTGGTTCCACCACCGATTGGGCCGAGGTTGGCGGGAAGGAACACGAAATGGCGGTGCTGGTGCTGCCGGCCATCTCGGGCACCGCCTCGGGTTGGAAGCACGCGGTTTTGGGGGATCGCATCCAGACCGCCAAGGCCGAGCCGCTGGCGCTGAAGGCGCTGAAAGCCAAGGTCGCCGCCACCCCGGATGCCATCGGCTATATGGGCTTGAGTGCCGTTGACGGCACGGTCAAGCCGGTTTCCGTCGATGGCATCGCCGCCAATACCGACACCATCCGCAAGGGCAGCTATCCCATCCGGCGCCAATTGTCCCTGGTGACCAGTTCAGCCAGTTCCGCTGCCGCCCGCCAGTTCGTTTCCCGGTTCCTGAGCAGCGAGGCCCAGGCGGCCATGGCCGCCAGCGGCCTGGTTCCGGTTCAGTAAGGATAAAGTCCATGACACTCAAGCGGCGTGCTTTCGTCCTTGGCGCCGGCGCCTTGTCGGTCACCGCCCTGGGGGCGGCCACCTCCAGCATCGATTGGGGCGGGGTCGAGCAGGAATCCCTGCTGGTCGCCGGCTCCGAGGAATTCCACCCCTATGCCGTCAAGCTGGTGGACGGCTTCGCCCAGACCCGGCCCAAACTGGACGTGGTGGTCGAGGCCGGCGGCACCGCCGGCGGTCTGCTGGCACTCAAGCGCGGCGCCATCGACGTCGCCCTGACCTCGCGCGAGCTGACCGCCACCGAGGACGAAAAGCTGACCCGCGCCTATCTGGTCGCCCGCGACGCCATCGCCTTGGTGGTGCATCCCGGCAATCCCGTCGGCAACCTGGACCGCAAACAGGCGGCGGCTATCCTGCGCGGCGAGGTGCGCGACTGGGGCAAGCTGCCCGGCGGCAGCGCTGGCCCCATCCGGCTTTACCGCCGCAAGGCCGATGCCGGGACGCAAAAGGCGCTGGACAAGATGGTGCTGGCCAATGCCGAGATGCCCAGTTCGGCCATTGTGATGGAAAGCGGCCACGCCATGCACGACCGCTTGGCCGCCGATGTCCAGGGCTTCGGCTTTCTGTCGCTGCACGACGTCACCCCGGCGGTCAAGGTTCTGGCCATCGACGGCGTGGGCATGAGCCGGGCCAGCATCCTGGGCGGCTCCTATCCCTTCACCCGGTCGTTTTTCTGTGTCACGCACGGCGCCGAAAAGGATGTCGTGCGTGCGTTCTTGTCTTTCGCCCAGGGGCCGCAAGGCCAAAACATCCTGAAGGGCGCCGGACTGATCTCGGTCCGATAGGGGGAAGCGATGTCCGAGGAGATTGATTTCAACCAGCATCTGCAAACCGTCCTGGCGCGTTTCCAGAACAATGATCTGGTGCGCAAGGTCGTGGGCGTGGTCCTGATCGCCGCCTTCGTCGCCGGTGCCGGCTATTTCATCTATGACCTGCTGCCGCGCCGCCATAACCTGACCATCACCGGCGGCGAAATCACCGGCAACCGCCATTTCATCGCCAAGGTGCTGCAGGACGAGGCCAAGGAACAGGGCGTGGCGCTGAAGATCGTGCCCACCCGCGGCAGCCTTGAGGCGCTGGAAAAGCTGGAATCGGGCGAGTTGGACCTGGCGCTGTCGCAAGGCGGACTTGAGCCCAGCTTCGACAATATCGTCCACGTGGCGACCCTGGCGCCCGAATACATCCACTTCATCGTCAAGCCCGAGATCAAGTCCCTGGCCGATCTGCGCGGCAAGGTGATCAATCTGGGCGGCAAATCGGGCGGCACCCGCGTGGTCGCGCAAAACATCCTGCGCACTTCGGGTCTGGTCGAGGGCATCGATTACGCCGAGGCCAATTACGGCAACGACAAGCTGATCGCCATGTCCACCGGCAAACTGCCCGACGCCATCGTCAACGTCTCTTTCGTCCCGTCGCTGCTGGCCGATTATCTGGTCAAGGAGCACGGCTACACCATCTTGGAAATCCCCTTCCCCGGCTCGCTGGCCCTGCGCATGGGCTGGGTCGCCGACGCCACCATCCTGGGCTACACCTATGGTGTCGAGCCCCCTGTCCCCGAAACCGATATCAAGACGGTGGGCGTCAACCTGCACCTGCTGGCCAATGCCGACGTGCCGCCGCGCGCCATCCAGGCGGTGCTGGAGGCGCTTTACAGCCCAAGCGTGGCCAGCCGCACCCGCCAGACCTTCGACGAGGCGGATATCCTGCGCCCGTCCGGGTTCCCGCTGTCGGCGGGCACCTTGGCCTTCACCACCCGCAACGAACCCTTGCTGTCCGCCGAAATGCTGGAAGACCTGAAGGCGGCGGCGGGTCTGGCGTTCTCGCTGCTGTCAGGCGGGATGATCGCGTTGCGCTGGTTCCGCGGCAAGCCGGTGACCGAGCAATTCGACGACGCTGAACTCAAGGCGGCCATCGCCGAGGTCGCCACCATCCAGCGCCGCCTGATGCAGGACCAGGATGCCGCCGCCCTGGCGGAAATGGACCGTCGCCTGGACGAGTTGAAAACCGGAATCCTGGAGCGCATGGCTCAATTGCGGCTGACCGACACCTCGTTGCTGACCACCTTGCTGGCCGCCGAAAGCGGCGCCCGTGCCCGCTTGCAGCAGGTGCAGGCGGCGTAGGGCTTGAACCCATGGGCCATCGGTTCAATAATGGACCCGGTGGCTCCGTGGGGACGGGCAAGCGGCCAAAGGTGACGGCATGACCGGTACGGAACAAACCCTGGCGGGCATTGCCCTGTTTGCCGACCTGTCGCGGGAACAGCTTGCCGAGATCGAAACGCGGTGCCGGTGGTATCATCTGGCCGAGGGCGCCCAGGTCTTCGACAAGGACAGCGACAGCCTGGACGTCTATTTCATCGTCGGTGGCGCGGTCCGCATCCTTAGTCAGGCGCTGGAACGCGAAGTGGCCCTGGCCGATCTGCAAGCCGGGCGTTATTTCGGCGAATTGGCGGCCATCGACGGCCTGCCCCGCTCGGCCCGGGTCATCGCCCTGACCGATTGCCTGCTGGCCTCGCTCGATGGTCCGGGTTTCCGGGCGCTGCTGCTGCATTATCCCGAAGTGGGGTTGCGGGTGATGGGCCGCATGACCGGAGTGATCCGCGATCTCGACCGCCGGGTGATGGAATTGTCCACCACCAGCGAAGCCCAGCGCATCTGCGGCGAGCTGTTGCGTCTGGCCCAGCCCATGGTCGACCGGCCCGAGCTGTGGCACGTGGCCGACATGCCCAATCACAAGGATATCGCCGCCTGGATCGGTACCTCGCGCGAGGTGGTGGCCCAGGTCATCGGCGAACTGGCCCGCGACGGCGTGGTCAAACGCCGCGGCATGGGCCTGTCCATCACCGATCTGCCACGTCTAAGGCTTTTGGCTCGCGCCGCCTGAACTGTCCTCGGCCACGCGGGAACAGCCCTGGCCGCAGGCATGGATCACGGTCAAACCGCCGGGCTTGACGTCCTTGCCGGCACCATAGGTCACCGTCACCGTGCCCTCGCCGCCGGCACGGACCACCACCGCGTGGTCCAACAGAACCGCACCGTTGCGGCCCAACACGGTCAGCGAGGTGCTGCCCGCCCGCTTACCGAACAGTTGGATGCGCCCGGCACTGTCAACGCTGACATCGGCGACCTTGGGATCACCGATCACCACCTGGGCGACGCCGCGCCCGGCATCGACCCGTCGGCTTTGTCCCGCCCCCAGCTCCAACGTGTCGGCGCGGGCGGACGAGACGGCAAAAGCGGTGAGGACCGCCACGGCGAAGAATGCCTTGAACATACCAACCTCCACGGAAGAGTTTTCTTCCACATCCGCAATGGTACTGCTATTTTACTGTTGGTCGGAAGCGTTTTTTACTTTCGCTTCACTTAAAAAATGGGAAGAATTTTATGCAAAAGTCCACCTGCGCAAGGGTCGCCCTCCTGCTTGTGCCTCTCTGGCTGAATGCCTGTGGCGGCGGCGCGTCCGGCGGCGTGGACGACCGCACCCTGACCCGTGCGGTGGAACCGTCACTGCGGGCCGCCGCCGTCGCCGCCGAGGCCGCCAACGACTGGAACGGCGCTGCCCAGCATTGGCGCACGCTGCTGTCCCATTACCCCGACGACCGGGCCATCGCCCTGTCGCTGGCCCGCGCCATGCGCATCGCCGGCAAGCCCGAGGCATCGGCAGAATTGATGCAGGCGATGGCGGCACGCCACCCCACCGATGCTGGCATCCAGGCGGAATTGGGCAAGGATTATCTGGCGGCGGAACGGCTGGGACTGGCGCTCAAGGCGCTGGACCGCGCCGCCGCCTTGGCCCCCAACGATTGGGAAATCCTCTCGGCCCAGGGTGTGGCGCTGGACATGCACGACCGCCAGGGTGAGGCCCAGGCCGCCTATGGCCGCGCCTTGGCGCTGTCACCCGACAACCCGGAAATCCTCAACAATCTGGCGCTGTCGCAAGCCCTGTCCGGTGACCTTGCCGCCGCCATCGCCAGCCTGCGCCAAGCCGGCGAACAACCCAGCGCCGGCGCCCAGATCCGCCACAACCTGGCCCTGATGCTGGCCCTAAGCGGCGACGCGGCCCAGGCCGAACGTCTGGCCGCCAAGGATTTGCCGCCCGACCTGCTGCGCGCCAACGCCGCCATTTATCGCAAGCTGGCGGGGCGATAGAGCCGAGCCATTAAACGTAAAGCCGTCACTCCCGCGCAGGCGGGAGTCCAGAGGGTGCACCTCCGCCTTTTCCGCGACTCCTGGATACCCGCCTGCGCGGGTATGACGACCGAAACGAAAGGTGCGTCCGCTTCCACGTTCCTGGCTCCAGCCCCCTATTTCCACGCCGCCATCACCTGAATGGCCGCCGGCCCGGCGATGACGATGAACAGCACCGGCAGAAAAAACACGATCATCGGCACGGTCAGCTTGGCCGGCAGCGACGCCGCCTTTTTCTCTGCCGCCGCCATGCGGGTTTCGCGGTTTTCCTGGGACAGCACCCGCAGCGCCTGGGCCACCGGGGTGCCGTACTTTTCCGACTGCACCAAGGCGGTACTGAGCGACTTGACCTGGGCCAAACCGGTGCGTTCGGCCAGATTGTCCCAGGCTTGGCGACGGTCGCCGAGAAAAGCCAACTCAGCCGCGGTCAGGCCGATTTCCTCGGCCAGTTCGGGGGCGCTGTTGGCCATTTCATCGGTCACCTTCAACAGTGCCGCCTCCACCGACAGTCCGGCCTCGACGCAGATGACCATCAGGTCGAGGGCGTCGGGAAAGCCGCGCGCCAGGGCCTGTTGGCGTTTTTGTACCGCATTGGCGACCAGGATGGCCGGCAGGTAATGGCCGGCGGCGGTGCCGGCCAGCAGGATCATCGCCTTGGTCAGAAACGGCGCCTGGGCGAAGGCCGAGGCGGTATAAAGCAGGGCCAGGGCGAAGCCGGCCACCGGCCCGGCGACGCGGGCGAAAATATAGGTGACCGCCGCCGAGGGCCGGCGCCAGCCGGCCTGGCCCAGGCGCATCTTGATGGCCGGGTCGTCGATGGCCTGTTGCAGGTTAAGCCGTCCCAGCACCGATTTCATCCAACTGACCCGGCGGTTGGGCTGGAAACGCACGCCCTTCAGGCTGTCGCGCTGGCGCGCCGACAATTCCTGGCGCCGCCGCGCCACCGCCTTCAGCCGGTTGGCCAATTGGTCGCGCGACGACAATTGCACGCCCAGGGCCATGACCGAGGCAAAGGCGGCGATGGCGGCGACGATGATGACCAATTGGGACAGGGACGGCATAGAGAGCCTCCGTTACAGATCGAAATTGATCATCTTGCGCATGACCAGCGCCCCCATGCCCATCAACAGGCCGCCGCTGGCCAGCAACAGATGTCCGGTGGGGGTGGAAAACAGGATGCCGATATAATCGGGGCCGACCGCCGTCAACAGCAGCGCCACCACCACCGGCAACGAGCCGATGATCATGGCCGAGGCGGTGGCTTCCGACGAAAACGCCTTGATCTTGTCGCGCATGCGCTTGCGCGCGCGCAGCACCTCGGACAGCTTGGCCAGGGTCTCGGCCAGATTGCCGCCGGTCTGTTGCTGGATGCCCAGGACAATGGCGAAATACTTGAAATCGGCGGTGGGGGTGCGTTCCACCGCGCGGGCCAGGGATTCCTCCAGCGACAGGCCCAGCTTCTGCCCTTCCATGACCAGACGGAATTCCGGCCCCAGCGGCTCGGGCACCTCGCGGCCGATGATGGCCATGCATTCACCCAACGGCAGGCCCGAGCGCAAGCCGCGCACCACGATATCCAGGGCGTCGGCGAACAAGGTGGTGAAACGGGCGATGCGGCGCTTGCCCAGCCAGCCGACCAGCAGTCGCGGCAGGCCGAAGCCCAGGGATGCCGCCAACAGCGGCCCCAACAGCGGCGGCGCCTTCAGCCCCAGGGCGACCAGCCACACCAGCACGGCGATGGCCACGTTCAGCCCCAGCCACAGCCGCACATCCATGCGGATGCCGGCCCGCATCAATTGTTCACGCATTTGTCCGGCCCAGCGCCGCCCCCGGCTTTGCTCGCCGCTTTGCAGCCGGTGCAGGCTGCGGCGGCGCGGCGCGGCGGCGGCAATTGTGCTCTTGCGCCCGACCACCTGGGCCAGACGCCGCCGCAGCCGGGCCCGCTGACCATGCAGAAGATGATTGAGCAACCAGGCGAACAACCCCAGCGCCACGAACAAGGCCAAGACCAGCAGGGCGATCACGGTGGGAAGATTAGCCATGGCGATCCTCGCGCAAGGCCTCGGCCAATTCGCGGTCACGACCGAAATAGCGGGCCTTGTCCCAAAACGCCGGACGGATGCCGGTGGGACGATGGGTGCCCAGGATACGGCCCTGGGCATCCTCGCCGTCCATGTCGAAGACGAACAGATCCTGCAAGGTGATGACGTCACCTTCCATGCCGATGACTTCGGTGATGTGGGTGATGCGGCGGCTGCCGTCGCGCAGGCGCGACGCCTGGACGATGACGTTGACCGCCGCCGCGATCTGTTCGCGCACCGCCTTGGCCGGCAGGTTGTAGCCGCCCATGGCCACCATGTTCTCGACACGGGCCAAGGCGTCGCGCGGGGTGTTGGCGTGGATGGTGCCCATGGAGCCGTCATGGCCGGTATTCATGGCCTGCAACAGGTCGAAGGCCTCGGGGCCGCGCACCTCGCCGACGATGATGCGTTCGGGCCGCATGCGCAGGCAATTCTTGACCAGATCGCGCATGGTCACCTGCCCGGCGCCTTCCAGGTTGGGCGGGCGGGTTTCCAGGCGGACCACATGCGGCTGCTGCAATTGCAGCTCGGCGGCGTCCTCGCAGGTGACGATGCGTTCGCCTTCGTCGATATAGCGGGTCAGACAGTTGAGCAAGGTGGTCTTGCCCGAGCCGGTGCCGCCCGATACCAGGATGTTGCAGCGGCAGGCGGCGGCGATTTCCAGCACCTTGGCCCCGGCCACCGAAATGGTGCCGAAGCCGATCAGCTTGTCCAGCGTCAGCTTGTCGCGCTTGAACTTGCGGATGGTCAGGGTGGGGCCGTCCAGGGCCAAAGGCGGGACGATGACGTTGACGCGCGAGCCGTCGGCTAGACGGGCGTCGCAGATGGGGCTGCTTTCGTCCACCCGCCGCCCCACCGCCGAGACGATGCGCTGGCAGATGTTCATCAATTGGGCATTGTCGCGGAACTTGATGTCGGTGAGTTGGATGTGGCCGGCCACCTCGATATAGACCTTGCCGGCGCCGTTGACCATGATGTCGGCGATGTCGTCGCGGGCGATCAAGGGTTCCAGCGGCCCTAAGCCCAGCACGTCGTTGCAGATGTCGGTGACCACCACCTGCTGTTCCGCCGCCGACAGCACCAGACCGCGCATGGAAATGATCTCGGCGACGATGTCCGAGATTTCCTCGCGCACGGTCTGCGGATCAAGGCGCGACAATTCCGCCGGATCGACCGAATCGATCAGGTCGTTGAAGATGGCCACCTTGATGTCCGACAGCCGCTGGTCGTTTTCCGCCGCCTTGACCGATATCACCTTGGCCGACACCGGCGCCGCCGGCTTGGCGGCGGAGGCGGTTTGCACGGTGGGGGTGGGGGATTGGCGGCGCCCGAACATGGGATTTATCCCTTCAACCACGACCACAGGGTCTTGCCGCCGCGGTCCTTGCGAGCCTGTCCGCGCCCGACCAGGGTGGCGGCCAAGCTTTCCAACTGGCCGACGATCTTGTGTCCCTTGCCCAGTTCGGCCAGTAATTGGCCGTTATTGCCGGCCTCGCCGAACAACACGCTGTCCCATGGCAGCACCAAAGCCGGAGCGACCGCCAAGGTATCGTGGAAATCCTTCACCGTCAGCTGGGTCTTGCGGCACAGGTCGAGGCCGTTGATCACCAAACGGGCCGGCGCATTGCCGTTGCGGTTGGCGGCCAGGCTTTCCAGCAACAATTTGCAGTCGCGCAACGATGCCAGATCGGGCCGCGCCACCACCACCACCTCGTCGGCGGCGCGCAGCAAGGCTTCGGTCCACGGTGCCCACACATGCGGCAGGTCCAGCACCAAAGCGGGCGCCATACGCGCGGCCAGATCGACCAGTTGCTCGGCAGCCTCGGTTTGGATGTCCAGGCTGCGCGGGGCGGCGCCGCCCGACGGCAGCAGGCGCAGATAATCGTCGTGCACCACCAAAAAACGGTCCAGCAGCACCGAATCCAGTCGTTCCGGCTGCGCCAGCACCTCGGCGGCGCTTTGCCGGGCCTCGAGGTTGAAGGCCAGATCGGAAGCGCCGAAGGTCATATCCAAATCCAGGTAGATGGCCTGTTCACCCAAGGCTTTGCCCATGTGCCATGCCAGATTGCGGGCGATGGTCGACGCCCCCGCCCCGCCCCGGGCCGACCACAGCGCCGTCACCTTGCCGCGCGGTGCCGCCGCCGGATCGGCGAACAGGGCCGACACCGCCCCCGCGATTTGCCCCGGTGTCACCGGCGCCACCAGATATTCCGACACCCCATGGCCCAGCAAGGTGCGATAAAGGCCGATATCGTTGAGACTGCCGATGACGATGACGCGGGTGCCGGGGTCGCAGACCTCGGCCAATTGTTCCAGCCGTCCCAGCATGGTGCGGTCGTCGTCGTTTTCCTCGACGATGACCACCTGGGGGGTGGGGTTATGGGCCAGATGGACGATGGCCCCGGGCAGGCCGCCGGCATGAACGCCCAGGCGCGAATGCTGCAAGGCGCGTTCGCGGCCAGCGGCGACCAAGGCGGTTTCCACCCCCGGGCTCAGGGCGAAGGCATCGATGGTGACGCGAAACGACATCGTTCCCCCCTCCCCTATTTGCCGACGGTGCTGAGCGTGCCGGTGGCCCCGGTTTCCGCCGCCGACGAGGTCGCCTTGCCCTCGCCGTATTTGCCGAGGACATCGACAGCACGATTGCCGTCGCGGCCGGAAGTCTCGCGGGCGCGGACCAGATCGGCGGGGTCAGAGACCATCAGACCGATATTGCGGGTGACCGAACAGCCGAAATTCCAGGTGTTCTGGTTGGCGCCGTCGGGATTGATGCTTTCTTCCCAGCGCCCGCATTCCGGCACCACCGCCACCCATACCGGCACCGCCACGCTGACCGCGCCGTCACCGCTGGCGCTGATGGCCATGCGGTCGGCGGCGATGCCGTGATTTTTCAGGATATCCGCGATCTCGGCGGCCTTGTCCGCCGGACCGCTGATGGCGACAGGGGCGGCGCCGCGCCGGCCATGCTCGCGCGCCAGATCGCGCAAGGCGGCATGGTCGGACGGGCTTAACGGGCCGGGCTTGAAGCTGGCGACCAGTTCGCGCGATTCCACCTTGTTGCGGAAACGCTGGTGCGCATCATAGGTGCTCATGTCCTGGTCGGCGCAGCCGGAAAGCAGCAGGACGGCCAGGACGGGAAGAGTGAAAAAACGCATGATGAATTCTCCCGTTCCTAGCGCACCATGAAGCCGTGCGGGCCTTGCAGCTTGGGCGGCACGGCTGGCGGCGGCACATTCTTGACATAGCGTTCCTGCAACCGCCCCAACAAGATGCGGTCCATATCCGAGGACGGCGCAAAGCCGTCGCTGGGCAGGGCCATTTGCGGCTTTTCCAGGGGCTGGACGACAAAGGCCGAGACGATGACCACCAACTCGGTTTCCTTGCGCTGGAACGAGTTGGAGCGGAACAACGTCCCCAGAATGGGGATATCCATGGCCCCAGGCATGCCCGAAAGCGTGGCGGTGATATCGTTTTGCAGCAGGCCGGCGATCATGATCGACCCACCCGAGGACATTTCCACCGTGGACGAGGCACGACGCACGGTCAGGCCGGGGATTTCAAAATTGTTGAGCTTGACCGGGGCGGTGATCTTGTCGATGGCGCTGACCTCGGTTTGCAGCTTCAGCGATATGCGGCCCGGATCCATCACCACCGGGGTGAAGTTGAGCAACACCCCGAATTGCTTGAACTCGATGGTCACCTGACCATTGTTTTCCGACACCGGAATGGGGAATTCGCCGCCGGCCAGCAGATTGGCGGTTTCCCCCGACACCGCGGTCAGGTTGGGCTCGACCAGGGTGCGGATCAGGCCTTGGCGCTCCAGCCCCGACAAGGTGGAGACCAGCGAGCCCAGGCCCGACACCGTCAACGATCCGAACAGGGCCGTGGATTGGGTCAGGCCGGTGGTGGCGGTGGTGGCCAAGGTGCCGGCGACGCCGTCGATGCCGAAGGCCTTACCCGACAGACCGACGCCCAGTTCCTTCAGCACCGTCTTTTGCATCTCGGCCACCTTGACCTGCAACAGCACCTGACTTTCCGAGGACACTTTCAGCAGGTTGACGATACCGGCATCATCCTTGACATAGCGCCGCGCCAGGGTGCGGATTTGCATGGCGGCGGCATCGGAACCGACACTGCCCGACAGGTAAAGCGCATCACCAATGCCCGCGACCCGCACATGGCGTTCCTCCGGCATCAATTGTTCGAGAACCGTCTGCAAACCATCGGCGTCCAAATGGACATCGACGCTGACGCGATGCAGCACCGCGCCCGAGGACGAAAAGAAAGTGACGTCGCTTTGGCCGATGCCGCGCCCGACCAGAAAGGCCTGGGTGGGGGTCTTAACCATGACGTCGACCACATCCGGGTTGCCCACCACCACATCACGCATGGGTTGGGTCAAGATGATCTCACGCGTCTTGTGCAGGGCCATGCGCTGGGTTTCCGCCGATAGCGGCAGTCCACGGGTGACAGGGCGATTCAGCGGTTGCGACGACACCTTGCCCAAGACCGGGGCCGGTTGCGGCAACGGCGGTTCCTGCGCCAGGGCGGGCATGGCCAGCAGCGCCAGAATGGCAATCAGGCGAATCATGGCGTGCCTCCGACGGCACCGCCGCGATTGATGATGATGGACGACCCGGTGGATTTTGCCGCCGGCTTGGCGCTGCCACCGGCCAAGGCCCGCATGGCCGCCGAGGCTTGGGTGTCGGCGGTGAACGGACGCTTGGCTTGGGTGCCCGCATCCTGGGGGCCGACACCGCGCAGGATCAGCGATAATTGCCCCATCAGGCCAGCGGTCACCAGGATTTCCGCCTGATCCGGCGACACTTCCAGCGTCGCCGTCTTGCCTTGGATGGTCGGGCCGTCCTTGCCCTTGGAGAATTGCTGATCCACCGCCAGCACCTTGACGTCGGCCAGCACGGTTTCCGCCGCGTAGCGGACGATGGCGCCGCCGCCCTTGCCCGCCGCTTCCGAATCGGCGCGCTGGAAATCGGCGGCCAACACCACATCGACGCGGTCGCCGGGGACGACGAAGCCGGACACGGCGCTGGCATTGCTGATGGCCACCGAAACCGCCCGCATGCCCGGCGCCAGCATGCCAGCCAGGATACCGCTGCCATCGCGGGTGAAGGTGGCCGAGGGGGTGAAGGGCTCGCCCTCGCTCAGCGGACGGCGGGCGACCGAACCGATGGCGCGGGCCTTGGGGTCGTCGCCGTCCTTGCGGGTCATGAACCGGCCAGCGTTGACCGCCGGCCAGTTTTCATAACGCAGATCGGCATCGCTCAGGGCCGAGCCGGTGGCCACGTCGCGGGCCAGGACCAGCACCTCGACGCTGTCGGCGGCCACGGTCGGACGCGCCGTACTTTGCTTGTCGGTCCACCGCTTGGCCAGCAAGGCGGTCAACCCGGCGGCCAACACCGCCACGATCACCAGGACAATCGCCAAAGGGCGCATGATCTATCCCTATCCCCCATCAAAGGGCGGCGGGCGCCCTTCGATCCTCTTCACAGATCAAGCTGCAACGGCAAAGTGCGCCACAGCCAATCCATGCCGGCGGCTGCAATGGCCAAGCCATAGGGCACTTGACCACCGGCGGCGCGTCCGCGCAAGGCCAGAACCGCCAAAGCCACGATCCCGCCGACCATGGCCATGACGAATAAAAAGCGGGGCAGCCCGACAAAACCGGTCAACAAAGCCAGAGCGGCGCACAATTTGACGTCACCACCACCCCACACCCCCAGCGCGAACAAGGCGGCTCCGGCAGCGAAAACCGCCACCGCCGCCGCCACGTGCCAAGCCAGTTCCTGCACCGGCCAGCCATTCGCCCCCAAAAGGATGAAGGCCGCCACCACCGCCACGCTGTCGCGGTCGGCGATGCGCAGGGCACGCATGTCGCTGATGCAAGCATCGACCAAGGCGGCGACCAGCAAACAACCGGCAAGGAGAGCGCTGAATGTGTGCAGAGTGATCATCGAACCAGCCCCTTGACGCCAAAGCGCCGCCCGAATGAACCGGGCGGCGCTTCGCAACTTGTCGTTTGACTGACGGCGCCGACCGTCGGATCAGCCGCCAAGCGTGGTGGCGACGGTTTGGAACAAGGTGTTGAGGCCACCGGACAAAGCCTGCAGACCACCGATGATGACGATGGCGACCAGGGCAGCGATCAGACCGTATTCAATGGCGGTGGCGCCACGTTCGTCACGGTTCAGCTTGGTCAGCATGGTGCGGATATTGGTCAACATGGCTTTTCTCCTCATCCCCTGATACCCATCAGGATTAATTTATCAGAACTTAATTAGCCCAGCGCCTTGCGCTACTTTGTAAGTTCTTCCGTAAGAAGATTTATAACACTGTGTTTACATCGCGTTCAAGATAAAAATGCATATGCCCATAGTTTTTATTCAAGCAAGTCTTATGTATTTAAAATATCATTTGGTTTTACTTTGTAAGTCATTTCACTTTTTCTTTATTTTCTTTTATATAAAATTTTATGAAAACGCGGAAACCCGCGCCATTCCTGGCGCGGCACCCGCTTTCCCGCATGTTGTCGTGATTATTGGCTGACGCGCAGTTGCGACAATTCGGTGGCGATGGCGCGGAACGAGGCGCGCAGATCCGCCTGGGACGGCGAATCGAACCACTTGGCCGTGCTGCTGGCGCAGGCCTTGTAGATATCCTTGGTCGCCTGATTGATGCCCGAGGTGAAGGTGATGGTATAGACGGTGATGCCCTTGTCCTTCATGGCCTGGCACACCTGGGTCAAGCGAGTGTTGATGACGCTCTTGGCGGTGGTGGTGCTGGTGGTGCCCAAGGCGCCGTACTGATCCAGCCGGCCATAGCCGCTGTAATCGGAATTGACGGCGCTGTTGACCTTGTTGGGGCCGGTGGTGCTGGTCAGCTTATAGAACTGGTTGTCGCCGTCGGTCATCAGGATCACCGCCTTCGCCCATTTGGGCGTGTTCCAGGCCAGCCCCTCGGTGAAGGGTGGTTCCGGCGACAGCACCCTCAGGCCCCAGGCCATGCCGATATCGCCCATGGTGCCGCCGCGGCTCCAGGCACGCAGAGCCTGGATGGCGCTGTCCACCGTGGCCTTGACCCCGGTCAGCGGCGTGATCGGCGTCGGACAGCCCAGATTGGGGCCGGTGCCGCCATTGCCCTGGCTGGGATCGGCACGCACCGTCGACGCCTTGGTCGCATCGTAATAATTGTCGATGGCCGGCAGCCATTGATAACGCTGCCAAGCGGCGGTCGAGGCCGGACTGTCTTCCATGGCGCGACCGACGCGCTCGATGACGCAGCCCTTCCAGCCCAGCAGGTTGGTGAGGGCATAGGCATCGTTGCCGCTGATCAGCGTAGGGGCGATGGGGCCGGGATTGACCGAGGCGGAATACGGCACCACCGCCACCCGCAAGGTGGGATGGTCGGCGCGACCGCCGAACAGGATATCCACCAGTTCCTGCGCCGCGTCGCGCAGGGCGCCGATATTGTCGCTGGTGGTCATCGACCCGGTATTGTCCAGCACCAGGGCCAGTTCCAGCCCCTTGATCGAGCGGATCACCTGGGCGCTTTCGCTGACCGCGATGGTGTCGATGCCGACCAGTTGCATCAACGTGGTCTGCACCTGGGCCGAGCCATTGGCCGACACCACGTCGCCTGTGACGGAAACGCTGAAACTGCCGGCGGCATCCAGGCCGCTATCCTTGAAATTGGCGTCGAAGAACTTTTGCCCGATCTGTTGCAGTTCATCGGCGGTGCCGGTGGACGACCCCACCGCCAGGGCGGCGGCATCCAAGGCCTGCGATAACTTGCTTTTGACCGCATAGGCCCGGGCGGTGTCCACCGCCAGCCCCACCGACAGCGACAGGGGAATCAGGGCCAGGGCGAAGATGATCGCCACAGTACCGCGCCGGTCGTGCATCAGACGTCGCAAGATCATGGCAATGTTCCCGTCGAACCGTTGAAGGGGATCAGGCGCACCAGCCGAGGGCGCGAGACGACGCTGTGATTCAGGCTCAGGCTGCCCAAGATGGCTTGCAGCAAGGGCGGATGGGTATAGCGCAGGGTCACCATGATGACGCTTTGACCGTTGGGAGCCAGCCCGGCGGCATCACCGATGGCGACGGCGGGCGCGGCCCCGCCCCAGGAATAGGTCCACAACTGCACTGGCTGGCCGGCACTGGAAATGCCGACACTGGCCACCCGGATACCCAACCGGTCGGCGCCGCTGGGCAGCGGGTCGAGCACCCGTTGCGCCCCGGTGACGATGCCGTTCATGCTGGCGGTGCTCTGGCTGTCGGCGCGCGAGGTCAGATCGGACACCACCTGGGCCGCCGACAACGCCTTGCCATAGGCCTGAACCAGGCCGAAGACCTCGGCCATGCCCACCAGCATCAGCACCATCACCGGCAGGATCAGGGCGAATTCGGTGGCGGCGATGCCGGCGCGGTCGCGGCGAAGACGGGCGAGCATGCGGGCGGCGGGGCTCATTCGAACGGCTCCGTCCGCATCACCGTGGTGGAAATCAGCGGCAAGGTGCCGTCGCCACCGCCCATCAGCGATCCGATCAAGGGCGTGATGAAGGAATGCACATGGATGACCCGCACGGTGACCACCGTGTTGGCGCCGCCGGGGCTGAACTGCACATTGGTGGGAATGCCGGCGGCGTCGAAGACCGGCGCCGGCAAGGCGATGGTGGCGAAATCGGCGAAGCTGCGGACATCGAAATAGAAATCCTCACAGGGGAACAGCCCGATCAGATTGGGGCAGAATTCCTGTTGGAAGCGCGCGCCGGCATCGCCGGCGCCCTGCACCACCCCGGTGCGCACCTGCCGCGCCGCTTCGCGCGTGGCGCCCTCCATCACCGCCGCCTTGAAGGCGACATAGCCGGTTTCCACCATGCCGGCGATCATCAGGAAGAACGGCAAGGCGACAAGGGCGAATTCCACCGCGGTGGAGCCGCGGCTGTCGCCCCGCAATCGGTGCAGGATTTTGGTCAAGGGAAAGCGCATGCAGAATGTCCCTGTTCGGGGCAGTCCGCGGTCGGCGCGATAATGATCATAATCCCGGCGGCGGAATTGCTCAATGGCTTCCTTCAGCCGCCCACCACGCCCTTGGCCCGCAGGTCCATGATGGCCGCTTGGTCCAGCCCCAACAGCCGCGACAACAAGGCATCGGTATCGGCGCCCAGCACCGGCGGCGCCCGCTCATAGCTGATCGGCGTCTCGGAAAAGCGGATGGGATTGGCGACCAGATCCACCGATCCGGCCAAAGGGTGATCCACCGCCGCCACCATGCCGCGATGTTTGATCTGCGGATTGTCGAACACCTGATCCAAAGTGTTGATGGGGCCACACGGCACCCCGGCAGCCTCCAACGTCTCGATCCACACCGCGCTGGGGCGCGATCGCAGCACCTCGCGCAACAGCGGGATCAGAGTGTCGCGGTTGCCCACCCGCCCGGCATTGCTGGCATAGCGCCCGTCCGCCGCCACCTCCGGGCAGCCGGCGACGGCGCAGAATTTCTGGAACTGGCCGTCATTGCCCACCGCCAAGATCACATGGCCGTCGCTGGTGGCGAAGGCCTGATAGGGCACGATATTGGGATGCGCATTGCCCAAACGCTGGGGCACCATACCGCCGACCAGATAATTGGCGGCCTGATTGGCCAGCACCGCCACCTGCACGTCCAACAGCGCCAAATCCACGTGCTGGCCTTGGCCGGTACGGTCACGGTGGGACAAAGCCGCCAGCACCGCCACCGACGCGTACATGCCGGTGAAAATGTCGGTAAGGGCGACGCCGACCTTCATGGGCTCGCCCTCGGGTTCGCCGGTCAGGCTCATCAGTCCGCCCATGCCCTGGACCAGAAAATCGTATCCGGCCCGCTGGGCATAGGGACCATCCTGGCCAAAGCCGGTGATGGAACAATAGATGATGTCGGGCTTGACCTGACGCAGACTGGCGTAATCCAAACCATATTTGGCCAGCCCCCCGGCCTTGAAGTTTTCCAGCACCACGTCGCAATCGGCGGCCAGTTGGCGCACCAGTTGCTGCCCCTCTGCCTGGGTGAAGTCGATGGCCAGGGATTGCTTGCCCCGGTTGGCCGACAGGTAATAGGCGCTTTCCCGTGTATCGCGCCCTTGGTCATCCTTGAGGAAAGGCGGTCCCCAGGCGCGGGTATCGTCGCCCTGCCCCGGCTTTTCCACCTTGATGACCTCGGCCCCCAGATCGGCCAGCATCTGACCGGCCCAGGGGCCGGCCAGCACGCGGCTGAGATCGAGCACGCGCAGATGCGCAAGCGCCCCCTTGGTCACGAAAAGGCCTGGATGCCGGTTTGCGAGCGGCCCAGGATCAAAGCGTGCACGTCCTGGGTGCCTTCATAGGTGTTGACGGTTTCCAAATTGACCATGTGGCGCATGACCTGGAACTCGTCGGCGATGCCGTTGCCGCCGTGCATGTCGCGGGCGACGCGGGCGATATCCAGCGCCTTGACGCAATTGTTGCGCTTGATCAGCGACACCGCTTCCGGCGCCCAAGAGCCGTCATCCATCATCCGCCCGACCCGGATGGCCGCTTGCAGGGCCAAAGCGATGTCGGTCTGCATGTTGGCCAGCTTGAACTGGATCAGCTGGTTGGCGGCCAGAGGACGGCCGAACTGCTTGCGGTCCAAGGTGTATTGGCGGGCGGCGTGCCAACAGAACTCGGCGGCGCCGACCACGCCCCAGGCGATGCCGTAGCGCGCCTTGTTCAGGCAGCCGAACGGACCGGCCAGCCCCGAAGCATTGGGCAGCAGATTGTCATCGGGAACGAAGGCCTCGTCCAACACGATCTCGCCGGTGACCGAGGCGCGCAAGCTCAGCTTGCCCTCGATCTTGGGGGTAGTGAAGCCCTTGGTGCCGCGCTCGACGACGAAACCCTTGATCTTGCCGTCATGGCCGTCGGACTTGGCCCACACCACGGCGATGTCGGCGATGGGGGAATTGGTGATCCACATCTTCTGCCCAGACAACAGATAGCCGCCATCGACCTTTTTCGCCCGCGTGCGCATGCTGGCCGGGTCCGAGCCCGAATCCGGCTCGGTCAGGCCGAAACAGCCGACCAACTCGCCCGAGGCCAGACGCGGCAACCATTTCTGTTTCTGCGCCTCGCTGCCATAGGCGTGGATGGGGTGCATGACCAGCGACGATTGCACGCTCATGGCCGAACGATAGCCGGAATCCACCCGCTCGACCTCGCGCGCGATCAGGCCGTAAGCCACGTGGTTGACGCCGGGTCCGCCGTATTCCTCCGGCACCGTCGGCCCCAGCAGGCCCAGGGCGCCCATCTCGGTCATGATCTCGCGGTCGAAGCGCTCGTGGCGGAAGGCGCCGATGACGCGCGGCTGCAATTTGTCCTGACAATAGTCGCGGGCGGCGTCGCGGATCATCCTTTCCTCTTGGGAAAGCTGGTCCTCGATCAGAAAGGGGTCATCCCAGCGAAAGTCCTGCACGGTGAAGTCTCCTCGTTATTTCTTGTGTTGCCCCATCATAGCGGACGAAAAGCCAAAAGCGTCATGTCGTCGCGCTGCGGCTCGGCGCCGCGCCATTGGGCCAGACGGCTTTCCAGGGCGTCAAGCTGCCGGGGCAGCAACTCGGCCCGATGATGGGCCAGTTGCTCGGCCAGACGGCGCCAGCCGAACAATTGGCGCCGCTCCCCGCCGCCCATATTGTCGGTGATGCCGTCGCTGAACAGATAGAAGCTCGCCCCCGGACGCAGCTCCACCAGGCGGGTCGACAGCCGGGCCAGATCGGGCGCGCCGCCATCGCCGCAGCCGATGCGGTCGCCGCGCAGCAGATCCACCCCCTCGGCCTCGCCCATCAGCAGATGCATGTTGGCACCGGCAAAGGCCAGTTGCCGCCGCACGGGATCGACCACGCAGATGGCGGCGTCGAAACCGTCATCGCTGGCTTGCCCGCCTTGGTCCTGACGCAGCAGATTGCGAAAGGCCTGGTGCAGATCGGCGAGGATGCGGGCGGGATCGGTGTTGCGGCTGTCGCGCAGCACCTGGGCCAGACTGGCGGCGGCGACCACCGCCATGAAGGCGCCGGGAACGCCGTGGCCGGTGCAGTCGATCAAGGCGAAGACGCTGACATCGCCATGCATTCCAGCCCAATAATAATCGCCGCCGACCACGTCGAGGGGCCGCCACAACACCGCCGTCTCGGCCACCGCTCCTTGCAGATCGGCCAAATCCGGCAGCATGGCCCCTTGAATGCGGCTGGCATAGCGAAGGCCGGCGGCAACCATGCGGTTGGCATCTTCAAGCTGCCGGTTGTATCGACGCAGATTGATGCGGGCACGGACCATTTCCAGGTGGTTATGAACCCGGGCGCGGACCACCGGCGGATTGAACGGCTTGGGGATATAATCCACCGCCCCGCATTGCAACCCTTTGATCTCGGATTCCTTGTCTTCCAGGCTGGTGATGAAGATGACCGGAATCTCGGCGGTGACGGAATCGGCTTTCAGCCGCCGGCACAGTTCATAGCCGTCCATGCCCGGCATCATCACATCCAGCAAGATCAGATGCGGCAACCGGTGGAATGCGATGTCCAGCGCCTTCAAGGCATCGGTGGCGAACAGCACGTCATGTTCGGGCCGCAGGGTCTGCGACAGAATCATGATGTTGGCCGGATCGTCGTCAACGACCAGGACGATGCCGCGCGCCTGCATCAGCGCCGCCTATGGGCGAGTTCGGCCAACAGCCGCACCCTTTGCCGGATCAGCGCCGGGGCGACCGGCTTGGCGATGAAGTCGTCGGCGCCGCTTTCCAGGCCGCACTCGACATCGGCATCGGCGGAGGAACCCGACACCAGCACCACCATCATTCCGGCGGTGGCGGGATCGGCGCGCAAGGCCCGCGTCACCGCGAAACCATCGAGGTCCGGCATGACCACGTCGAGCAGGACCACGTCGGGCGGATTGGCCCTTGCCAGCTTCAGCGCCTGTTCCCCCGAGCGGGCGAATTGAACCGGCCCCAGGGGGCTGACCGCCGCGTGCAGGATCTGGATGTTGGCCGGCTCGTCATCGACGATCAAAATGCGGATGGGATCAGTCATGACCATTTCCCTTACCTACCAGCAAAGCTGCGGCACCAGAAAAATCCAGTCCCCGAACGGCGGCGATGATAGCATCGTTATGGCCATTGCGGGGGACTGCCAGCCACCATTGCTCGGCCACCGACAGCGCCGCCAGATCACTTTGGTTCAGCAACGCGGCCAAACGTGTGGCCAAGACGTCGCCGGAATCGCCGCCGGTGGTCGTTTCAACCGTCGGCAAGGCGGCAAGGACCATCTGCACCTGGGCTTGGGCGGCGCCGATACGCTCTTGCAAAGCCGCCAGCGCCGCCCGCCAGTGTTCCGCCGTGGCCGACGGCTGGCGTAGCAGCATGGCTTCACATTCCCGCGCCGCCTCGGCCACCTGGATCAGGGCCAGGTTGCCGGCGCTGCCGCCGATGCGATGAACCAAATTGCGCAAATCCGTACCCTCGGCCTCGGCAACGGCTCCGTGTTCGGCGAAGAAGCCTTCCAGCAGCCGCCGCGCCAGAGCCACATTGCCGTTGACGCGCGACAACAGGGCAGGCCAATCAAAAGCGTCGCTCATGCCGGAACATCCCTGCCGGGTGAAGAAGTCGGTTGGATTTATATATTTGACCGCTATCCTGTGGAACAGCTGTTTTAGACAGATAACAAAGGCCAGGATGAAACACGGCGCCGACATACTTATAGTTGAGGATTCAGCAACAGACATCCAGATACTGGCAGAGCTTCTCTCCGGCCTTGGCAGCATATCCTTTGCCATGACCGGATGTGATGCCTTGGCCAAGCTGCGCGACAGCCAGTTCGATGTCATCTTGCTGGATGTGATGCTGCCCGACATGACCGGCTTCGACGTTTGCCGAAAGATCGCCGCCGACCTCAAGCCGGGGGAATCGTCGGTGATTTTCGTCACCGCCTTGCATGATGCGCAATCCGAGGAGCACGGCCTGTTGCTGGGCGCCATGGATTACATCACCAAGCCGTTCTCCCCCCCTGCCGTGCGGGCACGGGTGCGCAACCACCTGATCCTCAGCCGGACGACGCGGGATTTGCGCCGTGCCCATGAACGGCTGCAACAATTGGCGGCGCTGGATTACCTGACCGGCACCTTCAATCGCGGCCATTTCGAGATGCTGGTCAACCGCGAACTGGAACGGGCGGAACGCAGCGGCCTGACCGGGGCGCTTTTGCTCATCGACCTCGATCATTTCAAACGCATCAACGACACCCATGGCCATGCCGCCGGCGATCAGGTCTTGATCTCGGTCGCCGATGCATGGCTGCGTGAGTTGCGGTCCTGCGACATCCTCGGTCGCGTCGGCGGCGAGGAATTCGCCGTGTTCCTGCCCGAAACCGGCGGAACCGAAGCGGCCAGTATCGCCGTCCGGCTGCTGCAACGGACCCGTGATCTCCCCATCGTCTGGGAGGGCCGGCAAACCCTGCGGGTCACCGCCTCGATCGGCGGGGCCTGGCCGGTGGATTGCGCGCTTGACCTGAAAACCCTGATGAAAGCCGCCGACCGCCTGCTGTATCGGGCCAAGCAGGCGGGACGTGACCGCATTGAAATCGAAGGCGCCAACAAGGAGCAGTCAATATGCTGAAACGGATTGCGATCGCCGCATTGACCGCACTGCCATTGATCGCGGGCCTGACCACGCCGCCCCAGGCCCGCGCCGGCACCTTGGAAGAGGTCACCGCCCGCGGCGTCATCCGCTGCGGTGTCAGCGAATACGGCCCGGCCCTGACCGCCATGAACGAAAACGGTCAATGGGCCGGTTTCTACACCGATTTCTGCCGCGCCTTCGCCGCCGCCACCTTGGGCAATGCCCGGGCGGTGGATTTCGTCTCGGTGTCCAGCCTCGACCGTTTCGAGGCCTTGCGGCAAAAGGCCGTTGACGTGCTGTCCGAGGCCTCGACCTGGACCTCGGAGCGGGACTTGGGCGGGCTGGCCTTTCCCGCCACCTCCATGATGGACGGCCAAGGCTTCCTGGTCCGCCGCGACGGCGGCATCAGCGGCTTGGACCAGTTGAAGGGGCGGCGTATCTGCGTGATCAGCCATGCCACCTCGGTAGGCGGACTGAACCGCGTCAACAAGGTCCGCAATCTTGGCTTCAAGATCCAGGAATATTCGTCCATCCAGGGTTCGTTCGCCGCCTTCTTCGATCGCCAATGCGACGCGGTCAGCACCGACGGCATCATCCTGGCGTCGCTGCGCCAACAATTGGCCCCCAATCCCGCCGATTACGTGCTGCTGCCCGAACGCATCACCCGCGAACCCTTGTCGCCGGTGGTGCTGAAGAATGACCGCCGCTGGGAAGACATCATCCGCTGGACCATCCTGGCCACCATCGCCGCCGAGGAATTGGGCATCACCTCGGCCAACGTCAAACAGCATCTGAACAGCACAGACCCGGAAATCCGCCGCCTGCTGGGGCTGGACGGCGACATGGGCGCCCGCCTGGGCCTGGACAAGGCCTGGGTCATGCGGGTGATCGAACAGGTCGGCAATTACGGCGAAATCTACAACCGCAACCTGACCAAGGTTCTCGGGCTGGACCGTGGCCAGAACGCCCTGTCGAGCCAGGGCGGCATCCTGTGGTCGCCGCCGTTCCGCTGATTTCCGACGAAGGACCATCACCATGCGCTTCGGCTTCGCCACCCGCTTGACCCTGGGAATGCTGACGGTCATCGGCATGACCGTGGCCGCATTTCTGGTGGCGTTGGTCGGAACCCAACGGTTCGAGCAGGGGTTCAGCCACATCGCCGACACCCAGATGGGCCGGCTGATCGTGGTCTCCCGTCTGGTTCAGCGCAGCGAAGCCTTATCGGAAAGCGGCCTCAGCCTGTCCACCGCCACCGGAATGTTTGAATTGCGGCGCAAGCGCGATGTCGTCAACGACCAATTGTCGGTGCTGGGCCGCGCCTTCAATGATTTGGGGCAAAAGGGCGTCAGCGAAGCCGCCCGCAACAATCTGGCCCAGCATCGCGACGCCATGGCCGCCAACCTGGATCAACTGGTGGCGGCGGTGGGCGAACGCATCGAGCTCGAGGAAAAACTTGCCCAGGCCACCCGCCGTGTCGATGTCCTGTCGCAAACCATCCGTCAGGCGGAACAGCAACAGGGCGGCGTGCCGTGGGCGCTGGAACGCGGCATCACCTTGATGACCCGCGCCCTCAGCATCACGCGTGAGCACGAGATGGATGCCCTCGAGCAGGAAGCCGCCCAGGTGCTGGCGGCGGCGATCAAGGCCAGGATGCCGGCATCGGTGCGCGACGCCGCCAGCCAACTGGCGATCATGACCCAGGAAAGCGACGGCATCTTCACCCTGCGCCGCCGCTGGCTGGTGGTGGATGGCCGGGTCAAGGGATTGCTGCGCCACAACGACAATTTGATGTCGCGGCTGTCGCTGTCGGCCACCAATCTGTTCGCCGAGTTGGAGCGCGAAACCGCCGCCGACCGCGAAGCCTTTTCCCACTTCATTACCCGCGACCAGGCGGTGTTGTACGGGGTCACCGGCGCCGCTATCCTGGTCGGCCTGCTGGTCATGCTTTATGTCAACCGTCAGGTGGTCGGACGCTTGGTCCGCCTGCAGGAAACCATGGGCAGTCATGCCCGCGGCATCGCAATGCCCATCCCCACCGAGGGCAAGGACGAAATCGCCGACATGGCCCGCAGCCTGGGCTATTTCGTCGACGCCATCCGCCAGCGCGAGGACGCCCTGTCCCAGGCCCGCGACGAGGCCGATCAGGCCAATCAGGCCAAAAGCGCCTTTCTCGCCAACATGAGCCACGAAATCCGCACGCCCATGAACGCCATCATCGGCCTGTCGGGGCTGGCCCTGCGCACCGGACTCGATCCGCGTCAGCGCGATTATCTGATCAAGATTCAAAACGCCTCGCAGACCCTGCTGGGGATCATCAACGACATCCTGGATTTCTCCAAGATCGAGGCCGGACGGCTGGAATTCGAGCAGATCGAGTTTTCCATCACCGACGTGCTCGACGACGTCGCCAACCTGATTACCCGCCGGGCCGAGGAAAAAGGCCTGGAAATCGTTTTCGCCACCACCGGCGACCTGCCGCAAAAGGTGATCGGCGATCCGTTGCGGCTGGCCCAGGTCATCACCAATCTGTGCACCAACGCCATCAAGTTCACCCATGTGGGCGAAGTGGTGGTACGGGTCGAACTGCGATCCATCAGCGACGGTAAGGCCTGCCTGCTGTTTTCCGTCCGCGACACCGGCATCGGCCTGACCGAACAGCAGGCCGCCCGCCTGTTCGAGCCGTTCAGCCAGGCCGACGCCTCGACCACCCGCCAGTTCGGCGGCACCGGCCTGGGCCTCAGCATCTGCCGGCGCATGGTCGAGTTGATGGAGGGCCGCATCTGGGTCGACAGCGAACACGGCAAGGGCAGCACCTTCAGTTTCACCGCCAGCCTGCCCATTCCGGCCAGCACCGCCACCGCCTTGCCGCGCTGGCAGGATTTGCGCGGCGCCCGGGTGATGGTCGCCGACGACAACGCCACCACCCGCGCGGTGCTGGGCGAGATGCTGCGCAGCCTGGAGTGCCAGGTGACCGAGGCCGAGGACGGCCAAGCCGCCTTGGCCGAGATCATGCGGGCCGAAGCCGCCGGCGAACCGCCCTACAAGGTGGTGCTGATGGACTGGCGCATGCCGGTGATGGACGGGCTGGAAGCGTCGAAGCGGATCAAACAAAGCGACGTCTTGCAGGTGATCCCGGTGATCATCATGGTCACCGCCAGCGACCGCGAGGAGGTGATGGAGCAAAACGGCGCCGTCACCGCCATCGACAGCCTGCTGGTCAAGCCGGTCAATCCGTCCTTGCTGTTCGACACCATGATGACCCTGGCCTCGGGCGGCCATGTGCCCGGCATCAGCGTCGAGCCGCTGGGCCATGGCCATGACGGCGATTCCGGCCAGTTGGAAGCCGTGCGCGGTCGCCATGTGCTGCTGGTCGAGGACAACGAAATCAACCAGCAGGTGGCATCCGAGATCCTGGGCTATTGGCAGGTCGGCGTCGCCTTGGCCAATAACGGCGAGGAAGCGTTGATGGCCCTGGATGCCGCCGGCGCCGACGGCTACGACGCCGTGCTGATGGATATTCAGATGCCGGTGATGGACGGCATCGAGGCGACCAGACGCATCCGTGCCGATCCCCGTTTCATTGGCCTGCCGATCATCGCCATGACCGCCCACGCCCTGGCCGAGGAACGTGACCGCTGCCTTGATGCCGGCATGAACGACCACGTGGCCAAACCCATCGAGCCGCACATTTTGTTGCGGGTGTTGTCCACCTGCCTGGATCAGCGCCCGCCGGCCCGCCCGCAAGCACCGCCCGAGCCCGGAGTGGTCGCGCCCCCCCTGACCGACACCCATCAATTCGACGGCCTGCCCGGCATCGATTGCGGCGCCGGGTTGTCGCGGGTGATGGGCAATGCAGGGCTTTACCGCAAATTGCTGTTGGATTTCCGCCGCCGTTATGCCGACGGCGCCGCAAGCATGGAAGCCGACATGAGAGGCGGCGCCCTGGAACAGGCCAGTGCCCTGGCCCACACCATCAAGGGTGTCGCCGGCAATATCGGCGCCCAGGCCTTGTACGAATGCTGCCGGACCTTGGAAACGGCGCTGAAAATGGACCGCCGCGACGAGGCCGATTCCGCCCGCATCACCTTTGCCGCCGAATTGGCCCGCGTCATCGACGGCATCGCCCGACTGGAAGAGCAATCCCAACCCGCCACCACCACGAAAACCGCCGCCGACCCCGCCGAAATCAAGGCGGTCACCAACCGGCTGGCCGCCTTGCTTGACGGCAACGACATGGGCGCCATGGACTTGGCCGAGCAGTTGGCCTCCATGCTGGACGGCGCCCAGGCGCAGGATTTCGCCCCGATCAAACAGGCCGTCGACCGCCTGGATTTCGATACCGCCGCCATCTTGCTGACTGAATTCGCCATCGCCGGACAAGACAAGTAAGAAATGAACCGCCAGGGCTAAAGGCCGTTTCTCGTCCATTCCTCAACCCAGAGAGAAACAAGTCGGCCCTTTCCTCACGTGCGATCCTTGTAAATTCCCGTTATGATGCGATGGTTTTAAGGGGCCGCCAGGGGATACCTCGACGGAATGCATGTTCTTCGTCTCGTCAGCACCGGCACGACCTCGGGTTTCCGGCATCTGCTGGTGGTCACCTGCCTAGCCGGACTGGCCAATGCTGCCTTGCTCGGCATGATCAATCAGGCGGCGGAGCGGGCGGCGCTGGCCAGCCCGTTCGACGGCGAGGCGCTGCTGATCTACATCTGCCTGTTCGGCTTCTTCTTCCTGGCCGACCGCGCCTCGTTGCGCGAGGCCAACCAGTTGGTGCAGCACCGGTTGGAAGCCTTGCGCCTGCGCGTGGTCGGCAAGTTGCGCCGGGTCGATCTGCGCACCTTGGAAAATCTCGGTCAGGGTGAAATCTTCGCCACCGTGGCGCAAGAGATCAACCACCTGTCGCAAAGTCTGCCGCTGTTGGTCAGCGCCGCGCAAAGCCTTTTCCTGCTGGCCTTCTGCCTGCTTTACATCGCCACCTTGTCGCTGATCGCCTTCCTCGTCGTCACCGGCTTCACCGCCTTGGGACTGGCGCTGTTCTGGCTGCGGCGGCGCAAGCTGGACCACGAATTGATGCGGGTCCATGGCCAGGAAGCCGAGATGCTGGACACCCTGGCCCATTTTACCAAGGGTTTTCAGGAAATCCGCCTGAACGGCGACAAGAACGACGCCTTGTTCCGCCGCTTCACCCAGGTGGTCGATGATCTGCAAAATCGGGTGGTCGGTGTGGGCGGCAAATGGGTGGTGCTGCTGCAATTCGGCAACGCCTTCCTTTATGCCCTGGTCGGTGCCGTCATCTTCATCCTGCCGCTGTTCTTCCAGGGCTATACCGACGTCATCTACAAGATCACCGCCGCCGCCATCTTCTGCGTCGGCCCGGTCACCGCCATCACCGCCGCCGCCCCGCTTTACACCAAGGCCGACATGGGCCTGGGCCACGTCGCCCGGCTGGAACAGCGCCTCAACCTCAAGCGCGGCCCCATGCCCGTGGTGACGAAATCGCGTTTTGCCGGTTTCTCCACCATCGCCTGCCGCGATCTTGGTTTCAGCTACCGCGACGAGGCGGGGGAAACCACCTTCACCTCGGGGCCGCTGGACCTGACCCTGACACGGGGCGAGACCGTGTTCGTGGTCGGCGGCAACGGCAGCGGCAAATCCACCGCCATGAAACTGTTATGCGGCCTCTACACCCCCGATACCGGCACGATCGAGGTGGACGGCACCGTCATCGGCGATTCCGAGCGCCAGGATTACCGCGAACTGTTCGCTGCCGTTTTCGCCGATTTCCACCTGTTCGACCGCCTTTACGGTCTGGACGACATCGACCCCGACCGGGTCCAGGCGCTGATCACGCGCATGGAATTGACCGACAAGGTCAGCTTCGTCCAGGGTCGCTTTTCCACCACTATCCTGTCCACCGGCCAGCGCAAGCGGCTGGCCATGATCGTCGCCCTGCTCCAGGACCGCGACATCTATCTGTTCGATGAATGGGCCGCCGACCAGGACGCCCATTTCCGCGAATTGTTCTACACCGTCTTGCTGCCCGAGTTGAAACAGCGCGGCAAGACCGTGCTGGCGGTCACCCATGACGACCGCTTCTGGCATTGCTGCGACCGCCGGCTGTCCATGGATCTGGGCGTCCTCACCGCCGAGACCGGGGGGACGGCATGAGCATCGCCGCTTTCCTGGGCGGGGCCAGCCGCCGGCAATTGTGGGTCATGGCCGCCCTCACCACCACCGCCGGGCTGGCCAATGCTGGCTTGGTGGTGATGATCAATGAAGTCGGCGGCGACATCGCCCTGGGCGAGCGGCCCGGCTGGTTGCTGTGGCTGGGTTTCGGCAGTGTGTTCCTGGCCTATTACCTGTCCAATACCGCCGCCCTGCTGCGCGCCAACACCTTGATCGAGCATCTGCTCAACCGCGTCCGCCTGGACGTGGTCGACAAGCTACGGCAAACCGAGTTGCTGGTGGCCGATTCCCTCGGGCGCGGCAAGCTTTATTCCATGGTCTCGCACGAGACCAACCACCTGTCGGTCACCTTTCCGTTGCTGGTCGACGCCTTCCAGCAGGCCATCTTGCTGTTTTTCTCGCTGATCTATCTGGCCTGGCTGTCGCCCATGGCCTTTGCCGCCTTCATCGTCGCCGTCGGTGCGGGTATCGCCAGCTATCTGGCCATCAACCGCCGCTTCCGCGTCACCCTGGCCGTCCTCGGCCAGCGGCAAGGCAGCATGCTGGACACCATCGACGCCATCATCCAAGGGGCCAAGGAAGTGCGGCTGAACAGCGCCTGCGGCGACGGTATCGAGCGCAGTTATCGCCAATTGTCGCGCTCCAGCGAAGCCCTGTTGGTCAAATCGGGCGAGCATTGGGCCGAGATGATCCTGCTGTCCAGCCTGGTCACCTATCTGCTTCTGGGCGTGGTCGGCTTCGCCTTTCCCGGCTTCATCGACGGCCACAGCCTGATCGTCTTCCAACTGATCCCGGTGCTGCTGTTTTGCGTCAGCCCGCTGGCCAAGATCGTCGCCCTGTCGCCCATGTTCATCCGCGCCCAGGTCGGCCTGGACGGTATCTTGCAGGTACAAAAGCGGCTGGCCGATGCCGGCTCGGTGTCGCCCGCCCTGGCGCGGGAACAGGCCAAGGCCTTCAGCGATTTCCGCACCCTGACCTATGAAGGACTATGCTTCACCCATCGTGATGAGAGCGGCGAGGCCGGCTTCACCGCCGGGCCGCTGGACCTGACCCTGACACGGGGCGAGGTGGTGTTCGTGGTCGGCGGCAACGGCAGCGGCAAATCCACCGCCCTGCGCCTGCTGTGCGGCCTTTACCCGGCGGCCAAGGGGGTAATCCGGGTCGACGGCCAAGTGGTCGACAGTTCCGGCATCGCCGGCCTGCGCGAGCTGTTTTCCGCCATTTTCGTCGATTTCCACCTGTTTGACCGCCTGTATGGGCTGGAACAGGCCGACCCGGCCGAGGTCAACCGACTGATTGACCAGATGGGGCTGGCCGGCAAGGTCCGCTTTGCTGATGGCCGCTTCAGCCGCCTGCACCTGTCCACCGGCCAGCGCAAGCGGCTGGCGCTGATCGCGGCGTTGCTGGAAGACCGGCCCATCTATCTGTTCGATGAATGGTCGGCGGAACAGGACATCCACTTCCGCCGTTATTTTTATGAAAACGTCATCCCTGACCTTAGGGCCAAGGGCAAACTGGTGGTCGCCGTCAGCCATGACGAACGCTATTGGCACCATGCCGACCGGGTGGTGAAATTGGATTTGGGCCGCATCGTCTGGGATCGTCCTGGCAGCGAAGGAGGCCATGCATGAAAGCCTTCCTCTATCCCGGCCAAGGGGCGCAACGCCTCGGCATGGGCGCCGAATTGTTCAAGCAATTTCCCGATCTGGTGGCCCAGGCCGATGCCGTCTTGGACTATTCCATCGCCGAATTGTGCCTGAACGGCCCGATCGAGCGGTTGACCCGCACCAATTTCACCCAGCCGGCGCTTTATGTGGTCTCGGCCCTGAAAACCCTGCAACAGGTGGCGGAAAGCGGCCCGCCCGACATGGTGCTGGGCCACAGCGTCGGCGAATACGCCGCCTTGTTCGCCGCCGGGGTGGTGGATTTCCAATCCGGTCTGCGCTTGGTGCACAAGCGCGGCCAGTTGATGGATCAGGCCGAAGGCGGCGGCATGGCCGCCATCATCGGCCTGGAGGCCGAGCAGATCGAGGCGGTCATCCAGGCCAATGGCTTGGCCGACGTCTTCGCCGCCAATTACAACACCCCGCGCCAGATCGTGCTGTCGGGCAGGCGCGATGCCATCGTCGCCGCCGAGCCCTTGTTCCGTCAGGCCGGGGCCAGCCATTACGTGGTGTTGCAGGTGGGCGGCGCCTTCCATACCCCGTTCATGGCCCAGGCCCAGCGCGACTTCGCCGCCTTCGTCGCCGACATTACCTTCGCCGCGCCGCGCATCCCGGTGATCGCCAACGTCACCGCCCGCCCACACGCCGCCGACACCATCCGCCAGCGCATGGTCGAGCAGATCACCGCGCCGGTGCGCTGGAGCGAGTCCATCCGCTGGCTGCTGGCCAAGGGCCTGCGTTTCGAGGATTGCACCGAGATCGGCGACGGGCCACCGGTGGTCAAGCCGATGATCCGCCGCATCCAGGCCGAGGCCGGGCCGCTGGATGCCGCCATCCTGGCCGCCGAGGAAGCCGTACCACCGCCGCCGCCCGCCCCCCGGCCCCAGCGCATCCCCATCGGATCGGCGGCCTTTTGCGCCGATTTCGGCCTGTCCCAGGCCTATGTGGCCGGGGCCATGTACCAAGGCGTGTCCTCGGTCACCCTGGTGGCGCGGCTGGCGCAAGCCGGCATGCTGGGCTTTTTCGGTGCCGGCGGGCTGCCCATGGCCGAGGTGGCGGCGGCGATCACCAATATCCGCGCCCAGATACCCGAGGATGCCCCCTTCGGCGTCAATTTCATCGCCCATGTCAATCATCCCCATCTGGAAGACCAACTGACCGATCTGCTGTTGCAACAGGGCGTGCGGGTGGTCGAGGCCTCGGCCTTCATGGAGGTGACGCCGGCCCTGGTGCGCTATCGCGCCGCTGGCCTGTCCGAGGACGGCAACCGCATCCGCGCCGCCAACCGGGTGATGGCCAAGGTGTCGCGCCCCGACGTGGCCGAACAATTCCTGTCACCAGCGCCCGAGCGGGTCATCACCAAGCTGCTGGAAGCCGGCAGCCTGACCCTGACCCAGGCGGAATTGCTGCGTCAGGTGCCCATGGCCGATGCCATCACGGTGGAATCGGATTCCGGCGGTCATACCGACCAGGGCATGCCCTTCACCCTGATCCCGGCCATCCTCCGCGTGCGCGATCAGGCGGCCGACCGCTTCCCCCGCTTCGGTCGCATCCATGTGGGCGCCGGCGGCGGCATCGGCACGCCCGAGGCGGCGGCGGCGGTGCTGGTACTGGGGGCGGAATACCTGGTCACCGGTTCCATCAATCAATGCACGGTCGAGGCCGGGACCAGCGATCTGGTCAAGGACATGCTGGCCGGGGCGGCGGTGCACGACACCGCCTATGCCCCGTCGGGCGAGATGTTCGAATTGGGATCGAAGGTGCAGGTGCTGAAAAAGGGCCTGTTCTTCCCGGCGCGGGCGGACAAGCTGGTGGCGTTGTACCGGCAATACGACTCGCTCGATGCCATCGACCCGGCCACCCGCCGTCAGATCGAGGACCGCACCTTCCATCGCCCGCTCGCCGCCATTTGGGACGAGCTGCGCAACCGCCTGTCGCCCGAGGAAATCGCGCGGGCCGAACGCATGCCCAAGCACAAGATGGCCCTTGTGTTCCGCCGTTATTTCAAGGATTCCAGCCGTTGGGCGCTTACGGGCGACGCCGATCACAAGGTGGATTTCCAAATCCATTGCGGCCCGGCCATGGGTGCCTTCAACCAATGGGTCGCCGGCACGCCGCTGGAACCCTGGCGCACCCGCCACGTGGATGAAATCGGGCTGAAGCTGCTTGCGGAAACCGCCCAAATGCTCCACCGCCGCTTCGCTGAACTGGCCGGAGAGCGCGCATGAGCAAGCCCATCGCCATCATCGGCATGGGTCTGCGCCTGCCCGGCGCCGACACCTTGGATGGCTTCTGGCGGCATCTGGCCCAAGCCCGCTCGCTGATCACCGAGGTGCCGGCAAAGCGTTGGGACAAGGATGAATGGCGCGGCAACCCGGCCCGCGACAACAAGACCAATTGCATCTGGGGCGGCTTCGTCGACGACGCCGATTGCTTCGACGCCGAGTTCTTCGGCATTTCCCCGCGTGAAGCCGGGTGGATGGACCCGCAGCAGCGCTTCGCCCTGGAAATGGCCTGGCATGCCATCGAGGATGCCGGTTATGCCGCCCACACCCTGGCCGGCAGCCGCACCGGCGTGTTCATGGGCGTCTGCCACTGGGATTACGCCGAGTTGCTGGAAAAGCATCTGGCCCAGGTCGATGCCTATACCCCCACCGGCATCGCCTTTTCCATCATCGCCAACCGGGTGTCGCATTTCTTCGACCTGCGCGGCCCCAGCGTCACCAACGACACCGCCTGCGCTGCCTCGGCTACCGCCATCCATGACGCCATCCGCGCCATGCAGGCGGGCGAATGCGACATGGCCCTGGCCGGCGGCGTCAATCTGATCTGGTCGCCCAACCATTTCGTCGCCTTCGCCAAGGCCGGCATGCTATCCAAGGATGGCCGGGCCAAGGCGTTCGACGCCGATGCCGACGGCTATGTGCGCGGCGAAGGCGGCGCCATGTTGCTGCTGAAGCCGCTGGACAAGGCCATCGCCGACGGTGACCCCATCCATGGGGTGATTCGCGGCGCCGGCATCAATCACGGCGGTCGCACCAATTCTCTGACCGTCACCAATCCGCGCGCCCAGGCCGACCTGATCATCGAAGTGCATCAGGCCGCCGGCATCACCCCCGACACGGTGTCCTACATCGAGGCGCACGGCCCCGGCACCCCCTTGGGCGACCCCATCGAGATCGCCGGGCTGAAGCTGGCCTTCGCCCATCTGCATGATCACGCCGGCACCGCACCCAAGGCCGGCTCCTGCGGCATCGGCTCGGTCAAGACCAATATCGGCCATCTGGAAGGCGCCGCCGGGGTGGCCGGCATGGTCAAGGTGCTGGCGGCGCTGCGTCACGGCGTGTTGCCGGCCAATGTGGGCTTCGGCCGTCTCAACGATCTGATCGACCTGACCGGCACCGATTTTCATATCCAATCCGAGCCGACGCCCTGGCTGCCCCAGCCCGGCCAGCCCCGGCGGGCGGCAGTTAGTTCCTTCGGTTTCGGCGGCAGTAACGCCCATGTGGTGATCGAGGATGCGCCCATCCTCGCCCCCGCCGCATCCTTGCCCGGCCCCTACGTGCTGCCGCTGTCGGCTCCCGATGAAGAGCGGCTGCAAGCCCTGGTCGCGGATATGCGCGCCTTCGCCGCCGACCACCCGGTGGGGATCGGTCTCGACCAACTGGCCTATACCCTGCAAACCGGACGCGCCGAAATGGAATGCCGGCTGGTGCTGGAGGTGACGGATTGGGACGATCTGGCCGCCGCCCTGGCCGAACGCCGCTGGCTGCGCCCCGGCGCCGAAGGCGCCTCCGCCGCCATCGCCTGGGTCAATGGCGAGACGGTGGATTGGCAGGCGCTGTGGCCGGTGGCGCCACGCCGCATCCATGCCCCCCTGACCCGCTTCGCCCGTATCCGTCACTGGATGGACCCATCGGTGGCGGCCAAGGATGACCGGGCGGTGCCGCATCCGCTGTTGCACCGCAATCTGTCGGGCTTTGGCGGCGTGCATTTCCGTACCACGCTGAAGGGGCCGGAATTCTTCTGGGCCGACCATCACGTCGGCGGGGTGCAGGTGCTGCCCGGCGTCGTCGCCCTGGAAATGGCCCGCGCCGCCGCCCAGTTGAGCGGCGACGGTCTTGCGCCCTTGGCCGTGGACGACGTGGTCTGGACCCGCCCGATCCGGGCCGGCGACGGCCCGACCCAGGTGGATGTGCGGCTGGAGCGCCGCCCTGACGACAGCATCGCCTTCACCATCGCCGAGGCCGATGGCCCGACCCATTGCCAAGGCGTATTGCGCCCCCTGGACGCCGCGCCGCCCACACTGGACCTTACCCCGCCGGGGGCCGAACTGGCGGTGGAGCAATGCTATGACCGCCTGCGCGCCAGCGGCGTCACCCACGGCCCCGCCTTCCAGGCCCTTGCCAAAATCCATGGCGGCCAAGGCGAGGTGCTGGCCCAATTAAAGCTGCCGCGCCGGCTGCATCCCGGTCTGGCCGATCTGGCCCTGCATCCGGTGCTGCTGGATTCCGCCATCCAGGCCTGGATCGGCCTGGATCAGCAGGGTCTGGACGGCGCCGCCGTGCCCTTCGCCTGCCGCCGCATCGAGATGTTCGGCCCGTGCGAAACGGTGATGTGGGCGCGGGTGCGCCCTGCCGCCGCCGCCTCCACCCCCGGCTTGCGTCGCCTGGATATCGAACTGGCCGACAAGACCGGCGCCGTGCGCGTGGCCTTCCGCGACCTGTCGCTGCGGGTGATGCCACTGGCGGCCCATCAGGACGAGCCGCCCGTGCTGGCCATGGGCCAATGGCGCCCGGCGCCGCTGGATCATCCGCGCCCGCACGCCCTTGACACTCTGGTGGTGCTGGCCGGGCTGGACGCGAACGTGGATGGGGCCGTACTGCGCTTGGCCCCGGTGGGCACGGATCTGGCCGCCACCTTATCGGCATGGTTCGCGGCTCTGCATCAAAGCCTGGGCCGGATCATGCGCGAGACGACACGGCGCCAAGTGCTGATCCTCGCCGACGATGCCCTGCCGCCGTCCTTGCTGCTACCGCTGGCGGCGCTGCTGAAAACCGCCCGTATCGAACAACCGAAGCTCGACGCGGCGCTGATCCGCGTTGCCGATTCCACCCGCTTGGCCGCCATCATCGCCGCCGAACGCCGCCGCGCCGATGGCTGGCCGGAACTACGCTATGATCAAAGCAATCAGCGTCTGGCCTGGACTCTGGAAGAAACCGTGTTGCCGGCGGCGATTCCGGCGCTCGACGCCGATGCCAGCTATTGGATCACCGGCGGTTTGGGCGGATTGGGCCGTCTGTTCGCCCATTGGCTGGTGGAACGCGGCGCCGGTCAGGTGATCTTGAGCGGACGCAGCCCGGTCGCCAACCATGATCCGCGGCTGCTGGCGCTGGGACCACGGGTGCGCTATGTCGCCTGCGACATCACCGACAAGGCAGAAGTGGCAAAGCTGGCGGGGGAACTGCCCCGGCTCAAGGGCATCATCCATGCCGCCGGCATCCTTGATGACGGCTATATCCTGACCGGTGACGCGAGGCGCGAAGCCCCGGTGCTGGCGCCCAAGGTGGCCGGCACGCTGGCCCTCGACGCCACCACCGCTGCCGCGCCCTTGGATTTCATGGTGTTGTGCTCGTCGGTGGCGGCGGTGTTCGGCAATGCCGGCCAGGGTGGCTATGGCGCTGGCAACGCCTTCCTCGACGGCTTCGCCGAAGAGCGCAATGCCTTGGTGGCCGAAGGCCAGCGCCAGGGCGCCACCATCGCCATCGCTTGGCCGCTATGGGCCGAGGGCGGCATGGGCGTGGACGATGCGACCAAGGCCACCTTGAAGCGTCGTTTCGGCACCGAACCTATGCCCACCCGTGCCGGTCTGGCGGCACTGGATCGGGTCATCGCCCATGGCGGTCCTTGCCGCATCACCGCCCTTTACGGCGCCCGCGACCGTCTGCGCCGTACCCTGGCCGATTTCGGCCAAGCCCTGGCCGACGAGCCCGAGGCGCCTATGGGCGACACGGTGGCCTTGCTGCCCCAGGTTCAGGATTTCGTCCGCGACATCCTGGCCGACGTGCTGCGGCTGGAGCCGGGGCAGATCAGGGCCAACCGCAAGCTGGACGAATACGGCCTCGATTCCATCGCCATCGTCGAGGCCACCACCCGGCTGGAAGAGGCGCTGGGGCCGCTGTCGAAGACGCTGTTCTTCGAATATGTCGACCTTGCCGGCATCGCCGGCCATCTGGCGGCGGAATACGGCCCGGCCCTGGGCAAGGTGCTGACGGTTGCCGCCCCCGCGCCGGCCCAGCCCGAACGCGTCGCCCAAACCATCAAGCGCGACAAGCCCCAGACCGAAGACAGCGGCCACGACATCGCCATCATCGGCCTGTCGCTGCATGTGGCCAAAGCCAGCGACCAGGATGCCTTCTGGCACCTGCTGTCGCAGGGTCTGGACGGGTTCCAGCCCTATCCCGCCGACCGCTGGGACCATGCGGCCCTGCTGCACCCGGAACGCGACGTCCTGGGCAAGACGGTGGTGAAGACCGGTGCCTTCCTGGACGACATCGCTGGTTTCGATCCGCGTTACTTCCGCATCTCGCAATATGAAGCAGAGCTGATGTCGCCCGAGGTGCGCCTGTTCCTGCAAGCCTCGGTCGAGGCGTTCGAGGATGCCGGCTATTCGCGCGAGACCATGCAGGACCGCTTCGGCGGCGACGTCGCCGTCATCATGGGGTCGATGACCAACGAATACGACCTGTACGGCTTCCAGAACATGCTGATGCGCGGCAGTTTGGCCAGCGGCAGCTATACCGGCACCGTGCCCAACATGGTGTCGTATTTCTACGGCTTCACCGGGCCGTCCTATTTTCTCGACACCATGTGCTCGGCCTCGTCCACCTGTGTGCACGAGGCGGTGCACATGCTGCGCGCCGGGCGCTGCCGCATGGCCCTGGCCGGCGGTGTCAGCCTGCTACTGCATCCGCAGAAGCTGATCGCTACGAGTCAGGAACATTTCACTACCAAAACGGCCGAGGTAATTCGCGGCTATGGCCTGGGTGCCGACGGCACCATCCTGGGCGAAGGCGTCGGTGCCCTGGTGCTGAAGCGGCTGGACGAGGCCGAGCGCGACGGCGACCACATCTATGGAATCATTCGCGGCACCGCCATCAGCAATGCCGGCATCCGCAACGGCTTCACCGTGCCCAATCCGCACCAGCAGGCCGCCGCCATCACCCAGGCGCTGGACGATGCCGGCATCACCGCCGACACCATCTCTTACGTCGAAGGCCACGGCTCGGGCACCGCGCTGGGCGACCCCATCGAGATCCGCGCCCTGACTCAGGCGTGGCGCCGGCATACCGACGCGGTGCAGACCTGCCCCATCGGCACGGTCAAAAGCAACGTCGCCCATCTGCTGGCGGCATCGGGTCTGGCCGGCATCGCCAAGGTGCTGATGCAGATGAAGCACGGCCAGTTGGCGCCGTCGCTGCATGCCGAGACGCTCAACCCCAACATCGCCTTCGAGCAGACGCCGTTCTTCGTCCAGCGTGATTTGGCGCCGTGGCGCCGGCTGACTGATGCAAGCGGGGCCGAAATTCCACGCCGGGCCGGGGTGACCTCGATCGGGGCCGGCGGCATGAACTCGCATATCATCATCGAGGAATACCCGGCGCCCTTGCCCGCCCCCACGCCAACCGGACCGCAATTGCTGGTGTTCTCGGCCATGACCGAGGCCACGCTGGTCCAGGTGGTGGAACGCTTCCTCGCCCATCTCGCCGCCCGTCCGGATCAGTCCCTGGCCGATCTGGCCTATACCCTGCAAGTGGGCCGCAACCAGTTATCGTGCCGGCTGGCCCTGGTGGTGGCGGACCACGCCCAAGCCGCCGAGGCTTTGCGCGCCTTCATCGCCGCGCCGGGGCCGGGCTCGGAGCGCTGGTACAGCCGTTCCATCCTTGATCACGACCCGGTGGCGGTGGCTGACCCGCGCGACCCGGGCGCGGTGGCCCAGGCCTGGATCAGCGGCGCGGCCATCGACTGGGACCAACTGCACCAGGGCCACACCCCGCGCCGGCTGTCGCTGCCGGCCTATCCGTTCGAGCGGGTGCGCTGCTGGTACCCGCAACATCCCGACGCGCCCTCGGTGGTCAACCCGCTGGGGTCGAAACTGAAGCTGCATCCGTTGGTGGGGCGCAATTGCTCGGACCTCACCGGCTTGCGCTACGTCACCGATTTTTATCCGTCGGAACTGCTGGATTATGTGTTCAAGCGCGACCGCGTCGCCGTCTTGCTGCCCACCGCCGCCATGGAAATGGCGGCGGCTTTGGGCGGCATCGCCGGGCTGGACGGGCCGCTGAATATTTCCGCCCTCAGCCTGGAGGCCGAACCCCACTGGCCCCAGGTCAAGCAATTGCAGGCCAGCGTCGATGACCGATTGGACGTGCGCGTCGATGTCGATGGCATGCCCTGGCTGCGTGCCACCTTGGCCACCGGCGCCAGCTTGTCCGCCCCCCCGACCGTGAAGGGTGGCGCGGCGGTAGCCGACCTGTACGGTGACCTACGCCAGCGCGGCCTGGATTTCCGCCCCTATCAGGAGGTGATCGAGACGGCGGAGCATCTGCCCGATGGCGGCCTGCTGTGCCGCTTGCGGGCCGATGCGCCGCAACAGGACCATTACAAAAGCCGGGTGCAGATATCCGCCCCGGCCTTGGCCGCCGCCTTCCAGGCGCTGGCGTGGCTGGGCGGCGGCACCATCGCCGCCATCGACAATGTCGGCCTTGCCGTCAGCGGCACCATCACCCAGGTGTTGGTCCTGCCGCAGCAAGACCGCTTCGCCCTGTGGTTCCTGGACCAGGCCGGCGCGGTCCTGGCCCAGGTCGAGGGCGTTCGCTCCGTCGCCATGGACAGCGTCGAGGTGATCGCGGCACCGCCGCAGAATTTGGCCGACGATCTGCGCGCCCTGGCCGCCGATCTGCTGAAATTCCCGGCCGACAGCATCAACCCGCGCGATGCCTTCCACGATCTCGGCTTCGATTCCATTTCGTTGACCCAGTTGGCGGAACTCATTTCCACCACCTATGGCATCGACCTGTCACCGGCCATCTTCTTCGAGGTCGAACACATCGACGCCCTGGCCGCCCATCTGGGCAGCCGCCACGCCGTCACTGCCGCCGCCAAACCGCGCCCGGCCCAGCCCCAGCGGGCAACCCTGCCGGTCATGCGCCCGCCAAGCAAAACCCGCGACGGCATCGCCATCATCGGCATGGCCGGGCGTTTCCCCGGCGCCGATGACGTCGACACCCTGCTCGATCGCCTATTGGCCGGCGACGATCTGACCGGACCGAGCCGCGACGGCAAATGGCGCGGCGGTTTCCTGGCCGACGTCGATCGCTTCGACGCTGCCCTGTTCCGCGTCTCGCCGGTGGAAGCCCAGCGCATGGACCCGCAACAGCGGCTGATGCTGGAAACCGCGTGGCGGACGCTGGAAAACGCTGGCTACACCACCGACGACTTGCCGCCCGATACCGCTGTCTTCGTCGGCGCCAGCGCCCTGGATTACGCCAGTCTGCTGCGCCATGCCGGCATCGCCGCCGATGGCTATGGCGCCACCGGCAATTCGCTGGCGATGATCGCCAATCGGGTGTCGCATTTCTTCAACCTGCACGGCCCCAGCCAAAGTGTGGACACCGCCTGCTCGTCGTCGCTGGTGGCGCTGCTGCGCGCCGCCGAGGCATTGCGGCGCGGTACCTGCACGGTGGCCCTGGTCGGTGGCGTCAATCTGACCCTGGCGCCCGAGGGCTTCGACGGTCCGGCAAGCGCCGGCATGCTCAGCCCCGATGGCCGCTGCAAGAGCTTCGGCGCCGCCGCCGACGGCTATGGCCGCGGCGAAGGCGTGGTGATGGTGCTGCTGAAGCGTCTGGCCGAGGCCGAACGCGACGGCGACCGCATCTTGGGCGTGCTCATCGGCGGCGCCGAAAATCACGGTGGCCGCGCCGGGTCGCTGACCGCCCCCAGCGTCACCGCCCAGGCCGAGCTGATACAGGCGGCCATGGCCGGCATCGACCCGCTGAGCCTCTCGTACATCGAGACCCATGGCACCGGCACCGCCTTGGGCGACCCGGTGGAACTCAACGGCCTGCGCCGCGCCTATGAGGCGCTGATGGGCGCCGGCACGGTCGATCAACCCTTCATTTCCCTGGGTACGATCAAATCCAACATCGGCCATCTGGAGGCCGCCGCCGGACTGGCCGGACTGGTCAAGGTGCTGGGCGCCATGGCCTGGGGCGTGCTGCCGGCCAGCCTGCATTGCGACCCGCCCAATCCCCATCTGCGTTTGGACGGCAGCCCATTCCGCCTGTTGACGCAGACACAGGACTGGGCAGCCGGCAACAGCCCGCGCCGCGCTGGCATCAGCAGTTTCGGTTTCGGCGGCAGCAATGCCCATGTGGTGGTGGAAGAGTATCGCCCCACCAAGCCCCCCCGCCGCCAGCCCCTGCCGCCGCGTCCCTTCGCCGACACCCGCTTCTGGCTGCCTGATGGCGACAACGATGCCACCATCATCGTCAGCCCGGTTTGGGTCGAAGCCGCCGCCAAGGTCGGCCCCACCCCGCGTCGGGTCGTGGTCGCCGCCGGCGTCGCCGTGACCGGGGCGGAAACCTTGCCGTCCGATTACGAGCAGGCGGCGCAGGGGCTATTGCCCCTTCTGCGCGCCACCAGCGGCAAAGTGTTGGTGCAACTGGCGGTGCCGCTGGGCGATGCTCTGGCCGGGTTGGCCGGCATGCTGGACAGCGCGGCGCTGGAACGCCCCGGCCTGAGCGTCCAACTGATCGAAATACCCCCCATGGCGGCCGACGCCGCCGCCCGCCTGTTGGAAACCGATGCCGCCGACCCAGCACCGCGCGTCCGCCATCAGAATGGTCAGCGCTGGGTACGCGGCTGGAACGAGCTTGCCACCCGCGAAGAAACCCCGTGGCGACCGCGTGGGGTGTTCCTGATCACCGGCGGTACCGGCGGCCTGGGCCGCTTGCTCGCCCATGACATCGCCCGCACCTGCCCGGGCGCCGTGCTGGTGCTGACCGGCAGCAAAGCGGAAGATGCCGAGCGCGCCGCTTTCATCGCCCAGTTGCGGGGATTGGGCGCGATCGCCGCCTATCGTCAGGTGGACGTGACCGACGCCCGGGCGGTGACCGCCTTGGTCCAGGGTATCGTCGAGGTGCACGGCGCCCTGCATATGGTGCTGCATTGCGCCGGCGCCCTGCGCGACGGCCTGATCGGCAGCAAAAGCGCCGATGATCTGGCCGCCGTGCTCGCGCCCAAGGTGGCCGGCACCCGAGCCTTGATCGAGGCCTGCTCGGGCCTGCAACTGGATGCACTGGTGTTGTTCTCGTCCCTGGCCGGGGCGGTGGGCAATGTGGGCCAAGCCGATTATGCCGCGGCCAACGGCTTCATGGATGCACTGGCGGAAAGCCTGGGACTGCCGCTGGTATCCATCAATTGGCCGCTGTGGGCCGAAGGCGGCATGCGCGCCGATCAAGCCGTCCAAGAGGCCCTGTTCGCCCGCATGGGCCAGCGCCCACTGTCCACCCCTGACGGCCTTGCCGCCTTGCGCCGCATCCTGGTGGCACGGCTGCCGCGCGCGGCTTTGGTGGCCGGCGATGCCGTCCGCATCCGCGCCTTTTTCGCCGCCGCCGAACCGGTGAGCGTGACCGCCAGCGACGATAGCGGGCTGGCCCAGGCGGTGATTGGCCGTCTGCGCGCCTTATTCGCCGAAGCCAGCGGTTTCACCGCCGCCGCCATCCATGCCGACACGGCGTTGGAGGAATACGGCATCGATTCGCTGATGATCACCCGCTTGAACAGCGCTTTGGGTGACGGGTTGGGGGCGCTGCCCAAGACCTTGTTCTTCCAATACCGCACCTTGGCCGAAATCGCCGATCATCTGGCTCGCCATCATGCCGAGCCCTGCCGCGCCTGGACCGGCCACACCCCTGCTGCCCCGATATCGGCGCCGGTCGTGGTCATGAAGCCACCGCAGTCGGTCGGGGCCGCCGAGCCCATCGCCATCATCGGCATGGCCGGGCGCTATCCCGGCGCCGATGATCTGGACGCTTTCTGGCACAATCTGGCCGCCGGGCGCGATTGCGTCGGCGAAATACCACCCGATCGCTGGACTCTGGACGGTTTTTTCCAGCCCGACCGCGACGAGGCGGTGGCTAACGGCCAATCTTATGCCAAATGGGGCGCCTTCCTCGACGGTTTCGCCGATTTCGACCCGTTGTTCTTCAAGATTTCGCCGCGTGACGCGGCAGCCATGGACCCGCAGGAACGCCTGTTCCTGATGTGCGCTTGGGCCGCTGCCGAAGATGCCGGCTATGGCCCGACCCGGCTGCGGGCGGCCAATCCGGTCGGCGTCTTCGTCGGCGTCACCAAGACCGGCTTCGCCCTGCACGGTCCCTTCACCACCGAGGACGGCGCGGTGGTGCGGCCCAACACCTCGTTCGCCAGCGTCGCCAACCGGGTGTCGCACGCGCTTGACCTGACCGGCCCCAGCCTGCCCTTGGACACCATGTGCTCAAGCTCGGCCACCGCGCTGCACGAAGCCTGCGAGCACCTGCGCTCGGGCGCCGCCAGCATGGCCCTGGCCGGCGGCGTCAATTTGTACCTGCACCCCAGCACCTTCATCGACCTAAGTGCTGCGCGTATGCTGAGCCCCGATGGCCGGTGCCGCAGCTTCGGCGCCGGCGGCAACGGCTTCGTCCCCGGCGAGGGTGTCGGCTGCGTGGTGCTGAAGCCGCTGTCGCACGCCATCGCCGATGGCGACCGCATCCATGCGGTGATCCGGGCCAGCGCCATCAATCATGGCGGCCACACCAACGGCTATACGGTGCCCAATCCCGCCGCCCAGGGCGATCTGGTGCGCGCGGCGCTGGACCGCGCCGGGCTTACCGCCCAAGACATCACCTGCATCGAGGCCCATGGCACCGGTACCGAGTTGGGCGACCCCATCGAGGTCGAGGGCCTGACCCAGGCCTTCGCCGCCGATGACCCGCCGCGCGGCTTCTGCGCGTTGGGCTCGGTCAAATCCAATATCGGCCATCTGGAAGCCGCCGCCGGCATCGCCGGCCTGACCAAGATGGTGCTGGCCCTCAAGCATCGCGCCCTGCCGCCGTCCTTGCACGCCGAGACCATCAACCCCAATCTGGATTTGGCCGCCAGCCCGTTCAGCCTGAACTGCCAGTTGACGCCGTGGAACCCGAGCGGGCCGCGCATGGCCGGCATTTCCTCGTTCGGGGCCGGCGGCGCCAACGCCCATGTGATCGTGGCCGAAGCGCCCCCCGCCGCCGCCCAAACCATCAACGGACCGCAGGCCCTGGTGCTGTCGGCACGCGATGGCGACGGCCTGCGCCGTCAGGCTGAAAACCTGTTGCGGGTCATTGCCGCGCCCGCCGCAGCCCCCGGTTTGGCCGAGGATTTGCGCGTTCATCTGGCCCGCCTGCTGGACGTAACCCCCAGCGATGTGGACGGGGCCGAACCGTTCGATTGCCTGGGACTCGACCCCGCCCAACGTCTGGCCCTGCGCGGCTGGATCGAAACCCGGCTGGGCCGGGCGGTGGATGCCGAGGCCTTCACCCATCTGACCTGCCTGGACCAGATCATCGCCCATGTGGGCGGCAACGCCACCGCTGCCCTGTCCCTGGCCGATATCGCCTTCACCCTGCAAGTGGGGCGCGAGGCGATGGAGCACCGGCTGGCCGTGGTCGCCGACAGTCTGGACGACGCCGTCCAAGCCCTGCGCCGCTGGCTGGCCGGTGACCAAGGCGCGGTGCTGAGCGGTCAAAGCGGCCAGCACCGCGATATCCTGGGCGCATTGGGCGATGAAGCCGCCCTGGCCGACATCGTCAGAAGCTGGTGGGATCAGGGTGCGCTCGACAAGATCGTGTCGCTGTGGGTCAAGGGCATGGGGGTGGATTGGTCCGCCTTGCCGCGTAACCCACGCCCCGGCATCGTCTCGCTGCCCACCTATCCCTTCGCCACCCGCCGGTTCTGGCTGCCGGTGGTTGAAACCCCCAGTGCCGCCATCACCGCCCCCCACGGCGACGCGGCCTTGGAAGCCCAGGCGGAAAGGCTGGACCGCGCCATCGCGGCCATCCTGGCCGCCAGCCTGCGCGCCATCCCCGACACCATCCCGGCCCAGGCCCGCTGGCGGAGAGCGGCACTGGATTTGCTGAACGCCACCGACATCCCCGGCGGCGATCCGTGGCAGGCATGGGAAAGCCTGCGCCGCGATGGCGGCCCGGCGGCGCAGATGGATCTGGCCGAAGCCACCTTGCGGGCATTGCCCGATATCCTGAGCGGCAAGCTCCCGGCGACATCGGTGATGTTCCCCGACGGCGCCTTGCGACTGGTCGAGGCCACCTACAAGGACAATCCGGTGGCCGCCCGGTTCAGCCGCACCCTGGCCCAGGCGGCGGCGGCCTTCGTCCGTGCGGCGCCGCAGCCCGGCTTGCGTATCCTGGAAATCGGCGCCGGCACCGGCGGCACCAGCGAACGGGTGTTCGAGGCTCTGGCCCCGCTCAAGGGCCGCGTCGCCGAGTACCGCTATACCGATCTGTCGCGCGCCTTCCTGATCCATGCCGAGCGCGCCTATGGCCCGGCTTGGCCGCAACTGACCACCGCCCTGTTTGACGTGGAAAAACCGCTGGCGGGCCAGGACGTCGCCCCCGGCGGCTACGACATGGTCATCGCCGCCAACGTGCTGCACGCCACCGGGGACATGGCCCGGACCCTGGCCCATGTGCGCGCCCTGCTGGCGCCGGGCGGCGTGCTGTTGCTCAACGAGACCAGCCGGACCACCTTGTTCACCCACGTCACCTTCGGCCTGCTCGACGGCTGGTGGCGCTTCACCGACCCAGAGCGCCGCATCCCCGGTACGCCGTCGCTTGCGCCCGCTTCGTGGCGTACCGTGCTGGAAGGCGCCGGGCTGGACTGGTTGGCCGGATCGACGGATGCGGAATGCGCCTTGGGCCAGCAGATCATCGCCGCCCGCGCAGGCCTGCAGCCGGCAATCGAGGCGGTGAAAACGCCCTCCGGCGACCTGCGGCAAACCCTGCTGGCGGTGCTGGGCGAAACCTTGAACGTGGCGCCATCCACCATCCGCGCCGACCGCTCGTTCGCCGATTACGGCCTCGATTCCATCCTGGGGGCGGAATTGGTGCACAAGCTGCGCCGCGCCCTGGGGGTGGAGTTGGATCATACCGCCTTGTTCGACCACACCAACGTGGCGCAGTTGGAAGCCTTCCTGGCCCAGCAGGTGCCGCAGCCGGCAAAGGCCCCGGCGGCCATTCCCAAGCCGGCAGGCACGACCCAACCGATCGCTATCGTCGGCTATAGCGGTCGCTTCGCCAAATCCGCCGATGCCGAGGCGTTGTGGGCGCATCTGCTGGCCGGTGACGATCTGGTCGAGCCGGTCAGCCGCTTCGACCTGGAACCACTGTACCGCGACGCGGCGCCGGGCACCTATGGTCGCCACGGCAGCTTCCTTGACGGCATCGAGAATTTCGACCCGGTGTTCTTCGGCATTTCCGGGCTGGAAGCCACCTATATGGACCCGCAACAGCGGTTGTTCCTGGAAGAAGCGTGGAAGACCCTGGACCATGCCGGTCATGCCGGCGAGGCCATCCACGGCCAGCGGGTCGGCGTGTTCGCCGGGTGCAGTTCCGGCGATTACCACGAATTGTTCGGGGCCAAGGCGCCGGGGCAGGCGTTTTGGGGCAATACCTGCTCGCTGATCCCGGCTCGCATCGCCTATTTCCTTGATCTCAAGGGGCCGGCGGTGGCGGTGGACACCGCCTGCTCCAGTTCGCTGGTCGCCGTGCACATGGCCTGCCAAAGCCTGTGGAACGGTGAGTCCGACATGGCCCTGGCCGGCGGCGTCTTCGTCCAATGCACGCCCCGTTTCTACCGTTCCGCCAACCAGGCCAACATGCTGTCGCCCAGCGGTCGTTGTGCCGCCTTCGGCGCCGGTGCCGACGGCATCGTCCCCGGCGAAGCGGTGGGGGCCGTGCTGTTGCGCCCGTTGGCCGAGGCCCTGGCCGACGGCGATACCGTGCACGGCATCATCGTCGCCAGCGGCCTGAACCAGGACGGCACCACCAACGGCATCACCGCCCCCAGTGCAGCCTCCCAAGAACGGCTGATCCGCAGCGTCTACGACCAGTTCGGCATCGACCCGGCCAGTATCGGCCTGATCGAGGCGCACGGCACCGGCACGCCTTTGGGTGATCCCATCGAACACACTGCCCTGGCCCGCGCCTTCGGCCCCGGCACAGCGGGCAGCGTCGCCTTGGGCTCGGTCAAATCCAATATCGGCCATGCCACCACCGCCGCCGGCATCGCCGGGCTGATCAAGGTGCTGCTGAGCCTGCGTCACCGCACCATTCCGCCCACCTTGCATTTCAACGGAGGCAACCCGGCCATCCGCTTCGCCGACGGCCCCTTCGTCGTCAACACCACCCCCCTGCCGTGGAATGAACGGCGGCGCGCCGGCATTTCCTCGTTCGGCTTTTCCGGCACCAATGCCCATGTGGTGGTCGAGGCGCCGCCGCCGCCCGCCGCCAGCCCCGTCATCGCCGGGCCGCATCTGTGCGTCCTCAGCGCCCGCAGCCCAGACTTGCTGCGCGCCCAGGCCGAGGATCTGGCCCGCCATCTGGAGCACACTCCCGATCTGGCCATCGCCGACATCGCCTTCACCTTGGCCTGCGGGCGCCGTCCTCTGCGCCACCGGCTGGCGGTGATGGCCGAAACCAGTGCCGATCTGGCGCAAAGACTGCGCCGCTGGCTGGCGGGCGATGCCCAGAGTGGGGTGAAGAGCGGCGAGGCCGCCGACGATGCCGCCGATAAAACCGACTTTATTGCCGGCGCCCGCCCGGTAGCTCCGGCCCAGGGTCGCCGGGTGCCGTTGCCGGTGACCCGTTTCTCTCGCATTCGCTGCTGGGTCGAGACGGCGACCGCAGTGCCGGTAATTCCAATCGTTCCGCCGGGTCTGGCCGATCCCGCCACCTTGGCCGGACCGTTCGTCGCCGCCACTCCCGCCCGCATCACCCTGGCGCCGCTGGCCAACACCGCCCGTATCGAAGTCTTGGGCGGTGCCGATGGCGTGCGCCGCCTGCGTCTGACCGCTGACCATTCTGACTTGGCCGCTGAACTGGCCAAGGCCGGCACCGACCCATCGCTGCGGGTGGTGCTGATCGAGGCGGAAGACTGGAACGGCCCCGCCCAGGTGCTGATGGATTGCCCGCTGCCCATCGTCGCGGGCACCGGCAATCCCCGTCTGGCCGAGGCCGCCGATTTCGCCGCCGCCCCCGACGCCGCCATCGCCCTGGCCCGACAGGTGGCCGAGGCGCCGCGTCTGGCTCTGATGGAATTGAAACAGGCCATGCGCCGGGCCGATATCCCCGAGGCGGTCGCCCTCTGGCCGCAGGTCGAGGCCCCTGGCCCCGGCCCGGCCCGTATGGTGCCGCTTCAGACCCCATGCATGAGGCTGGAAACCTTCGCCGACGGCGTCATCCTGCTGCGCATGAGCGAGCGCCGGCACAAGAACAGCTTCACCACCCTGTTCATGGACGGCCTGGCCGAGGCTTTTGCCGCCATCGGCCACATGGCCGAGGCCAAGGTGGTGGTGCTGACCGGCTTCGACGGCTATTTCGCCTGCGGCGGCACCCGCGACGGGCTGGAGGCGCTGCAACAGGGCACCACCCGCTTCACCGACCGCACCATCTATACGCTGCCGCTGGATTGCCCGCTGCCGGTGATCGCCGCCTTGCAGGGCCATGCCATCGGCGCCGGCTGGTCGTTGGGGATGTTCTGCGACCGGCAAATCTTCGCCGCCGAATCCCTCTATCACAGCAATTACCTGTGGTACGGTTTCACCCCCGGCGCTGGCGCCACCCTGGTTTTCCCCCATCGCCTGGGCGACCGGCTGGGGCGCGAGGTCTTGTTCACCGCTCGCGAATATCGCGGCCGAGAACTGGCTGAACGCAATCCATCCCTGCACGTCACCCCTGCCGCCCAGGTGCTGCCCACCGCCCTGGCCCTGGCCCATGGGCTGGCGCGGCAGAAGCGTGAAACCCTGCTGGACCTGAAGGCCCAGGCCAGTCAGCCCCTGCGCCAACGCCTGCCGGCCACCTTCGCCCGCGAACTGGCCATGCACGAAAAGACCTTCATCGGCAATCCCCGGGTGCAGGAAAGGATCGAACGCATGTTCCCCACTGCCGCCCCGGCTCCCTCGGCTCTGACCGGCACCGGCAGCCGCGACGCCGTGCGGGCGCAGGTGATCGCCACCCTGGCCGAGGATCTGATGATCCCACCCGCCGATATCCGCGACACCGCCGGGTTCCTGGAACTGGGCCTGGATTCCATCCTGGCGGTGACCTGGGTCCGGCGCTTGAATGCCCTGTTGGGGGTCGAGCTGCCGGCCACCATCGTCTATGCCCAACCCACTGTCGGCGCCCTGATCGATCATCTGGCCGGCAAGATGCCGGCCCCGGCACCGGTGGCTGTCGCCACGCCGGCCCCATCGGGGCGCGATGACCTGCGGGCCAAGGTGGTGGCGACCCTGGCCGAAGACCTGATGATCCCGCCCGCCGATATCCGCGACGGCGCCGGTTTCCTGGAACTGGGCCTGGATTCCATCCTGGCGGTGACCTGGGTCCGACGGTTGAACGCCCTGTTGGGGGTGGATTTGCCGGCGACCATCGTCTATGCCCAGCCCACAATCGGCGCCCTGGTCGATCATCTGACCGGCAAGCTGCCGGTGCCGGCGCCAACACCCGTTGCCACGCCGGTTGCGGCCCCGGTCGTCGTCCGCCGCGACCGCACCGCCCGTTCCGAGGCCGACGCCGTCGCCATCATCGGCGCCTCGGGCCGTTTCCCTAAGGCGCCCGACCTGGAAGCCTTCTGGGACAATATCCGAAACGGCCGCGACTGCATCGACGAGGTGCCGCCCGACCGCTGGGACATCGCCCGTTTCTATCATCCCGATCCGCTGCATCCGGGCACCTCGTCGTGCAAATGGATGGGAGCCATCGACGATATCGACCGTTTCGACGCCGCCTTCTTCAACATCACCCCGCGCGAGGCCCAGTTGATGGACCCGCAGCAGCGTCTGTTCCTGCAACATGCTTGGCAGGCGTTCGAGGATGCCGGGCTTGATCCTTCGGCCCTGGGTGGCAGCCGCTGCGGTGTTTTCGTCGGTGCCGGCCCCAGCGGCTATGGCGATCTGATCGACGAACACAACGCCTATAGCCTGCTGGGATGTTCCGGCTCGATTTTGGCGGCGCGCATCGCCCATCTGCTGGATTTGCGCGGGCCATGCATCTCGCTGGATACCGCGTGTTCTAGCTCGCTGGTGGCCATCGCCGAAGCCTGCAATTCGCTGCTGGTGGGCGATTGCGACATGGCCTTGGCCGGCGGCGTCTCGGTGCTGATCGGGCCCGAGATGTTCATCGACACCTCCAAGGTCAACATGCTGTCGGCGGATGGCCGCTGTTTCACCTTCGATTCCCGTGCCAACGGCTTCGTTCCCGGCGAAGGCGCCGGCGTGCTGCTGCTGAAGCGGCTGGAGGATTGCTTACGCGACCGCGACCCCATCCACGCGGTGATCCGCGGCTGGGGCATCAACCAGGATGGCCGCACCAACGGCATCACCGCCCCCAATCCGCAGGCCCAGACCCGGCTGATGCGTGAGGTGCAGCAACGCTTCGCCATCGCCCCTGCCAGTATCGGCCTGATGGAATGCCACGGCACCGGTACACCCTTGGGCGACCCCATCGAGATCGAGGGACTGACCGATGCCTTCACCGGTCTGGGCGACCGCCCCGGCACCTGCGCCTTGGGCTCGGTCAAAAGCAATGTCGGCCATCTGCTGGCGGCGGCGGGGGTGGCCGGGGCGATCAAGGCCATGCTGGCGGTGGAACGCGGGCAATTGCCGCCCACCATCCATTTCCAGCACATGAACGAGCATATCAATCTGAGCAATACCCCGTTCATGGTGAACACGGCGTTGCGGCCCTGGCCGACCGGCGACGGCCCGCGCCGGGCTGGAATCAGCGCCTTCGGCTTTTCCGGCACCAACGCCCATGTGGTGGTGGAATCCGCCCCCGCCCCCGCCCCCGGCGGCGTGCCGGGGCCATGGGTGTTTACCCTGTCGGCGCGCAATCCGGACCAATTGGCCGCCCATGCGGCGGCGCTTGCGCACTTCATCACCGCCCATCCGGGGGTGGATTTGGGCGATGTCGCCCATACCTTGCGGGTGGGGCGCAAAGCCCTGGGCCGGCGCGCCGCTTTCGTCGCCGCCGACCGCGCCACCTTGTTGCGTGCGCTCGACACCCTGGCGACGGGGCAGTCGTTGGATTTCATCCATCAATCCAAGGCGGAACCGCAGGACAACGCCCCCCTGCCCGCCACCTTGGCCCCCGATCACTTGGCCAGGGCCTGGGCCGAGGGGGCGCGGGTCGATTGGCCCTCTGGCGGTCAGCGCCTGCACCTGCCCGGCACGGTGTTCGCCCGTGACCGCCATTGGGTCGAGACCAAGGCATCGGAACAACCCTATCAGCCGCTGACGGCGCTGAGCTTGCCCGAACTGGCCCGCGCGGCGGCGGAAGGCGATGGCGGCGCCCCCATCCGCGGCTTGCGCCATGTGGTGTGGGGCCGTCCCGCCGCCCATGGCACCCGGCTAAAAACGGTGATCGACCGCGATGAGTTGGGACGGCTGTTCCGCATCGTCGCCGATGGGGCGGAATGGGCGCCGTGCATGGTGGGCGAAGTGGCCGATAGCGTGCCGCCACCGCCCGAGCCCATTGGCCCGCCGACCGGCGACGACGTCACCCCTGATTTCCGCCGTTTCGCCCCCGATTGCCGCATGGTCAACGCAGTGTGGCGCCGTGGCGACGAGGTATGGGCGCAAGGGACATTGGCCACCCCGCCCACCGGCTTCGACCCGGTACTGCTGGATTTGGGCTGGCGCTTGGCCGCCTTCCGCCTGGGCGACCCGCCGCAACACCCGCAAGCGGCGGAAGCCATCAGCCTTTACGGGCCGCTGCCGGCCCAATTCCTGATCCGGGTGTGGCTGCGCCCCGGCGCCGCCCATCCCTCCATCGCCTTGCTGGACCAGCAAGGGACAACGCGCCTGTGCCTCGACGGCCTGAGAACGGCGCCTGACAATCACCTGGCCGACATCCTTCTGGGGGAGAACACCGCATCATGAGCACGAACTTGAAGGTGGCGATCATCGGCGGCGGTCCGACCGGCATCGGCGTCGGCCGCGAATTGATCGACGGCGGCATCGATTTCGACCTCTACGACGCCGAATCGGATTTCGGCGGCGTCTGGAACAGCGGGGCGGCGTGCGGGCGGACCTATGATTCGCTGCATCTGATCTCACCCAAGTTCAACACCCAGGTGCCCGACTTCCCCATGCCGGACGATTATCCGGTCTATCCCAACCACAAGCAGATGCTGGCCTATATCCGCGCCTATGCCGATCATTTCGGCCTGCGCCAGCATGCCCGTTTCAACGCCCCCATCACCCGGCTGACCCGGCAGGACCAGGGCTGGCGGCTGCAAAGCGGTGCCGGTCATGACCAGCATTATGATCTGGTGGTGGTGTGCACCGGCCTGCACCGCAAGCCGCTGTTCCCCGACCCCATGCCCGCAGGCAACTTTAGCGGCGAGGTTCTGCACGCCCGCGATTACAAAAGCCTGGATCAGTTGGGCGGCAAGCGGGTGCTGGTGGTGGGCGGCGGCAATTCCGGCTGCGACTTCGCCGCCGATGCCGTGCACGGGGCGGCGCATGTGTTCCACAGCACCCGGCGTGGCTATTATTACCAGCCGAAATTCATCGCCGGTAAGCCGACGCCGCAATGGATGATGGAGCTGGGGGCCAAGTTCAAGACCCGCCAGGAAACCATGGCCTATATCCAGCAGGTGTTCAAACTGGCCGGCTGCGACGGCACCGATTATGGCCTGCCCCAACCCGATTATCCGTTGGACGGGGCGCATCCGGTGATGAACTCGCTGCTGCTTTATCACATCGGCCATGGCGACATCACGCCCAAGCCCGATCTTGAAGGCTTCAACGGTAAAACCGTCACCTTCAAGGACGGAAGCACCGCCGAGATCGACCTGATCTTGTACGCCACCGGCTATCGCCGCGACTTCCCCTTCCTCGACCGCGAGCTGCTGGAATGGAAATCGGGCATCCCCGACCTGTTCCTGCATTCGACCCCCAGGAACCATGACGACCTGTTGTTCATGGGCTTCATCAATTCCGCCGCCGGTCTGGGCGACGGGTTGAAGACGCAAGGCCTGTTCGTGCTCAACTATGCCCGCGCCCTGGCCGGGCGGACGCCGGGGCTGCAAAAGTTCCTGGCGGCCAAGCGGGCCGACCAACCCGATCTGGGCCAGGAATATTTCGTCAAATCCTACCGCCACCTGTGGGAGGCGGATTTGTGGAAATTGTTGGCCCACATGCGCCATTACCGCGACATGCTGGCCGGGGGCTGAAGGAAAACCACCCGATGACCGACAAGACCGCCCCCGATCTCGCCCAAGCCATGCACGACCTGCTGGAGCAGGAACTGATGGCCGCCAGCGGCATTGCCGCCGCCCCGGTTCCCCAGGCGGCGACGGGGGCGGCTGGCGACCGGTTGGAAGCGGACGTGCTGGCCATCGCCGCCGCTGCCTTGCGCATGGCCCCCGAACAATTGGACCCGACCGAGAATTTGGCCAATTTCGGCGTCGATTCCATCGCCATCACCGAGATCATGGTCAACATCTCGCGCGCTTTCGCCATTTCGGTGGCGCCCACCACATTTTTCGAGGCCCGCCACCTCAACGATTTGGCCCATATCCTGCGCCAGCGTTACGGCAAGGCCATCGATGCCCATTACGCCAAAAGCGCACCAAAGCCGGAGGCACCCGCCCCGAGCCCGGCAAAGGACGATGTGTCCGGCTGGCTCGACCGCCACCGCGCTTTACGCCGCGTCACCCCTGCCACCACCAACCATGCCGCCGCCCCCATCGCCATCATCGCCATGGACGGGCGCTTTCCCCAAAGCCCCGACCTGCAAACGCTGGAAGCGCATTTGCGCAACGGCGACGATTGCATCAGCGAAGTGCCGCCCGAGCGCTGGGATTGGCGTTCCATCTGGGGCGACCCGCGCAAGGGGCGGTTTTGCGACGTCAAATATGGCGGCTTCGTCGATGGTGTCGACCTGTTCGACGCTGGCTTCTTCAACATCGCCCGGCGTGAAGCCGAGCTGATCGACCCGCAGCACCGCCTGTTCATGGAATGCGTATGGTCGCTGATCGAACGCGCCGGTCTTGCCCCAAGCAGTCTGAGCGGCCAGCAAGTGGGCCTGTTCCTCGGCATCAATCTGCTGGATTACACCAATCTGGCCAACAGCGCCGGGGTGACCGACGCGCAGAAGATGACCGGGCTGGGCCATGCCTTCTGCCCCAACCGATTGTCCTTCCTGCTCGACATCCACGGCCCCAGTCAGGTGGTGGACACGGCCTGCTCCAGTTCGGCGGTGGCACTGCACCGCGCTGTCATGAGCATCCGTCACGAAGGCTGCGCCATGGCCATCGCCGGCGGCTCCAACCTGATGCTGTCGCCCGACCAGCACATCCTGTTCGCCCAGGTGGGCATGCTGTCGACGTCCGGGCGTTGTCAGACGTTTTCCCGCCATGCCGATGGCTACGCCCGCGCCGATGGTGTCGGCGCCGTGCTGCTGAAGCGGCTGGATCTGGCCGAGCGCGACGGCGACCCTATCCTGGCGGTCATCCGCTCCAGCGTCGAACATCATGGCGGCGGCGCCACCTCGCTGACCGCACCCAATCCCAAGGCTCAGGCCCGCCTGATCGTCGAAGCGCACCGACAAGCCGGCATCGACCCACGCAGCATAACCATGGTGGAATGCCACGGCACCGGCACCGCCCTGGGCGATCCCATCGAGGTGGAAGGGCTGAAGACCGCCTTCGCCGAGCTTTACCGCGAACGTGGACTGAAGCCGCCGACCACGCCCCATTGCGGCCTGGGCTCGATCAAATCCAATATCGGCCACACCGAGACCACAGCCGGCGTCGCCGGGCTGATCAAACTGGTCCTGGCCCTGCAAAGCGGCATCCAGTACCAATCCCTGCATTGCGCCGAGGTTAACCCGCAGATCGACCTGGCCGGCACGCCGTTCCGGCTGTTGCAGCAGGCGCAGACATGGACGCGCCCGGTCATCGACGGCATCGAGGCGCCGCGCCGCGCCGGTCTGTCGTCGTTCGGTGCCGGCGGCACCAATGTGCATGTGGTGATCGAGGAATATCGAAAGGCCCCGGCACAAGCCGCTCCGCCCGGCCCGCGCCCACTGGTGGTGCCGGTTTCGGCGGCGACCGAAGGTAGTTTGCGCGGCGCCGTCGCGGCCTTGCGCCCGCTGGTCGCCAGTGTCGACCTGGACGATCTTGCCCATACCTTGCAGGTGGGCCGCGACGCCCTGCGCTGCCGGGCAGCCTTCGTCGTCGCCGATGCCGACGATCTGGCCCGGCAGATGGATCGCTTTCTGGCTGATGACACATCCAGCATCGCCCACGGCACCGCCCCGCGTAAGCGCGGCGCTGGCGTAATCGACGACAGCGATCCGGCCCGCATCGCCGCCCGCTGGGTCGCCGGCGACCATATGGACTGGCGCAACGACGGAAACCGCCGCCGCCTGAGCCTGCCGCCCACCCCGTTCGAGCGCAAACGCTATTGGCTGCCCCAGCCGCAGAGCGGTTTCGATCTGCGCTCCAGCGGCACCGATTGCTGGCGGCTGACGCTGAAGGGGACCGAGTTCTTCCTGGCCGATCATCGCCTGAACGGCATTCCGGTCCTGCCCGGTGTCGCCTATCTGGAACTGGCCCGTCTGGCCACCACCCAGGCCGGCTTGCCATCCACGGTACTGCGCAACGTGGTCTGGGTGCAGCCATTGATGGTCGCCGTCCCGACCGAGGTGGAGATCACCTTGGACCGCGCCGGCATGCGGGTGGAAATCGCCAGCCTGCCCACGGGCGGGCGCGTCCTGCATGCGCAGATTCGCCTGGGCGAGGGTGCGACAGAACCGGCGCCGCCGGTGGATTTGACCGACCTGCCCGGACGGAAATTCAGCGCCGGCGAAATCTATGCCGCCTTCGACCGTCTGGGTCTCAATTACGGCCCCGGCCATCGCGCTATCAGCCATTTGTCCACCGGCCCCGGTCCTCGGGTGCTGGCAAAGTTGACCTTGCCCGCCGCCGGCGGTGCCGTTGACGCCTTCGGCCTGCATCCCAGCCTGTTGGATGGCGCCTTCCAGGCCGCCCTGGGCATGGCTTTGGCCGAGGATGAAAGCACCAACGGTGCCGCCCTGCCCTTCGCCATCGATCAGGTCGATATCCTGGGGCCGTGCGCCCCGGTCATGTGGGTGCTGATCCGCCCGGCGGCACAAGCCGAGACGGCACCGCGCGTGCGCACGCTCGACCTTGATCTCGCCGATGAAACCGGAGCCGTGCGGGTGCGCCTGCGCGGCTTCGCCACCCGCCTGCCCGCCGCCGCCCAAGCCAGCCCCGTGCATCTGTTCGCCCCGCGCTGGCGACAGGCCCCCACCGGCACCGCCGCGCCCCGCTCGGTGGTGCTGCATGCCGACGAAATTACCGATCCGGCCTTGCCGCTGGACCAGCGCTTCACCGCCCTGGCCACCGCCCTGCTGCGTCAGGCCCAGGCCGAACCCGCCTTCCTCCAACTGGTCGTGACCGATGGCCCCGAGGCCGAGCCGCTGGCCGGTCTGGCCGGAATGCTGCGCAGCCTTGCGCAGGAACCGGGCAGCCTAGGTGGTCAGGTGCTGATGGTGCCGCCGGGCAGCGACGCACAATTCCTGCCGCCGCCCGTGGGAACCAAGCTGCGGCTGGAAGACGGCATCTGGTGGCAAGAGGTTTGGGAACCCACCACCGCCCAAGCCGCGCCGCTGCCCTGGCGCGACGGCCAGATCATCCTGATCACCGGCGGCCTGGGCGGCTTGGGCCGCATCCTGACCCGGGCCATCCGCGCCGCCGCCCCGACAGCATTCATCATCCTGGCCGGACGCGGTCAAAATACCGAGGCCGGCGACTGGCTGGCGGCACAGGGGCCGGGGGTGGAATTCGTCGCCACCGACCTCACCGATGGCGACGCGGTCATAGCCTTGGTGGACGGCATCCGCCGCCGACATGGCCGTCTGGACGGGGTGATCCACGCCGCCGGCATCCTGGACGACGCCCCGCTGGCGGCCAAGACGCCCGAGCGCTTGGCCCAGGTGCTGGCGCCCAAGGTGGCCGGCACCATCAATCTTGATCGCGCCATCGGTGACGGGGCGCTTGAGTTCTTCGTGCTGTTTTCCTCCATCTCAGCGGTCCTGGGCAGTGCCGGCCAGACCGATTATGCCGCTGCCAACGGCTTCATGGACGGCTTCGCCGCCGCCCGCGAAGTGCGCCGCCGCGCCGGTCTGGTGCAAGGGCGCACCATCGCCATCGCTTGGCCGCTGTGGGCCGACGGCAGCATGAACATGGACGAGGCCAGCCGCACCCTGATGACCCGGACCACCGGTCTGGTGCCACTGGCCAGCGCCGACGGCTTGACCGCCCTGGCCACCGCCCTGGCCGGCGCGTCCCCGCGCCTGCTGGTGGTGTCGGGGGATGGCGACAAACTGCGCCGCCGGCTGGCGGGGGAAGCACCGACCGCCAAACCCGCCCAAGTGCTGGTCGGACTGGAAGATAAATTGCTGCCGGCACTGATCGCCGCCGCCGCGGCCCAGTTGAAGGTATCCGCCAGCGATCTGGCCGACGACGAGGATTTGACCGAATACGGCTTCGATTCCATCGGTTTCACCCAATTCACCAATGCGCTCAACGATCGCTTCGCGCTGGAACTGACCCCCGTCGTTTTCTTCGAGCACCCGACCCTAGCCGCCCTCGCCAGCCATCTGGCCAAGACCCATGGCAGCACCCTGGCGGCACAATTGGGGGTGAAGGAACAGGTCATGGCCGCACCGCTGCCGGTGATCACCCCCGCCCCGATTATCAAGCCGCAACCCCTGACCGACGACCCGGTGGCCATCATCGGCATGACCGGCATCTTCCCCCAATCCCCCGATGTGGATGCCTTTTGGGCCAATCTGGTCGAGGGCCGCGACTGCATCGGCGAAGTCCCGCCCGAGCGCTGGGACTGGCGCGCCGCCGGCACCATCGGGCGCGGTGGCTTCATCACCGGCATCGATGCCTTCGACGCCGGCTTCTTCGGCCTGTCGGCGCCGGAAGCACGGGTGATCGACCCGCAGCAACGCCTGTTGCTGACCCAGGCGTGGCGTTTGTTCGAGGATGCCGGCTATGCCCCGCGCCGGCTGTCGGGATCGGATACCGGCGTGTTCATCGGCATCGCCGATACCGGCTATGGCCGGCTGCTGGCCCAGGCCGGCACCGGCATCGAAGGCTATGCCATGACCGGGCTGGCGCCGTCATTGGGCCCCAACCGCATCAGCTATCATTTCAACCTGCACGGCCCGTCGGTGGCGGTGGAAACCGCCTGTTCCAGCGCCCTGGTCGCCGTCCATCGCGCCGTCGAAGCCATTCGCGCCGGGGCGTGCGAGGCGGCCATCGCCGGCGGCATCAACACCTTGCTGCTGCCCGATTCGTTCATCGGTTTCGCCAAGGCCGGCATGCTGGCCGAGGATGGCCATTGCAAGACCTTCTCCGCTGCCGCCGACGGCTATGTGCGCGGCGAAGGCGTTGGCCTGGTGCTGCTGAAACGCCTGAGCGCCGCCCAACGCGATGGTGACAACATCATCGCGCTGATCCGCGCCAGCGGCGAAAACCATGGTGGCCGCGCCGGCTCGTTGACCGCGCCCAATCCCAAGGCCCAGGCCGATCTGCTGCGCAAGGTCTATGCCCGAACCGGCTTCGATCCGCGTAGCCTCGGCTATATCGAGGCCCACGGCACCGGCACCAAACTGGGCGACCCCATCGAGGTCGAGGCCTTGCGCGCCGCCTTCGCCGATCTGACCCAAGAGGCCGAAGGCCGGTTCGGTCCCGCCCCGGTCATGAAATGCGGCCTGGGCTCGGTCAAATCCAATATCGGCCATCTGGAACTGGCCGCCGGCATCGCCGGCCTGATCAAGGTGCTGTTGCAGATGCGCCACCGCACCTTGGTGCCGAGCCTGCATTGCCAGCGCCTCAATCCCTATCTGAAGCTGGAGGACGGCCCCTTCCACGTGGTGCGGGAAAACCAGTCGTGGCCCCGCGCGCTCGACCATGACGGCAACCCGCTGCCCTTGCGCGCCGGCATCAGCAGTTTCGGCTTCGGCGGTGCCAACGCCCATGTGGTGGTCGAGGAAATGGTGGCGGCACCGCAAGTCCCGGCAGTCCCTGCCACCGGCCCGGCCTTGCTGGTGCTGTCGGCCCATTCCGCCGACGCCCTGATGCACTGCGCCCGCGATCTGCGCGATTGCCTGGACCGCTTCGATCTGGCCGATATCGCCTTCACCTTGCAGACCACGCGCGAGGCCATGGAACACCGCCTGGCCTTCGCCGCCGCCTCGCCCGCCGAGGCAGCGTTGCGGCTGGAATCCTTCCTCAGCGGCAGCGATGACCCCGCCTTGCATCAGGGCCGGGTCAAGGCCAGCCGGGGCGCCGTCTCGGTGCTGGAAAGCGACCCCGAGGTGGCCCGCGCCATCGCTGGTCTGGCGGCGCGCGGTCGCGCCGATGGCCTGCTGGAAGTGTGGGTCAAGGGCTTCGCCGTCCATTGGCGGCAGCTCCATGGCGGCCAAGGCCGCCAACGGGTGGCGCTGCCCGGCTATCCTTTGGCCACCACCCGCCATTGGGTCCAGCGTGGCGAAATGCCGATCCCGATGCCGATACCGGTTGCCGCACCCATGCCCGAGCCGGAACCCGAAACCGCTGTCGAAGACCCCGCCGTTGGCGCCTTGGCCGCGCTCTCGGCTATCGCCGCGCGGGTGCTGGAAGTCGATCCGTCGGTGTTGGACGCCGACGCCGAATTAGGCGAATTCGGCTTCGATTCCATCACCATGACCGGCTTCGCCGCCAAGGTGAATGCTGAACTCGCGCTATCGCTGACCCCCGCCGATTTCTTCGAATTCGCCACCTTGAACCGGCTGGCCCGCCACATTGCCGGCAGCGTGGTTTTGCCCAGCCGGCCCAAGGCGCAACCGGCGGCGGTCAGTGTCCCGGTCCACACGGTGACGGCCCCCGTACCCGCCGCCACCGATGCCATCGCCATCATCGGTTTTTCCTGCCGCTTCCCCCAGGCGCTGGACGGCGACCAATTCTGGCAGAATCTGCTGGCGGGCCGCGACTGCATCAGCCGCATCCCCGCTGATCGCTGGGACTGGCAGGCCTATGACGGCGACCCCAAGATCGAGCAGGGCAAGACCAATATCCATTGGGGTGGCTTCATCGACGGCGTCTTCGAGTTCGACCCGCTGTTCTTCGGCATCAGCCCGCGCGAAGCCAAGCTGATGGACCCGCAGCAGCGGCTGTTGATGATGCATGTGTGGAAAGCCATCGAGGATGGCGGCGACGCGCCCAAATCCCTGGCCGGACGCCGGGTCGGGCTGTTCGTCGGCACCTCGTCCAGCGGCTACCGCGAGATCATCGGCGACGACACCGGGGCGGAAGGCTATGTGGCCACCGGTGCCGTGCCCTCGGTCGGTCCCAACCGCATCAGCTATTTCCTCGACTGGCACGGCCCCAGCGAACCGGTGGAAACCGCCTGCTCCAGTTCGCTGGTGGCATTGCACCGGGCGGTGCAGGCCATGCGCGCCGGCGATTGCGACATGGCGGTGGTCGGCGGCGTCAACACCATCGTCACCCCCGAGGCCCATATCAATTTCGCCAAGGCCGGCATGCTGTCGCCCGATGGTCGCTGCAAGACCTTTTCCGCCCAGGCCAACGGCTATGTCCGAGGCGAGGGGGTGGGCGCCGTCGTGCTGAAATACCTGTCCGAGGCGGAGAAAGACGGCGATCCCATCCTGGCGGTGGTACGCGCCAGCGCCGTCAACCATGGCGGTCGCGCCAATTCACTGACCGCGCCCAATACCGCCGCCCAGGCCGATCTGCTGCGCGACGCCCACACCCGTGCCGGCATCGACCCCGCCAGCATCGGCTATATCGAGGCGCACGGCACCGGCACCGCCCTGGGCGATCCGGTGGAGATCAACGCGCTGAAATCGGCCTTCGCCGGGGTGCAGGGCGCCCATATCGGCATCGGCTCGGTCAAGACCAATATCGGCCATCTGGAACTGGCCGCCGGCATGGCCAGCATCATCAAGGTGCTGCAACAGATGCGCCATCGGCAGTTGGCCCCCAGCCTGCATTGCGCCGAGATCAACCCCTATATCGACTTGTCGGCCTCGCCCTTCCACATCGTGCGCACGCCAGAGGAATGGAAGCCGGTGCACGATGCCCAGGGCCGCGCCCTGCCCTTGCGCGCCGGCATCAGCAGCTTCGGCTTCGGCGGCGTCAACGCCCATGTGATCCTCGAGGAATACCACGCCCCGGCCACCTCCGCCGCCCCGCATGCCGGGCCGGTGCTGGTGGTGCTGTCGGCACGCGACGGCGAACGGCTGAAGGAGCAGGCCGGCAACTTGCTGGCGGCCATCGCCGAGGGCCGGGTGGGCGAAGCCGATCTGGCCGATCTCGCCCATACCCTGCAAGTGGGCCGCGACGCCATGAAGCACCGGCTGGCGCTGGTGGTCGATTCGTTGCCGCAATTGCGCCAGACTCTGACCGCCTTCCTGGCCGGCGACACCAGCGGGATCATGTTGGGCAAACTGGAGGCCGGGGCCAAGACCGGTCCCGCCATCGATGCCCGCGCCCCCCTCCACACCATCGCCGCCCAATGGGTGGCCGGCGGCAGCATGGACTGGGCCGGGCTTTATCCGGAAAAACGGCGGCGCCTGCGCCTGCCCAGCTATCCCTTTGCCCGCGACCTCTATCACATCAATGCCAGCTTCGGCGGGTCCGCGACCCTGGCATCGACGGATTACCGCCGCACCCTCGATGCCGAGGATTTCTTCCTGCGTGACCATCGGGTCAAGGGCAGCCGCATCCTGCCCGGGGCCATGGGGCTGGAACTGGCGCGCTCTGCCTTTGCCGCCGGCCAGCCTTTCGCCCCCGTCGCCCTGCGGCGGGTGGTGTGGCAGCAGCCGTTGCGGTTGGACGCCGGCACCGTCACCGCCCGCCTCCCCCTCAGCCGGGCCGAAGACGGCGGTTTCGCCTTCCGCCTGCTGACCGGTGACGTTATCCACATGCAAGGGCTGATCGCGCCCTTGGCCGCAACCGCGCCGGTGCGGCTGGAGGTGGAGCATATCCAAAGCCGCTGCCCTGACAAACTGAGCGCCCGCGACTTGTATGACCGCTATGCTCGGCTTGGCTTGGAATACGGCCCGACCTTCCAGGCGGTCGACCACATCCAGATCGGCACCGACGAGGTGCTGGCCCGGCTGATCCTGCCGGCAAGGGCTGCCGGCCACGATTTCGGTCTGCATCCGTCCATGGTCGATGCGGCGTTCCAGGCCGCCTTGGGCTTGTTCCCCGCTGAGGGCGAGGGCGGCACGGCGCTGCCCTTCGGCCTCGATGTGGCCGAAGTGCTGGCGCCGACCACCGCCGGCATGTGGGCGCATGTGCGCCGGGTCAGCTCTGTCAACGGCATCCACCGGCTGGATCTGGACGTGGCCGACGATGACGGCATCATCCGCCTGCGTCTGCGCGGCTTCACCCTGCGGGTGCTGAAGACCCAGCCCGCCCCCGACCGGAAAGCCGCCACCTTGCGCCACCTGACCGCATTGGTGGCGCGCGAGGCGGCGATAGCGCCGGAAGAAATCGAGGCCGAAGCACCGCTTGAGGTCTATGGCATCGATTCGGTGATGATCGTCCAATTGACCGAGGCGCTGGAGCGCGATTTCGGCCCGCTGCCCAAGACCTTGTTCTTCGAGTATCGCTCTCTGGCGGCGCTGGCCGAGTATTTCGTTGCCCATCACGGCGCCGCCGTCCCGCCGGAGCCAAAAGCGGCCGCGATCCCCGTCGCTGTCGCCGCCGATGATGCCATCGCCATCATCGGCATGGCCGGGCGTTATCCAGGTGCCGACACCCTGGATCAGTTCTGGCGCAATCTGGAACAGGGCCGCGACGGCATCAGCGAAGTGCCGCCTGAACGCTGGGACCATGCCCGCTTTTATGACCCCAAGCCCGGCACCCCCGGCAAGACCAACAGCAAATGGGGCGGCTTCATCGACGGCTTCGACCGCTTCGACCCCCTGTTCTTCAACATCGCCCCGCGCGAGGCCGAGTTTCTGGACCCGCAGGAACGCCTGTTCCTGCAATGCGCCTGGGAAACGCTGGAAGATGCCGGCTATACCCGCGCCAGCCTGCCCGCCGCCGCCCCGCCCCTGGACGGCGCCGATGTGGGCGTGTTCGTCGGTGTCATGTACGAGGAATATCAGCTTTACGGCGTCGAGCGCACCCTGGCCGGGCAGCCGCTGGCGCTGTCGTCCTCCGCCGCCTCCATCGCCAACCGGGTGTCGTCGTTCTGCGGTTTCCACGGCCCCAGTCTGGCGGTGGACAGCATGTGCTCGTCGTCGCTGTCGGCCATCCATCTGGCCTGCGACGCCCTGCGCGCCGGCTCGTGCAAGGTGGCCTTGGCCGGCGGCGTCAATCTGACGCTGCATCCCAACAAATATCTGGGGCTGGCCCAGGGCCGCTTCATGGCGTCGTCGGGGCGCTGCGAGAGCTTCGGCCAGGGCGGCGACGGCTATGTGCCGGGCGAGGGTGTCGGCGCCGTGCTGCTGAAGCCGCTGGCCCAGGCCGAGGCCGATGGCGACCGCATCTGGGGCGTTATCCGCGCCTCGGCCCTGAACCATGGCGGCCACACCAATGGCTATACCGTGCCCAATCCCGCCGCCCAGGCGGCGGTGATCGGCACCGCCTTGGATCGGGCCGGCATCAGCCCGCGCCACATCAGCTATGTGGAAGCGCACGGCACCGGCACCAGCCTGGGCGACCCCATCGAGATCGCCGCCCTGACCAAGGCCTATGGCGCCCATACCAGCGACACCGGCTTTTGCGCCATCGGCTCGGTCAAATCCAATATCGGCCATTGTGAAAGCGCCGCCGGCATGGCCGGGCTGGCCAAGGTGCTGTTGCAGTTCCGCCAGCAAAAGCTGGTGCCGTCGCTGCATTCAACCGTGCTCAATCCCCGGATCGATTTCGCCCGCACCCCCTTTGTCGTCCAGCAGCAGGCAGCGCCGTGGCCGCGCCCGGTCATCGACGGCCAGGAAATGCCGCGTCTGGCCGGGCTGTCGTCGTTCGGTGCCGGCGGCGCCAACGCCCATCTGATCTTGCAGGAATACCAGGCGCCCCCCGTCCCGGCCCAACCGCCGCGCCGCCACGTCTTCCCGCTGTCAGCGCGCGACCCCGAGCGGCTGGCCGAGGCCGAACGCCGCCTGCGTGCGGCGCTGGAAACCCTGGCCGATGCAGATTTGGCCGCCATCGCCTGGACCTTGCAAAGCGGACGCGAAGCCTTCGAGGAACGCCGCGCCATCGTCGCCAGCAGCCGGGCCGAACTGATCACGGCGTTGGAACAAGGCCAGGGCCAGCGCGGACGGGCCGGACGCGGCAAGGGCAATGCCCCCCCAGGCGACGCCGATGCCGTGGCGGCGGCCTGGGTCGCCGGCTTCCGTGTCGATTGGCGGGCCTTGCACCCGGTCACGCCGTCGCGCATGGCGTTACCGTCCTATCCCTTCGCCCGCGACCGCTATTGGGTGCCGGGCAGCGCCCCGCCTGTCGCCGCGCCCCCCGCCTTGCCGCTTTTGTTCGCGCCGCGCTGGCACGAGCGCGCCGCCACGGCTGGTCCGCTGCCGGAAAATCGGCTGGTGGTGCTGTGCGAGCCGCCGCCCCGGGCAGTGGCGGCGTTGTCCGCTGTCATGGCGGTGGAGGTGCTGCCCGCCGCCGCTTACGCCGACCATGCCGCCCGCCTGCTGGCCCTGTTGCAGAATCTGTTGCGGCAACGGCCCGAGCGCGCCCTGGTCCAGTTGGTGGTCCTCCCCGCCTCCCCGTTGGAGGGGCTGGCCGGCCTGCTGTTGAGCGCCATGCATGAACGCCCTGGCCTGCGCTGCCAGTTGGTGGCGCTGGACCTGGAAGAGGCCGACGCCGCTGCTCGCCTGCTCGCCGATCAGGCCAGCGACGATACCCTTATCCGCCACGCGGGCACCCGCCGGCTGGTGCGGCATTGGCAGGAACTGACCATCCCCGCCGCCCCGCCGCCATGGCGGGCCGACGGCATCTATCTGATCACCGGCGGTGCCGGCGGTGTGGGCCGCCATGTCTGCACCCATATCCTGAACACCGCGCCCCAGGCCCAGGTGTGGCTGGTCGGACGCTCGGCCCCGCCCAGCGATCTGCCGACCCGCGTCCATTACCGTCAGGCTGACGTCACCGATGCCACCGCCATGACCGCTTTGGTCGGCGCGATCATCGCCGATCATGGTCGCCTGAACGGCATCATCCACGCCGCCGGCCTGACCCGCGACATGCTGCTGGTGCGCAAGACCGAGGCCGATTTGCGTGCCGTCCTCGCCCCCAAGGTGGCCGGCACCATCGCTCTGGATGCCGCCAGTAGCGGCTGTGACCTGGATTTCATGCTGCTGTTCGCTTCGGCCTCGGGCGCCTTGGGCAATGCCGGGCAAAGCGATTACGCCGCTGGCAACGGCTTCTTGGATGCCTTCGCCGCCCACCGCAACCGCTTGGTGGCAGTGGGCCAGCGCCATGGCCGCACCCTGGCGCTGGACTGGCCCTATTGGCGCGACGGCGGCATGCAATTGGGCGCGGACGTCATCGCCGGCATGGAACGGGTGGCCGGCGCCCGCCCGCTGGAGACCGGGCCGGCCCTGGCCGTCCTTGGCGCCGCCCTGAGCACCGCCGAGGACCAGATTCTGGTGCTGGACGGCGACCACGACCGCCTGCGCGCCCTGCTGCGTCCGACCCGGATGGAAGCACCCAAGCCGGCGCCGTCACGGTCCATGGCCGCCCTGGTCACCGCCAGCTTCGCCGAAGTGTTGAAAATCCCCGCCGACAAGCTGACCGCCGACGCCCCCTTGGACCATTTCGGCATGGATTCGGTGTCGGCGCTGGAAATCGTCGCCGCGCTCGAACGTCACCTCGGGCCGCTGCCGCCCACCATTTTGTTCGAGCACCCGACCATCGCCCAGTTGAGCGTGGCGCTGGGGGGAAATGCTCCGTCCTCATCACCCCGTCATTCCCGCGAAGGCGGGAATCCAGAGGGTGCACCACCGCCTTTTCCGCAACTCCTGGACCCCCGCCTGCGCGGGGGTGACGACGAGAAAGGTGGCGACATCGCCATCATCGCCGTCGCCGGGCGCTATCCCGGTGCCGACAGCCCCGAGGCCTTATGGGCGGCGCTGGAACAGGGCCGCGATCTGGTCACCGAGGTGCCACCCGACCGCTTCGAGCCGGCCTATGCGCCGACCAAGGGCAAGCCGGGGGCCAGTTATTGCAAATGGGGCGGCTTTCTGGCCGATGTCGATCGCTTCGACGCCGAATTCTTCGGCTATTCGCCCCGCGCCGCGGCCCTGGCCGACCCACAGGAACGCTTGTTCCTGCAAACCGCCTGGCACCTGCTGGAACGCGCCGGCCACACCCGCACCCGCCTGCGCCGCCAGTACGATTCCCGCGTCGGCGTGTTCGTCGGCGCCATGTACCAGCATTACAGCGCCCTGGCCGACGACGCCGACAGCAAGGCGCTGTTGCGGCTCAATTCCTATGCGGGCATCGCCAACCGGGTGTCGTTCTTCTTCGACCTGCAAGGGCCGTCGGTGGCGGTGGACAGCATGTGCTCGTCGGCTTTGCAGGCGGTGCATCAGGCCTGCCAAAGCCTGCGGGCGGGGGAATGCCGGCTGGCCATCGCCGGCGGCGTCAACCTGTCGCTGATCGCCGACAAATATGTGGGCCTCAGCCGCGCCGGTCTGGTCGGCAGCAGTGCCGCCAGCCGCAGTTTCGCCGATGGCGACGGCTATCTGCCGGCGGAAGGTGTGGGCGCCGTGCTGTTGAAACCGCTGTCCCAGGCCATCACCGCCGGCGATGCCGTCATCGCCATCATCAAGGCCAGCAGCGCCAACCATGGCGGCCATTCCGCCGGTTTCGGCGTCCCCAGCGCCGAGGCCCAGGCCCGGCTGATCGAGGACAATATCCGCCAAAGCGGCATCGATGCCCGCAGCATCGGCTATGTGGAAGCCGCCGCCAACGGCGCCGCCTTGGGCGATGCCATCGAATTGCGCGCCCTCACCCGCGCCTTCCGCGCCCTGGGCGTGGCCGATGGCAGCATCGCCATCGGCGCGGTCAAATCCAACATGGGCCACGCCGAAGCGGCGTCGGGCATGGCGCAATTGACCAAGGTGCTGCTGCAATTGCAGCACCGCCGGCTGGCGCCGACCTTGCGCCCCGATGCCGCCAACCGGGCCTTGGATTTCGCCGCCACGCCGTTCCGCCCGCAATGGCAGGCGGCGGATTGGCCGGCTCCGGTGGCGGGCGGGCCGCGCCGCGCCGTCATCAGCTCGTTCGGGGCCGGCGGCTCCAACGTCCATATGGTGATCGAGGAAGCGCCGCCCGCCCCCATGGCGGCGGATATGCGCCGCCCGCGCCGTTTCCCGGTTTTCGCCCGCACGCCGGAACAATTGACGGAAAAACTGCGCGCTCTGGCTGACTTCATCCGCGCCGATCCGGGCCTGTCGCTGGCCCGGCTGTCCCATACCCTGCGTCTGGGCCGCGAGGAATTCGACCACGGCGTGGTGGTGGTCGCCAGCGATGCCGACGAACTGGCGGCCAAGCTGGAAAACGCCCGCCCCGGCGCCCCGCCGCCAGGGCTGGACCCCAGCGAGGACGAAACGGCAGGGCCGATGCTGGTGCTGCCGCCCTATCCCTTCGCCCGCGACCGCCATTGGCTGAACGAAGCGGCACCCCACAACGATAGCGGCGATTTGTGCGCCCTGATCATCGCCGTGCTGGCCACCGAACTGGGGATCGCCCCGGCCAGCCTGGAGGCCGAAGCCCCGTTCGACAGCCTGGGCCTGGATTCCATGAACCTGTTGCGGCTGGGCTATGCCGTCGAGGAAGCCACCGGTCTGCGCCTGGAGCGCAGCACCTTGGCCGCCCATCCCAGCCCGGCCCGACTGGCCGCCCATCTGGCGGCACAACAGGCAAGCCCACCACCGCCCGTCGCCACCACCCCCGCCGGCCCCTGGCGCATGCCCCTGACCGAGGGGCAAAAGGGCTTGTGGGTGCTGCATGCCTTGTACCCGGATTCCGGCATCTACAACGTGCCGGCGGCCTTTCGCGTCAGCGGCCTGGACCACGATGCCCTGACCCGCGCCTGCCGCTGGCTGTTCGACGCCTATCCCATACTCAGCGCCCGCGTCATCGATGACGGCGACCACCCCATGTTGGCCGCCGGCCCGGTGCCCCAGCCGTTGCAGCGGGTCAAGGTGCCCAAGGGCATGGACCCGGTGGATTTCGCCCGCCGTCGGGCGGCGCGTCCGTTCACCCTGGCGGTCGAGGCCCCATGCCGCATCGAGTTGCTGCATGGCGGCGCCTTGGGCGGCGACCATGAAATCCTGCTGCTGGTCGCCCATCATCTGGTGTTCGACGGCGCCTCGGCGGCGGTGGTTCTGCATGCCCTGTGGGATGCCTATGGCCGCTTCGTTAGCGGCACCACCCCGCCCACCCCCGAAGCCGCCGATTTCATCGCTTTCGGCCAGTGGGAACAGGCGCTGCTGGCGTCCGAGCGCGGTGAACACCAGCGGCGCTGGTGGGAGCGGCACTTGGCCGGTGACTTGCCGGTGTTCACTCTGCCCGCCGACCGCCCGGCCCAGCCGGGGGCGGCCATCGACGGTCGCACGCTGGAACAGGCGATGGCGCCCAGTCTGGCCCAAGCCGCCAAGCGCACCGCCGCCCACCTGGGGGTCAGCGTTCCGGCCCTGCTGCTGGCGGTGCTGACCATGCTGGTCTATCGCCACACCGGCCAACGCGACATGGTCATCGGCATCCCCAGCCTGCGCCGCCCGGAGCGGCGGTTTGAACGTTCCGTCGGTTATTTCGTCAACATGCTGGCCGTGCGCGCGGCCGTCGGCGGCGACCTCACCTGCACCGCCTTGGTGCGCGACGTCCATCGCCGCCTGACCGAGGCGCTGGACCATGGCGATATCCCCTTCGCCACCATCGCCCGCGAGTTGGCCGGGTCGTCGCTGGGGCAGCCGCCCTATCAGATCAGCTTCGCCTATCAGAACTTCCCGTTGATCGGGACGGTGGAACCGCCCATCGGTCAGGCCAGCTTCCTGCCGCATATCCGCCAGCCCGGCGACGGCCCGTTCGGCCTGGAAGTGCACGAAGACGGCGACGGCCTGCGGCTGGTGGCCGGCTATGACGGCGCCCGCTTCGACGCCGCCACCATCAGCCGCCTGCTCGACCGCTTCATCCGCCTGACCGATGCCCTGTGCCAAAACCCCGACGCCCCGGTCCATGAGTTGGAGATGTTGGCGGCGGATGAACGCAAGCACCTGAGCGGATTCCGTGCCAACCCGGCTTCCCTGCCCCGCCGACCGGGATTGGTGGCCGACTGGATCAATGCCCAGGCCAAGGCCCGGCCCGATGCCGTGGCGGTGACCGCCGGCGCCGAGACGCTGACCTATCGCCGCCTGAGCCGCCGCGCCAACCGTCTGGCCCGTCATCTGCGCCAGCACGGCGTGCGCCGCGGCGACAAGGTGGCGGTGCTGCTGGACCGCGGTGGCGACAGCATCATCGCCTTGCTGGCCTGCCTGACTTTGGGCGCCATCTGGGTGCCGCTGGACACCGAGGCGCCACCCCGGCGACTGGCAGCCATGATGGCCGATTGCGCCCCGCGCGCGGTGGTGGTCGATGGCTTCGTCCCGCCGAATTCGGAGGCGGTGGTGATCGACCTGGGTACTCAGGCGTCGGCCATCGCGGCCCGGCCCGGTCGCCCCCTGAAGGGCGGGCCGAAACCCGCCGATGCCGCCTATATGATCTATACCTCGGGCACCACCGGCACCCCCAAGGGAGTGGTGGTGACGCAGCGAGCCCTGGCCGATCACGTCCAGGCCATCGGCGCCGCTTTCGGCCTGAATACTGACGACGTTGTGCTGCATTTCGCCCCCCAGGTGGTGGATACGGCGCTGGAGCAGATCCTGCCGACGCTGGTCAGTGGCGCCCGCCTGCTGGTGCGTACCGGCCCGACCTGGTCGCCCGACGATCTGCGCCGGGTGCTGACCGAACAGCGGGTCAGCGTCGCCGACCTGCCGCCGGCCTATCTGCGTGAGGCGTTGCTGGCCTGGGACGGCCCCGCCCCACTGTCCTTGCGCCTGCTGATCGTCGGCGGCGAGGCCCTGGCCGCCGACACCGTGCGGCTATGGCAGAGCGGTCCGCTGGCCAGTACCCGCCTGCTCAACGCCTATGGCCCGACCGAAGCCACCATCACCTGTCTGCTGCACGAGGTGGAGGCCACCACCCCGCCCGGTGCCGCCATCCCCATCGGCACGCCGCTGCCCGGTACCCGCGTCGCCATCGTCGACGGCGACGGCAACCCGGTGCCCGAAGGGGTGATCGGCGAGTTGCTGGTGGGCGGCAACCGGCTGGCCCAGGGCTATCACCACCGCCCCGACCTGACGGCGGAACGCTTCATCCGCGCCGGTTCAGGCAAGCGCATGTACCGCACCGGCGATCTGGCCTCGTTCATCCCCGGCGGCAAGGGCTCGATCGCCTTTCATGGCCGCCTGGACCATCAGGTCAAAATCCGCGGTTTCCGCGTCGAACTGTCCGAGGTCGAGGCGGCGTTGTCGGAATTCGGCCTGCGCGAGGCGGCAGTGGTGCCGCGCCAGGATGCCGGCGGCACTCAGGTGTTGGTGGCCTATGTGGTGCCGGCGACGGAATACGATGAGGAGAAACTGCGGGCCCACATGGCCGCGCGGCTGCCCGCCGCCATGCTGCCCATGGCCTATGTGGCGTTGGCCGCACTACCGATCACCGCCGGCGGCAAGCTGGACCGTGCCGCCCTGCCCCAGCCCCAGGGCCAGGGCTTGAGCGGCGACACCCCGCGCGACGTGGTGGAACGGCAGGTACTGGAATTGTGGGCGCAGGTGCTGGGGCGCGAGGCCGCCTCCATCGGCATTCACGACGATTTCGCCCTCTGCGGCGGCCATTCGCTGGCCTGGGTCCGGCTGTTGGCCGGAATCGGTCGCAGCTTCGGCTGCCGTCCCGCCGCCGCCACTTTCCTGACGGCGCAGACTATCGCCCAACAGGCGGCAATCCTGCGCTCGGACGCCAAACCAACGGCCCCGGAAATCGTCGTGCCGCTGCGCCCCGTCGCCCAGGCCAAGGCCGCGCCGCTGTTCTTGGTCCACGGCGCGGCGGGGACGGTGTCGGCCTATGGGGAACTGGCCCGCCGCCTTGATCCATCGGTGCCGGTCCATGGCCTGCAAGCCCCCGAAGCGGACGAGCCCACGGCCACCATCATCACCCGCACCCTGCCCGAACTGGCGGCGTTGCACGTGACTGCATTGCGCCGGGTGCAACAGCGCGGCCCCTATGCCCTGGCCGGCTGGTCGCTGGGCGGCGTGCTGGCCTTCGAGATGGCGCGGCAATTGCGGCAAGCGGGGGAAGAGGTGGCGCTGTTGTGCCTGATCGACAGCCATAGTCCAGCGCAACTGTCCCGCCTGGACCAACATTTGGGCACCAGCTTGCCCCAGGCCTTCCTGCGCGATCTGTTCGGTCTGGATTTGCCCGTGGCGACCGACGACGACATCGCCGGCATCATCCTGGCCCAGCCTGGGTTGGCCGGGCAGGTCCAGCCCGAAGATGCCCCGCGCCTGCGTCATCTTTACGCCCTGTATTGCGCCCACAACGACGCGCTGATGGCCTATGAGCCCACTCCCATCGACATCCCCGTCACCTTATTGCGGGCCGAGGCCAGCATTGGGGCCGGGGATTGCGGCTGGGGCTGGCTGACCCCCGCCGGGCTGACAATCGAGACGGTGCCGGGCGACCATGCCACGCTTTTGCAACCGCCCAACCTGGACGTTTGCGCCCAATACCTGGACGCCGCCTTGGCGCGGCGGCCCACAACAGCACTGGTGTCGGGCTAACCGATCCAGCATAATATGCGCGCCCAATGGGAACGCTCTGATTTCGGGGGGAAATCCAGCCTCATGGCTGACATCGACGATTATGAAGACGATGCCATGCAGTACGCGCCCGATCGGCGTTTGCTGCATTACACCTCGGCGGCCTTGCTGTCCGTGCTGCTGTTGATGGCCGCCATCTTGCTGTGGAACCGCATGGTCATCTCGATCAAGTCGGGCGAAGCCGGGGTGCTTTACAGCTTCTTCACCGGTACCGACCAGGGCAACATCTACGGCGAAGGCGTCCACCTGATCTGGCCGTGGAACACCATGCACGTCTATGATGTGCGCTTCCAGACGCGTGAACAGACCTATTCGCTGCTGACCAATGGCGGTCTGGCGGTCAACCTCAAGGTGGCCATCCGCTATCAGCCCGACATCCGCATGCTGCCCTTGCTGCATGTGGCGGTCGGCCCCGATTATCTGGAAAAGGTGGTGTTCCCCGAGACCGAGGCGGCGTTGCGCCGCGCCGTCGGCCAGTACGGCCCGGAAGAGGTCTATACCAGCCATCGCGGTTTCCTGGAAACCGTGGTGGTCGGCAGCCTGTCCAAGATGGAAAACCGCTACATCATCGTCGACGACGTGCTGGTCAAGTCGGTAGACCTGCCCAACACCGTGCGCGACGCCATCGAGCGCAAACTGGCCCTGCACGAAGAGGAAAAGGCCTTCCAGTACCGCCTATCCATCGAGCAGAAGGAGGCCGAGCGCAAGCGTATCGAGGCCCAAGGCATCCAGACCTATCAGCAGATCATCGCCAAAAGCCTGAACCCCGACCTGCTGCGCTGGCAAGGGGTGCAGGCCACCCGCGACCTGGCCACCTCGCCCAACGCCAAGACCGTGGTGATCGGTGCCGGCAAGGACGGCCTGCCGCTGATCCTGGGCGGCGATCGCTGACCGCCATGACCACCGACACCCCGGACCAGAGCGATAGCCCGCCCCGCCGCTCCTGGCGGCGGCAAGTCGTGGCCGGAATACTGGCTCTGTCCCTGATCGTCAGCCTAGTGGCGCTGGGGTTTTATCATCGCCAACCCGATAACGACGACATCCACCTCGCCGTGGTGTTCTCGCCCGACGAGGATGCCGACGATTTCCTGGCTGGCACCCGTATCGCCGTCGAGCAGGTCAATGCCGCTGGCGGCTTGCTGGGCCGCAAACTGGTGGCGCACGAATACCAGGAAGAGAGTTATACCGACAAGCTGCTGCTGGAAAAGGTGGTGTCGCACGCGCTCAAGCTGGCCGCTCGGATCGGCAAGCAAAAACAGGTGCTGGCGGTGATCGGCCATGGTTCGTCCGCCACCGCCGTACCGGCCAGCGCCGTCTATGAACGCTTCGGCAAGCTGTTCCTGGCCACCCACGCCACCGCCAGTTCACTCAGCAATCACCGGCTGGACCTGACCTTCGCGTTGCAGCCCAACAATGCCGACAACGCTGCCTTCCTGGCCCGCTATGCCGGCCAGAACGGCATCCGCCGGGTGGTGGTGCTGTCCGATAATTCCGGCTATGGCATCGAGACCACCGACCAGTTCCGCAGCCAGTTGACCCAGGACGGCGGCACCGTGCTGTATCGCGGACGGCTGACCAGCATGAACCGCTCCATCGATGACCTGCTACTTTATCTGATGGACAATCCGCTGTTCCGCCCGGCGGATATCGACGCGGTTTTCGTCACCTCGTCCGACGCGGCGCAAACCGCGCAATTCATCATCCGCGCCCGCCAGTTGGGCCTGAGGATGCCGATCATCGGGCCGGAACACCTGTATACCCGGCAGATGGAGGAAACCGTCGGCAAGGCGGCCATGCGCGACGTGGTGGCGGTATCCATCTATGATGGCGATCAGCAGACCAAGGAGGGCGAGCGGCTGTCCCAGGCCTTCACCAAGGCCACCGGGCAACAGCCCGGCCTGATGGCGGCCATGGGCTTCGACGCCGTCAAGGTCTTGGCCTATGCGGTCGGGCGCACCGGCAAGCTTGACCCCGCCGCCATCGCCGACACCTTGCGCATCATCCGCTATGACGGCCCGTTCATCGGTGCCAGCGGCCCGGTGGTGTTCGATTCCAACGGTTTGACCACCGATGCCGCCGCCTATGTGGTGCGCCACGACGGCCAGCGCTTCCATACGGTCGCCGCCTACAAAAAGCCCTTGCCGACGCCCCCGGTCCACCAGGACGAAACGGCGGCCCCCAATGCCTATGAAAGGACCTTGATGAAATGATCTACTTCGTGCATCCGGCCGTGGTGTTCCTGTGGATCGCCTTCAGTTGGCTGATCGGTCTGCTGGGCAAGAACAAGCGCTTCGGCTTTTTCGGCAATTTCCTGATTTCGTTCCTGTTCAGCCCGGTGGTCGGCATCATCGTGCTGCTGGCCTCCGACGACCGCCTGCCGCCGCCCTTGCGGCGGCGCTGACGCTTGCGGGGGAAATGCAAGCTGACGCTCGCCGGGAAAATGCAAAAAACCGCCGCCCCCGGAACCGGAAGCGGCGGTCTTTTGCTGAACCAGCCGATCAGTGCGCGGCGGCCACGTCGTCGACGGCGGCGGCTTCCTTGCGCGCCTTGACCTTGGCAGCCAGGGCCTTGCCCTTCTCGAATTGCTGCTTGTAGTAAGCGCGCATGGCATCGGCGCTGAGATTGAAGATGTCGCCGCCATTTTCGTAATGCTTCACGAAGACGCGACCGATGGCGTAGGTGGTGGCGCCGGCGATCACCGGCAGCGACACCATGCCCAGCATCCAGCCGACGCCGGGGATCAGCTTGGTCAGGCTGACCGCCACGGCCATGCCGGCGCCATAGCCGACGACGCCGCCGGCCAGCGAAGCGATGACGCTGCGGCCCAGGCTTTCCGAGAACGGCTTGCCGTACAGTTCCGACAGCTTCTGGATCATGCGCAGTTCGATGGCCACCACGGCGGCGATGTCGAACAGGGGGACCGGGACGATGCTGGCGGCCACGGCGGCCAGGACATAATCCTTGATCATGTTTTCCGCCACCAGATCGCGCCCGACGGAATCCGGGGTCGGGCCGGCGGTGGTCGGGCTGTCCGCCGGAGCGGCGGCGGGGGCGGGAGCTTCGGAAGCAGCGGTTTGCGCGGCCATGATATTCCTCCGGTTGCGCCCCGCGTCCGGCATGAAGCGCGAGGGAAGAGATGTCGGTGTGAATGAATCGGGCACCAGCCCGCAGGTACCCTACTATTTGAGGCCATGGAAGAAAAGTACCGTTTTATACCACAGGGATATTTCATCGACCCATTGCTCGCGCGGGCATTGCCAGAAGCGTATGGAGCAAGGTAGCGTTCCCGACGTTTTCGCTGACTTGGATTGGCCCGTGCCGCCGCTTCCCGTGATTTTCTGTTTTGCTGGCCAGGGCTCGCAATATTTCGGCATGGCCGGCCAGTTGCTGGCCGAAAATGCCGTCTTCCGCCACTGGATGCTGGCGGGCGATGCCATCGTCGCCGCCCGTCACGGCTTTTCCGTCCTGGCTGAAATCCAAGGCGGCGGCAAGCGCGTGTCGCAGCCCTTCGACCGGATGGAAGCCAGCCATCCCGCCATCTTCCTGGTGCAATACGCCTTGGCCAAGGTGTTGCAGGATCACGGCCTGCGCCCGCATATGCTGTTGGGGGTGTCCTTGGGCGAGATCGTCGCCCAGGCCATCGCCGGCATGATCAGCTTCGAGGCGGCGCTGACCCTGGTTGCCGATCAGCCGAATTTGTTCCGCCGCACCTGCCCGCCCGGCGGCATGGTGGCGGTACTGGCCCCGGCGACCTTGCACGCCGACAACCCCGTGCTGGCGGCGCGCAGCGAAATGGCCGGCATCACCTCGCCCAATCATTTCATCCTGTCGGCCCTGGCCGAGGATTTGGACGAAATCGAGGCGGAACTGCGCCGGCGCGAGGTGGTGTTCCAACGCCTGCCGGTGCCTTTCGCCTTTCATTCCCGCTTCATCGATGCCGCCCAGGCCGAATGTCTGGCCGCCACCGCCCTGGTGCGGCGCGAAACCCCGTTCTGGCCGGTGTGGTCGTGCTGCACCGCCGGGCTGACCGGGACGGCCATGCCTGATCTGATCTGGCGCATCGTCCGTCAGCCCATGCGGGTGGCGCACAGCGTGGCGATCCTCGAGCAACAAGGCGCCGTCTATGTGGACCTCAGCCCCTCGGGCACCTTGGCCACCGTTTTGCGCCAATGCCTGCAACCGGGCTCGCCGTCGAAACTGCTCAGCGTGTTGTCGCCGTTCGGCGGCGATGACCAGCGGTTGACCAAGACGGTGGAGACATTGCGCCGTCTGGCCGAGACCGGCACTTTGCGCTAATCTGATGGCATATCGGAGTGGGGGAACGATTTTGCTTTGGACCTGGACCGGGATCCGCCACACCATTGCCGTCCTCGGCCTGTTGGTGCTGCCGCCCACCGCTGGCTATGCCGCCGACCCCGCCACCGCCCCCGACATCGCCCGTATCCTCGCCCGCGGTACCTTGGTGGTGGCAGCCTATAAATCCGACATGCCGCCGTTCTTCTATGTGGATGCGGCGGGCAAGCCGGGCGGCATCGATGTCGAATTGGCCACCGACATCGCCCAGCGCCTGGGCGTCAAACTCAACTATGCCCGCATGGCCGACAATTTCGACGACCTGCCGCATCTGGTGGCCAGCCGCAAGGCCGACGTCGCCATCAGCTATCTCAGCCGCACCCTGCGCCGGGCCGCGCTGGTCCGTTTCACCCAGCCCTATGCCCGCCTGCGCCAGACCCTGATGGTCAACCGCACCAAGACCGCACCCTTGTTCCGTGGCGGCGAGCGGGTGGAAATGCTGAACGATGCCAGTGTCCAGGTTGGCGTCGAGGACGGCAGCTCCTACGTGGATTTCGCCACCGAGCGCCTGCCCCGCGCCCAAGTCAAACCCTTTCCCAGCAACGAAGACGCCATCGCCGCCCTGCTGGCCGGTCAATTACATGCGGTCATGGTGGATGAGGGCTTTTCCTATTCGCTCACCCGGGTCCAGGCCGGGGTGCCGCGCTATCGTGTCCGCGACGATTGGGCGCTTTACGTCAAGATCGTGCCTTTGACCGGCGCCCGCGACCCCATCGCCATGGCGGTGCACCGCGACGATCCCAACTGGCTGGCCTGGCTGGATACTTATATCGCCGACCGCCAGGAAGACGGCTCCCTGGACCGTCTGCTCGACCGTCATCTGGGGGGACCGCGCAAGTGAACCCGCTGACCACGCACCTGTCCAGCCCGTGGGCGGTGGTCGCCGGCCTGCTGGCCGGCGGCGTGCTGGGGGTATGGTTGCCCGAGGCCGGCATGGCGCTGGAACCGGTCGGCCAACTTTATCTGCAACTCATGCAGATGTGCGTGCTGCCCATCATCATCAGCGCCGTCACCGCCAGCATCGCCCGACTGATCCTGGGCGACAGCGGCGCGGCGCTGCCGCGTCTGGCCCTGGTCTTTCTGGCCGGACTGGCCGCCACCGCCGCCATCGCCCTGGCCGCCGGACTTTTGTTTCAGCCGGGGATCGGGCTGGGCCAGGACCAGCGCGTCTTTCTCGCCAATGAGATCTTGCAGCAAGACGCCGCTGCTACCGGTCAGCCGGCGCCCAGCCTGTGGCTGCTGGCGCAGATGGTGATCCCGGCCAATGTCATCCGCGCCGCCGCCGAGGGCCATATGCTGGCGCTGTTGCTGTTCTCGCTGCTGCTGGGCATGGGTCTGGGCAAACTGGGCGGCGAACAAAGCCTGTTCGCCGTCGGTGTGCTGGATGCCTTTTACAACGCCTTGGTCAAGGTGATGGGCTGGATTTTGCTGGGCCTGCCCTTCGGCCTGTTCGCGCTGATGGCCGCCCACACCGCCCAGGGCGGCCTCCACATGTTCCTGATGCTGGGCAAGCTGGTCGCCACCTTGTATGGCGTCGCCCTGCTGGTGATCGCGGTGCTGACCCTGTTGATCGCCCGGCGCACCGGGCTTGGACCGCTGGCCGTCCTGTCGCTGGTGCGCCAGCCGCTGTTCACCGCCTTCGGCACCGGCTCCAGCATCGCCACCTTGCCGGCGGCGCTCAGGGTGGCGGAAACCGGCCTGGGCCTCAGCCGCCAGACCACCCAGATGGTGCTGCCCCTGGGCGTCAGCCTGTATCCCTTGGGCAACGTCGTCCATGTGGTCATCAGCAGTCTGTTCGTGCTGCAACTCTACGGCCTGCCCATCGGCCTGCAAGCCGGGCTGGTGGTGACCATCGGCGGCATCCTGGTGGCCTGCGCCATGTCGGGGGCGCCGGGCATCGCCTCGATGGCGTTGCTGGGCATGCTGCTGGCGCCGTTCGGCGTGCCGGTGGAAGTGGCCATCGTCCTTCTGGTGGCGCTGGACCCGGTGCTCGACCCGGTGCTGACCGTGGTCAACGTCTATGGCAACATGGGGGCCGCCGCGCTGATGGAACCCCAGCAAAAGGAAGCGCATCATGGATAAAATCCGCGCCTTCATCGAGGAACAGTTCCTGGTGGAATTCGACGATGACGACTTCCCCGAGGACACCAACCTGTTCAAGGAAGGGGTGATGGATTCCTTCGGCTACGTGCAATTGTGCCGCTTTCTCGAACGCGAATTCGCCATCACCTTCACCGAGGCCGAGATGACCGGCAACGTTCTGGTCAGCCTGAGCCAGATCCGCGACACGGTGGCGGCCAAGCTCAAGCAGAACGGCTAGGCCATGTGCGGGATCGCCGGCCTGATCCACACGGAGGTGGCGTCGCAGGATTTGCCCGACATCATCACCGGCATGCTCGACCGCATCAGCCATCGCGGCCCCGACGGCATGGGCACGGTCATCGGCGACGATTGGGCGCTGGGGACGGCGCGGCTGGCCATCATCGACCCCAAGGACGGCATTCAGCCCATGGCCGATGCCGGCGGGCGGTTCTGGCTGGCCTATAACGGCGAAATCTACAATTACCGCGAATTGCGCAGCGAGTTGGAGGCGCACGGCGCCGTCTTCCACACCCAATGCGACACCGAGGTCTTGCTGGCCGCCTGGCTGCACTGGGGCGCCGAGTGCCTGCCACGCTTGAACGGCGGCTTCGCCTTCGCCCTTTACGATCGCCGCGACCGCCGGCTGGTGCTGGCCCGCGACCGCTTCGGCAAGCGGCCCCTGTTCTATGCCCGCCACGGTAATGCCTTGCTGTTCGCCTCGGAGATGAAGGCGTTTTTGGCGGTGCCCGGCTTCGTCTTTGCCCAAGATTCGGGGCAACTGGCCTCGATCCTGGGGGTGTGGACGCCGTTGCCCGACCAAAGCGGCTTCACCGGCATTTCCGCCCTGCCCATGGGCGAATGGATGAGCGTCGACGCCGGCGGGCGGATGGAGCGCCACGCCTATGCGCCGTTACGCTTCGCTGACGGCCCGGCACCGGCCAGCGAGGCCGAGGCCATGGCGCTGATCCGGCAAAGGCTGGAACAATCCGTCCGCCTGCGCCTGCGCAGCGACGTCGAGGTCGGGGTCTATCTCAGCGGCGGCATCGATTCGGCCATCGTCGCCCGTCTGACCACCGATATTTCCGGCCGTCCGCCGGCCACCTTTTCCGTCACCTTCGACGATGCCAGCCTGGACGAATCGCCCGAGCAACAGGCGGTGGCGGCGGCCTTGGGCACCCGCCACCACGCCTTGCGCATCACCGGCGCCCATATCGCCGAAGCCTGCCCGCAGGCGGTCTATCACGCCGAAATGCCGGCGTTTCGCAGTGCCTTCATCCCCATGTTCCTGCTGTCGCGGCTGACCCGCGACAACGGCATCAAGGTGATCCTGAGCGGCGAAGGCGCCGACGAGGCCTTTCTGGGTTATGACCTGTTCAAGGAAACCCTGCTGCGTGGCGCCTGGGACGGCATGGACGAGGATAGCCGCCGCCAGCGCATCGCCCGGCTTTACCCGCATCTCGGCCATTACGGCCCACAAGAGGTGGCGGCGCTGACTGGGCTTTATCAGCAATTCTCCACCGAGCGGATGCCCGGCCTGTTCTCGCACGAACTCCGCTTCCAGAACGGTCGGTTCTCCGCCCGCCTGTTGAAGGACAAAGCCGATCCCTTCGCCGCCATCACCGCCCTGGTGGGCGAGAATGACGGATTGAAGGGCCTAAGCCCAGTGCAACGGGCACAATGGCTGGAATACAAGACGCTGCTGCCCGGCTATCTGCTGTCGACCCAGGGCGACCGCCCGGCCCTGGCCCATGGGGTGGAAAACCGCTGTCCGTTCCTGGACCAAAGCGTGATCGACGCGGCTTCCTGTATCAATCTACGCTTCGACGATGGCTATGATGAAAAGCGTCTGCTGCGCCGGGCCTTTGCCGACGATCTGCCGGCATCGGTGGTGAACAAGCGCAAATTCCCCTATCGCGCCCCCGATGCCGATGCCTTCGCCGCCGCCCGTCCGGATTATCTGGAGTTGGTGCAGTCGGAAACGGAACTGGCCAAGCTGCCCTTCATCGATGCGGCCTTCGCCCGCCGCCTCAGCGCCAAGGTGCTGAAATCTCCGGCGGGCGAGATCAGCACCAAGGAAAACCAGACCTTCCTGTTTCTGCTGTCCATTACCCTGCTGCACCGCTTTTTCGTCAGCCGCGAGGGTGTGCCGGGCCATGACGTCGACCGCCCGCGCCCACCGGTGATGCGGGCAGTGGATTTGCGCGGCCAGCCCTAACTTTCCCCCAGTCTTAATTTTCCCAGGGGAACTTCTGTTCAGTGACATAGCGGCGGATGCCAGTGCGGGTGGCCGGGTCGCTGAACATGGCCCGGTTGGCCTCTAACGCTGGCGGACGGGCGGCATCGACCAGCGCCGACAAATCATGACGATAAAGCTTGTAGCGTCCGACGGCTGACTTATCCAACCGGCGCAGGCGCAACAGATGCTTGCGCAACAGGCCGTCCACCGGATCCTCCACACCATCCACCAAACCCCAGGCCAAGGCCTGGGCCGCATTGACCGGCTGGGTCGACAAGGTCAGGTAATGGGCGCGTTGCTCCCCCACCCGCCGGATCAAAAACGGCAGCACACAGGCCGGAAACAGGCCGAACAGCAATTCCGACAGGGCGAAACTGGCGCTATGGTCGGCCAGCACCATGTCGCAGGCCGCCGCCAGCCCGACGCCGCCAGCATTGACGCGGCCACGGGTGACCGCCACCGATACGAACGGCCCCATGGCCAGCCGCCGCCACAGATCATAAAGCGGCGCCGGATCAAGCACCGCATCGCTTTCCGCCACCGCCTGAAAGTCGCCGCCACCACAAAACACCTGGGCACCGCCGGTCAGCACCAGCACCGACGGCCCGTCCGCCGCCTCGCAGCCGCGCACCACCTCGGTCAATTCGGCCAGGAATTGGGCGTTGATGACATGGCCCAGTTCGGGCCGGGTCGGGCTGACCGTACAGATACCGTCGGCCTGTTCCACCCTCAGCGTCGTATAGGTCATGTCGCCCCCCTGATCACCAGCGCCGTATCGGTGCCGCCGAAGCCGAACGACAGTTTCAATCCGTGACGGACGGCCTGGGTCTGGGGCAATCCCTGCACATGCCGCAACACCGGCTCATGCGGATGCTCCAGATTGCGGGTGGCGTGCAGCCGTCCTGCCCGCATCTGCAACAACAGCGCCGCCAGTTCGATGGCCCCGGCGGCGCTGAGGCCGTGACCGATGACCGATTTGGTCGCCACCACCCAGGCTTGGTCCAAGCCCAGGCCGTGCAGGGTGGCAGCTTCGACCTCGTCACCCTTGGGCGTGCTGGTGGCGTGGGCGCTGATCACGTCGATGTCGCCCGCCCCTAAGCCCGCCTGACGCAAGGCCAGGGTGATGGCGCGGCGCTGGCCGTCACCATCGGGTTCGGGACCGCGTTGACCATCGACCACCTGAGCGGCACCGATCAGCGTGCCATAGCCCGGCCCGGTCTGGTCGGCACGGCACAACACCAGAGCGGCACAGCATTCACCATAGAGGAAACCGTCGTGATCGCGGTCGAACGGACGGCAGGCGCGGCCCGGCTGATCGGCGAAACGGGCCGAGCCCATGGCCCCCAGTGCCCGCATCCCCAACAGGTCCAGATAAGACACATCCTGCATGGCCCCGAGCGCGATGCAGACATCGACCGTGCCGGCACGGATGGCCGCCGCCGCCTGGATCACCGCCACCGCACCACTGGCCGAGGCGGCGCCGACAGTATGGGCGAAGCCGCGAATGGGAAAAATACTGGCGGCCAGACCGCAGACTTCGCTGTCCAGATAGACATGACCGGCGCGCGGTGGCACGAAAGCCAGCCGACCGGCATAATCCTGGGCCATCAACACCTGTTCCCGCGCGAACAGGTTGGAGCCGCCGACCACCAGCCCGATGCGGTCCGGCGCCACCTTGTCCAGGCCCGCCTCGCCCCAGGCTTCATTGAGCACGGCCAAGGCGACACGACCGCCCAAGCCGATGGTGCGCGCCACCCGCTTGGGCACCAGCTCGGGCGGCAGTTCGGGCGGGTCGGGCATTTCCACGCCGATGAAGGAGGTCGAGCCATCGGGCGCCTGCCGCCCCGGTCGCGCCAGCGCGGAAAACACGTCGCGCCCGGCCAGCAGGCCGTCGATCAGGCTGGCCTTGCCATAGCCCAGACCGCAGGCGGTGCCGATGCCGGCAAAAACGATGTCAGGCGCTGGCACACTTGGCCTTCAGCAACAGGGCCAGTTCGCCCAGATTGCGCGGCCCGTGCAATTGCACCATGGGCAGGTCGAGACCCAGGATTTCCAGCGTGTTCATCAGGATTTCACTGCGTTCCACCGAATCGACGCCAAGGGCGGCCATGGAATCGGCGGCGCCGATGTCGTGGTCGATCATCTCGGGCACCACCTCGCGGATTTGTCCGATCAGGATGGACAGGATGTCGTCGCTTTCCAAACCAGTCCCCTTTAAACGAAACGATATTGACGGTGGTAGCCCACCATGGCCTCCAGCACAAGCCGGCCCGAGCCCTGGAACGCGTTCCACGCCCCGGCAATGGTATCGGGAGCGACGGTAACATCTTTTTGACCGAAACGAATGACGTGGTCGCCACGCAACAAATGCTCGTACTCGCTTATGCTCAGGCGGTAACGGCGATCGAGGTCGGCGCCGATGCCCATGGCCCGCAAGCGGCGCTGGCTATCGGGGCTGACCACGCCGCTGTAAAACTCGGAACAGCAGCCCGAGCCATAGGAAAACAGCCCGACCCGGCACGGCTCGGTGATCGCGGCATTTTCCAGCAGGCCGGCGAGCCCCAGGAACACCGAGCCGCCAGCGGTGTTGCCGACGCGCTGACCAAAGGTCAGGCTGGGGCCGAGACGACGGGTGAAATCGGCCTCGATCTCGTCGGGCTTGGCCTTGAACAGCTTGCGCATCAAGGCGCGATGGGCGCCCTTGACCATGCCGCCGAACGGGGTGTGAAAGCTGAGATAGCTGAAGGACTGGCGGAAATCGGCGCCTTCGACGCGGCGGGCATAATCCTTCCAGCAGCGTTCGCAACAATCCAGGTAAGCCATCAGCGACAGATCGGCGTCACCGGCCTCGGTATCGGGACCGGGGCGGCAGGTATCCATCACCTCGAAGCCGTGATTGCCATAGGCGCCCGCATCCATACGCAGAATATGGGGGGTGTCGCTGACCAGCAGGGCCACCGCACCGGCGCCCGAACTGGGCTCGGAATAGGCCCATTCCTGGATCGCCGCCGCATCGGCCAGGGCGAAACGCGACAGATCGGTGCACACCACCAAGGCCTTGGCCCCGGGCGAGGTGCCCGACAGGATGAAGTTGACGGCCATCTGCAAGCCGGCGGTGCCGGAATAACAGGCCTGCTTGATCTCGAACAGGCGGCAATTGCCGGCCAGCCCCAAATGGTGGTGGACATAAGTGCTGATGGACTTGCCGAAATCGATGCCCGATTCGGTACAGGTCACCACCATCTCGATACGCGCCCGCTCTTCCACGCTCAAGGCATCGACCAGCGGTTTGGCGGCGTTGACGGCAAAGGTGATGGGATCTTCGAACGGCAAGGCCACCGTCTTTTCCCGCATCAGCAGATTGTCGAAACGTGGCATGTCGAGACCGCGATGCACGCATAACTCACGCACGTCCAGACAGGCGGCGCCGCCATAGACGTTGAGCGCCTCGATCCCAGCCGCCAAGGCCATCAGCGCCCCACCTTGACCGGAAGCGTGGCCAGACCACGGGCGTTCAGCCGGTCGGTGCGCCACACCGGCGTGCCGGCCAGGGTGATGGACGGCCAGCGGTCGAGCAAGGCGTTGATGGCGACCAGCCCTTCCAGTCGGGCCAAGGGCGCGCCCAGGCAGACATGGGGGCCGCCGCCGAAGGTGAAGTGCGCATTGCCCACCCGTCCGATGTCGAACAGATCAGGGTTGTCGAAGCGGGCCGGGTCGCGGTTGACGGCGCCGATCATCCCGAGGATGGGGGCGCCGGCGGGAATAACCGTGCCGCAGATTTCCACCTCTTCGCGCGCCACCCGCAAGATCATGTTGCCGCCCGGCTCGCAGCGCATGAATTCCTCGACGGCGCTGCGCACCAGCGACCGGTCGGCGCGCAACCGCGCCATCTGCTCGGGGTTATCCAGCAACAGCCGCATACCGTTGCCGATCAGCGTCACCGTGGTTTCGTGGCCGGCGATCAACATGGACATCATGTTGGTCAGGGTTTCTTCCTCGCTGACCACGCCGTCGTCCTGGGCGCGGATGATGATGCCGGTCAGGCTGGCATCACCGGCAGCCCGGCGTTCGGCCAGGAAACCGCGCAGGAAGTCCTTGCTCGCCTTCATGGCGTCGAGTGCGCGCTGCTTGTCCTCGGGCGAGATCATCACGTCGGCGACGCGGATCAGCGCCTCGCTCCAGCCATGGATGGTGTCGTCCATGCTGGACGGCAGATTGAGCAGGTTGCACAGCACCCGCATGGGCATGGGGGCAGCGAAATCGCGGATCAGGTCGATCTCGCCCTCGTCCGGCAATTCGGCCACCAATCTGGCCGCCTCGGCCTCGATCATCGGCGCCATGTCCTTGACCGCCGGCAGCTTGAAGGCGTCTTCCCACACCGCGCGCATGCGCTTGTGGTCGGCGCCGTCCACGTTGATCATCTGCGGCTGCACGCCCTGGTAAAGCTCATGCCCCACCGGGTCACGCTGACGGTACTCGTCGTTGTTCCAGCCGGGGTTCCAGTAATGGGTATCGCGCCCGATCTTGGGCGATTTGGCGATGGCGCCAAAGGCTTCATGCCCCAACACGAAATAGATGCCCGATTGCTCATCCAGGTGGATGGGCCCCTGCTGTTGCAGGCGCCGCAGATCGGCATAGGGATTTTCCAGAAAGGCCCGGTCGGTCAGCATCGCCCACCAGTCATGGCCGGTTACCGGCCCGGTCGTGGTTTCCGCCATCTTTCCCTCCCTTTTCGCGCTCACCGCGCCGCGTAGATATGGAACACCGCCGCGCCCCCTTGCGCCAGCGGATGGGTGCCGACAGAGGTGCGAAAACCGCGCCGGCGCAAGTCTTCCGCCATGATCTCGGTTACCTCTTCGCCCAGATGAACCTCGACCAGCAATTGCTGTATTTTCGGCCAATCGGCCTCGTCCAGACCGGCCAGAACCTCGCGTTCGGCCCCCTCGGTATCGATCTTCAGCAAATCCACCCGGTCGATGCCCAGGGCTTGCATCTGCGCCGACAGGGTGTCGATTTGCGCCCGCACGGTCTCGGGCCGCAGCAGTTGGTCAAGGAACGCCGTGTCGGCGGCCACCTGGGTGGCGCCGCTGCGCTCCAGCACCTCTTGCACGTCGTCGCCCGCAATCGCCCCGCCGCCCAACAATTGGCGTAAACCGGCGGCCATGGTCTGGCCCACCGCCCGGTTCTGCGTCGATAGCGCGGCGACACCGGGGAAATAGTCGAATTCCGCCCAACCGGGCTCGGCTCCCAAGGCCAGTTGTATGGCCTGAGCCGGCGGCACCAGCGCCGCCGCGTTGCGTTCCAGCACCGCGAACACTGCCGGCATGGGCTCGAAAGCGACGATGCGGGCCTGGGGGCAATGGTCGCGTAAGTAAAGCGAGAACAGGCCGATATTGGCGCCCACATCCAGATAGGTGCCGTCGGCGGGCAGGCTTAAACCATGGGCGGCCAGATCATCGGAAAAGATTTCGTGAGCGCCGAAATCCACCTCGTAGGTGTTAAGGCAAAACACGCTACGGCCATCGGGCAAGGTTGCGGATTGCATGATCGGCATTTCCCCACGGCCTGACGCCGCCCACGAAGACAGGGCGAATTTTTCGGCCAGAGTTTCGCGCAAAGCGTTGATGCCGTCAAGGCAACCGCTTGGCAGCAATGGGCCGGCTCTGTTAAGCATGTTGCATGAGGCTCATGGCGATCAGCGACCTGCATCTGTCCAGCGCCGCCAATCGCGATGCCCTGGCGGCACTACCTGGCTTTGCCGACGACTGGCTGATCGTGGCCGGCGACGTGGCGGAACGTTTCGACCATCTGGCCCTGGCGTTCGAGACCTTCACCCGCCGCTTCGCCCAGGTGATCTGGGTGCCCGGCAATCATGAATTATGGAGTGTGCCGGAACAGGATGGTCAGCCGCCCCTGCGCGGCGCGGCGCGCTATCAGGCACAGGTGGCGCTGGCGCGTTCTTTCGGCGTCCTTACCCCCGAAGATTCCTTTCCCCTCTGGCCGGGTCCGGGCGGACCTTGCGTCATCGCCCCCTTGTTCCTGCTTTACGATTACAGCTTTCGCCCATCCGCCATCGCCCGCGAGGACGTGGTCGCCTGGGCGACGGAACAACGCAGCGTCTGCGCTGATGAAATGCTGCTGGACCCCGCCCCCTTCGCCAGCCGCGAGGATTGGTGCGCCAGCCGTCTGGACTGGACCGAACAACGCCTGCTGGCGCTGGACCCCAGCCTGCCCACCGTGCTGATCAACCACTTCCCGCTGCGGGATGATCTGATCCACATCCCGCGGGCACCGCGCTTCACGCCGTGGTGCGGCACCAAGGCCACCGACGATTGGCATCGGCGTTTCCGCGCGCGGGTGGTGGTCAGCGGTCATCTGCATGTGCGACGTACCGACTGGCGCGACGGCTGCCGGTTCGAGGAAGTGTCGTTGGGCCATCCGCGCCAATGGAACCACGCCCAGGGCATGGCGTCCTACCTGCGCCAGATCCTGCCCAACCCGCCGAACGGCCCGACGTGAAGGAAATACCCGCTCACCATGAAAAGCCAAGCGCCGCCGTACCGATCAGGTCGGGCGAGTTCTGGCCCTCGAATTCGCGGCTGCGCCGCACGGCACTGACCGTCATGTGGAAATCGTTGGACCAGAACAGCGAGAACCCGGCCTGAATGTCGCCGACGAAGATGTTCTTGTCGACGCTGGGACTTTGCCGGAACGAATTGCCGTCGAGGAAGATGTTGTGGCCGACCGCCCGGCCCTGGGCGCCGGCGAAGAAATAAAAGCCCAAGGCGCCGTCGAGACGATCACTGTCGAAATAATCGGTCCCCGACAGACCGGGACGGATGCGGGCGGGGCCGTAATCGCCGCGCAGATTTTTGCCCACCCGCAGCAAGGCGCCGCCACCGGCATAGGTGAAGATATTGCCGATGGTCGCCCCCAGTTGCGGCACGATATCCATGCCGTTATCGGCATCACCAAGGACGGAAAGCCGCCACAGCCGTTCATAGGTCAGCATCACGCCGGGTTCGGTCTGAAGGCCGTTTTTCCACCCATGTGCCTCAGCTACGCCGATAAACTGGTGATAATCGTTCTGGGTCTGCCGCCCCAACGCCCCCGGCCCCACCAGGCCGACGCTGAGTTCCAGGTTTTCCAACATGCGGCGGTCGGTTTCCTGAAGCAGGCTGGCCCCGGCATAAAGCCAAGCGCCATAAGGGCGGTCACGCGGATCAGGTTGCGGCAAGACCTTGTCTTCGGGGGTGAAGATGCTTTGCCCCAGAAACAGACCGACCCGTCGGACCGATGCGGACCCGCCTGCGGCGTAAACCAGATCAAAGGCGTCATTCCAACCGTCTTGCGCCGCAATAACCGGGGTAAGAACCGACAGGCGCAAGCCCTGGGTATAGTGGCGGTCGGAATCGGCATAAAGGGAATCGTTCTCCTCCAGCAACGTGAAGCGGTAGGCGTCGTCGGCCTGTGCCGTGCACGCCATGCACAGCAGGGCACAGCCCGAGACCAGCCCGGCCCAGGGGGGAGAGATCGCCCTCAATCCCCTTCCACCATCACGTTTCCTTGCGGCGACAGGACGATGTTGACGGTCTTGCCGTCCTTGACCGCGGTGCCATGCCAGAAATTGTCGCAGCCCTTCTTCAGGTTGCGGACCTGACGGTATCCCGCTTTTTCAATCTTCTGCCGGGCCATCTCGACCGTCGATCCATCGATCTTGTCGGTGGGTTCGCACGGAGACGCCCACGCGGCGGATGGGGGTAGTCCGGCAGCACCCAGGGCCAGCATGGCAGCGACAAATGACAGACGGGCCCAATTTTGCCCTCGCGCTTTTGGCATGTTTCACCTTTGGCTGATTGTGATCATCGGGATGAAAGCTACTCGATCGTGCCGGAAGCCGACGACACAGGCCTGGGCACCGGAGTGAAAAACTGTCGATCAACTAATGTCTTGGCCGAAACCGCCATGGTTTCACCGTGATTTTCCACACCGTTCAGCCGAGCATGCAGCAATTGATCCCCCGTCGTCCACACCCGCACGATTTCCCACACCGTCCCGAAGCGGATACCGGCCTTGACGAAACGATCCCCCACCTGAAGGGGAGCAGGTGCCTTGCGCCCAAACAACATTTTCGCCGATCTCCTTGCGTCCGGATGGCTAGCGTCCGGACCATCAAGCATAACCAGCGAGATCGGTTGCGCGTCAGCATCGGAAAATACTTATAACACATATAAATTTATTTGTTAAAACACATATACATCACGATGCGTATTTTCCGAACCTGCACTAAATACGCCATAATTAGTATTGTGACACCTCATACTATTGGCAAAGACGTGAACCAATGAGGCGGCCATGAAATCTTCACGACTGCCGATCAGGTATCGCGCCATATCAATGGAACTAGCCGCCTACCTGGATGAGCATTGCGTTGAAATGCACATCCTTACCGATGACGGCCAGACCATTTCGGTCGCCTGCCCTACCGATTCAATCTTTGCCGTTTTACGTCACATCAAGCGACTGGGCATCGACTGCCCGGAGATCGCAACCTGGGGCACCACAGGCAGCACCCGATCCGGGCGAGCCTGATTGGAATTTTAGGAGCAGCCACCATGCTCGGCACCGTTCTTCTGGTCATCCTCATCCTGTTCCTGATCGGCGCCCTGCCGCGATGGTCGCACAGCGCCAACTGGGGCTACTTCCCCAGCGGCCTGCTGGGTTTGGTCCTCATCGTCGTCATCGTCATGTTGCTCATGGGTCGGATTTAGACCCGGCCCTTTCCAAACCTGAACAAAGGCTTATCGCCATGAACAAGAATCGCATCATCGGATCTGGCAAGCAGATCAAAGGCAGCATCAAGGAAGCGGTCGGCAAGGCTGTCGGCGACGCCAAGCTGCAAGTGGACGGCAAGGCCGAAAAGATAGAGGGCAAGGCGCAAAATCTGGTCGGCACCATCGAAGACAAGATCAAGTCGTCCTGAACCAGCGTCCCAGCCAACAGTATCCCAGGAGAATCCCATGAAAAGTTACACGATGCTCGCGGCTCCGCTTTTGCTTTGCGGTCTGGCGGCCTGTAACGGCACCCCGACCAACGGCCTGATTCCGGGCAGCACCTACCAGTTGGAGGAGCTGAACAAGGCCCGACCGGTCGGCACCCCCTTCACCCAGGCGTTGACCGCCAATTACCGCGTCCTCGCCCAAGCCGAACGGGACGAATACGACTGGAACTCGTCGCAGATGTTCGCCAAGAAAGGCCTGGTCGCCGCCCAGGGCCGGGTTCCGTTGCCGGAAAGGCTGGACGATTGGTATATCGCCGACAAGGCGGCTGAACACGATCTGCGCATTGCTCGGGGCCGGTTGATGACCATGCTCGACAGCGACGCCCAGACCTGGGCGCCGCAATGGAGCGCCAACGCCCTGACCAATTTCGATTGCTGGATCCAGGAGCAGAACGAAGGCTGGCAGATGGACGAGATCGCCGCCTGTCGCGGCGCCTTCATGACCCACATGCAGCAGATCAGCGCCGGCCCCAAGATGAGCGTGGTCCAGCCCGCCCCTGCCAAGGGCACGGTGGCCGGCACCAAGCCGACCAATTATCTGGTCTTTTTCGATTTCGATAAGGCCGACCTGTTGCCCGAGGCCCGGGGCATCATCGCCAGCGCCCTGAAAGCCATCACTGCCGAACCCCAGGGGATGATCAAGGTCACCGGCTATACCGACACCTCGGGCACCCCGTCCTACAACGACAAGCTGTCCGCCCGACGCGGCAACGCGGTCGAACAGGCCTTGCTCCACGGCGGCATCGCCGCTGATCGCATCAGCGTCGACAGCCGGGGGGAAAGCGACCTGTTCGTCCAGACTCCGGACGGCGTGCGCGAACCGCAAAATCGTCGGGCCACCATCGAGCTGATGGGGAAATAGCCCTCTCCCCGTCCCGCTTCGACACAGGAACACACATCATGAAACCCATCATTCTCGCCCTTACCGCCTTTGTCTGCGCCGCCAGCCTGACGGCCTGCGGTTCCTCCACCGGCGACCGCGCCATCAGCGGCGCCGGCATCGGTGCCGGCGTCGGCGCCCTTGGCGGACTTATGCTCGGCTCCCCCTTGGAAGGTGCCTTGATCGGCGGTGCCGTCGGCGCCGGCGCTGGCGCCCTGACCAAGGAAAAGGACGTCAATCTCGGTCGGCCGGTCTGGCGCTGAACGCGCCCCCGAACCACCACATGAACGGAGTTTCCCATGTTCACTTCGACGAAAATCCTGCCGACCCTCGCCGCCGCCATCGCCCTTTCCCTGGTGGCGGGCTGCGCCGATCAGCCGAAATCCAGCCAGGCCGCCGCCCCGCCCATGGCTGACTCGCCGGAACTGGCCGGCGCCTGGTATCAGATTTATTTCGACACCAACAAGACCGACATCGATTCCCGCGGACGGATGGTGGTCAACAGCGTCGCCCACGTCGCCACCAATAACGGCCTGACCCGGGTGACGGTGATCGGCAAGACCGATCGCGTCGGCAGCACCGCCGGCAATGTCGCCCTGTCGCAGCGTCGTGCCGATCAGGTCCGCGACGCCCTGATCGCCGCCGGTGTCCCGGCGGACCGCATCGACACCAGTTGGACCGGCGAGGCCCGGCAGGCGGTATCCACCGCCAACGACGCCGAGGAACAACGCAATCGGGTCGTCGACGTAACCGTGGTGAAGATGACCAGATAAAACAGCCTCCGGCAGGAGGATGCAGAAAAACAACACGCATTCCTTTTAATTGATCACCCTGGCATGCGTTTTTACCTTAATGCGGCACTGTCTTTGGGCATAGACTGTTGGTCTCGTGTTTTTTTGAAAGGGGGGAGGCTTTGACGATCCAAAACCCCGACGACGATGCCCGCCTCATGTTGACCGGGTCTGCCACCTCAGGCCCGGTTGCGTGCGGTTTGGAACTGGCCGCGCCTTTGACGGCAAGCAAAGGGCCGTTGTCGCCCGAACACCTTCTGCATGAACTGCGTGTCCATCAGGCCGAGTTGGAGATGCAAAATGAAGAGCTGCGGCGCACCCAGCAGGCGTTGGAGGAATCGCGGGATCGTTACGTCGATCTTTATGAATTCGCCCCGGTCGGTTATCTGACCTTATCGAGCACCGGCACCATCGCCGAGATCAACCTGACCGGCGCCGCCATGCTGGGGGTCGAGCGCGGCAATCTGATCTCGCGGCGCTTCACCACCTTCGTTGCCGCTGCCGAACAGGATCGCTGGCATCGCCATCTGGTGCATGCCCTCCACCACCCTGGACGGCAGGAATGTGAACTGACGCTGTCACACGCTGACGGTACCCAATTCAGCGCCCACCTCGATTGCCTGCGACAGGAACGCGACAGCGTCCCGGTATTGCGCGTCGCCCTGGCCGACATCAGCATCCGCAAACAGGCGGAAGCCGAATTGGTCAGAACCCGCGAGATATTGCAGCACACCAATGAAAGGTTGCTGGCCTCGAACCGCGACCTCGAGCAATTCGCCTATGTCGCCTCGCACGATCTGCAGGAACCGTTGCGCATGGTGGTCAGCTACAGTCAGTTGCTGGAAAAGAAGTATCAGCATCTGCTCGACGACGATGCCCACACCTTCATCCATTTCATGGTCGATGGCGGCATGAGGATGCAGGCCATGATCCTGGACTTGCTGGAATTCTCACGCGTTGACCGCATAGGGGGCGAGCGGGAATTGGTGAACAGCGGTAACGCGGTGGACGAGGCCCTGCTCAGCTTGACCCAGGCCATCACCGAGGCCGGGGCCGAGGCAAGCCATACCGAATTGCCGGACATCCTCTATGTCCGCCACCAGTTTATCCGCCTGATGCAAAATCTGATCGGCAATGCGGTGAAGTATCGCCACAGCGCCCGCCCCCCCAAAGTCGTCGTCTCCGCCCGCCGCGACGGAGCAGCATGGGTATTTTCCGTCACCGACAACGGCATCGGCATCGAATCCACCTATTCCGAGCGAATCTTCACCATTTTCCAACGTCTGCATACCCGCGACAAGTATAGCGGCACCGGCATCGGCCTTGCCGTATGCAAGAAGATCGTCGAACATCACGGCGGTCGCATTTGGGTGGAATCCCATCCCGGAATCGGCAGCACGTTTTTATTTACCGTACCGGACCCCTGACGCTGCTCGGCAAGCCCCCGTCCTGCCAGCAGCCCGCCAGCGGCCCAGGAGAGATTTCTTGACGAGCAAATCCGGGACAAACCCCACCGCCAAACTGACCATTGTCGGCCTGGGTGCCTCGGCCGGCGGGTTGGACGCCTTGGCGACTTTCTTTCGTCATCTGCCCGTTGATACCGGCATGGCTTTCGTCCTGGTGTCCCATCTCGACCCCACTCACGCCAGTATCCTAAGCGAAATCCTGCAACGCACCACAACCATGCCGGTGGTCGAGGTCACTGACCGGATGACCGTCGCGGCCAACCGGGTCCATGTCATCCCCCCCAATCGCGACATGACCCTGCGTCAAGGCGCATTGCATCTGAGCCTGCCGGAACAGCCGCACGGCCAGCGCCTGCCCATCGACACTTTTTTTCTGTCGCTGGCCCTGGAATGTGGCGCAAGCGCCATCGGCATCGTTCTGTCGGGCACCGGCTCGGACGGCACCTTGGGTTTGCGCGCCATTACCGGCGCCGGCGGCATCGGCCTGGTACAGGATCCGGCCTCCGCCCAGTATGACGGCATGCCGACCAGCGCCATCAACGCAGGTGCCGCCACCCATGTGGTGACGCCGGAATTGATGCCGGACGCCTTGCAGGCCCACATACGGTACCCGAACATCGCCAGCGAACCACCCCCCGCCCCGGCGACCATCAGCGGCATGAACCAGATATTGCTGTTGTTGCGCACCGGTACCGGCCACGACTTTTCCGGCTACAAGAAAAGCACCATCGGTCGGCGCATCGAACGCCGACAGACCCTGCATGGTATCGAGGACATCACCCATTACGCCCGCTACCTGAAGGAACATCCGGTCGAAATCCAGGCGCTGTTCCGGGAATTGCTGATCAACGTCACCAGCTTTTTCCGCGACCCGGAGGCCTTCGTGACGCTGAAAAAAGAAGTCCTGCCGCAGATTCTGGATGGCAAGCCCCCGGATTACGTGGTCCGCCTGTGGGTCACCGGCTGCGCCACCGGGGAAGAGGCTTATTCCATCGCCATAATCCTGCGCGAGGTCATGGAGGAAAGCGGTCGACAGCTGAAGACCCAATTCTACGCCACCGATCTCGATGATGACGCCATCGCCATCGCCCGCGCCGGTTTCTATCCGCTCACCATCGCCCAAGACGTCTCGCCCGAACGGCTGGGCCATTTCTTCGTCAAGGAGGACAACGGTTATCGGGTGAAAAAGGAAGTCCGCGAGATGGTGGTGTTCGCCACCCAGAATGTCATCAAGGATCCCCCCTTCACCAAGATGGATCTGGTCAGTTGCCGCAACCTGATGATTTATCTGGAAACCGAGGTGCAAAACCGCCTGATCCCGGCCTTCCATTACGCCCTGAAGCCCGGCGGCATCCTGTTCCTGTCCCCGTCCGAGAGTATCGGCGGCCACACCGAGCTATTTTCCCCTCTCAATCGTAAATGGAAGTTCTACCGAACCAGCCCGTCCATCGCCTCGGCCCGCGCCATGCTGGCCAGCGGCCTGTCCTGGACCACCGGCACCGCCAACAAACCACCCGTGGATGTGATGAGTAAAACCAAGGAAACCAATATTGCCGAACTGACCCGACGGGCACTGGTTCAGTCCTTCGCCCCGGTGGCGGTGATGACCGATCACAAGGGCGACATCCTCTATGTCCACGGCGACACCAGCCTCTATTTGCGGCCGCCGCCGGGGCAGGCCACCTTGAACGCGGTGGAAATGGCCCATGAAGGCCTGCAACTGGAATTGCGCAGCGCCCTGAACCAAGCCGTCACCCAAGCAACGCCGACGCTGGAGCGCGAGGTTTCGTTCATGGTCGGCCAGGAAGTCCGCCGGGTCAGCCTGGGGGTCAGGCCATTGCCCACCGCCGAGCCCGGCCTGGGGTTGATCCTCATCAGCTTTCAGGAAATGCCCGCCGTCGTCGCCTCGGATAAGCCGGTGCGGCGCCGGCGCGCCGGCGGCTCGGTCGACCGCACCCGTATCGAGGAACTCGAACGCGACCTGACCTATACCCGGGAAAACCTGCAAGCCACCATCGAGGAACAGCAATCCTCGAACGAAGAACTGAAATCCACCAACGAAGAACTGCAATCCACCAACGAGGAACTGCAATCCACCAACGAGGAACTGGAAACCTCGAAGGAGGAACTGCAATCGGTCAACGAGGAACTGATCACCGTCAACGCCGAATTGCAGGCCAAGATCGAGCAACTGGCCGGCATGCAGAACGACATGAAGAACCTGCTCGACAACATCAATGTCGGCACCATCTTCCTGGATGACCGCCTGGCCATCCGCCGTTTCACCCGCGAGGCGGCCAAGGTCTATCGCCTGCTGGCATCCGATGTCGGACGCCCCTTGAGCGACATCAAATCCGATCTCGACGACGAAGACTTGCTGGCCAAGGCCCATACGGTGATCGAGACCCTGATCCCCTATGAGCGCGAATTGCGCACCATTGGCGGCGACTGGTATCTGACCCGCATCCAGCCTTATCGCACCTTGGACAACGTCATCGACGGCGTGGTCATCACCTTCGCCAATGTCAGCGCCCGCGTCGCCGCCGAAATGGCCGAGCAAGAAGGCCACGACATCGCCGAAAGCATCGTCGACGGCGTCGACAAGCCCATGCTGGTGCTGGACGATGCCTTCGCCGTCATCTTTGCCAGCAACTTGTTTTATCGCAGCTTCAAGCTCTCGCCGGGCGAGACGCGGGGACGGCTGATCTACTCCCTGGAGAATGGCACATGGGATGATCCGGCGCTGCGCGAAGTGCTGGAAAACGTCCTGCCGAAACAGCAAAGCTTCGACGACTTTGTCATGAGCCAGCACAAGATGCGCCTGAGCGGTCGCCGCATCGTCTGCAAGAGCAGCGCCCGCCCCTTGATCCTTTTGACCTTCGAGGATGACACCGTCCCATAATCCCCATGAAAGGGGTCCGTCATGCGCATTCAAGACCTGTCGGTCGACGCCGTCTATGACGCCCTCGCCACCACGCCCGAAGGACTTTCCGCCGCCGAGGCGGCCCGGCGTCTGGCCGAATATGGTCGCAATCAGGTCGAACGCATCGCCCCCGTCTCTCTGCTGCGACGCTTCGCCCGCCAGTTCATCCACCTGTTCGCGGTGGTGTTGTGGCTGGCGGCGGCCATGGCCTTCGTCGCCGAGACCTTTCAACCCGGGCAGGGCATGGGAACCCTGGGAATCGCCATCATCCTGGTGATCGTCATCAACGGCAGCTTCTCGTTCTTTCAGGAATACCGCAGCGAGCGGGCGCTGGAATCCCTGGTCCTGCTGCTGCCGCTCAATGTCAAGGCGCGCCGCGGCGGCGCATTGGTCGAGGTTGCCGCCACCGAACTGGTCCCCGGCGACATCGTGGTGCTGGAGGAAGGCAATGCCGTCCCCGCTGATTGCCGGGTGATCCGCTCCATGGGGGTACAGGTCAACTTGGCCTCGATCACCGGCGAATCGGTGCCGGTGGTCCGCGATGCCGAGGCCGATCCCAAGGCGGAACCGAGCGCCGCCCGCAATATCCTGCCCGCCGGGGCCGACATCGCCGCCGGCGAAGCCGAGGCGGTGATCTTCGCCACCGGCATGCGCACCATGCTGGGCGCCATCGCCCACCTGACCCAGACCGCCGGCCAGCAGACATCGCCGCTGCAGAAGGAAGTCATCCGGCTGTCGCGCATCATCTCGGTGATGGCGGTGGGCAGCGGCCTAGCCTTCTTCGCCATCGGCATGAGCGGCGGCATGGAAATCTGGCACGCCTCCATCTTCGCCATCGGGCTGATGGTCGCCAATGTCCCGGAAGGCTTGCTACCTACCGTCACCCTGGCCCTGGCCATGGCCAGCCGCCGTCTGGCCGCCAAGAACGTCTTGGTGCGCAAGCTGACCGGGGTCGAGACGCTGGGCTCGACCACCGTCATCTGCACCGACAAGACCGGCACCTTGACCGAAAACCGCATGCAGGCCAAACAAGCCTTCATCGCCGGTCAACTGGTCGAGGCCAGTGCCGTCGCCGAAGCCGGTCTGGCTGGCAAGCTGGCGCTGGAAACCGCTGGCCTGTGCCAGACCCTGGACGTGGTCGATCACCAATTGGTCGGCGATCCCACCGAAATCGCCCTGGTGCAACTGGCCGGCGGTAAGCCCGGCGGCGAGCCGGTGGATGGCATTTCCTTCGACTCGACCCGCCGCCGCATGTCCCTGCTTTATGCCCAGGCCGACACGGTCGTGCTGCATGTGAAGGGGGCCTTGGAATCCCTGCTGCCGCTGTGCGACCGCATCGCCGCCACGGATGGCGTGCAGACCATCACCGAGGCCGACCGCGAGGCCCTGTCGCAGGCGGAAATCCACATGGCCGAAGCCGGCATGCGGGTGCTGGCCCTGGCCCGGCGCGAGATGGTCCCGGGCACCGCCAAGGAAGAGTGGGAAAGCAATCTGGTGCTGCTGGGCCTGATCGGATTGCAAGACCCACCACGCCCGGCCGTACCCGACGCGGTGGCCCGCTGCCGCAAGGCCGGCATCAAGGTAGTGATGGTCACCGGCGATCATCCGCGCACCGCCGAAGCGGTGGCCCGTCAGGTCGGGCTGGTCACCCGCCCGCATCCGCGCATCATCGTCGGCGATCATCTGGAACGCATGAACAAGACCCAGTTGCAACTGGCCCTCGATGCGCCCGAGATCATCTTCGCCCGTACCCGCGCCGACCAGAAATGGCGGATCGTCGAGGCCTTGCAGGCCAAGGGCGAGGTGGTGGCGGTGACCGGCGACGGCGTCAACGATGCCCCCGCCTTGAAGCAGGCGGATATCGGTATCGCCATGGGCGCCTCGGGCACCGACGTCGCCCGTCAGGCCGCCGACATGGTGCTGCTGGACGACAATTTCGCCAGTATCGTCGCCGCCATCGAGGAAGGCCGCGCCGTCTTCGACAACATCCGCAAGTTCCTGACCTATATCCTGACCTCCAACATCCCCGAGATCGTCCCCTATCTGCTGTTCGCCGTGTTCAACGTGCCCTTGGGTCTGACCGTGGCGCAGATCCTGGCCATCGATTTGGGTACCGACATGGTGCCGGCCCTGGCCCTGGCGGTGGAACGCCCACACCCCGAGGTGATGAACCGCCCGCCACGGCGACGCAGCGAACGCCTGATCGATACCGGGTTGCTGATCCGCGCCTATGGCTTTCTCGGCCCATTGCAAGCGGCAGGGGCCATGGCGGCGTTCTTCATCGTCCTTGCGGGCGGCGGCTGGTCGTGGGGGCAGGAACTGGCGACGGATGCCCCCCTTTACCTGCACGCCACCACCGCCTGTCTGGCCACCGTGGTGGTGATGCAAATGGCCAATCTGTTCGCCTGCCGCAGCCATGACCGCTCGGCCTTCCGCTTCAGCCCGCACACCAACCGGCTGATCCCCATCGGCCTGGCCTTCGAGGCGGCGCTGATCGCCGCCCTGGTCTACACCCCGGTGGGCAACGCCCTGTTCGCCACCACCTTGCTGGATGTCAACGACTGGCTGCGCGCCGGTCTTTTCGCCCTGTTGCTGCTGCTGGCGGAAGAAGCCCGTAAGCTGATCGTCCGCCAGTTCCGCGCCGGATAAGACGGAACCGACGTCACAGGTGGATGCGCAGATCGTGCCGCCCACCGTCCAAGGCAACCCGCACCCGGCCATCGGGACAGGGAACCACCTCGCCGTCGAGCACGGCACCGGCTTCGCCATCCGCCCGGGCGGTCACGACGATACGGCAAAAGCCTGCCTTCAGGTCGATGGTCGCCTCATATCCCGGCCAGCCGGCGGGCAGACGCGGGGCGATCACCAGAACGGCGCCTTGCCGGCTGATGCCCAGAATATCCTCGACCGCACCGCGATACATCCAGCCGGCGGCGCCGGTGTACCAGGTCCAGCCGCCGCGCCCCACATGGGGCGGGACGGAATAGACATCGGCGGCGACCACATAGGGCTCGACCTTGTAACGCGCCACCTCGACCGCATCGCGGGCGTGATTGATGGGATTGAGTAAGGCGAACAGCCGGGCCGCCTTGTCGGCCTGACCCATCCGGGCGAAAGCCTGGATCGCCCACATGCCGGCATGGCTGTATTGACCGCCATTCTCGCGCAGGCCGGGGGGATAGCCTTTGATATAGCCGGGATCGCGTTCGGTCCGGTCGAAAGGCGGGGTGAACAGCAAGGCCAGACCATCGTCGGCGCGGATCAGATGGCGTTCCAGCGATGCCATCGCCGTGGCGGCACGGACCGGATCGGCGGCGCCCGACAGCACTGCCCAGGATTGGGCGATGGAATCGATGCGGCATTCATCGCTGGTTTCAGACCCCAACCAGGTTCCGTCGTCAAAGGTCGCCCGGCGATACCAGGCACCATCCCAGGCATGGCGCTCGATGCCGTCGCGCAAATGGGCGACATGGTCGCGCCAGCGGCGGACGCGCTCGGCCTCGGCCGGCGGGGCCAGCGGCGCGAACAGGTCGATGGTGCGGGCCAACAGCCAGCCGAGCCAAACGCTTTCGCCCTTGCCGTCGACGCCCACCCGGTTCATGCCGTCATTCCAGTCGCCGGTGCCAATCAGCGGCAGACCGTGTTCTCCGGTCAGCTCCAGGCACTGGTCGAGGCCACGGGCGCAATGCTCGAACAATGTTGCCGCCTTACCATCGGCCATGGGCTGGAACACCGCATCGTTTTCACCGGGGCGCAGGCGCGGACCTTGCAGAAACGGCAGCATCTCGTCCAGGATCGCCCCGTCGCCGGAACAGCCGATATAGGTGGCGACGGCATAGGCCAGCCACACCCGGTCGTCGGAAATCCGCGTCCGCACCCCGGCCCCACTGTGCGGCAGCCACCAATGCTGAACGTCGCCTTCACCGAATTGGCGGGCGGCGGCGCGCAACAGGTGGCGGCGGGTTTCCTCGGGCCGGGCGAAGGTCAGGGCCATGCCGTCCTGCAACTGGTCGCGGAAACCATAGGCGCCGCTGGCCTGATAAAACCCGGCCCGCGCCCAGATTCGGCACGCCAGGGTCTGGTACAGCAGCCAGCCGTTAACCATGATATCCATGGTCCGGTCGGGCGTCTTGACCTGGACCGCCCCCAACAATGTGCGCCAATGATCACTCACTTCGGCCAGAACAGCGTCAAGATCGGCGCTGCGATAGCGGCTGACCAGGGCTTGCGCCTCGGCCACCGACGGGCATTGCCCCAAAAACCAGACGATTTCCACGGTTTGGCCGGCGGCAAGCTCGACCATGCCTTGCAAGGCGCTGCAGGGATCAAGGCCGGCACCGACGGCCTTGGACAAACTGGCGCCGCCGATCAGCGCCGCCGGCGCCGACAGATCGCCATGATGGCCGAGAAACTCGGTGCGGTCCGCCGTCCATGCACTTTGCCGCCCGCCCAGATCGGCAAAGGCGATGCGGCTGGAAAAGCCGATATTCCATGGATTGCGGGCCAGCATGGCGCCGGTGCCATCGTCGATCCCGGTGATGACGAACGGTGCCGAGGCGCCGCGCGAATTGCCCAATACCCATTCCGCGTAAGCGGTCACCGTCAGCCGGCGTGCCCGCCCGCTTCGGTTGGTTACGGTCAGCCGTGAAATCTTGATGGGATCGGCCATGGGGACGTATTGCAGCAGGCCCAGGGCGATGCCATCCGCCTGATGCTCAAAGCGGCTATAACCGAAGCCATGGCGGGCCAAGTAGTCGCCGCCATCCATGATCGGGCGCGCCGTCGGATTCCACAGGCTGCCGCTTTCCTCGTCGCGGATATAAAGAACCTCGCCCGGCGGGTCGCTGACCGGATCGTTGGACCACGGCGTCAACTGGTTTTCGCGGCTGTTTTCCGCCCAGCTATAGCCGCAGCCTTCCGCCGCCACCTGGAAGCCGAAAGCCGGATTGGCGATGACGTTGATCCAAGGCGCCGGTGTGGTTTTGCCGGAATGCAGGTGGATCACGTATTCCCGTCCATCCTGGGCGAAGCCGCCAAGACCGTTGAACATTTCCAGGTCCGGCGGTTCAATTTTGGCGCCTTGGGCACGACGGCGATAAACCGGCGGCGGCAGATATGGCAAATCGGGGACGCGGGTGAGCTGGTTGGCGATGGAGCCACGCCGCGCGATCAGCGATACCCGGGCAATCGATCGCAGCAAGGTTCGGACCTCAAGGCTGACCAGATCGGCGCGCAGGGCATGGACCGAGCCTTGGCTGCCCTCGCCGCCGAAGCCCGCTTGTGCCTGGCTGCTGCGCAGAGCCGTCTCGATGGCGACCTGAAGATCCTGCACATAGGACGACGCCCGTTCGTTGATGATGACGATATCGACGCTCAGGCGTTTCATCCGCCAATATTCGTGGGCGCGCAGCAATTGGCGCACCTGAGCCATATCCTCGATGTCGTCGATCAGCAGCAAGACGATGGGCAAGTCGCCGGAAATGGCGTACTGCCACAGGCCCGATTGCGGCCCGGCGCCGCGGACGATCACCTCGGACGGGGCACGGAAACGGGGATCGGCATAGAGAATCGGTGCCGCCAATCGCTGGAAATCAGCCGCCTCGTCGGCATCGACGCCCAGATGGCGCAATTGCACCTGGGCCTGGGTCCAGGCCAGCGTCCGAGCCCGGTCGAAGGCGTTGCGGTCATGGTGCTTGTCGATCAGGTCCAGCAATTGAGCCTGGGTCGAGGCAACAATCGTCCAAAAAGCGATGCGCGCGGTTTCGCCGGGCGGCACGCTGACGCGATGACGCAGCGACAAGATGGGATCAAGCACGGTCCCCACCGTATTGGTGAGTTTGCGCCCGTCGAATATGGCGGCGGCGTTGGCGATGCCGCGTCCGCGACCAAGAAAGCGGGAACGGTCGGATTCGTATTGCGGATCGGCGGTGGTCACGCCTTCGACCACGGCGAAATGGGCGGCCCAGACCTGGCCTTCGTCGGGTGAACGCAGGCGGCGGGTGGCGATGATGGCGCCGAATTCGGCCAGATAGCTGGTTTGCACGAACATCTTGGCAAAGGCCGGATGGGCGTTGTCGGCGGCAGGGGTGGTCAGCACCAGTTCCGCATAAGACGTCAGCTCGATCTCGCGCGGGCGCCTGCCGCTGTTGACCAGCGACAGACGACGCACTTCGCCGTCATCCTCGCCCGACACCAGGACATCCATGGTGGTGGTCAGGCTGCCGTCGCGGCGGCTGAATTCGGCATGATCCTCGCCGAAGACGATCTGCTGATGATCGCAATCGCCTCCGATCGGCTGCACGCCCGCCGACCAGATTGCCCCGTCCTGGATATCGCGGAGGAAGATGAATGAGCCCCAGTCATCGCGGGTGGCATCCTCGCGCCAACGGGTGATGGCGATGTCGCGCCAGCGGCTATAGCCGCCGCCGGTGGCGGTCAGCATCACCGCGTAGCGACCGTTGGACAGCAGATGGGTGACCGGGCCGCCGCCGGTTTGCGCCGTCAACAGTCGCACATTGGGCGTCACGGTGATGGCGTCGATGGCCGAGGCCTTGACCTCCTCGGCCCGCGGATGGGCAATGGCCACGTTGCGGGGCATGCGTTCCTGCAACAGCAATTCGCAGGCCTGGATCATCGGCTCGCGGTGAAAGCGGTCCCGCATACGGCCATCGTCCAGGGTATTGGCGATGGCGACGATGGTCATGCCCTGGTGATGGGCCATGAAGCCGCGCACGATGGCGACGGTGGCGTCGTCGGGCAGACGCGCACGGGTGAAATCCAGGGCCTCGTAAAAGCCATAGCGCCCCCGCCCCCCCATCTTGGCGAGGTGGGCGAAATTTCGCCGAGCGCCGCCGGGGTCGATCATCGCCGCCAGACCGGTAGCGTAAGGGGCGATCACCACGTTTTCCGACAACCCCCGTTTCAATCCCAGCCCAGGCACGCCGAAATTGGAATATTGATAGGTGAATTCCATGTCGCGGGCGTTGTAGGCGGATTCCGAGATACCCCACGGAATGTCCAGCGAATGGCCGTAATCCTGCTGACGCCGGACCACCAGGCGATTGGTCTGTTCCAGCAGACTGCCGGTGGGGGCGCGCATGACCAGCGACGGCATCAGATATTCGAACATGGACCCCGACCACGAGATCAGGGCCGAACCATTGCCCAAGGGCGTGGCGGCGCGGCCCAGCCGGAACCAGTGGCGCGTGCTCACATCGCCCTTGGCGATGGCGAACAGGCTGGCCAACCGAGCTTCCGAGGCCAGCAGATCATAGCAATTGAGGTCAAGACGGTTGTCGGCAAGGCTATAGCCGATGGACAGCAATTTGCGCTCGGGATCGAGCAGAAAGGCGAAGTCCATGGCCAAGGCCATCTGCCGCGCCGTATCGGCGATCGCCTGTAACCGTTGCCGATCGACCGGATCAAGGAGGTCGCGTCCATGCTCGGCCACCGCCTTGCGCAAGGCTTCGATCCAGAACACCAGATCGGACGAGCCATCGTCCTCGATGGTCGAGATCAGGGCATGGGCCGCCTTGGCCGCCTTGTCAGCCAACCGTTTCAGCGCCGGCAGCAGGGTTTCCAGGGCCTGAACCCCGGTCAGCAGGGTGTCGATCTCGCTCAGAAGGACGGCGAAACACCGCCCATTCTCGCCGCCGGCGGTCGGCAGGGCGGCCAGCGCCTCATGGGCCAAACCCAGGGCGTCGGCCATGCCGTGGCGGATGGTCGGGGCCAGCGGCTGAACACACCATTCATCACAGGCATTGGCCAGCACGATCAGATGGCCGGCCAGATTGCCGCTGTCGACCGAGGACACATAGGCCGGGTCGAGCGGGCGCAGGTCTTGCGTCGCATACCAGTTGAAGAAGTGCCCCTTGAAGCGGGCCAACTTGTGCATGGTGGCCAAGGTGGCTTCCAGCCGCTCGACCGTCTCGGTGGTGGCGGCCCAGCCGAAATCGCGGGCGGCGACGGCGGACAGCAGATAAAGCCCCATATTGGTCGGTGATGTCCGATGCGCCAGCGCCGGTCGCGGGCTTTCCTGGAAATTATCCGGCGGCAACATGTTGTCGGCAGCGGTGACGAAGGTCTCGAAGAACCGCCAGGTGCGCCGCGCGATCAAACGCAGGCCGCGCGCATCGGCAACGCCCATGTTCAATCGATTGATGGCCGGCGGCGACCGGCTGGCCCACAGGGCGACGAACGGTGCCATCAGCCACACAAGCGCCAAGGGCAGGACCACCGGCCACGACACCGGACTAAGCGTGATCGCCGCCACCGCCATGCCCGCCGCCAGCACGGTGCCGCCGGCCATCTGACGCTGAAAGCCGATGGCATCCAGGCGGGCGCAGCGCGACGACTGGGCGGCACTGGTCCATTCCAGCAGATGGCGCCGGCTTCCCCCCAGCCGCACCAGCGTTCTGATGATGGCGTCACCGGCGCGCCAGCCCTGATCGGGCAGGAACAGCAGCGACAACAGGGTTTGCAGGATCGCCGCCCGTGCATCGCCGACAAGGGTGCGGGCATGGCTGCGCCAACCGATGCCGGCGCGATGGGGCAGCACCGACAACAGCACCGGCAGCATGGCCGGAATGGCCAGACTGGCCAGCAGCAACAGACTGGCATCCACGGCGGCCCCCCCGGGCAGCATCCAGGCAAAGCCGAACGCCACCAAGGTGATCGGCGCCAGCAACGAACGGCGCAGATTGTCCAACATCTTCCAGCGACCGACCGCAGGCAGCGCCTTGGCGCCGAAAATCCACGGCAGTAATTGCCAGTCGCCCCGAATCCAGCGGTGCTGGCGCTTGGCCGCCACCTCGTAACGCGACGGAAAATCCTCGACCACCTCGATATCCGAGGTCAGGCCGGCGCGGGCGAACACACCTTCGAACAGATCATGGCTGAGCAGGGTATTGTCGGCGACGCGCCCGGCCAGGGCGGCTTCAAAGACGTCCACGTCATAGATGCCCTTGCCGGTATAAGAGCCCTCGCCGAACAGATCCTGATAAACGTCGGAGGTCGCCGCCGCGTAAGGGTCCATGCCGCCGGGGGCCGAGAACACCCGCTGATACAGCGATCCATCGCAGGTCATGGGTAAAGCCGGGGTCACCCGCGGCTGCAAAATGCCGTAGCCGTCGGTGACGCGGCCTTGTTCAGGGCTGAAATGCGGACGGTTCAGCGGATGGGCCATCTTGCCGATCAGCCGCGCCGCCGCATCCCGGGGCAAGCGGGTGTCGGCGTCCAGGGTGATGACATAGCGCACATCGGGCGGCACACAGGGCGCCATGCCGGCCACCGCCATGAAGCCGGTGTCGGTGGCGCCACGCAACAGCCGGTTCAGCTCGTGCAGCTTGCCGCGCTTGCGCTCCCAGCCCATCCACTTGTTTTCGCTGGCATTGAACAGGCGCCGCCGATGCAGCAGCAAGAAGCGATCACCACACGGACCCGGTCCATAAGTCCGGTTCAACTGGGCGATGGCCTCGACGGCGACGGCCAACAGGGGCGTATCGCTGTCGACGGTCTCGCTATCGGCATCAAGTCCATCGGTGAGCAGGGCGAAGGTGAAATCACCACCGGTGCCGGAAAGGTGGTGAACCTCGAGGCGTTCGATCTGCTCACGCAGATCGGCCTCGCCGGTCAACAACGTCGGCACCGCCACCAAGGTGCGCAGCGAGGATGGCACCCCGGCTTTCAAGTCCAGTCCCGGCAAGGTGACGGCGCCGAAGCTCCAGGCGACGGCGCGGTTGACCAGGGCGGTGGCCACCTCGCTGGCCGGCAGCACGGCGAGGCATGCGGCCAGCGCCAGCCACCATGGGGACAAACCGGCGCCGGACACCACCCCGACGGCGCCCAGCACCAAAGCCAAGGTGACCAAGGCGATCATGCCCACATAGCCGCCGATGCCCAACCGGCTGTTGAAGCGGGCCAGACGCAGCCGCGGCGGCAGGCGAAAGCCGATGGCGCGCTCGAAAGCCAGCCGCCCCCCGGCGATCAGATGATAGCCGGGATCGCCCAGCCGTTCGATCTCCAAGGCGTCGGTGGTGGTGGCCCTGGCCGTGACCGCCGCCGCCAGGGCATGATCGACGATGGCCAGTTCGGACAAGGCGGCGCCGCGCGACAGGGTTTCGATGGCGCTGCGGTACAGATTGCGGGTGTGGAAATCCATGCCGCCGAAAGGGCTGGCGGCGCGCAACCGCTCGTCCACCAGACTGACGCTCTCGAACAACTCGCTCCAGTCGATATCGGAAATCAGCCGCATGCTGGTGATGACGTTGCGCACGGTGACGTTGGAGGCGCCCTGGCGTTGCTGCGCCTCGCGCACCACGTCATCGACCGAGGCGCCTTGCAGCCGCAGTCGATCCTCGAGCCAGCCCAGGGCCGGCATGGTGCGCGGATCCTGGTCGCGCAACCGTTTCGCCAATTGGGCGGCGAAAAGCGCCGACAGCGGACCGGCCGAACGCTGGGCGATGTCGTCATCCAAAGCCGAGCGGGCGCAGCCGGTTGCCAACAACCGATCGGCCAGGGCTTCCGCCGCCGCCCGCGCCTGACGCCCCGCGCTCATCTGGTCGGCCAACCGGCGCAGATTTTCCACCAAGACGATGCGCAAGGTGATGGCCGCCGCCCACAATTCGCCAATGGTCAGCGGCTGTACCCGCTGATAGGCGGCGACGAAACGGCGAAAGCTGTCGGGGTCGAAATGGCTGTCGGTATGGGCGACAAAGCCCCAGGCCAGACCGAACACCCGGGGATAGCCGGCGAACGGCCCATCGGCCAGTTTCGGCAATTGCCGGTAATAGCCCGTCGGCAGATCGTCCTTGATCTCGCGGATGTGTTCTTCCACCAGATGGTAATTGTCCAACAGCCATTCCGCCGCCGGAACCTCGCCCCGCCCGCTCTCCAACTCGGCGGCGCTGGCCCGGTAAGCGGCCAGCAGAACCGCCGCATTGTCACGCAAACGGGCATGCAGGGACAAAACATGCGGCGGCCTGGCCGTCACCGATTGGGCGGCGGCCAGGCTTTCCGCGTGCTGTTCCAACCGTTCGATCCCGAACAGTTCTTCCCGGACCGGGGCAATGTCGCTCCAGGGCGACGACAGCGGACGAGGCCCGCGAACCAGCCGGAGAATGGACTGCATGAAGCTACTTTCAATCAAGGTCGGATCAGCGAAGACCGGAAACGAAATAAGGCGCGATACCGACCACCCCGATGACGATCAGATAAATGGCGACGACGTAATTCAACAGTCTCGGCTGGATGAGAATGAGAATACCGCAAAGCAGAGCTACGATTGCCTCGATGGGCATGGAATGATAATTCATATTAAATCCCCTTTCACACAAACAAATGACGACATTGTCATTAATAAAAAATTAGAAATGAGTAATTTCCGACCCTACACCGGATAATTACTTAAGAGTAACCTTCAAATACGAGAATAAATACATAGCTAAATACATTTAGCGTGTTCAGCAGGAGATCAGAAATGAAGATCATCAAATTGGCGGTCCCGATCGGGATCACCATCGCCGTCGGACTGATGGTGGCCTCTTGCGCCCCCCAGTCCTCGTCACCACAACAGGTACAGTCGACCGTTCCCAGCAATCCGACGGTGACCTACAAGTATTTGGGCGACCAAGACTTGGTTCAGGCCAATCAAAACGCGGCTGGGTTCTGCAACCAGTACCAATCCATCCCGCGGACCAAGACGTTCTCGACCGAACCCAATGGCGGAAAGCTGGTGGTTTTTGAATGCCTGCACGCCGCGCAGCCACCGGTTTTGCCGCCGCAATACAACCCCAACGCCGGCTACACCTACATGACCGACCAGGAACTGGTGGAAGCGTCGCGCAACGCCCAGATTTACTGCATGAACAACGGGTCGCAGCAGGTGATGTCCAATGTGACCACCAACGTCAATGGCAGTCGGACCGTCTCGTTCCAGTGCGGCCCCCGCTAAAAGTCGCCATCCACGTGCCGTTTGGGATTTCCCAAGCGGCCCGTAGCACGGCGTTTCAAGCCCTCGGCGCTGCCGAGGGCTTCTTTTTGGGGCTCTGCCGGGACTCGTCCTGGACCGGCGGCACGATCACGATCTTCTTAGCCGGAGCCTTGGGCTTTTTCGGCTCGCGTCCGGTGCGTTTCTGGCTTTTCGCCATCTGCGTCTCCTCAAAGACAGGATAACCGCGCGGCGGCTGCCGGGCGGATCGGCTTCAGCGGATGACCAGATTGTTCCTGAGTTGGCGCACACCATCGACATTGCGGGCGATTTCGCCGGCCTTGGCCTTGGATTGCGCCGAATCGACAAAGCCGCTCAGTTGCACCACGTCTTGCATGGTCTCGACGCTGATCTCCAGGGTTTTAAGCCCGGGATCGTTGAAGATGGCGGTCTTGACCCGAGTGGTGATGGTGGCGTCGTCCACGTATTCCCCCGCCGTCTCGCGCCCGGAAAACACCGTGCAGCCCGAAAGGGCGACGACGACAGCGAACACGGCAAGGATTTTGCCCATGCCCCTGTTTTGATAAGCCATGGCATTTCTCCTGTGGACCGCATAATGCGAAGTCTCGATGAGCTCGACTCATCGAGACATGGATAAGTCCAGACCAACCGTAGCTCCGGCCCGATCCCTGACGACAGGGTCGGAAACTACTCTGGAGGGGGACAGAGGCAGCTTTGATCCAGAGCCGCCGGTTGGCCTGAAGGCAGTCGATTTAGCGGGCGTAGACGAATTCCGGCAGGGCCTTCAGCCCTTCCTTGGTCGCCCCGGTCAGCACCAGCCCCTTGTCATCGGCGGTCGGCCGCAAATCTTCGTAGCGCACGGCGATCAGCTTGTCGCCGATACCCAGATAACCGCCCACCGAGACGATGGCGAACAGAGCGCGCTGATCCTTGGAGATGATGAGATCGTCGATCTTGCCGACCGCTTCGCCCTTCTCGTTGGTGACGGCGGCGCCGATGATCTTGCTGGAGCGATAGCCGGTGGCGACGGACTGAACGTCGATGGAGGTGACCATCTGCTTAGCGCCCTGGGCCAAAGCCGGCTGGCCGACGGCCAAGACGGTCAGCGTCAACAAGGTGGCGGCGGCAAAGCCTAAAGTCTTGTTCATGGGATTTCCCTTTGTTCAGCGATGCGCGGCCCAATCGGCCCGATCGAGTGAACGGTAGACGCCGAGCCAGGGGGCGGTAAGCGTCGGAAACTACCCAAACCTCTCACCAGACGGTTTCAGCGCCGACGGCACGGCGGATCGCCCGGTACAGGTCCAATTCGCGGAAGGGTTTTTGCAGGGTCACCGCCCCCGGTCGCAACGCCTTGACCCGAGAAATGTCACCACTCATGAACACATGGGGCTGCGGGCCGGCCCGCAGGATCACTTCCATGGCGGCGACGCCGCTGCCCTCGAGCAGACCGACATCAACAATCATAAGTTGCGGCTTCAAACGGTGAGCGGCGGCGATGGCCGTCGCCTCGGTACTTTCGATCCCATCCACCGCATGCCCCATTTCCGTCAGCATCTCGGCCAGCACGGTACTGATCATAGCGTCGTCCTCGACCACAAGGACATGAAGCGGCTGCATGGATTTTTCCAGTTTTCCAGGCGCGTTGGCGCCAAATGCGGATAAAGCGGAACCGGGGGTAGTCCCGTCCGCCAAGCCTCACCATAACGACGGGATGGACAAGCTCACAGGAGCGGAAACTACTCACCCCACCCTCAAGGGCAGGTATATTCCACCGCCCCCATTTCGACCAAATTGTGATAGGTTGCCACACTGCTTTCAACCGGAAGCAGTTACACGCGAGCACGTCGATGATGAATGACAGTGATTCGCGCCTCCTGACCGTTGCAATCGGCGCTTCAGCCGGTGGTCTCGAGGCCTGCCGCAAACTGCTCGGCGCATTGCCGGTCGGTCGCGGCATGGCCTTCATCCTGGTCCAGCACCTTGATCCCACCCATGACAGCATGATGGTGGAATTGCTGGCCGACCACACCGCCATGACCGTGTTGGAAGCCGCCGAGGGCATGAGGATCGAGCCCGAACACCTTTACCTGATCCCCCCCGGACAATCCTTGTCCGCTGGCGGCGGCGCCTTGCATCTGTCGCCGCCCAAAGCCCGGCATGGCACCCGCCTGCCCTTCGACTTTCTGTTGCGCAGCCTGGCGCAGGAATATGGTCCCCGCACCGCCTGCATCGTCCTGTCGGGCACTGGTGCCGATGGCAGCCAGGGATTGCTGGCGATCAAGCAAAAATCAGGGCTGGTCATCGCTCAGAGTCCGGACGAGGCCGGTTATGACGATATGCCGCGCAACGCTATCCAAACCGGGGCGGTCGACCTGGTGCTGCCGGTGGCCGACATGGCCGCGGCCCTTGACCAACACATCAGGCACCTGGATCAAAGCCCGGCGACCGAGACGACCGCACCGCCGCCGGTTGAGGACCGCCTTGCGGAAATCATCGACCTGCTACGTGCCAGGACTGCTCACGATTTCACCTCATACAAGCACGGCACCTTGCAGCGCCGCATCGAGCGGCGCATGGGCATGGCCTCGATCGAGACCAACGAGATGGACCGCTATATCGCCCTGCTGAAAAGCGGCGACGGCACCGAACTGGAACTGCTGGCCAAAGACCTGCTGATCAATGTCACCAGTTTCTTTCGCGATCCCAAGGTATTCGATAACCTGGCGCAAACCATCGTCCCGCAACTAGTCGGCAAGCAGGCGCCCAATGAGGCGCTGCGCCTGTGGAGTGCCGGATGCAGCAGCGGCGAAGAGGCCTATTCCCTCGCCATGCTGTTTTGCGAGGAAATCGAAGCCACCCGGCGCGACGTCAAGCTTAAGCTGTTCGCCTCCGACGTGGATGCCGATGCCATCGCCACCGCCCGCGAAGGACTTTACCCGGACAGCATCGCCGCCGAGGTTTCGCCGCAGCGTCTGGCCCGCTTTTTCACCAAGGACAGCCATGGCTACCGGGTAACGCCCGAATTGCGGGCCCTGGTGGTCTTCACCGTCCAGGACGTGCTGACCGACCCGCCGTTTTCCCGCCTGGATCTGGTGTCGTGCCGCAACCTCTTGATCTATTTGCGCCCCGAGGCCCAGGCCAGGGCGATCGCGGTCTTTCACTTCGCCCTGCGTCCGGGCGGCATCCTGGTGTTGGGCAGTTCCGAGACCGTCGGCAACGCCGAAGACCGCTTCGAGGTCGTTTCAAAGCCGGAACGGATTTTCCACCATGTGGGCAAGCGCCGTTTGGGTGAATTCGGCTTTCTCGTCGGTGGGGACGACGGCGTTCGGACCTCGTCGAGTCCCGGGGCCGGAGCCACGCCGACGCCCCAGGCCACCTGGGCCGAACTTTGCCGTCGGACGGTGATGGACACCTATGCCCCGGCGGCGGTGCTGATCAACCACCGCAACGAGTGCCTTTATTCCCTGGGTCCGGTGGGCCGCTACCTGCGCTTGGCCCCCGGCCACCCCAGTCATGACATCCTGGCCATGGCACGCTCCGACCTGCGCATAAAGCTGCGCGCGGCCATCCGCCGCGCCGGCGAGGAAAACACCCGGATCATCACCTCCGGCGGCCGCATCGGCAAGGACGATGGTTCACTCAGCTTCGACCTCCACATCCATCCCGTCACCAACGAGGGTGAAGACCTGTTGTTGGTGTGTTTCGTCGATCTGCCCCAGGACCAAACGACATCCGTGCCGTCCGCCAAACTGGCGGAAACGTCACACAATGACCCCGAGGTCGCCGCGCTGGAACGGGAACTGGTGACCACCCGCACCGAGCTGCAGGGGGCCATTCACAGCCTGGAAAGCCTGAGCGAAGAGCAAAAGGCGGTCAACGAAGAGGCCTTGTCGGTCAACGAGGAATACCAATCCACCAACGAGGAATTGCTGACCTCGAAAGAGGAATTGCAATCGCTGAACGAAGAGCTGACCGCGCTCAACAGCCAGCTTCAGGAAACCTTGGAACGGCAACGCACCACCGCTAACGATCTGGAAAACATCCTGCGCAGCACCGATGTGGCGACGCTGTTTCTCGACACCGGCCTGAATATCCGTTTCTTCACCCCGGCCACCGCCGCCTTGTTCCGCGTCATCCCCAGCGATATCGGTCGACCGCTGGCCGATCTTCGCTCGTTGGCCGCCGATGCCGAACTGCTGAACGATGCGCGGGCCGTCCTGCGCCATCCCACGCCGATCGAACGCGAGGTCAGGGCGGAAAACGGCGCCTGGTTCATCCGTCGGGTCTTGCCATACCAAACCCCCGATGCGGGCATCGAGGGCGTCGTCATCACTTTTACCGACACCACCGAACGCCGCCACATCGCCGACGCGCTGGAAGCGGCGGAACGCAAGGCGCAATCGGCCAATGTGGCGAAATCACGCTTTCTCGCCGCCGCCAGTCACGACCTGCGCCAGCCGCTGCAGACCCTGACCTTGTTGCAGGCCCTGCTGGCCCGGGCGGTCGAGGGGGAAAAAGCCCACAAACTGGTTTCCCGCCTCGACGAGACCCTGGGGGCCATGGCCGGCATGCTCAACACCTTGCTCGACATCAATCACATCGATGCCGGCACCGTCTGCCCCGACATCGAACACTTTCCCATCAACCAAGTGCTGGAACGCTTGGGCGAGGAATTCTCCTATCAGGCCCAGGCGCAAAACCTGGATTTGCGCGTGGTCCCCTGCGGCCTGTCCATCGACAGCGACCCGCGTCTGTTGGAACAGATGCTGCGCAACCTGTTGTCCAACGCCTTGAAATATACGCGCTCGGGTACCATCCTGCTGGGCTGCCGCCGCCGCCGCGACCTGCTGCGCCTCGAGGTCTGGGATACCGGCATCGGCATCCCCGCCAGCGAATTGGAAGCGGTGTTCACCGAATACCATCAGCTCGACAATTCCGCCCGCGAACGCAGCCGCGGCCTGGGGCTGGGCCTGTCCATCGTCCAGCGCCTGGGGGCCTTGCTGGGGCACCGCGTCGAGGTCCGATCGCGCTTGGGTCTGGGCTCGATGTTCGCCATCGAGATCGCCATGCCGTCGAATACGCTGCCCCTGCCCCCGCCCTCACCCCACCCCACCGACGGCTCCACCCTGCCCGACGGCGCTCTTCGCACCGGTCGTATCCTGGTGGTCGAGGACGATCCGGAACTGCGGCAATTGCTGGGCGACTTGCTGACCGAGGACGGGCACCGCACGATATGCGCTGCCGATGGACCGGCAGCGTTGGAACTGCTCACCGCCGGGACGCAGCCCCCCGACCTGATCCTGTCCGATTACAACCTGCCCGGCGGTATGGATGGGCTTGAATTCACCACCCAGGCGCGGGCACGGCTTCGCCGCCCGATCCCGGCTCTGATCCTGACCGGCGACATCTCGACCGCCGCAGCCCGCGACATCGCCCTGGGCGACTGTGCCCAGCTCAACAAGCCGGTAAGAATCAAGGAATTGCGGCAGGCGCTAGACCGCCTGCTGCCTCGCACCACCGCAATGCCCCCGGCGGAAATCGCCATGATAAGGACAGGCAATCCAGTGATCCATGTCGTCGATGATGATCCCCATATTCGTGAAGTGTTGCGTGAGGTGCTGGAGGAAGCGGGGCTGAGCGTCGCCGATTTCGCCACGGCCGAGGCGTTCCTCGACGCCTATCGCCCCGGCGGTGAATCCTGCCTGCTGATCGACGCCGCATTGCCGGGCATGAGCGGGCTGGACCTGCTGCAACGGCTGACGGATTGCGGCCACCGGTTGCCGGCCATCATGATCACCGGCAACGGCGACGTGCCCATGGCGGTTCAGGCCATAAAGGCGGGGGCCACCGACTTCATCGAGAAGCCGGTGGGACGTGACGAGTTGCTGACCAGCGTATGGCGGGCCTTGGAACAATCGCGCGACACCACCAAGGCCTTCGTCTGGCATCAGGATGCGGCCAAAAACTTGGCCCGGTTGACCCCCCGCCAACGTCAGATCATGGACATGGTCCTGGCCGGCCACCCCAGCAAGAACATCGCCGCCGACCTGGGCATCAGCCAGCGCACCGTCGAAAACCACCGTGCCGCCATCATGCGCAAGACCGGCAGCAAATCGTTGCCGGCCCTGGCCCGACTGGCCCTGGCCGCAATCGACGGCTGATAGCGAACGTTAACTGGCTGCGGAAAAACTCTGCGACCGCGTCATTTCTCTCGGCCCGTCATGCCCGCGCATGACGGGAGAGGGGGCTGCAAGGACGCCGGCAAATGATCACGGCAACTCGCCTTCAACGTGGTTCAGAACGCGAAAGAAAGTCGAGCTGCCCATCCCATCCGGGTCGTCCCAATCCTGGCGATAGTCCTCGCGTCGTTCGATGAGCGCTTGGCGCAAGGCCTCGCCGAAGCCAGTTTCGTCGGCGGCCGCCGTTTTCATCGCCCGTCTGACCCCGTCGATGGCCGCCCAGACCAGCTTGGCGCGCCCGAAATCGCCCCCCTTCTCGAGCCCCGTCGCGTATCGCGACTCGTCGCGCAGGATTTTGTTGATCGCCATGGTCAAGGCGCGCTGAGTCATCTGCATACGCCTCTATTGATCAAGCTCGGCAGCCCGGCACTCCATCGGACTGAACAGCACCGTGCCATCCGCCAGGAAAGCGCCAATTGTCGCCGTCTTGCCACCGGAATGAAGGGTGACCAGCCGATCGACCCGCCCGCCACGCCGCCCCGGTTCGGACCTGGCATCGAAGGCGAAGGACACCGAACCATCCTCAGCCTTGACCAGGGCGACGCGAGCATCAAAGCAATCCGCGCCGGCGCAATACCTGATGCTCTTACGGCCCGGATCGACGGTCAGGTCGGAATGCAGATCCTGGCGCTCGCAGCCGGCGGCACGGCACTCGACCATGCTGGCCGACCGGCAAGACAGCCGATCGGCGGCGCTGACGCCCCCCGCCCATGACGCGCTGGCCACCCCCAACGCAATAACCGCAACCATCCGCAGCATGATGCCCCCCCGACCGGGTCACTGCCCGGAGCCGTCGCCCTTGACCTCGAAGGTGCCGACGAAGACCGATTCTCCCCGACCGGACAGACGCAAGACGATGTCCTGGTCCTTCTGGCCGTCGGTGCCGAAGCCGCTCGAGAATTTCATCATCACGGTGGTATAGGGCGACAGCACCTGTTGGTTATGGCCATAGAATTTAACCCGAACCTCGTAAGTGCCGGCCTTGGCCCGTTTCAGCATGAATTCCTCGGGGCCGAGGCCGCCGGTGAAGTCCCGCGACATGTGCCCGCCCTGATAGGTCAGGCGATTACCGTAAAAGGCCGCCTCGCCGTTGGAATCGGTGACCCACAAATCCATGTCGGTGTTGTCGGCGTCCCAGGTCAGTACGGTGCGCAAATCCACCGGCAAGTTGCGCAGCAAGCGGGGATCGATGCCAGACAAATCGACCGTCTTGGCGCGGGCGGCCAGGGCGTTCAACTCTCCCAGCGAGATCAGGTCGATGTCGGCGAAGCGCCAATCCCATGGGTGCGAGGCAACGTGCCACAGGAAATTGACGGCCTCCTGGGTATCGCCGGCGGCGGCGTGGGCCAGGCCGAGATCCCGCCATGATTGCGGCTCTTCGGGGGCCAGATCGCGGACGCGGGTCAGCGGCGTCATCGCCAGGTCGGGGCGCCCGGACTGCAACAGCCGATAGGCCAGGATGCGCAGCAACGAGCGGTTGCTCCACCCCAGTTCGGCCACGTTGGACAGAACCCGCACCGCCGCTTCGTCCTGCCCCGCGGCGAAGAAGATATCGGCGGCGTCGATGAAGAAGGCGGTACTGTTGGCATAGGCGGCACGCTGGGCGAGGTAGGCGTCGTAGCGCTGCTCCGCCGCCGCCTCCTTGATGCTGCTCAGATAGGGGGCGTTTGGTTCCCACTTGCGCAGATGGATTTCCACCGCGGCGGGCTTGGCCGTGCTGGACGGCGGGCCCGACGACACCGCCGAGGACTTTGCCACCGGCGCCGGTGCCATCACGGCGGCGCCGGTGGCGACGGCGCGATCACCCTCTGGTTCAGGCTTGGGCTTCGGCTTTTCTCCTTTGGGGAAGTCGCGCTCCCACCATGCCGTCAGTTCGCCGAACCGGCGCACCAAACCCTCGATCTGGGCCGTGTCGGTCTTCGGGCTCAAGGGGTCGGACGGGGCGCGGTTCAGGTAGGCGACGCGCATGTCCCCCGGAGGCGGCATGACCTTGTAACGCAGGAAGTCTTCCAACCGCTCCAGCGCCAGCAGCGACGTCTCGTCCGAAATCACACCGAACGTCTCGCCCAGACGCAAAATCTCGGCGCGATGCCGGTTGCCATCGCTTTGCAGACTGGCTATCCGCAGGCTGGCCCAACGCTTGGCGGCAAAGCCGTCCGAGTCCCGATCCTCGGTCAAGGGGACGGAGAGAAGCTTGCGACTGACCTTGCCAGCGCCATCGACGGTTTCCACCGTCACCGAAGCCTTCGGCCCGGTCACTACGCCGGCCAGGGCCAGCCGACCGGATTCGGGGTGGACCGAAGCGGCGACCAGATCATCGACCGCGTCGCCGGTCAGCGCCACCAATCGGGGCCGGAGAGTGGTAAGATCGGCCAGAGCCTGCTCGGTCGACAGGATCGTCAGGTCGAGATAGTGACCATTGGCCGCCTCGGCCATGTGTCGCAGCCGCCCGGCATCGGCTTGCGGCGAGGTGTTGAGGGTGAACAAGGTCACCGGGAAACGGGCCGCGGCCGCCCCCCAATTGGCCAAGCCATCGGACACCAACAGCGCCACCGAGGTATCGCCGCCGAAGCCCTGGGGCACCATCCAGGCTGCCGGATTACTGGCACCGTCATAGGGCGTGGCTTCCAGAACCTTGCGCAGGTCCGACCAATCACCATCGGCAACGGCGAATGATCGAGGCGCCTCGGCGCGGTCACGAGCGAGCACCAGCGTCACCTCGGTTCGGCCCAGCTTGCGGAAATAGGCGTCGAGCACGGCGAATTCACGGGCATGGTCGCGCATGGCGCCCGACCCCGAGGCATCCCAGATCAGCGCCACGGCGGCGGGGGCCGGACGCGGCACCGATGCGCCCGAAATCGCCACGTCAGCGGTGAAGTAGGACCGCCGCTCGAACCACGAGCCGATCACGCTGTCACCACCCGGAGCCGTCCAGTCGATGCGCAAGCCGGTGCGCGGCTTGTCCAGCGGCAGGAAGCCGGAAAACGTGGTGCCCTCGGGCGAGGTGCGCACGAAGCCGGTGCGCTTGTAGCCGGGATCGAAGCGCAACGCCCCGACCGGAATGCCGGCGGTGTCACCCTCGACGGACAGCACGGTGTTCTTGCCGCCCCGGATGGCGGCGAAGGCCAGCGTCGGATCGAAGCGGTTCATCCCCTTGGCGTCGGCGACGATCGGCTCGGTGGTGGCCACGGTCACGACGCGCTTGACCTTGGGCATCAAGGGATAAACCCGCAAGGAATAGATGTTGCCCTCGGCCCGCTCCATCAGGGCCGGATCGGCCATGGTCCGTTCGATGGCCTCGAAGACCTTGGTTCCCTTGGCCTTGGGTACCGGCACCGCCTGCATGACCGGTCCGCCCTCGACCGCCGGCGACAGCGTGAAGCCGGTAACCGTCTGACTTTCCCGCAACGGAAAGCGCAACTCGCCTTCAAGCGGTACGGTATTGGGATTTTCCAGACAGATTTCGGTCTGGGTCACCACGGTGCGGGCGTATAGTCGGGGCTTGATCCAGATGCCGCAGACCTCGACCGCTTGGCCGTTGGTCTTGATGATCGGGTTGGCCGTCTGTGCCGCCGCCGGCTGCCAAAAAGCCAGCACGAAAAGCGCGGTGACCGTGAACCACGTACGCATCTTGGATTCCCCCCCGATCCAGACATCGCGGGCCCCGCCGCGCGAATCACATGATCGCCGCCTGGAGGACCAAGCTTAGCCCGTCTTAAAATACATGGAAAGTGTTGTAAATCGATTCTGGGACGAGGGTAAAAAATCGGCGGCCAAAGTGCTGCTACGCACCATATATAGGAAAAGAGACGTCGCCAGCCGCGCATGGCCGATCGAAACACAAATCGGCAAATGAAGCGATTTCTATCGAAGGATAGCGTTGCCTATTACCACCAATAGGTTGCCTTCTATAACTCGGGTATTAGACATCCAGCTCTGCCCCAAAGGCATTAAATGCATGTATTGATCGCCCATCATCAAAGGCTGTTGCGTGATGGCGTTCGTCCCTTTCTTGTCAAATTGGGAACGAAGGTCGAGATTTTCGACGCCGATTCGCTTGAGCAATCGATTTTCGTCGCCGACCGGGGGGGCTGCGATCTGGCGCTGCTGGGGCACACCATGCCAGGCATGGACAGTGTGGCCGGCATTCGCGTCTTCGCCGAGAAGTTTCCGTCAGCCAAGGTGGTTTTGCTGACCGCCACCGCCGATTCCGCCACGGTGCTGGGGGCGGTCGATGCCGGAGCCCACGGGGTCATCTCCAAGACCATGTCCGGTCGCGGCATGCAGCATGCCCTGCGGTTGATCCTGGCCGGCGAATGCTATCTGCCCCCAAACGTCATCATGGCGCTGGCGCGTTCGAACAATCTGCCGTTGCCGGGGGGGCAATTGCCGGTTTTCAAGTGCCACGGCATTCATTTCTCGCCAGCCGAGACCGAGGTGATCCCCCTCTTATTGGATGGATTACCCAATAAGCTCATCGCCCAACACCTCGGCATCGACGAGGCCGCCACCAAGGCCCGTCTGCGCGGTGTCTACAAGAAGATCGGCGCCACCAATCGCGCCCAAGCGGTGTGGGGGTTGCTGTCTTTAGGCCAGGCACGATCCGGGTAACTATCTTTCGATATGCCCTTCGGTCCATAGGATAGGGTTACCGCCAGCACGCGATGCGCCCAGGATGCCCGGCTATATCTTTAGACTTGTAGATGCGCAGCGAAGGGAATCGGCAATGGCTCTCGTCAAAAAGAACCAGATCAGCGGGCAGGTCGCGATAAAGGCTGACGAGGATGGCGCCGTCGCCAGCGGCAGCAAGCTCTTGGCCGAGGCACAGAAGCGCAAGGCGCGCACCTTCGCCCGTCAACAAAAAGCGGCCGAGCGCATTGCCGCCGCCACCTCGCAATTGGCCAGCGGCATCGCCGAATCGGCCTCTGCCGCCGAGGAACTGCGCAAGGCTTCCGAGCAGATCGCCCAGGGCGCCGAAGAGGCGGCGGGCGCGGCCCAGGAATCGCAGAAGGCGGTCGATCACGGCGCCGGCCTGATCCGCAATCCTCGGCCGCCATTGCCGAGGTCGAGCGGGCGGCGCAATTGTCGAATACCAATGCCGCCGATGCGCTTGCCAAGGCCGAGGTCACCGCCGAGCGGATAACCGCCAGCATAAAGGGCATCGACGGGTTGATCGACGGTGTCATGGGCTCGGTTGAAGCCGGCAAGCAGAGCCGCGAGCAGATGAATGCGCTCGAGCAGATCAGGGGAAGGGATTCGCCATCGTCGCCTCCGAGGTCAAGGCCTTGTCCCTGCAATCGGACCAAGCGGCGGTCGAAATCGGTGCCGGCATCGAAAATCTGGAAAAAACGGTCGGGGCGAGCCTGAACACTGTCATCGGCGAGCGCAACCGCAAGGAAGAAAGCAGTCTGACGGTGATTTCCGAGGCCGTCGGCGAGTTGACCGAAAGCTTGCAGATCCTCATCGCCCAACAACGCGACACCATGACCAAAGTCCAGTACGAGAACGAACGGCTCGGCGAGCCGATCATGCGGATGATCGGCTCTATCCAGTTCCAGGATGTCGTCAAGCAGCGGCTGGAGGCGCTCAACCGCTGCTCCGACCACATTTCCGAGGTTATCGCGACAACCGACGCCGATGTGGCAGCCAGCACGTCCTTGGCCGAGATGAATGGACTGGTGCAATCCCATCTCGAGCAAACGGTAACGTCGGCCATTGCCGAACTCAAAGGCAGTCGTGATTTCACGGCTCAGGGGCAAACCGGAGGAACGTCAATTGAGATGTTTTGAACGAGCCAACAACCAGTCGATTGGAAAGCCCATCTCATGATAGAGCGCAAACCAACCGGGACCCGGGGCCTGGACGCCATTCTCTGCGGCGGCATTCCGGTCGACCGGGCGACCTTGGTTCTGGGCGGACCGGGTGCCGGCAAGACGGTGCTGGCCATGCAGATGCTGGCCAACGCGGCAATAGGCGATAACGAGCGCGGCTTGTTCGTCAGCTTCGAGGAAGCCCCGGACGATCTGATCGCTCACCTGCAAGGCTTCGGTTGGGGCCTCTCCCAGTTGGTGGCCGACGGTCTGATCACCATCATCGATGCTCGCCTGGGTATCGACACAGAGATGACCGGAAGCATCGAACTCGACGGCTTCCTCGGCATGATGGCAGCCCAAGCCCAGGCCTTCGGTGCCACGCGGCTGGTCCTCGACGGCATCGACCTGCTGCTGGCCATGCAGCCCGATCGCGGTCGTCTGCTACAGCAATTGTTTCGTCTGGTGGGCACTCTCCGAAATTTGAAGCTGACCACCATATTGACCATCAAGACGGACGGACTCGGCGGCAATCTGCCGGTGGATGCGGCTCAATATATCGTCGATTGCGTCCTGGCGCTGGAACGTCGCCTGGAAGGCGATGTTTCGGTGGCGACACTGCGGGTGATCAAGGCGCGCGGCGCACCGGTGACCACCAACCGCTTCCCTCTGGCGATCACCGAAGCGGGCCTCGAATTACTCTATCAGGACGTCAATAGCGCTCATCAGGTCTTCTCCGATCGCGTGTCCTCGGGGGTCGAGCGCCTCGACACCATGATGGGGGGCGGGTTATATCGCGGTACGACGGCGCTGATTTCCGGCGCCCCCGGTACCGCCAAGACCACTCTGGCCGGGGCCATGGTCGATGCCGCCTGCCGCCGCGGAGATCGGGCCTTGTTCGTCAGCTTTGACGAGGCCGAGGATCAGATCGTGCGTAACCTGGCCTCGGTTTCGCTCGACCTCGGTCATCATCGCCAGTCCGGCCTGCTGCGCATGGTGAGCATGCGTTCGGCCTCGGCCTCGGCGCAGCAGCATATCCATCGCCTGCGCACGGTGGCGGAAGAGTTCCAGCCGGCCATGCTGGTGATCGATCCGATCTCGGCCCTGGTCAAGGGCGGCGGCAAAGTGATCGCCGACTCGCTGGTCGAAATGCTGGTCGATTTTGTCAAGTCACAGGGCATTACCACCATCTTCACCGCGTTGATCGAAGGGGCCGACCCCGAGCGCGAAATCACCCAAACCCACGTCTCGACCATGGCCGATACCTGGCTGCACCTCACCTTCGTCGCCCATGGCGGCGAACGCAACCGCGCCCTTTCGGTGGTCAAGTCACGCGGTTCGGCGCATTCCTCGCAGGTTCGCGAATTGATCCTGACCGATCGCGGGCCGACGCTGAAGGATGTCTATTCCTCCGGCGGCCATGTGCTGATGGGCACCGCCCGCCTGGAACGTGAAAACGCCGACATGGCGGAACAATTGCGCAGCCGCTTCCGCCGCCAACACGAACGCGTCCGGGTGAGCGCCCAGTTGGACGAACTGAAGGCCCGCATCGCCCTTCTGACCGCCGAAATGGGGGCCAAACAAGCAGAGCAGATGGGGTTGGATGATTTCGACCGGGTGATGGCCGAGCGTGAGGTTGCCGCTGCCGGTTCCGTGCTGGTCTCGCGCTCCGCCGACGGGAGATGAGAAGGACATGAGCGGGAAATTCGAGCTTTATGTCGCCGGGGGGGCAATCAATTCTCAGACAGCGCGGCGAAACCTGGAAACAGCGATGGCACGGATGAATGGCGGCGGCGAAGTCGAGGTTATCGACGTCCTCGCCGACCCCAAGCGGGCCTTGGCCGCCGGCATCCTGCTGACTCCGGCTTTGGTGCGACGCCAGCCCAAGCCGGTGGGTATGCTGCTCGGCACCTTGACGGACCATGAGGTGCTTCTGGCCTTCATCAGACCGGCGGATACGCCATGAGCCTTCCCAAGCTCCCATCCCCCGACATGTTGTTGGCGACGTGGAATGTACTGCTCGACGCCCTTCCCGCCGCTGTCGCCCTGCTCGACGGCGGCGGACGCCCGGTGGTCATCAATGCCGAATGGAAACGCATGGTCGTTGGGGACCATCCATGGCCATTGACCGAGCGCTATCCGTCTCTGGCCGAGAAGAGCGGCTTGTGGAATGCCGCCACCGCCGCCCAGGTCGAGGCGGGTCTGGCCGATGTGCTGGCCGGTCGCCGGGACATGTTTCAGGAAGAGGTAGAAGTGGCGGTCGATATCTTCGGCAGCAGATGGCAGCGGGTGCAGATTCTACCGGTGGACCGAGGCTCGTTCGACGGTGCGGTGGCCATGCATATCGACATCACCCAGCAGCACCGCCTCAGCGACGACCTGCTTGAGCAGAAAGTCAACCTTGAGGACATCAACCGCGAACTCCAGCGGTTCGTTTATGTCGCCTCGCACGATCTGCAGGAACCACTGCGGACCGTCGCCAGTTTCGTCCAGTTGCTGGCGCGCCGCTACAAGGGCCGGCTCGACCCCGACGCCGATGAAATCATCGATTTCGCGGTGAATGGCGCCAAACGGATGTCGGCGCTGATCCAGGATCTCCTCAGTTATTCGCGCCTGACTGGCGCCCACTACCATGTGGCGGAGGTTGATCTCGGCCATGTCGTCCTTGACGTGCTGCGGGGGCTGGACACCCTGGTGGCTGAAACTAAGTCGAACATCGTCGTTCACCCCCTGCCGACCGTGCTGGCTGATCCGATCCGGTTGGCCAGCCTGCTGCAGAACTTGATCAGCAACGCCATCAAGTACCGCCACCCCGACCGGCGGGCCCAGATCGAAATTTTTGCCGTCAACGACGGCGACATGCTGACCATAACGGTGGCTGACAACGGCATCGGCATCGATCCTGCCTACCATGACAAGGTGTTCGAGATGTTCGAGCGCCTCTTCCCCCACGACGGCCGCGACGGTACCGGCATCGGGCTGACCATTGCCCAGCGAATTGTCGAGAGCTACGGCGGTCGCATCTGGGTCGAATCGACCGAGGGTCACGGCAGCACCTTCCTGTTCTCGCTGCCTGCCGGGATGATATCGGCGTGGTCACGACCAACGCCTGTCCTACCGAGCGGGGACAGCCCATAGGTAAAAGTGGGGGGCGACCCGTTCCCCTGATTGCAGAGCATTACTGCGAAATCCGCCCGCCGACATGGCGGCGACGATCCCCATGACCCGAGAATCGTCGCCGCGCAAGCCTAGAACGGGGAGGACCTAGACCTCCTGGAGCCGTTTCTGCATCGGCTCGGTCGAAGCGGAAAGGACGGAGGCGGTGAGTTCAGCGATGGCTCGGCTGTCGGACACCGCAGCGTCGAAGCTTTCCTTGATCAGCCTCTGCTGTACTTCGAAGAACTCCGCCGGAGTCTTCACGGTGGACATCTCCTTGAGGGCGTCACCCATTTTTTCGACATTCCGGGCGGCCAGCTCCTGATAAGCCCTGGCCAGTTCCTGGAAGCCGTCCAAGGCGATGGCTCCGCTCTTGGATATGGCCTTGGCATTGTATTTGGCATCACTTGAGATCTTCTCGACGTTGCCTTTAGCCGTCGCAGTCACATGATCGATGGTGGTTGCAGCCATAACACCTTCTCCTGGATTACTCGTAGGAAAGTAAATCTACTCTCGCCATCCCTGGCGATGGAGAGGCGGAATCTACTCAGTCACGGTGGAAGCTGCTCAGACCGTTGACCTCCAGGGGATTTTCCGACCCTGCCGCCGGATCATCCCACCCGCTACGGTTCCTCATGGTCTCCTCGGGGACGGTTCCACGAACAGAGGGTGCGAGATGGCGGCATCAAGCGCGACATTGCATGAAGACCCGGCACGGCTGGGGCCTGACACCCTTGATCGGCATCGGGCGGCCCTCTCCATCACCGAGGAACAGGAGACGATGGACGATCCTGAACTACAGGCGATTCTGACCTACAGCCACGACGAGAGGCAGACGCACGCCGCCATGCTGTTGGAATGGCTGCGCCGTCACGATGGGGCTGTGGACGATCACCGGAAGGATTCTTGTATCAGGACGGCTCCATTGCCCCATGACACACCGGCAGAACAGCGAGGTAGGAAATGAAATACGGCCTTCTCTGGCTGGTTGGCGTTCCCATCCCAGTCCTGATCCTCATCTATTTCCTTTTCAGATAATTCAGCCTGTGAGGCGGAAATGAAAAAAGATAAGACAAGCAACAGCCCACCCCCCTACGGTGATTCCAAGCTGGCCCGCGGTGGTGAACTGCACCAGACCCGGCAGGGGGAGCATCCCGCGCTGACCACCAACCAGGGCGTTGCGCTCAGCGACAATCAGAATTCGCTGCGGGCCAATCCGCGCGGGCCGACCTTGCTGGAAGACTTCATTCTTCGCGAAAAGATCACCCATTTCGATCACGAGCGTATTCCCGAGCGCATTGTCCACGCCCGCGGCACTGGCGTGCATGGGTTCTTTGAACTGACCCATTCGCTCAAGAAATACACCTCCGCCCTGGTTCTGACCGAGACCGGGGCAAAGACCCCGGTCTTCACGCGCATATCCACGGTGGCCGGCGGCGCCGGGTCGGTCGATACGCCGCGCGATGTTCGCGGATTTGCCGTCAAGTTCTACACCAAGGACGGTAATTGGGATCTCGTCGGCAACAATGTCCCGGTTTTCTTCATCCAGGACGCCATCAAGTTTCCCGATCTCATCCACGCCGTGAAGATGGAGCCCGATCGCGGCTTTCCACAATCGGCAAGCGCCCATGACACCTTCTGGGACTTTATTTCACTGACCCCGGAATCCATGCACATGGTGATGTGGATCATGTCGGACCGCACACTACCCCGGTCGCTGCGGATGATCGAGGGCTTCGGTGTGCACAGCTTCCGCCTGATAAACGACGCGGGCGAAACCACCTTCGTCAAATTCCATTGGCGCCCCCGGCTCGGCCTGCAATCCACCGTTTGGGATGAGGCCGTCAAGATCGCCGGTGCGGATCAGGATTTTCATCGCCGCGACATGTTCGAAGCCGTTTCGACCGGGCAGTTTCCCGAGTGGGATTTCGCGGTTCAGCTGTTCACTCAGAAACAGGCCGATACCTTCCCCTTCGATCATCTGGACGCGACCAAGCTGATTCCCGAGGAACTGATCCCCCTGAAGGTGATCGGCCGCATGGTTCTTGATCGCTGGCCCGACAACTTCTTCGCGGAAACCGAACAGGTGGCCTATTGCCCGGCCAACGTGGTGCCAGGCATCGATTTCTCCAATGACCCGTTGCTGCAAGGCCGCCTGTTTTCCTATATCGATACCCAACTTTCGCGGCTGGGCTCGGCCAATTTCCATCAAATTCCGGTAAACGCCCCCCAATGCCCGTTCGCCAACCATCAGCGCGACGGGCATATGCAGATGGACCAGCCGTCAGGCCGCGTGGCCTATGAGCCCAATTCCCTGTCCACGGATTCGCCGCGGGAAACGGCGGTGGACAGCTTTCATCACGCGGCGATCATGGAGACCGGCGAGAAAGGCCGCATCCGGGCCGAAAGCTTCGCCGATCACTACAGCCAAGCGCGGCAGTTCTATCTCAGCCAATCCCACCCTGAGCAGGCGCATATGGCTTCGGCCCTGGTGTTTGAGCTTTCCAAGGTCGAACACCCCCACGTGCGCGAAGCCATGATCGGGCATCTGCGGCATGTTGACGAAAGGCTGGCCCATCGGGTTGCCGACGGGCTTGGTCTTGAGCACATGCCAGATGCCCCCTGCACCGCGGCGCCAGTACAGGACATGGCGCTTTCACCGGCATTGCGGCTTATCGGCAAAATGCATGACACGCTTGACGGACGTTCCATCGCCATCCTGATCACGGATGGTTCGGACCTTGATACCATCAAGGCGATCAAGACGGCGGCCACCGATGCCGGAGCGACGGTCAAGATCATCGCGCCCAAGCTGGGCGGCGCCCGGTTGGCCGATGGCTCCCTGCGCAAGGCTGACGGGCAGCTTGCCGGCTCGCCGTCGGTTCTGTTCGACGCCGTCGCCGTCATCTTGTCAGAAGACGGCGCCAAGACACTGTCCTCTGACAGTACCGCCATCGATTTCGTTCGCGATGCTTTCGCTCATCTCAAGGCCATTGCCGCCGACGCCGGCGGACGGATGCTGTTGAACGCGGCCAATGTCGGTGTCGATAGGGGAATCGTGGATGCGCAGGCTGGGGACGACTTCATCGCCGCCGCCAAAACCCGCCAGTGGGACCGGGAAAGGCACATCCGAACGCTGGCCTGAATGGGTGAATTCAGCGCCCCTATCCCGAGCCTGACGCGACGGTGACGTTGGGGGGATTTCTGTCGGAGAGAAACAATGCTCCCACCCGCCCAACTGGTTTCCATCGCCACCGCCGTTCCGCCTTTTTGCTTCGAGCAGCGTGATGTTGCCGCTGCGGCCCATCGCGGCTTCGCCGGGCGCTTCGACGATTTCGAGCGTTTGTCGGCGGTGTTTTTGAGTTCGGGAATTCTCCGACGCTACGCGGTGCGCCCGCTCGAATGGTATTTCGAGCCGTTGGGCTGGCCCGAACGCAGCAAGGCCTATCTTGACGGCGGTGTTCAATTGTTCATGGACGCGACGACCAAGGCACTGGACCGTGCCGGACTGACCGCCGCCCAGGTCGACACCGTGGTCACCATCTCATCCACCGGCATCGCCACCCCCAGCCTGGAAGCGCGCGTCGCCGGGCGAATGGGGTTTCGTGCCGATATCGAGCGGGTTCCCGTCTTCGGCCTCGGCTGTGCCGGCGGCGTCACCGGCCTGTCCATCGCGTCGCGTCTGGCCCAGTCTCGTCCCGGCAGCGTCGTGCTGATGGTCGCCATCGAACTGTGTACCCTGGCCTTTCGGCTTGACGAACTGACTAAGGCCAATATCGTCGCCACCGCCCTGTTCGGCGACGGTGCCGCAGCGTGTGTCCTGCGCACCGGGGCGGACGGCCTTGCCGCATTGGAGATGAGCGGCCAACATATCTGGCCCGACACCCTCGACATCATGGGCTGGTCCATTGACCCCCAGGGCTTCGGCGTGATTTTCGACCGCGACATTCCGCCTTTCGCCGAGGCCAACATGAAACCGGCCATTGTCGGCATCCTGGAACGGGCCGGGCTGGGGGTGGACGACATCGACCGCTTCACCTTCCATCCCGGCGGAACCAAGGTCGTGAATGCCCTGGAACGGGCCTTTTCCCTCGGCCAGGGTTCACTGAACCACGAACGGGAAATCTTGGCCGAATATGGCAACATGTCGGCTCCCACCGCCTTGTTCGTACTGGAACGGGTCATCCGGGCCGGGTTGCCGCCGCGGACATTGGTGACGGCCATGGGGCCGGGCTTCACCGCCACCTGCGCCTCGCTGAAGAGAGCGGCATGAACCCGGCCGTCATCCTGCTGGCCATGGTCACCATCGAACGGCTGGCGGAATTATGGCTGGCCCACCGCAATACCCGCATGCTGTTGGCCCAGGGGGCGTTCGAGGTCGCGCCCGAACATTATCGGGTCATCGTCCTGCTGCATGCCCTGTGGCTCGGCGGTTTGTGGCTGCTGGGCTGGTCAAATCCGCTCAACCTGGCGTGGCTGCTGATCTTCCTGGTGCTGCAAGGGTTGCGGGTCTGGGTGCTGATGTCGCTGGGACGACGCTGGACCACCCGCATCATCATTGTCCCCGGCGCCCCGCTGGTGAGTGCCGGTCCCTATCGCTATCTGGCCCACCCAAACTACGTCATCGTCATCGGCGAGATCGCCGTCCTGCCGCTCTGCCTGGGCCTGCCCTGGTATGCCTTGGCGTTCTCCGCCGCCAATGCGGCAATTCTCGCCATTCGTATCCGGTCGGAGAATGTGGCATTGGGCGAGTTGCGCCGTGCCGGCACGTCACGGCTCTAGCTTGGCCGAGCCGATCATGTCCTCCGGCTTGACCCAAGCGTCGAATTGCTCGGCGCTGACATGGCCCAATGCCAGTGCCGCCTGACGGAGCGTGATGTCGTCGTGATGTGCCAGCTTGGCGATTTCGGCGGCGCGGTCATAGCCGATATGGGGCGCCAGTGCCGTCACCAGCATCAGCGAGCGATCCAGCAAAACGGCTATACGCTGTCGGTTGGGTTCGATACCGCGCCCGCAATGGGTCTCGAAACTACTCATGCCATCGGCCAGCAAGCGCACACTCTGCAGCAGGTTATGGGCGATCAGCGGTTTGGTGACGTTCAATTCGAAATTGCCCGCGGCACCGCCCATGGTGATGGCGACGTCGTTGGCCATGACTTGGCAACAGAGCATGGTCAAGGCTTCGCACTGGGTCGGGTTGACCTTGCCCGGCATGATCGAGCTGCCGGGCTCGTTCTCGGGGATCGAAATTTCCCCCAGCCCCGAGCGTGGACCCGAGGCCAGCCAACGGATGTCGTTGGCGATCTTGGTCAGGGCGACCGCCAGTGTCTTGAGCGCGCCATGGGTGGCGACCAAGCCGTCATGGGCGGCCAGCGCGGCGAATTTGTTGGCGGCGGCGGTAAAGGGGAGCCCGCTGCTTCGGGCCAACCCCGCCGCCACCCGGTCGCCGAATTGGGGATGGGTGTTGAGGCCGGTGCCGATTGCGGTGCCGCCGATGGCGAGCGGATAGAGACAGGACAGCAACGAAGTGATGACCGTCTCGGCAAGCTCCAACTGGGCGACGTAGCCGGAAAATTCCTGGCCCAGGGTCAGCGGTGTGGCGTCCTGCAAATGGGTGCGGCCAATCTTGACGATATCGGCGAAGGCGGTGGATTTTGCCGCCAAGGTCTGGCGCAGCCGGGCCAGCGCCGGCAGCAGCCTGCAAACGATGCCGAGTGCGGCGGCCAGATGCATGGCGGTGGGGAAGACGTCGTTGGACGACTGTCCCAGATTGACCTCGTCATTGGGGTGGACGAGGCGGTTTCGCCCCCGTTCACCGCCAAGCAGTTCCGAGGCCCGGTTGGCCAGCACCTCGTTCATGTTCATGTTGGTTTGCGTGCCGGAGCCGGTCTGCCAGACCGACAGGGGGAACTCGTCGGCGTGCCGCCCGGAAAGCACCTCTTGGGCGGCGGCGGCGATAGCTTCCGCCTTGTCCCCGGGCAACAGGCCAAGGTCGCGGTTGACGCGGGCACAGGCGGATTTCACCGAGGCCAGGGCCAGGATGATCTCAGCCGGCATGCGCTCGGTCGAAATGGCGAAGTGTTCAAGCGAGCGCTGGGTCTGGGCGCCCCACAGCCGGTCGGCGGGAACCTCGATGGTGCCGAAAGAATCGTGTTCCGTCCGTGTCGCCCTCATGGCTCGTTCGGTCTCCCCGCCATGTCGCGCAGAACCGCATGCAGGATACCGCCATGGCGGTAATAGTCGAGCTCATCCATGGTATCGATGCGGCACAGCAGCGCAACCGTCAGGCAAGACCCGTCGTTGCGGGTGATCTTGACCGGGATTTGCTGCCGTGGCACCAGCCCGCCGGACAGACCCGCAATGTCGAAGGTCTCGGCTCCGTTCAGTTCCAGGGTCTTGCGGGTGATGCCCTCGGGGAATTGCAGAGGCAGGATGCCCATGCCGACCAGATTGGAACGGTGGATGCGTTCGAAGCTTTCAGCGATCACCACCTTGACCCCCAGCAACTTGGTGCCCTTGGCCGCCCAGTCGCGGGACGAGCCGGTGCCGTATTCCTTGCCCGCCACCACCACCAGGGGCACGCCCGCGGCCTGATAAGCCATGGCGGCATCAAAGATGGACATCAGCTCGCCCGAGGGCTGAAGCCGGGTCATCCCGCCCTCGGTGCCCGACGCCATCTCGTTCTTTAGGCGCACATTGGCGAAGGTGCCCCGGGTCATGACGTCGTCGTTGCCGCGCCGCGAGCCATAGGAGTTGAAGTCGGCCTGAGCGATGCCGCGCCCCAGCAGGAAAACGCCGGCCGGGCTGGTCTTCTTGATGTTGCCGGCCGGGCTGATGTGGTCGGTGGTAATGGAATCGCCCAGCACCGCCAGCAGACGGGCGCCGGTGATATTGGCGAGATCTTCGGGCGGGGCCGCCGCCATGCCGACGAAATAGGGCGGGTTCTTGATATAGGTGGAGGCGCTGTCCCAGGCATAGGTCTGCCCCAGCGGGAACGTCACCGCCTGCCATTGCGGCCCGCCGTCGAAGACATGGGCGTAGCGCCGCCGGAACATGTCGCGGGTCAGGAAGGTGGCGACCGCCGCCTTGATTTCGGCGGCGCTGGGCCAGATATCCTTAAGGGTGATGGCGGTGCCGTCCGTGCCGGTTCCCAAAGGTTCGGTGGCCAGATCCAGATTCATGGTCCCGGCCAGGGCATAGGCGACCACCAGCGGCGGGCTGGCCAGATAGTTGGCCTTGACCTGCGGGCTGATGCGGCCCTCGAAATTGCGGTTGCCCGACAGTACCGCCGCGACCACCAGATCGTTGTCGTCGATGGCCCGGCTGACCGGCTCGTCCAGCGGTCCGGAATTGCCGATGCAGGTGGTGCAGCCGAACCCGGCCACGGTGAAGCCCAGGGCATCCAACGACGCCTGGAGTCCGGCGGCCTTGAGATAGTCCTCCACCACCTGGGAGCCGGGGGCCAGCGAGGTCTTGACCCATGGCTTGCGGGTCAGCCCCTTCTCCACCGCCTTTTGCGCCAGCAGCCCGGCGGCGATCATGACACTGGGGTTGGAGGTGTTGGTGCACGATGTGATGGCGGCGATCACCACATCGCCATGACCGATATCCCCCCGTCCGTCGGACAGCCTGACCTTGGCGGCAAGGTCGGCTCCGGCTTTCAGCCCCGGCAATGCCTCGGCGAAACCTTGCCGCGCCGCCCCCAGGGCGACCCGGTCCTGCGGTCGTTTGGGACCGGCCAACGAGGGCTCGACCGATCCCAGGTCCAGTTCCACAATGGCGGTGAATACCGGATCGGGAGTGGAGCCGTCGCGCCACAGACCCTGCGCCTTGGCATAGGCCTCGACCAGCTTGACCTGAGCCTCATCTCGACCGGTGAAGGTGAGATAGCCGATGGTCTCTGCATCGATGGGAAAGAAACCGCAGGTGGCGCCGTATTCCGGCGCCATGTTGGCGATGGTCAACCGGTCGGCCAGGGCCAGCGCGTCGATTCCCGGGCCGAAAAATTCCACGAACTTGCCCACCACTCCCGCCTCGCGCAGGATCTGGGTCACCGTCAACACCACGTCGGTGGCGGTGATGCCTTCCCGGGTGGAGCCGGTCAGCCGCACCCCCACCACCTCGGGGATCAGCATGGAAATGGGCTGACCCAGCATGGCCGCCTCGGCCTCGATGCCGCCGACGCCCCACCCCAGCACCGCCAACCCGTTGACCATGGTGGTGTGGGAATCAGTGCCGACCAGAGTATCGGGATAGGCCAGTTCAGTATCACCGTCCCGGCTTGTCCACACCACCTGGGCCAGATACTCGCAATTGACCTGATGGCAGATGCCGGTGCCCGGCGGCACCACCCGGAAATTATTGAAGGCGTGCTGGCCCCAGCGCAGGAAGGCGTAGCGCTCGCCGTTGCGCAGAAACTCCAGCCCCATGTTCTGACCCAGGGCGGTCTGAGTGCCGTAGAAATCCACCATCACCGAATGATCGATGACCAGATCCACCGGAATCAGCGGATTGATGCTGGACGGATCACCACCGCGCGCCACAACAGCATCGCGCATGGCCGCCAGATCAACCACCGCCGGAACACCGGTGAAATCCTGCATCAACACGCGGGCCGGACGGTAGGCGATCTCCCGCTCGGCCTTGCCCTGATCCCCAAGCCAGGCGGCGACCGCCTTGATGTCATTGACGGTGACGGAGCGTCCATCCTCCCAGCGCAGCAGGTTCTCCAGCAGCACCTTCAGGGAGAAGGGAAGGCGCGACAGCGGCCCCAGGCTGCCTTCAGCGGCAGCGAGACTGAAATAGTCGTAGCGCCGTCCGTCGACATCAAGGGTCCGACGGGTTTCAAGCGTGTCACAACCGGTGATGGGCACTGGTCATGTCCTCCATGCTCCTGTCGGGATATCCGACAGCCATTACTTACATGGGGACTGCCAAGGGAATTGACAGTGTGGGGGGCTTCAAAGTGGAACGACTGGAAGGCGGCATCGAAGTCGGGCGGCATTCCGCCTTGGGATATAAAAGCCCATGCCGCTTCGAAGCCGAAGCCGCATAAACCGTGAAACACTCTCCACTCTTCCCGGGCAAGTCCATCAGCCTGCTTTATGGTCTGATCAGCATGGCGGCCCCGGGCTGACCTCACCCCTTCTTGGTGACTTCCGGCCCCCATTCCTCGATCAGGCGCTTTTGCGCCGATTTCAAAGCGGAGACGCGGCGGTCGGTGGTGAAGGCCAGCCAGCTTTTGACGATGGGCGGGGTGGCCATGTACAGCACCCAACCGATGGCCGAGGCACCATAGGCCCATAACAGGACACTGGCATCCGACAGCATGTTGAAGGCCTCGTCCAGAGTGTGGACGCCAAACCACAGATCGAACAGATAAGGGATGATGCCGGCGAAGTTCAGCCCGCCCACGCACAGCCAAGCGTATTTGTGCTTACCCTTTTCCCCGGCCCAGGCACCCAAAGTGGGCAAGCCGCAGAAGAACAGCACGGTCACCGTGGGCAGCGAAAACGGAATCAGCGCCGCCAAAATCATCAAGACGACGATCTTGTTGGCACCGCCGCCGCCACCGCCCTTCTTGGCTTTGGCCGCTGCCTGTGCCTGTTTTACCGCCGATGCCTTTTTCGCCATGGCCGCCTACCAGACCCTGAGGATGACGACGATGGTGGTAGTGATCATGGCGATCAGGATGCCGATCACCGCCGCTGCCTGACGCCCGGCCCGGTCGCCTTCGTCGTGGCGCTCATCGATATCTGTCTGCACCCGTTTGATCTCGTCCTCGGCCGCCTGATACTGGGCCTGGGCCCAGGCGAATTCGTTGTGGTCCTTTTCCCGGGCTTCCTGATTTTCCAACAGGTTGTAGATTTCGACGACGGAGCCGCGACGGATGATCTTGGGCAGTTCCTTTTCCAATTCCTTGCGCCTGTCGCGGGAATGGAAGGCGCCGACCACCGGCCCGGCCAGGGCGCCGCACCATGCCGCCAGACCGGGCAGGGATTCCGGCCCCAGCCGGTACTGAAACACCGCATACATGTTGAGCAAGGCCACCAACGACTTGGACGGCTCGGGATCGTTGAGGCCGGTCAGATTGCGGTCGATATCGCTGCGCGCCCGTGCCCCCATGAAAGCGGCGATATGACGATCCACCGGCGGCTGCTTGGAATCGCTGCGCTTGGCGGCGGCGGCGTTGAGGGCGGGCAGCAATTCCTTCAACTCGACCACGTAATCCTCGCCCAAGAGCGGGCTTTGGCAGGGCAGCGCGTCGTTGAGTTCATAAAGACAGCGTTCCAGACCGAACCCCATGCCGGTCTGCGATAGATAATTCTTCAACTCGCGGAAATTGCCTTCCATCAGCGAATTGTCGGGCAGATAGGAATGCCGGGCCTCGAACCACAGGCGCGGCACTTCGCGCAGGATGATTTCCACCAGCAACCGGGTGTCGCCCTTTTGTGCCATCACCGCCGCCAGGGCCGAGCCGAAGCCGTCGGGCATGGCGTTGAAGCCCTTGTAGCGGATCGGCGCGGTGGGGTCCAAGATGTTCAACACCTTGCACAGCATCAGATCCGAGGCCGAGCGCTTGTCGCCCGACCCGGTAAGCGCCATGCGCACCACATCGGACACCACCTGGGCGCGGTCCTTGTCCTCGACGGCACGGCGCAGCCATAATTCCAGCTTGCCTTCCAAGATCGGCGGAATGGCCGCTTCCCAGTTCTTGGCCATGGCCTGGGACAGTTCACGGCAGTTGAAATATTCCTTGCCGTTGAAGGGAAAGCCACGCGCCGCGCGCTTTTCCACCCGCTGCTGCAATGGCGACAGACGGCGACCCGACAGCCACAAATCCAGCGCCTCGATATTCCAGCGCTGGTCAGGGTCGTCGCACAGAAGACCACGCAGCAATTCCACCAAGGCCAACGGCAACCGCTCGTCACCGACCAAGGTGGCGTAGGAGCCTTGCTGGATTTTCATCTTCAGCAAGGTGTCCTCGTCCATGTGGGCGACTGGATTGCGGCCCAGATAGACGAAGATGATGGTGACGCCCAGGGCATAAAGATCGTCGGAATAGGTGCCCGAACCGCGTGCCACCGGATTGGCCATGCCGGCCTCGACGCTTTCAAACACCAAGGGCTGGTCGAAGGCCGGCGGCGTCGACACGCAATCGCCCAGGGCCAGACGCTCGCCGGCGTCGTCCATGTAGAACAGATTGGTGGCGCGGATGGCGCGGTGGGTGATGCCGCGGTTGGTCAGTTCTTTGATCGCCGCCATCAACGGCTCGATCACCTTGCGCCCGATATCGTATTCGTCGATACGGCGGAATTCCTGGCGCAGGCTGGTCATCATCCGCTTGCCGATGGGACGTTCGTAGACCACGGTCATGCACTGGCGGCCCAAGGGCGGCCAGTTCATTGCCCCCCATTCCACCAACTGCACCAGACCGGGGGCCTGTAACCCCTTCAGCGCCCGCATGACATTGACGCGGGGCGGCAGTTCCGGCCGGCAGATCAGGGCATAAAGCTGACGATTGGCATCGCGCTTGTCCTCGGCGACGAAGGCCTCGGCATTAGGCGTCGACAGTTCGGGAATGGGCTGGTTGGAACGGATGGTATAACGTTCGCGCAGCACGCCGGGCGGCCCGGCGACTGCCACGCTTTCCTGTACACCCTCATTCGCCTCGGCGGCTTCCGCCATTCTCGCGTCCGTCCCTGTCAGCTTTGCTGCCCGCGCCACCGACCTTTGTAAGGGTCTCGGGGCGCGGGCTCAAGCGTCATCACGGTCAGGAGGCGAAAGGATCCGTGACCAAGATGGTGTCTTCACGCTCGGGGCTGGTGGACAGCATGGATACCGGCGCCTCGATCAATTCCTCGATGCGGCGGATATACTTGATGGCGGTTGCCGGCAGATCGACCCACGACCGCGCCCCACGGGTGGACTGGGTCCAGCCTTCGATGGTCTCGTAGATGGGCTCGACCTCGGCCTGGGCGCTTTGCGACGCCGGCAGATGGTTGATGATCTCGCCCTTGTAGCGGTAGGCGGTGCAGATCTTCAGTTCCTCAATGCCATCGAGCACGTCGAGCTTGGTCAGGGCGATACCGTTGACACCGCCGACCTTGATGGCTTGGCGCACCAGAACCGCGTCGAACCAGCCGCACCGGCGGCGGCGGCCGGTGACGGTGCCGAATTCATGGCCGCGATCACCGATCAGGTGACCGATATCGTTGTCCTGCTCGGTCGGAAACGGACCGGCGCCGACACGGGTGGTGTAGGCCTTGCAGATGCCCAGCACATAGCCGACCTGACCGGGGCCGACGCCCGAGCCGGTACCGGCATTGCCCGACACCGTCGACGACGAGGTGACGAAGGGATAGGTGCCGTGATCGACGTCGAGCATGGCGCCTTGGGCGCCCTCGAACAGCACGCGCTTCCGGGTGTGACGGATTTCGTCCAGACGCTGCCACACCACATCGGCGAAAGGCAGAATCTTCGGCGCCACGTCCTTGATCTGGCGCAGCACCTCTTGGCCGTCCAGCGGCTTGGCGCCCAAACCGGCCAGCAGCGCGTTGTGGTGGGCCAACAGCTTGTCCAGCTTGGCTTCCAGCACGGCATTGTCGGCCAGATCGCAGACGCGGATGGCGCGACGACCGACGCGATCCTCATAGGCCGGGCCGATGCCGCGACCGGTGGTGCCGATCTTGGCCGAGCCCGAGGCCTCCTCGCGCGCGCGGTCCAGATGACCGTGCAGCGGCAGGATCAAGCAGGCGTTTTCGGCGATCTTCAACACGTCGGGGGTGATGTTGACACCCTGGTCCTGGATACGCTTGATCTCATCGAGCAGCGCCCACGGATCGACGACGACGCCGTTGCCGATGATCGACAGCTTGCCGCGCACCACGCCCGAAGGCAGCAGCGACAGCTTGTAGGTCACGCCATTGATGACCAGGGTATGGCCGGCATTGTGCCCGCCCTGGAAACGCACCACCACGTCGGCCCGCTCGGACAGCCAGTCGACGACCTTGCCCTTGCCCTCGTCGCCCCACTGGGCGCCGACCACCGCAACATTCGCCATCTTACGAAATCCCTATTCCACAGACTTTATGCCATCGGCCAGCAAGACGTGGCCGCATCCCAAACGCTTTGCCTCGGCGGCATTATCAGCCACCGGCGCCAATCCCGCCACCGTAATCCAGCCTTGGGCGCGCAGTGCCTGGGCCAGCGCGCGCGGGGCGCCGGCGGGCACGAAGGTGCGCTTGGCCGTCACCGGGCCGGGCAAGGCCGCCAGCACGGTATCGAGGAACAAGGTGGCGCCGGTGGCCGGCTCATTGCCGCCGGCCAGATAGCGCCCACCGCGCCCCAATTCGCCGGAAATGTTCTGGGCGAACAAGGTGAAGGAAATGCCGGTATGGTATTCAAAACCGCGATTTTCCACCGGGTCGATGGTCAGGGTCACGTCCGGCGCCGCGTGTTCGATCAACGCCACCACCTTGGCCAGACGGTCACGCTCCGCCGCCGCCTGGGCCGGCAGATCCAGACCGTTCAGAATATCAAGCGCCCGCTCCGCCGGGCCGGCGGCCTTCAGCAAGGCCGACAGCAACGGCGCCGCCACACCGCCCAAAGCCAGCACGGCGGCGGCGTCCTTGTGGTCGAGCGAGCTGCGCAAGGATTCGTCGGCAACGTCGAGCCCGGCCAGAATGGCGGGCACCAGGGTGGGCAGCGACAGGTCGACAGAGACACCGGGGACGCCCAGGGCGACCAGGGCCTCGGCGGCCAGGATGGCCACTTCGGCGTCGGCCTCGGGGCAATCGGCACCGATCAGTTCGATACCGGCCTGACCGAACTGACGCTCAGGCCGCAACTGGCTGCCCTTCACCCGCAGCACCTGACCGGCATAGGACAGACGCAGCGGACGCGGCATTCCGGCCAGACGGGTGCGGGCGATGCGAGCCACCTGCGGCGTCATGTCGGCGCGCAGCGCCATCATCCGTTGGGTCACCGGGTCCATGACACGGAAACATTGCTTGACCATGGCGGCACCGGCACCGTCCAGCAGCGTATCCTCGAACTCGATCAGCGGCGGCTTGACCCGGTCGTACCCTTGGGCGGCAAAATGGGCGGTGACGCGGCTGACCACGTCCGCCTCGTATTCGGCATCCAGGGGAAGAATGTCACGCAGGCCGTTGGGCAGCAGCGCGCTTTTGGCGAAGTCATTCATGGAATTCGGCAAATCGCATGGTGGCGGAAACCCGTGACCGTTTCCAGCCACGGGGACTGCCCGGTTTATCGCGTTTGAACGATAGGGGCAAACGGAAAACCGTCAAGGCCCGGTTAGAACTTGCCGCGACGGCCCAGATCGTCCAGCGCCTGCATTACCCCTTGCGACGCCTGGGCGGCCAATTGCACGCATTCCAGGGCACCGTCGATGTCGCCGGCCTGATAAAGCCGCGCCGCCTCGATGCCATGCTGGTGCACCAGACGATGCGGGCCTTCCAAGGCGGTGAAGGCCGGGTGGTTGCGGATGGACGGGTCGTCGACCTTGGCGCACCACTTGCCCAAACGACACTGGGTGTGGTCGGACAATTCCTCGGGGCGCAGGGTTTCACGGCCCACCAGCATGTCGGCCAACCGCTTGCGCCAGATCATATGATCGGACTTGGCCACGTGGATGGTCAGGTCCTCGATTTCCAGGGTCGCCATGTCGGCCAGGGTGCGGGCGATGACCTTGGAGGCCTTGTCCATTTCCTCGGCCACCTGCCCGATGGTGGCGACGTTGCGGCCCGACATCTCGGCGATGATGCCGACGCCATGCGACACCTCTTCCGACGCCGCCTTCTGCTGGGTCAGGATCGAGGCGATGCCCTGCATGCGGGCCGTGACCCCGGCCACCTGGGCCGAAACCTGGCGCATGTTGTCGCCGCTGCTGCGAATCACCTGGCTGCCATCATCGACGGCGCGGACACCATCTTCCATGGTGATGACGATTTCCGACATTTCCTGGCGCAGAGTTTCAATGCGCGAGCGGATGTCGATGGTCGCCTTGGCTGTCTGGTTGGCCAAATGCTTGACCTCGTTGGCGACGACGGCGAAACCCTTGCCGGCCTCGCCGGCGCGGGCCGCCTCGATGGTGGCATTCAGGGCCAACAGGTTGGTTTGCCGGGCGATAGCCTCGATCTGGTTGGCGATGTCGCCGATCTGGGCCGAGGCCTGGCCCAGGCTTTCCACCTTGGTGACGGCGGCGTTCACCGCATTGGCGATGGATTGCATGCTGTCCACCGCCTGATCGGCGGCCCGCTGCCCGGCCAGGGCGGTGATTTCGGCGGCCTGGGCATCGGTGGCGGCGCCGTTGGAATTCTCGGCGATCTGGCCGACGCTGGTCACCAATTGCTCGGCTGCCGCGGCGATGGTCTGGCTGCGGCGGTCGGCCTCGCTCACGGCGCGCATCATGCCGGCGGTTTCGGTTACCGCCTCGTTGATGGAAATGGACATTTCCACGTTGCGCTTCAACTCATTCAAGGCCCGTGCCTCGAGTTGGCAAGCCATTTCCTTGATCTTCTTGCCGACACTGCACTGCCCCTCGGGCACCGAGTGGTAACGCCCGGCCAGGATCATATCCAGCATCTCGTCGATCAGCGCCAGCCGTTCCGCGGTCAACACCTCGTCCGGGCGGGTCTGGGTGACGACGGCTTGCTGTTGCGGCTTGTTGCGGGCAGAGAACATGGCTTTTCCTTCGGGATGGGCGCGCTCAATGATCGATCAATATCAATACAAAAGTTCACAAATTGATAATTTACGCAAACTTTAGGATGAGGCCTATACTCCTTAGGACGTAATTTAAGCAAGCACTATCCGCCACGAAAAAAGCCCTTCCCGTTGCCGGGAAGGGCTTTGCCTGCAAATGCGGGGGCGGATCAGAAATTCAGGGCCTTGGCCTGAACCACATGGGGCAACGCCTTCACCTCGTCCAGGATGGCATCGGTCAAGGGCTGATCCACCTGGGTCAGCAAGATGGCGTCGCCGCCAGCTTCCGACCGGCCCAGATGGAAAGTGGCGATATTGACCCCCCTGGCCCCCAGCAGACTGCCCAGGGCGCCGATGAAGCCGGGCTTGTCCTGGTTGGTGACATACAGCATGTGGCTGCCCAGTTCCGCCTCGATGGGAATACCCTTGATGGCGACCACGCGCGGCTTGTCGCCGCCGAACAGGGTGCCGGCCACTTCGCGGGTGCGTTGCTCGGTGGTGACGATGACCCGCAGCAAGGTGTTGTAATCGCCCTTGCGCTCACAGGTCACCTCGGACACCTCAATGCCGCGGGCCTTGGCCACCAGGGGGGCGTTGACCATGTTGACCGACACCATCATCGGCCTGAGCAGGCTTTCCAGCACGATGGCGGTGAGCGGCTTGGTGTTGAGACCGGCCACGTGACCTTCGTATTCGATCCGGACCGCCTTGATGGCGTGCTCGGTCAATTGCCCGGCGAAGCTGCCCAACTGGCCGGCCAGCTTCATGTAGGGCTTGAGCTTGGGCGCGTCCTCGGCCGATACCGGCACCATGTTGAGGGCGTTGGCGACGATGCCCGACAGCAGGAAGTCGGACATCTGCTCGGCCACCTGCAAGGCCTGGTTTTCCTGGGCCTCGGCGGTGGAGGCGCCCAGGTGCGGGGTACACACCACCTGCTCCAGCCCGAACAGGCAGTTTTCGGTGGCCGGTTCGGTCTGATAGACGTCAAGCGCCGCCCCCGCCACCTTGCCCGAGACGATGGCGGCGCGCAAATCGGCTTCGTTGATCAAGCCGCCGCGAGCGCAGTTGATGATGCGCACGCCATCCTTCATCAGGGCGATGGAATCGGTGCAGATCAGATTACGGGTGGCTTCGGTCAGGGGCGTGTGCAGGCTGATGAAATCGGCCCGGGCGAACAGGGTCGGCAGATCGACCTTTTCGATGCACATGTCCTTGGCCCGCTCTTCCGACAAGAAGGGGTCGAAGGCGACCACGCGCATGTTCAGGCCCAAGGCGCGGTCGGCGACGACGGCACCGATATTGCCGCTGCCGATGATGCCCAGGGTCTTGCCGGTCAGCTCGACCCCCATGAAGCGGGATTTCTCCCACTTGCCCAGATGGGTCGAGGCATTGGCGGCGGGGATTTGCCGGGCCAGGGAAAACATCAGGGCGATGGCGTGTTCGGCGGTGGTCACCGAATTGCCGAACGGCGTGTTCATCACCACCACCCCTTGGTCGGTGGCGGCGGCCAGATCGATGTTCTCGGTGCCGATACCGGCGCGACCGATCACCTTCAGGCGGGTGGCGGCGGCCAGCAAGTCGGCGCTGACCTTGGTGCCGGAACGCACCGCCAAACCGTCGTACCCGCCGATGATCGCCTTCAACTCGTCGGTGGACAGGCCGGGACGCACGTCCACTTCGATGCCGCGCAGGATGAAGGCCTGCTGGGCAGCCTGGCTGAACCTGTCGCTAATCAAAACCTTGGGCATGACGGCACTTCCCTTTGAACGAACGGCTTTAAATACTGGCGAATTCGGCTTGGACCTGGGCGAAAGCCCAGTCCAGCCAAGGCAGCAGGGCGTGGATATCGGCCAGTTCCACCGTCGCCCCGGCCCAGATGCGCAGGCCAGCGGGGGCATCGCGGTACGAGCCGAGATCATAGCCCACCCCCTCCTTGTCCAACAACGACACCATTTTCTTGGCGAAAGCGGCGCGGTCCTCGGCGGACAGGCGGGTGAAACACCCGTGCTTGAGCGTCAGACACACCGAAGTGGTCGAGCGCAAGGCCGGATCGGCGGCCAGATTGACCGCCCAATCGGAGGAATCCAGCCACGACTGGATGGCGGCCAGATTGGCATCGCAGCGCGCCACCAGCGCCGGCAGGCCGCCGATGCTTTCGGCCCAGCGCAGGGCGTCGATCTGGTCTTCCACCGCCAACATGGACGGCGTGTTGATGGTGTCGCCGACAAAAATGCCTTCGATCAGCTTGCCGCCCGAGGTCAGACGGAAAATCTTGGGCAACGGCCAGGGCGGCGTATAGCTTTCCAGCCGCTCGACCGCACGCGGGCTCAACACCAGCATGCCATGCGCACCCTCGCCGCCCAGCACCTTCTGCCACGACCACGTGACCACATCCAGCTTGTGCCACGGCAGGTCCATGGCGAAGACGGCACTGGTGGCGTCGCAGATGGTCAGACCCTTGCGGTCGTCAGCGATCCAGTCACCGCCCGGCACCCGCACGCCGGCGGTGGTGCCGTTCCAGGTGAACACCACGTCGCGGTCGAAATCGGCCTGTGTCAGATCGGGCAAGTGGCCATAGGGGGCGGTGAACACCCGCAGATCGTCCAGCTTCAACTGCTTGGTCACGTCGGCGACCCAGGTGTCGCCGAAGGTCTCCCACGCGAACATGTCGACACCGCGCGCCCCCAACAGCGACCACAGCGCCATCTCCACCGCACCGGTATCCGACGCCGGCACGATACCCAGGCGCCAGCCCTTGGGCAGGCCCAGCATCTCGGTGCTGCGGGTAATCACCTCTTGCAGCTTGGCCTTGCCGATTTTGGCGCGGTGCGAGCGCCCGAACGGGGCATCGGACAGGCATTCCACCGACCAGCCGGGGCGTTTGGCGCAGGGACCGGAAGAGAAATTGGGATTGAGGGGCCGAACCGGGGGCCGCGCCGATTGTGACATGTCGAAAAGAATCCTTGGCTGGCGACAGGGGCGGAGTTTAGCAGGGCGCCCCACGCAGGCAAGACTTTACAATCCCCACACCACCTTGGCGCCGATGGCGAAGGCTGCCCACAGCAAAAGCGTCAGCGGCAGCCCGGCCTTGACGTAATCGACGAAACGGTAATGCCCCGGCCCCATGACCAGCAGATTGGTCTGATAACCGATGGGGGTGGCGAAGGAACAATTGGAGGCGATGATGACGGCGATGGCGAACAGATGCGGCTCGACCCCCAATTGCCGCGCCAGCCCAATGGCGATGGGCGTGAACAAAACGGCAGTGGCGTTGTTGGACAGCACATTGGTGACGGCGGCGACCAGACCGAAGAATGCCACCATGGCCGTCCATGGCCCCACATCCCCCATCACCGACAGCAACAGCTTGGCGAGAAAACCGGCGGCACCGGTGGCCTCCATCGCCTCGCCCAGGGCCAGGGCGTTGCCGACCAGCAACACCACCTTGGCATCGATGGCGCCGATAGCCTGACGCGAGGTCAAGGCCCCCAGAGCGACCAGGGCGACCGCCACGGCGATGGCCGACACGGCGATGGGCAGCACGCCGGTGGCCGACAACCCCAGCATGGCCAGAAACAAAATCCCGGCCGTCTTGGCGTGATGGACACGCGGCAACAATCCGGCACTGCCGGAGATCACCACCAGATCGCGATCCTGGCGCAGGGTTTCCACATCCTTGTCGCGGCCCATCAGCAACAAGACGTCACCGGCTTGCAGGCGCAGGCCGGCGGTGGGACCGCGCATCATCCGCGCCCGCCGCTCCAGCCCCAGCACCACCAGATTGTGATAGCGGTTGAGCCCCAATTGCTCGACCGAGAAACCGGTGAAGCGCGAGGTCGGCGGCACCATGGCCTCGACCAGCACCTGCTCGACCATGGAGACCGGCGGGCGCGGGTTGGGCTGGTCCTCGTCGTCATCGTCGTGAATTTCCGGCACCGACAACAGACCGGGGAAGCGCGCCGCCGTCTCGGTCAGCGCCTTGCGCGAGCCGGCCACCATCAGCACGTCGCCGGCGGCCAAGACCACGTCGTCATAGGGCGGAAACACCGATTCGCCATTGCGCACGATCAGATGCACGGTGATGTCGGGCAATTGACGGAAGGTGCCGGCCTGGGCCTGGGCGCCGTCCAGGGCCGAACCGGCGGCGACCACGCATTGCGACACGAATTGCTTGCCGGCACCGCTGCCCATCAGGCTGCCGCCCTGCCCCTTGGGCAGCAGATGCGGCATGACGAAGATCAGATAGACGAAGCCGATAGAGGCCACCCACACGCCCATGGGGGTCTGCTGAAAGAAATCCAGCCCCGGCACGCCCTGGGAAATCAACGCCGACGACACCAGCAGATTGGTGGACGAGCCGATCAGGGTGGTCATGCCGCCCAAGATGGCGGCAAAGGACAAGGGCATCATCAATTGCGACGACGACTGGCCGGCGCGCATGGCCAAGGCCTGGAACACCGGCAAAAACATCACCACCACGGGCGTGTCGTTGATGAAGGCGCTGGTCACCGTCACCACCGCCAGGGCCAAGGCCGCCAGCACCCGCGGCGACAGCCGCAGATGGCCGACGCCGTCGGCCAGACGGTCGAGGGCGCCGGTGCGGTTGAGGCCCTCGGCCACCACCAGAAGCGCCATCACCGTCAACAGGGCGGGATTGCCGAAACCGGACAGCAACACGTCGGGCGACAGCAGGTTGCGGCCATCGGCGCCCAACACTGGCAACAGGTGGAAGGCCACCATCATTACCGACAACAGGCCGATGGACACCACCTCGACCGGGATGCGTTCCCAGATGTACAGGCCCAGGGCCAGCACCAACAGGCCCAAAGTCACCAACATCTGTGGGGTCACCGCCAATTCACCCAGCACCGGCCCCTCCGTTTCGTCAGCTCGCGGATAGCAGCAATACCACCGCCAGATATTCACAACAATATATATGTAAGTTACATATATACAACACTATCATCTCGTATTTTGAAGCTCTTGTCCTATCCTGCTACACTTGCCGCATGAGCCGAAACACTTTCGACCCCATGGCGGCCTTGCGCGGCCAATCCCAGCCCATACCGCCGCCACCTTTGGAACAGGCCGCCTTCGATGCCGCCCACAGCGCCGTGGTCCAAGCCCTGCCCCAGGGGGTGGAAGCGATGATGGACGCGGCGGTCAAAACCTGGCAGCGGGCCGACCGTATTTTCGACGCCATCCGCGCCACCCCAGCCTTTGCCCTGGGCACGGCCCCGGCCGCCTGCCGGCGCGGTTGCGGCTGGTGCTGCCATCAAAAAGTCGGCGCCGCCGCCATCGAGGTTCTGGCCATCGCCCGTGCCTTGGCCGACCGCCCACAGCAACGGGCCATGCTGGCCGGTTGGCACCCCGGCCTGCCCTGCGCCTTCCTGCAAGACGGCGCCTGCGCCATCTACGACATCCGCCCGCTGAAATGCCGGTCCTTGTGGCATGTGGACGTACGCCATTGCATGGCCAAATATGCCGGGCTGCCGGTGATGGGCGCCCAGGCCAACCCAGCCTTCCAGAGCGAACCCAAGATGGTCTATGAAGGGGCGCTGAAAGGCTTGGCCCTGCCCCTGATCAAGGCCGGGCACGATTGTCCGGGGCTGGAACTGATGCCGGCCCTGCAAGCCATTATCGACCGCCCCGAGGCGGCGCAGGACTGGTGGGCGGGCCACAGCCCGTTTCCGCCCGAGACGGTGGTGGACTGGTTCCCCAAGCCGAAAGCCAAGCAAAAGACTAAATCTCGGCCTCGCCGTTGACATAGCCGATGACCGTGCCGGCGATGGCCACCCGGTCGCCCCGCATTTCCACCCGCAAGATGCCGCCACGCGCCGACAGCTGACGGGCGACCAGCGCGTTCTTGCCCAGACGCTTGGCCCAGAACGGCGTCAGCACGCAATGGGCCGAGCCGGTCACCGGGTCTTCGATCACCCCCTTGCGCGGGGCGAAGAAGCGCGAGACGAAATCGCAATCGCTGCCCGGATCAGCCGGGGCGGTGACCATCACCGCCCATTTGGACAAGCCGGCGATGCCCGCCATGTCGGGCACCAGCGTGCGCACCGCATCGGCACTGTCGAGCACGCACAGCAGATGGTCGGCGGTGGTCAAAACCTCGCGCACCGGCTTGGCCAGGATACGGTCGATGCCATCGGGGAACACCGCCGAGCGCGGCGGCTTGGCGGGAAAGTCCAGCACCAGGGTATCGCCGTCGCGGACCACCGGCAGATCACCGCTTTTCGAGGCGAACACCAGCCGCTCCGCCGGCTCCACCTGATTGAGCACCACCCAGCCAGCGGCCAGGGTGGCATGACCGCACAGATCGACCTCGACCTTGGGGGTGAACCAGCGGATGTGCCAGCCCGTCTCCTCGCGCACCAGGAAGGCGGTTTCCGACAGATTGTTTTCCGCCGCCACCTGCTGCATCACCGCGTCTTCGGGCCAGTGCGGCAACACCATCACCGCCGCCGGATTACCGGCGAAACGCCGCTCGGCAAAGGCATCCACCTGCCAGAATCTGGCTTTCATCAGCGCCTCTCCTTTTATCCCGGAGCCAAGTCCGAATCACCATTAGGCCCCGCCGCTACCGGCGGAAAACAGGCCAAGGCCCGCACGCTGCCGCGTTGCAGCGCGGCATTAACCATAGCGTCCACCGCGCAGCTTTGCACGGTCCGCCCCTGCTGGAACAAAGCGACGCTTTGTCGTCGCAGCGGAAAACACTCGGCCAGCAATTTTGCCGCCCCCGTCGGCGACAGCGCATAAGCCAGCAAGCCCCAGATCAGATAGGTCCGGTGCAGATGCGGCGGCGGAACCGGTGGGGCCTGATGGGCGAAATGGTCGAAATAGCCCGGCTGGCCATGGGCGGTATTGCCATAGGTGACATAGGCGAACAGACGGTCGGGCAGTTCCAGCACCACCGCCGCATCGGCGTTGCAGCCCAGGAAGACCATGTCGCTTTCCGCCAAGGCGGCGGCCAGCGTGGCCTCGGCCCCATGACGCAGGCAGCAATCATCCTCGAAAATCAGGCGGGGCTGGCCACTGTCGACGCAGGCCAGCCATTGGCGGCGATGGGATAACGCCGTGGCGATCTCGGCATCGCTGGCGTCGATGTCGGCACCGACCACAGCCCGGTCGGCGCGATCGACCTGATCGGGCTCGACCGCGTCGTGCCACACCCAGTGGACGGCATGACCGCCATTCCAATCAAGAAAGCGTGCCTTGCGGTCAGCCCGCCGCCGCAGATTGATGACGTGGCCGGACAGCACTGTGCCTACCATTCATAGGGGGCGATGGCATGCAGATGGTTCAGCGGCCCGTGACCGTGGCCCAGGCCGGGCGCGGTTTCGATGGAACGGCGGACGAAGACGCGGGCGCGGGTAACCGCTTGCTCCAGGTCCAATCCCTGGGCGATGCCGCAGGCGATGGCGGACGCCATGGTGCAACCGGTGCCATGGGTCGAGGCGGTGGCGATACGGCGACCGGCAAAGCGGGTCAGGCCGCTGGGTCGGGCCAGAACGTCGACCAGATCGTCGCCCTCCAGATGACCGCCCTTCAACAGCACGGCGCCACAGCCTAAGGACAGCAGATCAAGGGCGGCCCGGTCCATGTCGGCGATGCCGGCGATGGGGCGGTCCAGCAGCACCTCGGCTTCGGGAATGTTGGGGGTGATGATGGCGGCCCGACGGACCAAAAGCGCGATCAGGGCGCGGGCGGCATCGTCGGCCAACAGCGGCGCGCCGCCCTTGGCCACCATCACCGGATCGACCACCAGGGGAATATCTCTGCCGTGACTGTCCAGGCTGGCGGCCACCGCCTCGATGATGGAAACGCTGGCCAGCATGCCGGTCTTGATGCAATCGGCGCCGATATCGTCGAGCACCAATTCCATCTGCTGGCGGACAAAGGCCGGCGGCACCGGGTGGATACCGAACACGCCTTGGGTGTTCTGCGCCGTCAGCGCGGTGATGGCGGTGGCGGCGAAGCCGCCCAGGGCGCTGACCGCCTTGATGTCGGCCTGGATACCGGCGCCACCGCCGGAATCGGAACCGGCGACGATCAGAACCCGCCCAAGCATGACCTAGCCCGCCACGCCGCAGATGTATTTCAGCGTGCGCAGGCGTTTGAAGGCCCAGCGCAGCCGTTCACGCAGTTGGGTCGGCAGACGCTTGGGGTCGATGCTGGCCGAAGGCGGGATGCCGGCGGCCAGATCGGCCAATTGCTGATCGAGCATGACGCGGAAGACGATTTCGCGGATTTCCAGGAAATCGCGCCAATCATCCTCGTGCAGCAGTTCCAAATCCTTGATGGCGGTATAACGCTCGTCGGTGCCGGTGGCCTGGACATGGGCGCGGATGGCGCGGAAACGCGCCGCCGACACCAAAGGCAGCAGGCCGAACTTCTTGGCGTTCAGCCGTCCGTTCTTGGTGACGAAACCGCCCCACAGGGTCAAGGACACATCCATCTTGGCCACGTGCTGGGCCAGGTATTGCATGAAGAAACCCGATTGCGAGGCTTTCTCGATGGCCCAGCCGCGCAGCTCCTCGGCCAGATCGGCGTCGCCCCACACCGGCTGGAAGTCGAAAAAGATGTCGCAATACATCACCGTCTGGTTTTCCAGCGAGAACACCCAGGAATGAATCTCGTCCTTCCATTCCTCCAGGCTCTTGCGCCATTTCGGCTCGCGCGCCATGACGCCGCCGTCACAGAACGGAATGCCGGCCTGATTGAGCATCTCGTTGACGCGGCGGCCCAATTCAGCGAACCACACGTCGTCGGCGGGGCTGCCGCGATGAACGATGGCGTTGTCCTGGTCGAACACCAGCAGACTTTCGCCGCGACCGCCCGAACCCAACACCAGCATGGCATAAGCCGCCGGAGCGCCGCCCCAACCATCCTCGGCCATGGACTTTTCCGCCAGTTCGGTGGCCCGCGCCGTCAAATCACGGATAACCAGGGCGATCACCGAGGAAATGCCGCGCGCCGTCACCCCCTCGGCCAACAACGAGCGGGCCAGTTTGGGCAAGGCCGCCATGGCGGCTTCCATGTCCTCGGGACCGTTGGCTTCGTGCACCGAATCACCAATGACCAGGGCGTCGTTGGCACGCACCTTCAACAGCGCCCGCCCGGTGACCATACCCAAAGGCTTGCGGTCGCGGTCGACGACAACCAGATGCCGCAGGCCCAGCCGGGTCATCTTGCCCAGGGCCACGTAAACGAAGGCATCGCTGGGCACCGCCGCCACCGGTCGGGTCATGATCTGACCCAAGGTGGTGTCCAGACCGGCGGCGCCTTGGGTCGACAACAGCCGCAACAGGTCGCGTTCGGTCAGAATGCCGATGGCGCGTCCCTGACCATCGACGCCGACGATGGACGACGCCCGCGCCTCGTACATGCGATGAATGGCATCGGTCAGCGACAGGTCTTCCGTCCCGGTCAGAACCGGCGTGCTCATCACCTCATGCAGACGATGGCGATAGGGAAAACTGTCGATACGCGCCAGGGCAGCGATGTCATTCATTGCAAATTCATCCAAATTCCGAATAGCTCGGAAGACTATAACTGATGCGGTGGCACAAGGTCACACCAACGCGGCGAAGCCTACCCGAAAGTGTCGCCAGAGAAAACCCGGCATCGAATAATAATAAAATATAAAGCCATTGCCAGTGGCAATCCCAAGTCGACAGCAGCAACCTTGATGGGGTCTTGGAAACTTAGACCAAGATGCACTTGCCGTCTGAAAAGGAAGGAAAATTCTAAACTAGCGCAGCTTTTGGTGCCGGACGCCGCCATGCAAATAATTCAACCCTGACCCGCAAGCACGGTTGACGGCAATGTAGGCGGATGTTAATGACGTCGGAACCTCCCTGCAAGGGTCGGGGGCATTCCGTGATCGCATGGGTGCCCTTAGCAACGCGCAGGGTAACAAAAAGCCGACCGGACAACGGTCCAGAAAACAACAAAGCCGACCCCGATGGGGCGGTAAAATAGCGGAGGGTCAAAGTGGCAGAATCACCCAAAGCGAACATTCATGCCGTCGCGCATGAGCACATTCGCAACAATCCCAAGTTCCAAGAGCTGGTCAGCAAGCGCCGTGCGTTTGCCTGGCTGCTGTCGGCCGTCATGCTGAGCATTTATTTCGGCTTCATCCTGCTGATCGCCTACGGCAAGACCTTCCTGGGTCAGTCGTTGTCGGGCGGCGTCACCACCGTCGGCTTCCCCATCGGCGTGGGCGTGATCCTGTCGGCCATCGTGCTGACCGGTATCTATGTCCGTCGCGCCAATACCGAGTTCGACGAACTGAACCGCCAGATTCTCGAGGAAGCCCGCTGATGAACATTACCAAGTTCGCACTCGCGGCCGCTCTCGCCATCGGCGGGACCCTGGTCGCCACCGCTGCCTACGCCGCCGGCGCCGATATGGGCAACGCGGAAAAGCAAGCCACCAACTGGCACGCCATCGTCATGTTCGCCATCTTCGTTGGCGGCACCCTGGGCATCACCTATTGGGCCGCCCGCAAGAACAAGACCGCCGCTGACTTCTATGCGGCTGGTGGCGGCATCACCGGCTTCCAGAACGGTCTGGCCATCGCCGGTGACTACATGTCGGCCGCGTCGTTCCTGGGTATTTCCGCCCTGGTGTACGGCTCGGGCTTCGACGGCCTGATCTTCTCGGTCGGTTGGCTGGTCGGTTGGCCGATCATCCTGTTCCTGATCGCCGAACGTCTGCGTAACCTGGGCAAGTTCACCTTCGCCGACGTTGCCAGCTATCGTCTGGCCCAGGGCCCGGTCCGCATCTTCGCCGCTTCCGGCGCGCTGATCGTCGTCATCTTCTACCTGATCGGCCAGATGGTCGGCGCCGGCCAGCTGCTCAAGCTGCTGTTCGGTCTCGACTACCTCCTCGCCGTCATC